>NZ_BAAAZY010000008.1:0-195212 GCF_039537145.1 Streptomyces shaanxiensis
CGTGCGTTGCGCACACTGCCCGCGTCACCCGATCAGTGGCCACTCTGAAACAGCTCAGTGTCTAACTGTGTGACAACGCCGACGGACAACCGTGCACACCTGTGAACCATCGCAAGCACAGCGACCCAAGGCCAGGCGCCTGCCCAAGTTGCTTGGGGACGAAGCGGTCTGTGGGCCACGGCGCTTCGTCCTTGCTCGGCGCAGACGAACCAGTAGCCGTCCGTCGGCGTCTCCGTTTCAGGGGACGGAGGCCTCATGGCACAGGGATTGAACAGTGGCGCGGACCATTCGTCCGACAACTTAAATGACGCGCTCAGGACGCTCACCAGCGAACTCGCACGGGCTGACGCCAAGGCAAGCGTCGTGCTGGCGATGACTGGCGTGGCCTTAGGCTTCGTTGCAGCACAGGGCTCCAGGCACCAGGGAGCGATCGTACTGGCCGTTGGCGCGGCCGGCGCGATGTGCCTCGTGATCGCCTTCGTGGTTCTGCTCATCACCGTCCGACCAGTCCACATCAACACTGTGACCGCTGAAGGCTGGTCTCGTTGGGCGACTCTGGAACCAGAGTCGCTACGCGACCACATGCGCGCGGATCTGCGCGCTGAGCGGGTTACATTCCTCTCCCGCGCAGTCGCGATCAAGTTCCGCCGGCTCCGTCTCGGAATCAACCTCATCCTGGCTGGCGTCTGTCTGCTATGTGCCGCAACTGCGCTGGGCTTGGTCCTGTAGGGCCACGACCGAGGACGAAGTGCCGTGCCAGGTCGTGCGGGGAATGGCGGGGAGCACGCTGCCGACCGGTCCGACCCCGCTAGCAGTTCCGCCACTGGTCAGCCCAGCAATCGCCTGTAGAAGACCCAAGCTTTCCAAGCTGAGGACCTTGAGACGGCAGAGCCGGATGGCTGAGGCCGGGTCGTAGTTGCTCTGGCGCAGGCGCACCTGACCGCGCGACGCACCCGCCGTCGTGGTTGACGTTCACCAGCTGAGGCTCAGACGTCCAGGACCCAGCTTCCGGTGGTTCGGGGACGACGAGAGTGCGAGAGCCATCCCCCATTTACTAGGCGCTAGTTGCTGCGGGTGAACATCGCGGCCACCGTAGCCACCCCAGCAGCTACGCTTAGTGGAACAACGACGCCCGGAAAAACATAGGCCAGAACCCCGGCCGCGGCACCGAATATGCCAACACGACACTCCGGCCGACCAGCGAGACTCTTGACCATTGTTCCTACCTGGCTCAGTTTCAATTGCGACTACTTCCCTTTCCTTGATTGATGGCGCTTACAACGGCTAACACAATGAGCAGAGTTGTCGGTGGGTGATGAGACAGCAGGCCAGTTTGAGGAACGCTTCGTGAATGTCGGACCGTCGTTCCCAGCGGATGCGCAGGCGGCGGAAGCCATGGATCCAGGCGAAGGTGCGCTCGACCACCCATCGGTATGTGCCCAGTCCGGTGCCGTGCTGTGTGCCTCGGCGTGCGATGGCCGGCACGATGCCGCGGACGCGTACCTGATCGCGGTAGATGTCGTGGTCGTAACCATGATCGGCGAACAGCGAGTCTGGTCTGCGGCGAGGACGGCCGACTCGGCCGCGGACCGATGGGATCGCGTCGAGCAGGGGCAACAACTGGGTGACGTCGTTGCGGTTGCCGCCCGTCAGCAGGACCGCAAGCGGAGTGCCATGCCCGTCGGTAATCACGTGGTGTTTCGAGCCGGCCCGGCCCCGGTCGACCGGCGACGGGCCCGTGTGCTGCCCCCTGTTAGGGCCCTGACGTGGGAGGAGTCGACCACGCAGCGGGACCAGTCCAGTCGCGAAGCCGCGTTGAGCTCGGCGAGCAGGACCTCGTGCAATCGCTGCCAGACGCCGGCCTCGTTCCAGTCCCGCAGTCGGCGCCAGCACGTCATCCCCGAGCCGAACCCGAGGTCCTTGGGCAGGTACTCCCACTGAATGCCGGTGTGCAGTACGTACAGGATCCCGCACAGCACCTCCCGGTCCGGTAACGGCTTACGGCCCGGGTAGCGAAAGCGCCGTTCTCGCTGCGGCAGCAACGGCTCCAGGCGGTCCCACAGCTCATCCGACACGATCCACGGCGACGTCCCCACACCGAGCCGAACGCTCAACTGCCGCCCCGGACACGGCCATCAGGGCCGATCCAACTCATTGTGTTAGGCGTTCTTAGCGACTTCCTGTCTTGCGACGGGTCACCTAGTCGATTTGGACAGCACGCCGATTTATAGTACCTAGCCCAATTCAGGTATTACACGGGATCGCACCCCGGGTCCGCACACAGCTCAGGCGTCTTTATGGTCGGCCACCCCGGGACGACTGCCACTCCGGGCCTCAGGCCAAATCTGAAAGCCCATTCATTCTCCGATGCGGGTGCCATTACCATTGCCCGGGAGCTGGGCGCCTCTGTATCCAGCATCGTCCAGCAGTGTCCGCTGGGGCTCTTGCTGAATATGACACGCATGGCCTCGGGCTCGACTTCTTCCTGGAAGAGGATGCTGTGTACGTGACTCGTAGTTTCTTCGGGACACGCATCGCGCTGCGTCGGGCGCCAGGGAAACGAGACTTCTCCCGTGTGCCAGTTTCCGCGCCATTTTTCACGCCCGGGCCAACCGGCCCGCATGTAGGCGTATTTATCCCAGCTGATTTCCGTTTTGATTCCGAATGGAATCGCATCAATGACCAAACGGTGGTAGGAAAGGTCGTTGGTCGTGAGGGTTAGGCGACGCCTTCGGCCGCGCCTATCACGGACTGTGCAATGGAGGAATCCCCATCCTGCTTGAGACGGCGCCAAGCTCGAATTGGCACAAAAAGTCTCGTAGATGGTCTCAGCCTCTTGCGCCCTCTCGGGGCACATATCGGAGTATTCGTGAGCGCGGACGTCCACCAGATCGGTGCTCAGGTATACGGGGGACGGGATACGGCCGGCCAGATGCGTTGGCACACGCCACTTGCTGAGGTCCGCTGCCGCTGCCTCAGCAAGCCGGACCCGTCGGCTGGGTGGTTTCTCCTGCATGCCTTCCAGGCTGGCGCAAGCTCGGGGGGAGAAGCTAGCGCGGTGCCAACGGTGATCGGCATCCCTACTTGACGGCTGTGAGCTGGGGAAATACGGCTCGATGCAGATGCGTACCCGCTTTCCTCGATTCACCCGAACGGCGTAACTCGTTACCGTTCCGTGACTGAGGCGGCGAGTTGCGAGACGGCGCAGCCAACTGAGCTCTGCGAAGTGCGTTTGCCGCGTCCGCCCCCTTAAGTTCCGGCCTCCCAACGGGGGCGGTGCCACCTTTCAGCATCTTCGCGGACCCCGCGACAGGACGCGCTGACATGCCGCGATGAGCTGCGGCCGTCTCAGTTTCCGTCTCATTCAGCACCGTTCACGGTCGTTCAGACTGGACCGCACGCCGGGCTCGCCTCACGGACCAACCGTCCATGAACCCAGCTGAACGCCAACGCACACAGCCCACCACCCCACCACCACAGTTGGAAAGCGTGTTGGGCCCCCTCACGAGTTCGCATCTTGTATCTCCGCCAGCGTCCCACCGGGCACGAGGCCGAAGGGCGCCCTGGATCAGGGGCTCTTCGGCGTTGTCCCTACACCTCGTTGTCCTGGTTTGTTGTCCTCAGCGAGGTTTCCCGGGGTCCCCAGATGATCTAGTCGATGACCCGGTCGGGGAACCCGAGCAGCATCAGCACGGTGCCGGCAGCGTGCTGGGCGGCGTGCAGTCGCCCGTCTCGAACGCCGGTGTCCTCCAGCCGTCGCTTCCAGTCGTGGCAATCCGGGTTCGGGCTACACGTAGGCGTACTCCGTCCATGGGTTCCCGGCGGCTGCGCGCTCTCGGGCCTGCGTCTCCCCGCGGGGGGGGGCCACGCATCACGACCCGTGGGCAACCCGGAAGGAGCACAGCGCGACGTCCGGCGCATGACTTCGTGTTCTTCGTCTCGTACCGCACCTGAACTCGGGGCGGGCAGTACCCGGCCTTCCGGCCGCACGGCGCCGCCTCACCACACCGTGCTCGCACTTCGGCTGCAAACACCCAAACCGGCACGGGTTCCCTTCGCGGCCTAATACTCCATATGTAGATCGTGATCCGAGAAGGGTGTCTATGATCGGATTACGGTTTGATCGTCATGCAGAGCAGTGGGGGGCCATGACACAGTCAACGTCTGCGGCCGAAAGGGCAGTTGAGGAACTTCTTTTGCACGATAGGAAGATTCTCGCTCTTCGAGGCGAAATTCGTGAAGCCCGCCTTAAGCGTTTTCTGCTGGTTTCCACCTACTCTTCTGCACCTACGCTGATGTTGATTCTGTTCGTCGGGAACATCGTCGCATGGGGCCACATCGACCTCTCCCGCGTCAACGTGGCCTGCATCCCGATTCTCATCGCTCTCCTAATCTTGTGTGTGATCGTGCGCGCCAACAGCACTGCTATTGACATCTGGGATAATCGCCTCAAAGACAGATGGGAGGCGGGCCACGCGGCGGGGAAGAAAATCGACCTTGAGCTCGCCCTAGAGCGCAAGCGTCTCTCCGCAGCATCTATCGACCTACCAACAGAAACCCGTCGCCACGTCTACCGAGAGACCGTCCCAGTAGCCATCGAGCAGTACCGCTCCGACGGGCTTCGTTACAGGCGTGTCCACAACTTCTTCCAAGGCGTCATCATCGTCGGATCGCTTGCGACGTCGACGGCAGCAAGCCTTGCGGAAACCCCGGCTCCTTATAAATGGATCACCGTTGGCACCAGCTTCTCTGTCGATCTCGCAGCAGGCTTCACCGGCTACTTCAAGTTCCGCGAGCGTAGCTTCTATCTCCAGCAGACAGCCGACTCCATCGAGGAGGAGTACGACGCTGTCAATCTGAAGTTTGGCCGCTATAAGAGCAGCGCTGACGACGAAGCTGCCCTTCTGGAGTTCACCGAACGGGTTGAGACTCTCAAGAATGACCAGCGCAAAAGGCAGCAGCAGCTAGACCAGCCGACAGAAACGCCCGAGGGCTGACCCGGTTGTCCAGTTCGCTGACGGCCGCCACTTTCCACTGTCGTACGCGCGCCCCTCCCGCGCACCCGTGCTTGCCACCCTCCTAGCGCGCCGCCAGTCCCGGGCACCACGTCACCGCGGCCGTCGACCTTAGTGTCTATGCCTCCAGCGGCCGGCTCGCCTTCAGACGTCGTGCCCAGCATCGTCAGCCCCTCCCCCGCGCCCAAGACGGCTGGTGCGTGCGCTTGATAGGTCCTCTCGTACCGGAACCGTGTCCGCGGGAGCTGAGTCAGCAATGGTCAGCTCCCAAGGACTATCCGTGGCCCCGTCCCGTCGGATCTGCCACGTGCAGGGCCGTGCCGTGACCTGCTCCCTTGCGCAGTAGCCATAGGGCCTCCGGAGCCGTTGTTATGCAGCAACGGACCACGTTCAGAGCCATCAACGCTGTGCTGGGGCGAGCGGCCTTACGTCATTCGAGCGTTCTGAAGGCGCCTCGGCGTAAACACAGAGAAACGGGGAGAGGTACCCGGTGCGAAACCGAGTTCCTCTCCCCATCGGCAAGGAACAGAAGGTCATTGCCGGCCACTAAACGCAGCCGTCTCCTTTCAGGGGCAATGAGGATCGCTCACCGCTAGGAGGTCACCACGACTGGTCGCAACGCGGAGCACCTCGCGCAAGGCCCCGGTCAGGTCCTTGGCCAGCCGTCGCATGTCCTCCGAGCCCGTGCCCTGGTCGTCGAGCTTGTCCAAGGCCTGCTCCAGCAGCTCGGCGGCCGTTCCCAGTTGCACGGCCTCGATGTTGTCCGCCAGGCGGGACATGTAGCCCTCCCCGTCATCGGTGCTCAGATAGCAGGGCTTGCCCTCGGGCCCCGACCATGGGAGGAGTCGCAGTGTGTTCGGTGCCGTCATCTTTGCGTCTGCCTCTCATCGGTCATGTGGTGGGTGGTGAAGACCGCGTCGACGCGACCCCCGGGGAACACCAGAAGCGCGGCCTCGACGACTCGCCCGGTGGCGTCGGTCGCGACGCGTGTGACGGCGAGGACTGCCACGGCGTTGCGGAGCCGGAGGGCCGAGGCTTCGTCTGGTGTCGGTGGGCGGGCACTTACCGTCTCTCGGACAGTTGGCGGCGGCGTGCTCAGGACGGCAAATCGCGTAGCCGTCTCCCGCCACGAGGACTCGTCGTCCAACCCCCCGGCCGGTGCCAGGTCCCGTGGGATGTAGATGCGGGCCAGCCCGTGCGGTGACTCTCCCTCGTGGCTGATGCAGAAGAACTCAGCGAGAAGGCTGCCTGTCGGCACCTTCAGCAAGGTCGTCAGATGCCCTTCTGCCGGAACCGTGTTGATGCGAACCGTGACGCGCATGGCCGTTTCAGCGGCGGTCCACGGGTCCAGCGTTCCCCATCCCCCGACGTACACGATCCTCCGCGGTGGGAGGCGGACGAAGTTGCCCTTGCCGTGGATCTTCTCGACAAGGCCTTCGCCCTGAAGAACGGCGAGGGCACGCCGCAGGGTCACCGTGCTGACCCCGTACCGGCCAGCCAGGCCGGCCTCGGATAGCAGGCGTTCGCCGGGCTTGATGTGGCCTGCCGTGATCTCGTGCCGGAGATCGTTGGCGATGTCGTGATGTCGTGAAGGCACGGACCGGATCACCGCCTTCTCTGCATGCGAACGGCAGCGAGCCGAGTTCGCGCATGCATGGTCAGCAGCTCTCCCGACTCGAAGAGGAGTTGCTTGCCGCCTTGGGCGAGTTGGAAGAGGTCGCTCACTCGGCACGCCTGGCCGCCGAGTTGGATGATGTCTCCACGCTGCACCGTGGCCGCGGTGACCTCGACGTTGGATGCCAGCGCGCCGCCGGGTGTCCAGCCGCTCACCGCTCTGTCTCCGTGGGCGTGGAGTGGTGGGACGCCGAGTGACACGGGCAGGTGCACGTCTCGTAGACAATCGGCAGGTCGACCGGTGCGGGGACCGGGGAGGACTCCGCGCAAGCAGGGTGTGTGCCGATACGGCAGGCGGTCGACCAGTAGGGAACGGCCGAGACCTCGACGGTGTGGGGCTGTTGGCGAGCAGGCATCAGCGGACCCCCGCGAGGGACGACCAGGCCCCAGCAGGCAAGTGAGGAGCGACTACCACCGCGCGCGGCCGTACTCGTCGCTCCCAAGCCAGCATGTATGGGCGGACGAGCGCGTTTTCCTCCCCCGCGAGCGGGTGACGGTGGTTCACGGTATCGGGAGCCCGGCCCAGGACGACCGTCAACGCGTCAGCGGGCGCAGGGACAAGGAGGGCGGCCGTCGGCCGGGAGGGCCGTAAGGGACGACGGTGCCTGCCCTTGGGGAGGCGAGGAGCCCGAACCGATCGGCCTCGGCCACCACTTCCAGCACCTCCCGCCATAAGTCGGCGGAGAGCGACTCCGGCACTTCCGCTTGGACCGACGTGTACCGGTCGTGCTCCTCCACCCGCGTGGGAAGCCCGACGTCGGACAGCCGGGCAGCGATGGCCGCCGCGCTAACTCCCGAAGCGGGCACAGGGCAGCCTCCGTTAACCGGCGATCACTTTGAGTGAAGCTAGTTAACTAGATTAGAGCTAGTGGACTAGATTTTCCATATGCCTGAGCAGCCGCCCTACCTCCGCATCGCTGACGAACTCCGGCGGCGGATCGCAGAGCAGGTGTGGGAACCCGGGGACCGCCTGCCTTCCCGCGCCCAGATCGGCCAGGAGTGCGGCGTGGGCGAGAACGTGGTCCGTCGGGCGCAGGAGCTGCTGATCTCCCAGGGCGTACTGGAGGGCCGCGCCGGATCGGGCACTTACGTCGCCGAGCCTCGGCAACGGGTCCGGGTCGTCCGGTCGTCGGCGCGAGAGCGGCCCGACGCGTCGCCGTTCCGGGCGGACATGAAAGCCGTGGGCAGGCAAGGGGATTGGGAGAGCCGGACCGAGGCCAAGGTGCCGGCTCCAGCGGACATCGCGGCGCGGCTCGGCATCGCCGAGGGCGACCTGTGCGTCCGTACGGCGTACGAGTTTCTGGCCGACGGCAGGCCGGTGCAGCTGTCGACGAGTTGGGAGCCGTACGACCTCACCGTCGGCACGCTCGTCGTCCTCCCCGAGGGAGGGCCGCATGCCGGGGCGGGCGTCGTGAATCGGATGGCCGCGATCGGCGTCAGCGTCAGCCACGCCGTGGAGCAGCCGGAGCCGAGGCAGGCGACCGCCGAGGAGGCGTCACTTCTCGGCATCCAGAAGGCCGGGCTCGTGACGCACATCCGGCGGACGTACTACAGCGACGACGGGCGGCCCGTGGAAACGGCGGACATCGTGGTGCCCGCCGCTCACTGCGAGATCGTCTACGAGATCCCGATCAACCGTCACTAGGCCATCTCGTTCGGATCATCTGATCGTTGGGCTGGTTGTGCCTTTGACTGATGCTCAGTGGGCTCGGATCGAGCCGTTATTGCCGGGCCGGATGCCGAAGCGGGGTGGCCGGTGGCGTGACCATCGTGAGGTGATCGATGCGATCGCCTGGAAGTTTCAGACTGGATCGCAGTGGGTGCATCTGAAACACAACGGCTTAGCCGCGCAGCGACCTGCGCAGCAGGAGGCCGCCGATCCCCACCAGGGTAGGGAAGCCGCTCTTTGGCATGGCCGCGGTGCCCGTCACGCCGACGGCGGTCAGAACGACGCCCGCGGTGCGCTGGGCCGGGATGTCCTTGTGCTCCTCCGCGGACCGGAGCAGCCGGCCGCCCATCCACAGGGCCGGCGCAGCGGCCATGAACCAGAAGGCGGCGGCGCGATCGCCCCGGTCGGGCACGGAGTTAAGAAGGTTTCCGCGAACCATGTCGGCGAACACATCGCGGTAGATCACGGCGCCGATGGCACCGTGACCGACGCCGACAATCTGGAGCCAGTGTCCTGCTGAATGTCGCTTCATGGCCTCATCGTATGGGCCGGCCTGGGCGTCCCCCGGGGGTCGGGCCCGCAGGCTCGCGTAAGCAGGAAGCAAGTGATCCCGTCGAAGGGAGCCGTGGAACAGAACAGAACATTGCCCGCTGATCCAAACGAAGGCCCCTAGCACTCCAGCCGCCATCGGTGGCGCTGCGGGGGCGCTGGAGCCGCCGGGGCGATGTCCTCCTCGGACCTCAGCATCTCGCGGGCGGCGGTAACGGCACATCATGCCGAACGCGCGAGGCTCCGGGCGGGACTACGCCGCTCGCCGCCACCAGCGACACTGAGGGGGGACCGGGGTGACGTCTTCCTCGGACCGCAGCATGGTGCGAGCCTCGTGAACCAGTGTATTCAGAGCTGCGTGGAACTTCCGCTTGTCACTGGACCGCAGGTTCCGGATGTGGTCATCCGACTCGTCATGGTTGGCAACCAGATAATAGACGTGCTCGTCAGACAGCCCTGGCACGAGATTACTGAGCGCCTCCGACCGGCTTGGGTCTCCTTCACCCCATCCAAGGATCCGGGCTACCTCGGCTGCTCGGTCGTCACCATCGATGGTGAGCCGAGCCAGTGCCTGCCTGGCATGCAGGACGGGGGCGTAATGGTGAGTCGTAACTTCGAAGTTGGTCGCAGCATGCGTCAGCTCGCCCGCTGCCTTTGCGACGTCCTTCGTGACGATGAGACGCACCTCCGCCCACAGCAAGGACATCTCCTCGGAAGTCTCACCTATTTGATCCGCTAGCTCCTCGCTTTCAACGTTCCATAGGCGGCTGCACTTCTGATACAGGCTGTTGGCGCTCCGCATCAGCTCCGCGACCTGCTTCTGCCGGACGGTCCACAGCGCCGCCACACGCTGAGCCTCCGCCGCGATCTCCGCCGCCTCACGAGCTGCTGCCGCCTGAGCCCTACCGCCATTCGCCTGTATCTTCGCACCGACCACGCCAGCGATGACGGCGATGGCCGCCACCAGGGCAGCGGCTATCTCGGGGTTCTTCTCGAAGTACCTCCACACGTCCACCGGCACATCATGCCGAACTCTGGCGCTCCGCCTCCCAGGTGCAGCGGCCCGGGTGATCCTGCGGGCCGAAGCACCACTCGGTGCTGACCGCCTCGGCGTCAGGGCTGGCCCCCTTGCCGCATACGGGTCCCTCCGTTCAGGACCCTGCGGTCGGTCAGCCGCTTCCGCCCCCGCAACGACGCGGGCAGCAGTGGCCAGAGGAACTGCCACTCGGCATCCGACAGTTCATGGCGACGTATCACGACACCATGGTCCACCAGTGGTGATCATTTGAAGACACTGCCTAGCCCTGCCCCTGCCACCCCTCGAAGTCGAATACGTGTCGAAGGTCGATCGGCGAGACACCCAGCGGCGGAAGAGACGCAGGTCAGCAGCAGAGTGGCACCCGACCCACCAGGCGCCTTCTAAGCGCTTGGCCGCAGATTCGAGTCCTGCCGGGGGCGCCCACTCTCCGCCCTCCCATCGGGAGGATTCCCGAAGTTTCGGTGCGGTCTCTCTTGTGACGAAGCACCGTTGTTTGCGAGTGATCGCGCAGCTCACGCAGGTCCAGGGGCTGGCGGTGCACGGCTTCTTGCGAGTTTGGAGTACGCTAGTTTGCGAGCTGATGGCCGCGCTGGTCGCCGTACGTGACGACAAAGCACCTGAGGTGCTGACACGCCCCCTGAGTTGAGTCGACCCTGCAGGCTCAGTTGCGGCGGGCGAGCTTGGCCGCGGAGATGAGCAGGATCACGGCCAGGACCGGGATGAGTACCAACTCCGAGAACACGCCGAGCAGCAGCCCGCCCAGCAGGGCTCCTGCGATCGAGCCCGCGGCCAGGACCATGGTGAAGCGGAGGTTGGCGCCGAGCACGGCGAAGCTGCCGTCCCGGCTGTAGCGGGCGAATGCGACCAGCATGGTCGGTAGTGACACCAGGAGGGACAGGCTTCCAGCGGTCTTGATATCCACCGCGAACAGCAGCACGAACGTCGGGATCAGCAGCTCACCGCCGGCCACCCCCATGATCGCCGCGACCCCGCCGATACCGAACCCGGCCACGACTCCGCAGGGCACCTGAGCCCACAGCGGCGGCGCGACCGTACCCACGGTGGTCGTGTGGGTGACCAGCAGAGCCGCGGCCATCAGCACCATCAACGCAGCCAGCACCTTGTAGAGCGTGGAACTGCGCATACGCACCGCCCAGGACGCTCCAGCCCAGGCACCCAGCAGGCTCCCGGCCAGCAGGTTGACCGCGACAGGCCAGTGCCCGGCAACCTCGGAGGCCGGGACCGCCGCCAGACGAGCGGGCAACGCGGCCAGAACCACGACCAGGCTCATGGCCTTGTTCAGGATGACCGCCGAGAGCGCGGCGAACCCGAACAGACTGATCAGCAACGGCAGGCGGAACTCCGCACCACCCAAACCGATCATCCCGCCGAGAACGCCGACGGCCGCACCCGCGCCGAACACCAAGCGCATGGAATGCGTCGAACGCACGGGAGCGAGCTCCTCGTCGGTGACCATGACGAGCATCCTCGCTGGTCGCGGCCCCTGCCCGCTACGTCACATGCTCATCCTCAGGAGAAGCTACGGAGCAGCGGATCCAGCTTGGTCCGCTGCTCCGAGCCGCCGTACCGAGAGTCACCAACGGTCCACTCGCAAACTGCCGTGCTCCGTCACATCTCTGTAGTCGCCGCAGGACGAGCAGGTCGCCACAACCGAATAGATGAGGGCAAATCGGCATACAGGTTGAAGGAGCGCTGGATATCAGATCATCCTTGCCGTCATGAGTCTCGTCTCCACCTCCTTCGATGTGCCCAACATGGGCGACTACGCACACGACTGGGCCCTGGTCGATGTGGAGACGTCCGGACTCATAGCCCGGCGAGATCGCGTGCTCTCCGTCGCGGTGATCACGATCGGTCCGGGCGGCGAGCAGACCGGGGAGTTCTCGACACTCCTCAATCCGGGCTGCGATCCGGGGCCGGTGGAGGTGCACGGGCTGACCGTCGAGCGGCTGCAGGGTGCGCCGACCTTCGACCAGGTCGCCGGGCGGATCGGGGCGATGCTTCAGGACCGGGTCCTGGTCGCCCACAACGCTCAGTTCGACTACGACTTCCTGGCTTACGAGTTCGCCCGTGCGCGGATGTGGTTGCCGGTGTCGCAGCGGTTGTGCACCCTGGCCCTGAATCGCCAGGTGGATCCGCCGACGGACGACATGAAGCTCGGCACCCTCGCCGCCCATTACGGCGTCCCCCAGCAGCGTGCGCACGATGCGCTGGACGACACCCGGGTGCTGGCCGGGATCCTGCGGGCGTCACTGCGCGAGGCAGCGCGGCTCGATCTGCCCTTGCCGCTGGTGGCCTGCCCGCCCCGGGCGGAATCGCAGTTCACGCCGAAGCCGCCGAAGACTCCCTGCGCCTACCGCAATCCGGGACGGCTGACTCCCGACGGGCCGCTCCAGCAGGGGATGAAGGTCGCGATCACCGGTGAGACCGCCCATGCCCGGGCGGAGTTGGTCGGGCGGGCGGTTGCCGCCGGGCTGAACATGATGACCTCCGTCAGCCGGCACACCAGCGTGCTGGTCACCAACGAACCGGCGTCCGGTTCGGCAAAGGCCCGACGCGCACTCGCCGAAGGCGTGCCGGTCATCGACGAGCACACCTTCCTGCAGCTGCTCGCCGACGTACAACCGGGGACAGCACATGAGGCGACGGCCGTCGCTGTCACCCCCGCGACTGAGCCGGTAGCAGCAGAACCAGTCGTCGGACCCGCGGAGTTGGCGCCCGCCACAGCCGCCGCCGCACATCCCGCCACAACCTCTGCCGCACCCGTCCCCGAAGCCGCAGCCCTCCCCCCTGCCGCCGCGGGTGTGCCGGTACCCGCTCCGCGCCAACCGGTGCCCTCCATCGGCACGTTGGACAAGCCTCTGGCCGGGCGTCGCGTGCTGGTGCTCGGTGGTGTCCATGCCGATGCCGCGGCGGCCCGTACCCGCGTCGTCGAGCTGGGCGGGTCCGCGGCGGTCAACCTGTCCGCCAGTGTCACCGACGTCGTACTCCTGGAGGGAGGGCAGGGCGACCGGCGCATGAGCCGCATCACCGCCCTCGAACTCCCCGTGCACGACCTCCGCTGGCTCACCGCTCCGACCGCCACCACCCCGGCCGCGACTACACTCCGGCCTCAGGAACCGCACGTGATGCCGAGAGGCGGCGTCATCGACCTGCCCATGCCGCACGGCAGACCCGCGCCGGAGTGGTACGTCACCGCCGGCTGGGCCCCGCAGACCGACTACGAGATCGACGTCGTCGCCTTCCTCCTCGACGAGGACGAACAGGTCACCTTCGACGAGGACTTCATCTTCTACGGCGCTCCGGAGAGCCCCGCCGGAACCGTGCGACTGCTCACCGGCGGCCCCGCCGAACAGACCATCGCCCTCAACCTGGCCTCTCTGCCACCCGCGACGCGCAAGGTCGTCGTCGCCGCGGCCATCGACGGCGCCGCCACCTTCGGGACCGTCGGTGCGATCCAGATCGGTACGGCCCCGGGCAGCAGCGGCGCACCGCTCGCCCGGGCCACCCTGGACGCCGCCACCACCGAACGCACCATGCTGCTCGCGGAGATCTACCGCAGGGGCCCAGTCTGGCGCCTACGCGCCGTCGGCCAGGGCTACGACCACGGCCTCGACGCCCTCGCACGCGGATACGGCGTCGACATCGCCGACTGAACACCAGTGCCGGAGAGGGAGGCCCGTGCGTCCCCCCTGGATCTGGGTCAGGCCCGGCGACGCGGTGCGAGCGTGGATCCACGCGTGGGAACCGGCATTCTTGGTGACGGCCCGGCGGGCAGTCGCCGGGGGCCTTCGATGCACTGCTGAAGCTCGGCGAGCTGGGCCGTGATGCAGCGGGCGTAGGTGGCGAGCAGGACGGAAACGCTGTTGCCGGCCCACTCGGCGACCTGGACGGGTGGGATGCCGTGGTTGAGCCAGGTGGCCAGGCAGGTGTGGCGCAGGTCGCAAAGGCGCTTGCCCACGGGTGACTCGTACTCGTACTCGTACTCGTACTCCGGCAGGACCGCCTTGCCGGCCTTGCTCCAGGCTCGGCGGAAGACCGATCCGGCCAGCAGCCCACCCTTCTCGCCAGGGAAGAAAAGGTCGCCCGGCTGGAGGCCGTCCCTCCAGGCGTCGCCCTCGGCGCGGCCCTTGAGGTCGCGGGTCTCGTGGACGCGGCCGTCGTCGGTCCAACTGGCTGCCGACCTCGGGCTCGGCGGTGTGGACGAGCAGCTCGCCCCAGCCCTCGGCGGGCAGCGTGGCGGCGCTGAGCCGCGACCGCTCTCCGCCCACGGGATCATCGGCGTGGCGCAGCCGGCTCCAACCCGACTGCCGGACGATTCAGAGCGTCTCCCCCAGCGATGACCGCGCCGTCCGGTTACACACGTGTTCCGGGTGAATGCCGTCGGCGCGGCTCCGGGCCCCTTCGCTCCTGGAAGGCGGCGGCGATCCGTTCAGCGGTGGGTGCCTTGTGGTGCCACTCGACGCGGTCAACTCACCATCACCGGTGAGAGTACGTAGGTGCGCCGGTAGGAGCCGTCCGCCACGACTACGAGGCTCTCTACGAGGCCCCGAGGGCGCAAGCGGCCCGACATGGCTGTCGAGTCCCTCGAACGTGCCCATCGGTGGCCGCCGAGCGTCCATCCCCAGCCGCAGCACGTCGTGCTCCACCGCAATTTGCGGGATGTGCCTTCGTGGCACGGTCCGGCCCGATAGACGGTCTTACGTGACGCGAGTGCAACTGACCGATCCGGATTGGGAGTTCATCGAGCCGTACCTGCCGATCGGCGAGTACGGCCCGTACCCCGAGCGACTGCGGCAGCAGTTCGAGGGCGTGATCTGGCGGTTCAAGACGGGCGGGCAGTGGCGGGAGATGCCGACGGAGTTCGGCGCCTGGTCGACCGTCCACAACCGCTTCCGGCAGTGGCGTGACGCCGGCGTCTTCGAGGCCCTGCTGGAGGACCTGATCACGGAAGCCGCGAAGCGGGGTGAGGTGGACCTGTCCCTGGTCAGCATCGACTCCACCACCGCCCGAGCCCACCACGACGCGGCTGGGATGCACCTCGACGAGGACGTCGACACCGCCCTGGAGAAGGCCGCGGCCGAGGAGGAGAAGGCCAGCTCAAAGGGGGCGGCCTCGCAGAGCAAAACGGGCAAGAGACCGAAAGTTATCCCGCGCTGGAAGAACGACGACGCATCCGGCGTCGGCGGAAACTCCGGCTGAAGGCCGCCCTCCTCGGACGTTCCAGAGGCGGGCAGACCAGCAAGGTCCACCTCGCCGCCGACCGCAAGTGCCGCCCGCTGGCGTTCATCCTGACCACAGGCCAGGCAGCGGACAGCCCGCAGTTCATCCCCGTCCTGAAGAAGGTACGGGTACGCAGGCCCGTCGGCCGACCCCGCATCCGGCCGGACGCGGCCGCCGGGGACAAGGCGTACTCGTCCGCGGAAACCGCGCCTCACCCGATACGACAAGACTCCCGACAGCTACCTCGCCGGTCTCCACCTGCGCGCCTCGATGATCTGGATCAAGGACCTCACCAGGACCACCCGATGATCACGACTCGATATGCCCCTGGGTGACGCGCTGAGGTGCCGGACGCCAAGGGCGGGCAGGAGGTGAGTCAACGGTCGACCAGCCGTGGACGCGGGGCCTCACCCGTGGATTCCGCGTCGGTGTCGTCGGTGCCGACCGGGCCGCGGGGAAGCATCCGGTCCAGCCACTTCGGCAGCCACCAGTTGGTCCGGCCGAGGAGTGTCATGGTCGCCGGTACCAGCACCATGCGTACGACCGTGGCGTCGATGAAGATCGCGGTGGCCAGGCCGAGCCCGAACATTTTGGTGGAGGGGTCCTCGGCGACGGCGAAGGACAGGAAGACCGCCACCATGATGAGGGCGGCCGAGGTGATGATCCGGGCGGTGCGCGAGACGCCCTCAACGATCGCCGTGCCGTTGTCGCCGGTGCGCAGGTACTCCTCGCGTACGCGGGAGAGGAGGAACACCTCGTAGTCCATCGACAGGCCGAACAGGATGGCGAAGAGGAACATCGGGATGAACGACACGATCGGAACCGTCGCCTCCAGCCCGATGAGTGCGCCTCCCCAGCCCCACTGGAAGACCGCGACCATGACGCCGTAGGCCGCGCCGATGCTCAGCAGATTCAGCAGTACCGCCTTGAGCGGTACGAGTATCGAGCGGAAGACCAGCATCAGCAGCAGGAACGACATCGCCAGCACGGCGGCGACGAACACCGGCAGGCGTTGGCTGGTGCGTTGGCCCACATCGGACAGGCTCGCGGCGGCGCCGCCGACGTGAGCCCTGGCCGGGCCGTGCCCGATCGCCGTGGGCAGCACGTCGGTGCGCAGCCGGGCGATGGTGTCGGCCGTGGCCTTGTCCTGAGGGCTGGTGGTCGGGAACACCACGAGGGTCGCGATGCCGGTGGCCGGATCGATGTGCGTCGGCGCGACGGATGCGATGCCCGGATCCGCCGCGACCGCCCCGACGAGTCGGTCCAGCACTCCCGGATCACCGGTGGGGTCCGCGGCGATGACGAGGGGACCGTTGGTGCCCGGGCCGAACCCCCCGGCGACGAGGTCGTAGGCCCGGCGCTCGGTACGGCTGTGGGGCAGTGAGCCGTCGTCGGGCAGGCCGACGCGCAGGCCGAGCACGGGCAGCGTCGCGGTCAGCAGCAGTCCCGCCGCGCCGACCGCGTACGGCACCGGGTGCCGGCTGACGTGCCCGATCCAGCGTCGCCATCCGGCGGCGGGGACGGCGTCCGGCGCCGCGCCCTGCCGTCGGAAGAGCCGCCCGGCCCGAAGAGCCCGGCCGATCCGACCGGCCCGGCCCAGACGCGGGCCGGCCGCTCCGAGGAAGGCCGGCAGCAGCGTCACCGACGCGAACACCATGATCAGGACGACGATCGAGACGGCGAACCCGCCCACCGTCATGAACGGCACGTTCGCGACCGCCAGACCGAGGATCGACACGACGACGGTGCCGCCGGCGAAGACCACCGGCCGCCCCGCCGTGGCCACCGCTCGCCCCGCAGCCTCGTGCGGATCGAGCCCGCGGGCGAGGTACTCCCGGTGCCTGGCGAGCACGAACAGCGCGTAGTCGATGCCCACTCCGAGCCCGACCATGCTGCCCAGGACCGGCGCGAAGGTGGGGACGTCCGTGACCCCCGCCAGTACCGTCATCGTGGCGACCCCGACGGTCAGCCCGAAGACCGCCATGCCGATCGGCAGCGCGGCGGCGACGAGCGAACCGAACGCCAGGAACAGGATCGCGGCCGCGGCGAGGAGGCCGATCAGCTCGCTCGCGCCGCCGTCGGGGTCGGAGAAGGCGTAGAAGAGGTTCCCGCCCATCTCGATGCGCAGGGGCAGTTCGGCGCGCAGCCGGTCGCCGAGATCGACGAGGGCGTCGAGGTCTTCGGCCGACAGCCGGCTCTGGTCGGGGTACTGCACCCGGACGACTGCGATCCGCCCGTCGGCCGAGACAAGGCCGCCGCGCACGGCGGTGTCCACGCGTGCGTCGAGTGCCCCCGCCGGGTCGCTCGTGCCGAGCACGTGCGGCAGCCGCCGCACCTCGGTCTGCAGCCGCGTGAGAGCGGTGCGCGCGCTGCCGTGGTCGAAGAACGTCGCAGCGCCGTCGAGGGGGGTGACGACCACTTGGGCGGTCATCCCCTCCTGGCCGGTGCCGGCCCTCTCGATCAGTTCCGCGGCCCGCTGGGAGTCCAGTCCCGGAGCGGTCATCGAATCCGCATTCCGCCCGCCGAAGGCGACGGCGGCGAGGACGGCGAGCGTGGCGGCGATCAGCCATGCCGCGATCACCCGCCAGGGATGGCGGGCGGCGCTTGCGCCCAGGCGCAACAGGTCTTTCGAGAGCATCGGGTCCTCCAACCACGTCGTCGGCCGTCCTTGTACGGCCGCCGATGCCGAGGCTCGTCGCCACGGCGCTCCGCGGCATCGGCCCGCGGGCCGCGGATCCGTCGGCCCCGGGGCGGAGTGACGAACCGTCCTTTCGGCCGATGCGCGGCACGCCGCGGTCCCTAGGCTGAGAACCGTGCTGCGAGAAGACCTGCGAACCCTGTGGACCGAACCCCGTCCGCCCGACGCGCCCGCCCGGGTGTGGCGGGACTGGGTGCTGCTCACCGCGGGCCTTGCCGGTGTGGTGCTGGAGGCCACCCTGCGCGAGAACGTCGTGTGGCGGCCGGTGGCGGTGGTGTTCGCCGCATGGCTGTGCCTGCTGCCCCTGTGGCGCCGGACCCGCCCCTTGGCGATGGTCACGCTGGCGTTCGGCTCGGTGATCCTGCTTCAGGTGGCCTCGCTGGTCGCCGCTCCGCGCGAGCCCGTCGGCCTGTACACCGGCGCGGTCGTGCTCGTGCTGGTGTACGCGCTGCCCCGGTGGGGATCGGGAAGCGAGATCGTGCTGGGCGGCGCGGTGATCCTCACGGCCGGCGTGCTGTGTTCCGTCACGGACGAGACGCCGGTCGTTGAGAACGTCGTGGGGTTCGTCTTCCTGCTGCTGCCCGGCGTGTTCGGGGCTGCCGTGCGGTTCTGGGTGACCGCTCGCGAGCGGCAGCTGGAGCAGGTGCGCTCCCGCGAGCGCGAGCAGCTCGCCCGGGAACTGCACGACACGGTGGCCCACCACGTGTCGGCCATGGTGATCATCGCCCAGGCGGGCGGGGTGCTCGCGGGCGCCGACCCGTCCGCCGCCGTCAAGGCGCTGGAGGGGGTCGAGGAGGAAGGGGCGCGCACGCTGGAGGAAATGCGCGCCATGGTCGCCGCGCTGCGCGACCGCGGGGTCGGCGCCGAGCTGGCGCCCCCTGCCGGAGTCGCGGATCTGGAGCGCCTGGTGCGCACCCCGGGTGGCCGCCTCAGGGTCGACCTGGGGCTCGACGGCGAGCTGGACGCGCTGCCCCCGGCCGTGGACGCGGCCGTCTACCGGATCGTGCAGGAGTCGGTGACCAACGCGCTGCGCCATGCGATCGACGCGACCGAGCTCGTCGTTCGGGTCGCCGCGGAACGGCACACGGTACGGGTGAGCGTGCGCGACAACGGCCGGCGCACCGGCCGGGGTCGTGACGGATACGGACTTACCGGACTGCGCGAGCGCGCGACGCTGCTCGGCGGCACACTACGAGCCGGCCCGGGTACCGACCGGGGCTGGCATGTCGACGCCGAACTGCCGAGAGCGAGGAGCGAGAGCGGTGTCCATTCGCGTCCTCGTCGCTGACGACCAGACGATCATCCGCACCGGGTTGCGGATCATGCTGAACGCCCAGCCCGGCATCGAGGTGGTCGGCGAGGCCGCCGACGGACAGGAAGCGGTACGTCTGGCCCGCGAACTGCGCCCCGACGTCTGCCTGTTCGACATCCGCATGCCCGCACTCGACGGGCTCGAGGCCACCCGGCTGATCGCCGGCCCGGGCGTCGCCGACCCGCTGGCCGTGGTCGTCATCACCACGTTCGACCTCGACGAGTACATCTACGGCGCGCTGCGTGCCGGCGCCCGCGGATTCCTCCTCAAGGACACGGGACCGGACCTTCTGGCGCAGGCCGTACGGTCGGCGTCCGACGGTGAGGCGCTCATTGCCCCCAGCGTCACCGTCCGTCTGCTCCAGGCATTCGCGGACCTGCCCGCCGGCCGGCCCGTGGCCCAGCCGGTCTCCCCCGTCACCGCCCGCGAGGAGCAGGTGCTCGTCGCCGTCGCCCGCGGGCTGACCAACACCGAGATCGCCGATGCGCTGCACATCAGCCTCAGCACGGTGAAGACGCATCTGGCCAGCCTGATGGCCAAACTCAACGCCCGCAACCGGGTCGAGATCGCGATGTGGGCCTACGAAACGCGCCGTATCCTCCCCGGAACCTGAGCCGGGTGCCGGGCCATGTCCCATGAGTCCCCGCCCGGACATCAGTGCACCGGTCGGCTCACGTCGGCTCCACGTGCCTCACCCGCCCCAGAGCGTGACGTACCAGGAGGCCGGAACTGGGACGGTGAGACACCCGATACGACAAGACTCCCGACAGCTACCTCGCCAGTCTCCACCTGCACGCCTCGATGAGTGGACGAGGCTGGCGATTGATGAAGGCGCACTGCGCACCATCCGTTGGAGGACCGGCCGAGGCTCAAGATCGGCTCAACTCGCTGGAATCCGCCCCGGCCGCCGGGTGCATCCTTCTCGACAAGACCACGTACACCAGGGGGAACACTGATGAAGGCCCTGCTCGGGCGAGTCGTGATGCGCGTTCGGGACGTCGTTTCCGGGCGCCAGGATGTCATCGAGTACGGCGACCCGGAGGCCCATCGCCACGGGCCCCACAACCGCCACGCCAACCTCGCCCACCACTACATCCCGACACCGCAGCTGGCCTCAATGAACTTCCCCACCAGCATGTAGACGGCTCGCACACGAACGTCGGTGCGTCCTTCTTCAAGAAGATTTCGAGCTGGGCGGCGATCCTGTTTGCTCCCACACTCGTCAGAACTGCCTATGGCATGAACTTCAAGTACATGCCTGAGTTGAGTTGGAGCTTCGGATACCCCTTCGCCGTCGGCTTGATGGGGTTGGTGTGCATCAGTTTGTACGTCATCTTCAAACGACGGGACTGGCTCTGGACCCCTCGGACCCCGCTCCGCTCTTCTTCGCGCTTTGCTCTCGCGGGAGCATCCGGGGAAGGCATGGCAGGGATGCGTCGTGATCAGACGACTGCTCGTCCCAGTGGGGTCGGGGGCAGGACCACGGTGAGGTCGAAAGAGCGGACGGCCCGGACGCCGGTCACCCCGCCAGGAACTCTGGCGCCCGGTCAGGAACCAGTTCCCGCGACCAGGCAGGACCGTGACCTCCTACAGAAAGCGGCGCATGTCCACGGGCTGGGAGTACGCCCGGCGGCGCCGCCTGTGGCCGTCGCCAAGTACGCCCGGGATATGCGGGCAGGCAGATGCTACGGCACACATCAAAACGTTTCTTTCAATGAGCAGATACACGGGCGTAGAACAAACGGCACCGCTGAAAGCAACCACAAGGAGGGGGCGCACAACCCCACGGAATGGAAGTTTCCATATTATCTGAGCTTCGTAAACGCTCTTGCCATGGGCTCACGTTCTGCAGCTAGCTGAATGCCACGCCCACTTCCTGGCCGGGGTTCCCGATGAACCCTGGGCCGCCAGGGAGGTGGTCGGGAACCCGCATGTGAGGAGTGGTCATGAAGAAGGCATATGAGGCGCCGACGCTCGTCCGGCTCGGTACGTTCCGGAAGGAGACGGGGCTCCTCGGGCGCCACGGCAACGACCGGCTGATCCTGAGCAAGAACTGACGGCCGGCGGTCTTGACCCGACGTCATGACTGAACTGCACGAAAGTGCGGGGACGGGCCCCGGCGACGCGCACTTCACGGTCTTCACCGACCGTGCGGACGCGGCCGCCGTGGCCCGCTCCTTCGCCCGCCCCGGAAGCCGGACCCTCACGCATGCGTCGGGCCGGCCCTGGCTGATCGGCCGCTGGCACGACGACGAGGTCGTCACGGCGAACGCCGGCACCGCGGCCCTTGCCGTCGTCGGGTGCTGTCCCGTCGACGCCGACGAACTACGGCGCCGGGCGGCACGGTTGCGTGATCTCGCGGAGCTCGACGCTCTGGCCCGGACCCTGCCCGGCAGTTTCCATCTCGTCGGCGCTCTCGACGGACAGATCAGGGTCCAGGGCACGGCATCCGGACTGCGACTGGTCTTCCATGCGGAGATCGACGGCGTACGGGTGGCCGCCACCCGTGCCGACACGCTCGCCGCCACCCTGGGACTCGATCCCGACGTCGAGGAGTTGGCCGTAAGGCTCCTGTGGCCCGCACCGTATCCGCTGTTCGAGACGTCCCTGTGGCGTGCGGTCACAGCCGTTCCTCCGCAGGACGCCCTGGTCGTGGCCGCTGACGGGCGCACCGTACGGCACACCCGGTGGTGGACACCGCCGGAGCCGGTCCGGCCGCTCGCCGAGGCTGCGCCCCTGATCCGGACGGCGCTTCAGGAGGCCGTCGACGCGCGTACCCGGCAGGGCGGCGTCGTGAGCTGCGACCTGTCCGGCGGCCTGGACTCGACCTCCGTCTGTTTCCTCGCCGACCGCTCCCCCGCCCGCGTGGTAGCCAGTACGTGGCCAGGACGCGATCCGGCGGACACCGACCTGCACTGGGCCGAGCGAGCGATCGGGCACCTCCCCGAGGTCGAGCACGTGGTCTGGAACGCCGACGACTCGCCGCTGGTCTACGAGGATCTGCTCGACATCGGCGACCTCCTCGACGAGCCCACCATCGGCGTCATGGACCGCTCCCGGGTCCTGCACCATCTACCCGGTCTCGCCGAGCGCGGCAGCCGGCTGCACCTGACCGGCATTGGCGGAGACCACGTGGCCTGGTGCTCCGAGGCGTACTACCACCGACTGCTGCGCACCCGTCCGCTGTTCGCCCTGCGCCAGTTGCGGGGATTCCGGGCGCTGTGGCAGTGGCCGCTCGGCGGCACGGTCCGCGCGCTCTCCGACTCCCGGCCGTACCGGAAGTGGCTCGCCGACTCCGCCGACCACCTGCGGTGCCCGTCGCCGCCGACCGTCGCGACGGGGCTCGGCTGGGGTATGGCCCCACGCCTGTTCGACTGGGTGACCCCCGAGGCCGAACGGCTGGCCCGCCGCGCCCTGCTCGACGCCGCGGCGACGGCCTCCCCACTGCATCCGGACCGTGGCCTGCACAGCGACCTGGAGCAGATCCGCTCGTGCACCCGCATCATCCGGCAGTGGGATCGGATGGCCGCCCGCGTCGGCCTGCCCATGGCCTCTCCTTTCCTCGACGATCGCGTCATCGAGGCGTGTCTCGCGGTACGGCCGAGCGAGCGCGTCACGCCCTGGCGGTACAAGCCCGTCCTGGGCGCCGCGATGCGCGGGATCGTGCCCGATGCCTGCCTGCGGCGGACCAACAAGGCCGCGGCCTCCATGGACGCCTCCAACGGACTGCGCGAACACCGCGCCGACCTGCTGGCCCTGTGGGAGGACTCGCGGCTGGCGGCGCTGGGCCTGGTGGACGGAGCCGAGTTGCGTCGTCTGGCCCGGCGGCCCGCCTCCAAGGGGCTGTCCGACGCCATCCTGTACTCCACGATCGCCGCCGAGGTGTGGCTGCGGGGGATGGCCCGCGGCCACGCCCGAGTCCCACAGCCCTGACCGCGTCCCTTCGTCAGAAAAGTCAGACACGTCAGGCACGTCAGAAAGGCCCTCACATGCCCCTGCGGTTCGGTGACAACGTCTCCACGGCCGAGACCGACTACGGCACGGTGCTGCTGGACGAACGCGCCGGTGAATACTGGGAGTTGAATCCGACCGCCACCTTGGTGGTGCGGACGCTGCTCGCCGGCGGCGAGGAGTCGGAGGCGGCCGCCGCCCTGGTCCGGGAGTTCGACATCGACCGGGCGCAGGCGTTGCAGGACGTCGAGACGCTCGTTGGGCAGCTGCGCAGCTCGGGGCTCGCCTCATGACGACACCCAGTGCGCTGGAGCGGCCCACCGGTGTTCCCCTGGCCCGGCGCCTGGCCGCCCACCTCGTCCTGTTCCCCGCCGTCGTCCTCGCCCTGCTGCCGCCCCGCCACATCCGCACCGTACTCGGCATCCTGCGGCGCGGTGCCGCACCCGCCACCACCGCGCGGGCCCAGGGCGCACGCGACGCCATGTGCGCGGCCAGCCTGCGCTGCGCCGGACCGAAGGGGTGCCTGCCGCGCTCCCTGGGGGCCGCGCTGCTGTGCCGGATCGGCGGGACGTGGCCGACCTGGTGCACCGGCGTACGCGTCGTACCGCCCTTCACCGCGCACGCCTGGATCGAGGCGGAAGGCCGTCCCGTCGGCGAGGGTGTGCCGGAGGGCTACTTCACCCCGCTGGTGACCGTCGGCCCGCTGCCGCGACCGTCGGACCGATGACCGGCACGAACGGCACGACCGATCCGAACTGCACGACCGATCCGAACAGCGGTCGAGCCTCGCTCGCCGACGGTGACAAGTCCACCCGGGCGGCGGTGGCCACGCTGTACCGGCTCACCGCCGGGCATCGGGGTGCCATCGCCCTCGCCACCGTGCTGACCCTCGTGGCCTCCGCCCTGGGACTGGCCCAGCCGCTCGTGGCCAAGCACGTCGTGGACGCGAGCGGCCGCGGGCAGGTCATCTGGCCGCTGCTGGCACTGCTCGGCGCGCTGTTCGTCGCCGAAGCGGCGACAGGATCCGTGGGGCGCTTCCTTCTGGAGCGGATGGGCGAAGGCGTCGTACGACAGCTCCGGCACGGGCTGGTGGGGCGGCTGCTCCGGCTGGAGATGAGGGAATACGGCCGTCACCGGGGCGGCGACCTCATCTCCCGGGTGACCACCGACACCACCGTGCTCCGGGAGGTCGTGTCGCAGGCCCTCGTCGATCTGGTGACGGGAAGCCTTGTCGCCGCCGGGGCGATCGTCCTCATGGCGTGGCTCGACCCTCTGCTGCTGCTCCTGGTCGCCGGCACCGTGGCCGCGGCGGCCCTGGTCGTCGCCTCGCTGCTCACGGGTATCCGATGCGCTTCCGAACGTATGCAGGACTCGGTCGGTGCCATCGCAGCCGACCTCGCACGCGCCCTCGATGCGCTGCCGATGGTCCGCGTGCATCGTGCCGAGGAGCGCGAGGCGGCGGGTATCGGCGCACGTGTCGAGGCGGCCTACGGCGCGGGGGTACGCACCGCGAAGCTCGCCTCGGTCATGAGCCCCGCGGTCGAACTCGCCGTACAGGGCTCCTTCCTCATCGTCCTGGTGGTGGGCGGTCTGCGCGTCAACGGCCATGCCGGCTCCCTCGGCGACCTGGTCGCCTTCCTGCTGTACGCCTCGTACCTCGTCCTGCCTCTTTCCTCCGTGTTCCGTGCCGTGGGCCTCATCCAACGCGGGATGGGCGCCTACCAGCGCATCGAAGAGGCGCTCGGACTGCCGGTGGAGCCGAGTGCACCGCTGGTGCCGGGAGTTCACGCGCACACGCCACGGCCGGCAAGGCCGTCCGCCACCCGCGCACAGCCCACCCCCGAACAGCCCGCCCTCGCCCTGCACGACGTCCGCTTCGGCTACGACCCCGAACGGCCGGTCCTCCGCGGCGTTTCGTTCACCGTGGCGCACCGTCAGCACGTGGCACTGGTGGGCCGGTCGGGAGCCGGCAAGAGCACGGTGTTCGCCCTGGTGGCGAGGTTCTACGAGCCGGACGCCGGCACCGTGCTCTTCGACGGGCGGCCCGCCACCGAACTCACACGTGACGCCTGCCGCCGACGCATCGCCGTCGTCGACCAGAACGCCCACGTCGTCCATGGCACCCTGCGCGACAACATCGCCTACGCCGTGCCCGACGCCACGGAAGCGGAGATCCGGCGCGTCATGGAACTGGCCCGGCTCGAAGAGGTCGTCGCCCGGTTGCCCGGCGGTCTGGACACCGTCGTCGGCGAACACGGCAGCACCCTCTCCGGTGGCGAACGCCAACGTGTCGCCGTCGCCCGCGCGTTGCTGGCGCGCCCCTCGCTGCTCCTGCTGGACGAGCCCACCTCCCACCTCGACGCGATCAATGAATCGGCACTCATCAGCGTCATGAAGGACGTCGCCCAGGAGTGCGCCCTGCTGGTCATCGCGCACCGCCTGTCGACCGTGCAGCACGCCGACCACATCGTCGTGCTGCACGACGGCCGCACCACCGCCGGCGGACGCCACGAGGAGCTGCTGGCCGGCAGCGCCCTCTATCGCGAGCTGGCCGCGAGCCAGATGCTCCGTCCGGGCGGGGTCCCCGCAAGCGGCGACGGCGCGGGGGCGACCGGTTGAAGCCGGGCCCTCCCCCGCGCCCGAGCCCGAGTTCCGTGGCGGTGCCGATGAGGCGGCCGTCGCGGTAGAGGCGCAGCTGGTGTGCGTCCGGGTCGTAGGTGGCGGCGATGTGGGTCCGTCGCTCCTTGGTGGGCGGCTGGTCCTGAGCTCCCTTGGCCTCGATCAGGTCGGTACCGAGGCCGAGTTGGCAGACGATCTGCCCGAAGCGGCGCAGGCCGAGCGGGAGCCGGCGCCCGGCCGCGCGTAGTCGATGGGGTCGGCGGAACCCGTGGCCGCCTCGCGGGTGACCGTGCCGCCGCGCTCGTCGAAGTCCCAGCGGGCGGTGGGACTTTGGGGGCCGCGTCGGGTCTCGGCCATCAGCCTCGATCCCACCACCGGCCGGCTCACCGTGGACCGCGGCCAGGCGTCCCTGGACACGAGGGCGCGGGGTGGTTCGTATACCGTCCCGTGGCCGGCCGCGACGGCCGGCACCCCGTGGAGCTACGCGTGATCGTGACCGTCTGCACCAGTTTGTATGTCACCTTCAAGCGGGGTGACCGGTTCTGAGTAGCCACCCGACGAGCGCATCCGTCACGACCTCGGGGAGCCGGCACGGCTGTCGTACACGCCGTTCAAGCGGCTGGGCCCAAGCCGCGCCTGGGGGCCGGGCGAGCTGTTGGAGCGGGGCGGTGGCGTCATTGCGCCCATGGGCGGTGACCGGTCGGTGGATCAAGTCTCAAAGGTTGAGCACAAATTACACACACCCTCTCTACACACTGGCCCCGATGGTCTAGATTGACCGTGCTTCAGCTGTTCGATCACGAGGCGACCTTTAATGATCTATAGGTCCGGCGCTACGGAAAGCCAGCAGTCGCATCCCCGGCGCCAGACGTGGGGGTGATCAATTCTTGGCCCGAGAGGGGCCTTGGGTGCGGGGAGCATCCGAGGTTTCGACGGGTTCCCGCGCACCTCGAGAGTCTGAC
This sequence comes from Streptomyces shaanxiensis, assembly GCF_039537145.1. Classification (NCBI taxonomy): domain Bacteria; kingdom Bacillati; phylum Actinomycetota; class Actinomycetes; order Kitasatosporales; family Streptomycetaceae; genus Streptomyces; species Streptomyces shaanxiensis. The sequence continues at coordinate 26,733 of NZ_BAAAZY010000008.1, forward strand.
AGGACATACGGGTCTGCTGCCGCCAGGGCGGGTTGTTCAAGTAGCCCTGAAATAGCCGGGATGTCATGCGCGCGGGGGCAAGGGCCTCCGGCGGAGAGGAACAGCGCGGCGCGGGGGCGGGGGCCTCCCGCGGGGAGGAACAGTGCGGGGGCGGGGGCCTCCGGGGGGAGGAACCGTGTTGGGCGAACACGTTGAGCCACTGGGGACCTGGGGGGTTCTGTGCGGCAAGGGGGATTAGTCAGCCCGTTTCCGTCGGAGCGCGGGCGTCTGACGAACGGGGCAATCAGCCGGCCCGCGATCGACTGGGAGCAGCGGTACCGCCGTACCGTGATCATCAGCGACACCGTGGCCACCGCCTCGGTGGTGGCGGCGATCGGCAACTTCTTCGGGGCCCGGGACGCGGCCAACTGGCATGAGAAGTGGGTGATTCTCGCCTTCTGCACCGAGCTGCTGGTGCTGGGGGCTCTCGCGGTGGGCCGGGCGTGGGCTCCGGCCGTGCTCGGCCAGGGCGCCGAGGAATTCCGCCGGCTCGGACGCTCGCTGTTCGCGGCGACCGTCGTACTGGCTCTCGGCGGGATCGCCCTCACCTCGCGCAACATCAAGCTCTGGATCTTCGTGGCGATCCCCGCGATCGCGCTCGTCACCATGACCGAGCGGTATCTGCTCCGCCTCTGGCTGCACAAACAGCGGAAGGAAGGGCGGTGCCTCAGACCGGTGCTCGCTGCCGGGAGCCCGGCCACCGTGCGCGACCTGATCAACCGGACCCGCAAGTTCCCGCACCTCGGCTGGCGGGTGGACGCGGTGTGCACGGCGGACGGTCGCGGGCTCGACGGTGATCAACTGGACGGAGTGCCGGTCGTCGGCCGACTGACGGACGTCGCCAAGCACGTCCGCCACGACGGCTACCGTGTCGTCGCGGTCACACCGGACGCGCACTGGTCGCCGGACCGGCTGCAGCGGCTGGCCTGGAACCTCGAAGGCAGCGACACCGAGATGGTCGTGGCCCCCGTACTGATGGAGGTGGCCGGCCCGCGGCTGCACATCGACGCGGTGCTCGGGATCCCGCTGCTGCGGGTCAGCATGCCGACCTTCACCGGGGGCCGCCGGGCGGTCAAAGCGGTCGTCGACCGGATGGGCGCGGCGATCCTGCTGATGCTGTTCGCGCCGCTGATGGTGCTCGTCGGGCTGCTCGTGCTGATGGACAGTCGGGGCGGGGTGTTCTACCGCCAGCGCAGGGTCGGCAAAGGCGGCCGCGAGTTCACCATTCTCAAGTTCCGCACCATGGTCGCCGGGGCTCACGGGGCACGTGCCGAGCTGGCCGACCGCAACGAGGGCGCCGGCCTGCTGTTCAAGCTCCGCCGGGACCCGCGGGTGACCCGGGTGGGAGCGGTGCTGCGCCGGTACTCGATCGACGAACTCCCGCAGCTTTTCAACGTACTTACCGGATCGATGTCGCTCGTCGGTCCACGGCCTCCGTTGCCGGAGGAGTCGGCCGCGTACGGCCCGGACATCCGGCGGCGTCTGCTGGTCAAGCCAGGACTCACCGGCCTGTGGCAGATCAGCGGACGCAGCGACCTGTCGTGGGAGGAGGCGGTCCGGCTGGACCTGCGGTACGTGGAGGACTGGTCGCTCGCCCTGGACACAGTGATCTTGTGGAAGACGCTGCGTGCGGTGCTCTACGGGCAGGGGGCCTACTGATGCGCGGGGGGCGCCGTCGGGTCGGCGCGCGGATCGCAGGCCAAAGGGGCCTGCCTGGGGGGAGGAACGGGCAATGAGAGTCAGCGTTTTCGGGCTCGGCTACGTGGGCTGCGTGTCGGCCGCGTGCCTGGCGAGCCTGGGTCACGAGGTCATCGGGGTGGACGTGAACCAGGTGAAGGTCGACCTGGTCAACGACGGCAAGGCCCCGGTGGTCGAGGAGCGGATCGGCGAGCTCATCGCCGACGTCGTACGGACCGGAGCGTTACGCGCCACCGGCGACGTCCGCGAGGCGGTCATGGGCAGCGAGGTGTCGCTGATATGCGTGGGCACGCCGTCGGAGCCCAACGGCAGCCTGTGTACCACGTACTTGGAGCGGGTCACCGAGCAGATCGGCGCCGCGCTGGCCGAGGGGGCCGAGCAGGGGGGCCGGCACACCGTCGTGTTCCGCAGCACCATGCTCCCGGGCACCTGCCTGAACCTGCTGGTACCGATCCTGGAGAAGTCCGTCGGCGGCACGGCCGGGGTGGACATCGGGGTCGCGGTGAATCCGGAGTTCCTGCGCGAGGGCACGAGCGTGCGGGACTTCTTCGACCCGCCCAAGACCGTCATCGGCGAACTCGACGCGGCAAGCGGCGATGTGGTGGCGGCGCTGTACGACGGCTTGCCCGGCGAGGTGTTCCGGGTGCCGGTCCCGACGGCCGAGGCGATCAAGTACGCGGACAACGCGTTCCACGGCCTCAAGATCGGCTTCGCGAACGAGCTGGGCGCGGTGTGCCAGGCGCTCGGGGTGGACTCGCACCAGGTGATCGACGTGTTCCTGGCCGACCGCAAGCTGAACATCAGCCCCGCCTATCTGCGGCCCGGCTTCGCCTTCGGTGGCTCCTGCCTGCCCAAGGACCTGCGCAGCCTGGTCCACGCGGCGCAGCGGGCCGACGTCTCGGTGCCCATCCTGTCTCACGTGCTGCCCTCCAACTCCGACCATCTGCAGCGCGCGGTGGAGCTGGTCGAGCGCACCGGCAAGCGCCGGATCGGAATGTTCGGGCTGTCCTTCAAACCCGGCACCGACGACCTCCGCGAGAGCCCGCTCGTCGAGCTGGCGGAGAGGCTCTTCGGCAAGGGGTACGACCTGCGGATCCACGACGCCAACGTGAGCCTCTCCCGGCTGATGGGCGCGAACCGCGAGTACATCGAGACCCGGCTGCCGCACCTCGCGCAGCTGCTCGCGGACTCCGTCCACGAGGTGCTCGAGCACTCCGAGGTTTGCCTGGTCGGGACCAGGGATCCGGCCGTCCTGTCGGCGCTGCCCCATGGCGACGGCCCGGTGATTGTCGACCTCATCCACCTTCCCGACGCCGATGCGCGCCGGACCGAACCGGGGTACGTGGGCCTTGCTTGGTGAGATAGCCGGCGGCGACGGGCAGGCCCGTCGCGCGCTGATTCTGGTGGAGAACCTGTCGGTGCCGTTCGACCGGCGGGTGTGGCAGGAGTGCACGACGCTGCGCGACGCGGGATGGGAGGTGCACGTCATCTGCCCCCGGGGGGAGAAGCGGGACACGGAGCCGGAAGCGGTGATCGACGGGGTGCGGATCCACCGCTACCCGTTGCGCGCGGCCACCGGAGGGCCGGCCGGCTACCTGCGGGAGTACGGATCGGCGTTGTGGCACACGGTCCGGCTGGCCCGGAAGGTCGGCCCGGTCGACGTGGTCCACGCCTGCAACCCGCCCGACCTGCTGTTCCTGCCCGCGCTGTGGATGAAGCGGCGTGGCGCGCGGTTCGTCTTCGACCAGCACGACCTGGTGCCCGAGCTGTACCTCTCCCGGTTCGACCGGGGCAAGGATCTACTCTACCGCGCCGTGTGCGCGCTGGAACGGCGGACCTACCGGGCCGCGGACGTCGTGCTCGCCACGAACGAGAGCTACCGGGACGTCGCACTGCGCCGTGGCGGTCTTCGGCCGGAGGACGTCTTCGTGGTGCGCAGCGCGCCCGACATCGACCGCTTCCATCCGGTGCCGCCCGAGCCGGAGTTGAAGCGCGGCAAGCCTCATCTGCTGTGCTACCTCGGCGTCATGGGCCCGCAGGACGGCGTCGACTACGCCTTGCGGGCCCTCGCGAAGCTGCGCGACGAGCTCGGGCGGACCGACTGGCATGCGGTGTTCGTCGGCGCCGGCGACGCCTTCGACGCGATGGTGGAGTTGTCCCGGCGGCTCGGGCTCTCGGAGCAGGTGCAGTTCACCGGGCGCATTCCGGACGCCGACCTGGTGCGCTACCTGTCCACCGCGGACGTGTGTCTCTCCCCCGACCCGCGCAATCCGCTCAACGACGTGTCGACCATGAACAAGGTCCTGGAGTACATGGTGATGGGCCGGCCGATCGTCTCCTTCGACCTCCGGGAGGCGCGGGTCTCCGCCGGGGACGCCGCCGTCTACGCGCCCGCCAACGACGAGGCCGAATTCGCCGGGCTCGTCGCGCTGTTGCTGGACGATCCGGAGGAGCGGGCCCGGATGGGCAAGATCGGCCAGGAGCGGATCAGCGGGCCGCTCTCCTGGCGGAACTCGCAAGTGTCGCTGCTCGCCGCCTACGCCGCTGCCTGCCGTGACCACGCTCCGGTGTCGCCGGGCGACCCGGACCGGGCAGGGAAAGGGAAGAGGCCGCGTCGTTGAGCGATGACACGATACGGCTGGTCACGATCGGCCGGATTATCCGTCGGCGCCGACGGGTTCTCACCATCCTCGCCCTGGTGGGTGCGCTCGTCGGCTACGGCACCTCTGTGCTGTTCCCCCCGCGTTACACGACGTCGGCATCGGTACTGCTGCCAGGGGCGTGGGAGGAACGCGAGCTGCTGACGCAGGCGGAGATCGCGACCAGTTCGGTGGTGGTCGACCGCGCGGCCGCCACGCTCGGCTGGAGCGGGGTCAGTGACAGCGAGCTGCGGGACCGGGTGAGCGCCGAGGCCGCCGACGGGAACATCATCAAGATCTCGGGCACCGCCGAGACCCCGAAGCGTGCACAGCAACTCTCCGACCAAGTGGCCCAGCAGTTCGTCGCATTCGCCGCACGGATCGCAGGTGACAACACCGACCCCGAGGCGGCGGGGCCCGAGGCGCTGCGGAAGACGGTGGAGGAGACCAGCCGCCGTATCACCGACCTGGCCGAGGCGGCCGATCCGGGGCAGACCGTGGAGAGCGTGCAGGGCCGCGCCGAGCTCGCGAAGCTGCGCACCACACTGCAGGAGGCCATGGACAAGCTGGAGCAGGCCGACCCGGCGACCAACGAGGCCAACATGGTCGTCATGGGGCCGGCGGCCCGGCCGACCGGCGAGGCACCGCCGACGAGGATGCAGCTCATCGTCGCCGGGGCGCTGCTGTTCTTCCTGCTCGCGGTCATCGGTCATCTCGCCGCCGCGCGGGTGAGCCGCCGACTGCGCACCGAACCGGAGATCGCCGCGGCACTGGGCTCGGCGCTGCTGGGTACCGTCGACGTACCCGATGAACGGCCCGCACACCGGCCGGAAGACCGTGACCCGCGGGCCCGGATCCGCCGGCTGCTGGGCATCGACATCCGGTGGGACCTACCGACCCCGCAGTCCTCCGGCGACGAGGCCGGCAGGCAGATCCGCTACCGGCGGGTGTGCGCCCGCCTCCGGGACCAGTTGCCTGCCCCTCGGCGGCTGCTGGTCGTCGTCCCCGACGGCGACGAGATCGCCGGCCGGGCCGCCGGGCAGCTCGTCGCCGAGGCCGAGAGAGATCCGCTGCTGCGGGTCGTGGGGGTGTCGGTGTCCCAGCCGATGGTGCCGGACCGAGACAACGAGTCCGGTGCCCTGATCGTGCTCAGCGCGGGCAGCTGGACCGCGGAGGAACTCGCCGGCATCGCCGAGGCATGTGCGGACGCGGGGCATGAGGTCGTCGGCGCTGTCGTCGCCGGCTCGGTCCGGGCCCGTCCGACGCGGTCTGCCGGCCACCCTCCGGACGGCGCCGCGCCGCCGATCGCGGTCGGCGTCGACGCGAGGGGAGGTTCAGGATGACGACGCGTACTACTACGGAGTCGTCGGCCGCCGCTCCGCTGATTGACCTGCAGGCACTGGTGGTCGCGGTGCGCAGGCGCCGCCGCCTCTGGTGTTCCATGGCGCTGCTGGGGCTGCTCGTCGGCGCGGCGCTGGCGGTCCTGATGCCGCCGCCGCCCACCGCGGTGACCAAGGTGCTGGTGGCGCATCAGGAGGACCAGCCGAACGACCCCGGAACGCTGATCCGCACCGACGTCGCGCTGCTGCAGACCACGCGGATCGCCGACAAGGCCCTGCAGGCCCTCAAGTCGCCGGAAAAACCGGAGGACTTCATGGAGGAGTACGCGGGTACCGGCTTGACCAACAACCTGCTGCAGATCAATGCGACAGGTGACAGCGACGCGGAAGCGGTGGCCCGCGCCAAGGCGCTGGCCGATGCGTTCGTCGCGGACCATGTGCGGCGGATACGGGAAGCCGCGGACGCCGAGGCCAAGACCCTGCTCGACCAGCGTGACCGCATGCGGGACGAACTCGCCGAGGTCAACAAGGCGATCGAGGACGGATCGCCGCAGAGCGGCCCGGAGAGCTCGGCGAACCTCGAGTCGCTCTTCGCCCGCCGGGCCGAACTCACCTCGCGGATAAGCGATTTCGACCAGCGTGCCGCAGAGGCGCGCACCGGCACGCCCCGGGTCGTCGCCGGCACACAGATCGTGGACGCCCCGCGCGCGGTGCGGCACTCCCTACCCAAGGCCGCTGCCACCAACGCCGCGATCGGACTCGTCCTCGGGCTCGTCCTCGGGCTCGCGCTGGCCGCGGTCGGCACGGTGGTGGCGGACCGCCCCGTGCTGCGCCGGGAGATCGCGGCGAACCTGGGCGCCTCGGTCATCGCGGAGCTGCGCCGCACGCCCCGCCGGCCGGCCGGGCTGTGGCAGCGCCGACGGACCCGGGCGGCACGCGAACGGCTCACCACGTCCCTGGCCCGCACCGTGCGCGGCGCCGCGGAACCGCTGTCGCTGCTGGAACTGGGCTGCGCGCGCAGCGCGAGTGTGATCGCCCTGGACCTCGCCCGGGCACTGGCGGCGGACGGGCCGGTGGTCATCATCGACGGTCTGCCCCGTCCGCGGCTCGCCGGCCGCCGCCCGAAGCCAGGAGACCCGACCGTGGTCAGCGGCGAGCGTGCCGCGGACGTGTCGCATCAGGAGCGCCGGATCGGCGTCGGCTCGGTGGCACCCGGCACGGCGTGGACCGACCTCCAGTACCTCGGCACCCGGACCGTGCTCGTCGTGCGTGCCGGGCACGGCAGCGCCGCATGGCTGCACACCGTGGCGCGGCAGCTCGCGGACCAGCGCATTCCGGTGATCGGTGTGGTGCTGATCGATCCCGATCCGCGTGACCGGACCGACGGCACGCTGTGGGACGGGCTGCACACCGCGCTGCGCGGCCGGAGCGAGCGGCCGGCCCGGCAGAACGGTGGGGGTACCTCCCACGCCGTTCAGGCAGTGGGGGAGGGCCTGCCGCGGGCGGAGCAGCCGTCATGGGCCGTACGAATCCCGGACAGCGACCAGGAGGCGCGGTAGGACATGTGTGGCATCGCAGGTACTTACCGATGGCCGGACGGGAAGGTCGTGACCGACCGGCTCACCGATACCCTCGCCCACCGCGGTCCGGACGGGGCGGGCCGCTACAGCCACCCCGCCGGTGACGGCGAAGTGCACCTCGGGCACCGTCGGCTGTCCATCATCGACCTGTCCGAGACCGGAGCCCAGCCGATGGTCTCGGGCGGCCTCGTCCTGACGTACAACGGCGAGCTGTACAACGCGCCCGAGTTGCGTGCCGAGTTGGCAGCCGCCGGGGTGCGCTTCCGCGGTACCTCCGACACCGAGGTGCTCCTCGAGGCCTGGCGGCGCTGGGGCACGGACTGTCTGCCCCGGTTGCGCGGCATGTTCGCGTTCGGGATCTTCGACGAGCGAACCGGTGAACTGGTGCTGGCCCGCGACCAGTTGGGCATCAAGCCGCTGTTCCTGCTCCGGCGCGGCGAGGGCCTGGTGTTCGCCTCCGAGCTCAAGGCGCTCGCCACCGCCACCGGCGGGTCCCTGGAGGTGGACCATGCGGCGCTGGTGGCCTCGCTCCTCTACTACTGGGTGCCGGACTCGCGGTGCGCGTTCCGCGAGGCGGAGAAGCTGCCGCCGGGGACCTGGCTGAGATGCCGGCCCGACGGCCGGGTGGAGCGCGGCCGTTTCTGGGACCTGAGGGACGTCGCCGCCGAGGGCCAGGAGCGGGCCCGCAGTGGCGAGCGGCCGGACCTGGCCGCCATCGTCGAGGAGTCGACGCGGCAGCACCTGCTCTCCGACGTACCCGTCGCGACCTTCCTCTCCGGCGGTCTCGACTCCAGCTGGCTGACCGCCCTGGCGGCCCGCCACCAACCCGGGATCTCCGCCTACACGATCGGGTTCCGCGCCGAGGACGCCAGGTTCGAGGCGATGCCGGACGACCTGCGCTACGCCCGGCAGGTGGCCGAGCGTTTCGGCGTCGACCTGCACGAGATCGAGATCGCCCCGAACGTGCTCGACCTGCTGCCGCAGATGACGTACCACCTGGACGAGCCGATCGGCGACCCCGCCGCGATCAACACGTTCCTGATCTGCTCGGCCGCCCGGGAGGCCGGGGTCAAGGTGATGCTCTCGGGGATGGGTGCCGACGAACTGTTCGCCGGGTACCGCAAGCACCTGGCCAACCTGATCGCGCTGCGCTACCAGCGCGTCCCGCGGCCCCTGCGGCGCGGCCTGTCCAGGGCCGTGGACCGGCTGCCGGTCGCAACGGCCCGCCGCGGGTACCGGTCGGTGCGGTTCGCGAAGCGGTTCCTCTCCTTCGCCGATCTGCCGGAGGAGACCGCGTTCCGGCGCAGCTACACCATGTACGACCAGGACGAGCTGCTCGCCCTGGTCGATCCGGACCTGGCCGGGACGGTCGAGGACGTGCTGACCGAGCACGCGGACATCTACCAGGACAACGACCTCGACGACTTCGTCAACCGCATGTGCCTGGGCGACGCCCGGATGTTCCTGCCGGGTCTGAACCTCACGTACACGGACCGGTCGAGCATGGCCGCCTCCACCGAGGTGCGGGTGCCGTACGTGGACGTCGAGGTGGTCAGGGCGGCGTTCGCCGTACCCGGCGATCGCAAGATCGTCGGACGGCAGGGCAAGGCCGTCCTCAAGGAGGCGGCCACCTCGATCCTGCCCCGGGAGATCGTCTACCGGCCCAAGGGCCTGTTCAGCGCCCCGCTGCGGGCCTGGATGAGCCGGGATCTGGCACCGCTGGTGCGCGAGGTGGTCAACGACGGGGTGCTCGTCAACTCCGGGCTTCTGCGCCGCGACGCGCTGTCCCGCATGGTCGCCGAGGACGCCGCCGGGCAGCGGGACTTCTCCAAGCATCTGTGGCATGTGCTGACCCTCGAGTACTGGTATCGCGACGCGACCTCTGGGTCCGGTCAGAGCACTCGGTTAACCGCTTAGGAATCTCAGAGGAGTTTGGGTGAAGCAGGTTGTACAGAACTACAAGAGCGGCGAGCTGGCGGTGCTCGACGTGCCGGTGCCGGGGTGCAAGCCGGGCGGTGTGCTGGTCCGCAGCGCCTACTCGCTGATATCCACCGGGACCGAGCTCATGAAGGTGTCCGAGGCCGGCATGTCGATGCTGGGCAAGGCCCGCTCACGGCCGGACCAGGTGGCCAAGGTCATGCAGAGCGTGGCCACCAACGGGGTGCCCGCCACCTACCGCAAGGTGATGGGCAAGCTGGACTCCTACACGCCGCTGGGCTACTCGCTGTGCGGGGTGGTCGAGCAGGTCGGCACCGGCATCGACGACGTGAAGGTCGGCGACCTCGTGGCCTGCGCCGGCAACGAGCACGCGCTGCACGCCGAGCTGAACTGGGTGCCGAAGAACCTCTACGTCCCGGTGCCGGACGGCCTCGCGCCGCGGCACGCCGCCTTCGGCACCGTCGGGTCGATCGCGATGCAGGGCGTCCGCCAAGGTGAGCCACAGCTCGGCGAGGTGGCGCTGGTCATCGGCCTCGGCCTGATCGGGCAGCTGGTGGTGCAGCTTCTCGCCGCCTCCGGAGTCCGCGTCGTCGGGGCCGACCCCGACCCGGTGCGCTGCGAGCTCGCCGAGCGCCTGGGCGCGGCGGCCTGCGGCGATCCCGCCTCCTCGGCCGTGGAGAACTCCGTCGCCGAACTCACCGGCGGTCACGGCGTGGACCAGGTGTACCTGGCCGCCGGCGGCGGCAGCAACCAGCCCGTCGAGCTGGCCGCCCGGCTCTGCCGGGACCGCGGCCGGGTCGTCGACATCGGCAAGTGCCGCCTGGACCTGCCGTGGAACGCGTACTACGAGAAGGAACTCGACGTCCGATTCTCCCGCAGTTACGGCCCCGGGCGCTACGACCCGGAGTACGAGCTGGAGGGACGGGACTACCCGATCGGCTACGTGCGCTGGACCGAGCGCCGCAACCTGGCGTGCTTCCTCGATCTCGTCGCCCGCGGCAGCGTCGACGTGGAGCCCTTGGTCTCCCACATCGCCGACTTCGACGACGCCGTGGAAACGTACCAGCGCCTGAAAGACGGCGAGTTGAAGGCCGTGGCCGTGCTGTTCCGGTACCCCGAACACGCGGGGCAGGCGGAGGAAGCGGGGGCCCCGGCGGTGGCCGTGCCCGCGGTGAAGCGACCCGGCGGCGGAGTGTCCACGCCGGCCCGGGCCGCCAGGACGCCGGTGCGCCTCGCGTTCGTCGGCGCGGGAAACTACGCGACGTCGATGCTGCTGCCGCACCTGGCACAGCGCGACGGCGTCGAGTTGTCGACCGTCGTCACCACGACGGCGCTGTCCGCGGCCAACGCCAAGCGGAAGTTCGGCTTCGCCGAGGCGACGACCGATCTCGACGCCGTACTCGGCGACAAGTCCATCGACGCGGTGTTCGTGGTCACCCGGCACAGCTCGCACGCCGAACTGACCCGAAGAGCACTGCTGGCAGGCAAGTCTGTGTTCGTGGAGAAGCCCCTGGCCCTCACCGAGGACGAGCTGGCCGGCGTACTCGCGACGGTCGAGGAGTCCGGCAACGACCGGCTGCAGGTCGGCTTCAACCGCCGGTTCGCGCCGCTGCTGACCGAGGCCAAGAAGCGGTTCGGCGCCCGGACCGGTCCGGCGAGCCTGCGCTACCTGGTCAACGCGGGCCGGCTGCAGCACGGCAGCTGGTACCTCCAACAGGGCACCGAGGGCTCGCGGTTCGCCGGTGAGGGCGGGCACTTCATCGACACGGCGAGCTGGCTGCTCGGGGCCGATCCGGTCTCGGTGTACGCGGTCGCCGCGTCCGGCAACGAGGACCTTCAGGTCGTGCTGCGCTACCCGGACGGGTCCACCGCCACCATCAGCTACGTCACCACCGGCGCGCCCGGCTTCCCCAAGGAGACGCTGGACCTCGTCGCGGACGGCAAGGTACTGCGGCTCGACGACTTCGTCCGGGCCTCGCTGTTTGCGGACGGAGGGGTCGGCCCCAAGAAGTGGGTCAGTTCGCGGCTGCCCAAAGCCCGGGACAAGGGGCAGAACGCCGAACTGGCCGCGTTCATCAAGGCCGTGCGGACCGGCGGGCCGATGCCCGTGCCGCTGGAGTCGCTGGTCGCCACCACGGCGGCCACCCTCGCCGTGCAGGCCGGGCTGGCCGGGGGCGCGCCGGTGACGTTGGAGCGGGCACGATGACCATGAGCGCGGGCTGGTACCTGCGGCGGCTGTCCCGGATGGGACCGCAGGAGGTCGCGGGCCGGGTGAGCGACGCGGTACGCAGGCGGCGGTGGCGGTCGGCGCGGCCCAACTGCCCGACGGTTACCGGCGCCCGGTTCACCGCAGTACTGCCCGCCGGGACGATCGCCGCCATACCTCCGGACGCCGCGAAGCGTCTCATCGCCGAGGCGGACCGGCTGATGTACGGGCACGCCGAGTATTTCGGGGTGGTCCGCGACGACCTGACCGACCCGGACTGGTGGAGCGACCCGAAGACCGGGCGCCGGGCTCCGTGGGGCTACGCCTTCGACGTGCCGTACCGGAACGAGGACGCGGTCGGGGACATCAAGCAGATCTGGGAGCTGTCCCGGCATCAGTACCTCACCGTGCTCGCCGCCGCCTACGCGATCACCGGGAACGAGCGGTACGCCGAGAGGGTGGCCGAGCACCTGCGGTCGTGGTGGGCGGCCAACCCGCCGCTGCGCGGTGTGCACTGGATCAGCGGCATCGAGCTGGGCATCCGGCTGCTGTCCTGGGTGTGGATCCGCCGGCTGCTCGACGGCTGGCCGGGCGCGGCCGGGCTGTTCGAGGGCAACCCGGTGGCGCTGAAACAGATCTGGCACCACCAGCGCTGGCTGGCCGCCTTCCCCAGCCGGGGGTCCTCGGCGAACAACCACGTCATCGCCGAGGCCGCCGGGCAGTTCGCAGCGGCCTGCGCGTTCGGGTGGTTCCCCTCATCAGCGCGTTGGCAGGCCGACGCGCTGCGGTCGCTGGAGCGGCATCTGCGCGGCAACACCTTCGGCTCCGGCCTCAACCGCGAGCTGGCCACCGAGTATCACGGACTGGTGCTGGAGCTCGGCCTGGCCGCGGTGGCCGAGGCGGATGCCGCGGCCGTGCCGGTCCCCCCGGCTGTCCGGCTCGTGCTGCTGCGGATGACCGATGCGCTCGCGGCCATCGTGGACGGCCGGTTACGGCCGCCCCGCCAGGGCGACGCGGACGACGGGCACGGTCTGGTCGTGGACGGCGCGGGCACCGACCGCTGGGCCTCGCTGCTGGCCACCGGGGACGCCGTGTTCGGCCGGCTCGCCTGGTGGCCGACGGTGACCGGCACCGATGTGCGCACCCCACTGCTGGCCGCGCTCATCCGGCCGTACTCGAAGAACGAAACCGCACCGGCCGTGACCCGCCCGGCAGGCCGACCGGCCCATTTCGCCGACGCGGGCATGACCATCCTGCGCGGACCGGAAGGGGCGGGAGAGATCTGGTGCCGCTGCGACGGCGGTCCGCACGGCTTCCTGTCCATCGCCGCGCATGCCCACGCGGACGCGCTGTCCGTGGAGGTCCGGCACGACGGCATCGACGTGCTCGCCGACCCGGGGACGTACTGCTACCACGGGCAGCCCCAGTGGCGGCAGTACTTCCGGTCGACCCTCGGCCACAACACCCTGCAACTGGACGGCGCTGACCAGTCCGTCTCCGGCGGCCCGTTCCTGTGGACCCGGCAGGCCCGCAGCCGCGTCCTGGTCGCGGACACATCCGGCGGCTCCGAAAGGGGGACGGCCCGCTGGAGCGCCGAGCACGACGGCTACCAGGGATCCGTGCACCGCCGCCGGGTGGAACTGACGGCTGCGAGCCGGGAGTTGAGGGTGGTCGACGAGGTGCGCGGGCCGCGCCGGGCCGCGCGCCTGGCGTTCCACCTCGGCCCGGCGATCACCGCGGACCTGGTGGGGAACCGGGCCGTGCTCACCTGGACCCGGGACGGCGAGGACCGCTCCGCGGTGCTCGACCTGCCCGGGCAGCTGAGCTGGCGGGCCCATCGTGGCGAGACCGACCCGCCGCTGGGTTGGTACTCCCCCGGCTTCGGGCGCAAGGAACCCGCCACCACGCTGGTCGGCACCGGCTTCGCCGACGGCACGGAGGGGTTCACCACCGTGCTCAGGTTCCGCGGCTAGGGGGGCGCGTGGGGATCCAGAGGCGGAACTGGGCGTTGGCGGCGGCACCGCTGACGCTGGCCCTGCTGGCGGCGACCGGCTGTACGAGCACGGCGGATGCCCGGGCGGAGCCGACCGGTGCGCCCTCCACGTCCGGGGCGACGTCCACGTCCGTGGCCCGGGTGTGCGCCAAGCCCGCGGCCGGGCCCACGAAGGCGCCGGCGGGCGCGGTGACGGTCGACCCCGCGGTGGTCGGTGACCTGGCCGCGAAGACCAAGAGCAGCCCCCCGAACACCACGTTCTGGCTTCGACCGGGCAAGCACCGGCTCGACCCGGACCGCTACGCCCAGGTCATCCCCAAGAAGGGGAACCGCTACCTCGGCGCGCCGGGCGCGGTGCTCGACGGCCGGAAGAAGAACCAGTACGCGTTCGGCGGTACCGCCGGCAACGTCACCATCCGCCACCTGACCGTGCAGGGTTTCATCCCGCCGCACAACGAGGGCGTGGTCAACCATGACTCGGCCGACGGGTGGGTGATCGAGCACGCGACGATCCAGAACAACTCCGGCGCCGGACTGATGGCCGGTGCCCGCCAGCAGGTCCGCGCCAGCTGCCTGCGCGGCAACGGACAGTACGGCTTGAACGCGTACAAGGCCGGCGACACCATCCGCGACCTGGTGGTCGAGGGCAACGAGATCGTGGGCAACAACACCGACGACTGGGAGCGGAAGCGGGAGGGCTGCGGCTGCACCGGAGGCATCAAGTTCTGGGCCGTGAACGGCGCCGACGTACGCGGCAACTGGGTGCACGACAACCGCGGAACCGGGTTGTGGGCGGACACCAACAACAACGACTTCCGCATCGAGAACAACGTGATCGAGGCCAACGACGGCGCCGCGCTGATCTACGAGACCAGCTACAACGCGGTCATCCGGAAGAACACGATCCGGCGGAACAACTGGGTCGAGGGCCGCAGGGCCGCCGACGGCGGCGACAACTTCCCGTTCGCGACCGTCTACCTGTCCGAGTCCGGCGGCGAACCACGGGTCCGCGCCCGCACGGACAAGATCGAGATCTACCGGAACGTGCTGGAGAACAACTGGTCCGGGATCACCCTGTGGGAGAACGCCGACCGGTTCTGCAACAGCCCGGCCAACACGTCGTCCGGTGACTGCACGTTGCTGGTGAAGAACACCGACCGCTGCGCACAGCCGGCGATCGCCACCGCACCGCTGTACGCCGACTGCCGGTGGAAGACCCAGCGGGTGGACATCCACGACAACCGCTTCGTGCTGGACAAGTCCGTCGTCGACTGCACGGCGAAGTGCGACCGAATGGCGGTGCTGGCCAACTACGGCACCTATCCGCGCTGGTCGCCGTACAAGGGCGAGCGGGTGGCCGAGGCGATCACCCGCAAGCAGCACAACCGCTGGCGTGACAACGTCTACGTCGGACCATGGAAGTTCGTCGCACACGACCCGAGCCGGGTGCTCGACTTCGGGCAGTGGCAGGGCACGCCGTACCAGCAGGACGCGGGCAGCACCCTCCGCGCGCGGGACGGTGGTTGAGATGGCCGCGGACCACACGCCGAAGATCGCGGACCACACGCCGAAGACCGCGGACCACACGTCGAAGATCGTCGGGACGGCCTGGGGACTGCTGATCCTCAACACGCTCGGCTCCGCCGGGGCCAAGACCATCGTGCCGCTGCCCCGCTCCCTCATCCAGATGGCCACCATGGGCGCACTGGTCGCCGCGTTCACGCTGGCGCTCGCGGTCAATCTCCGGCTGCGCATCCGAGCCAGTGCCTTCGTGTTCCTGCTCACCCTGCTGCTGGTGCCGAGCGTGATCTCCAGCGCCAACCTGGAGTCCGGGTTCGGCGCGGTGTTCCGCTGCGCCCGGCTGGCTCTCTTCGTCGGCACGCTGTGGCTGCTCAGCCGCTGGTGGGACGGCGGCCTGACGTTCGTCCGGCACCACATACGGATGTACTTCGCGGTGCTCGGGTCGGTGGCCGCCGGCCTGGTCATCTCACCGGGCGCGGCCCTGCCCGAGCTCTACGGCGGGCGGCTGGTCGGCGCGCTGTGGCCGCTCACCCCGCCGCAGATCGGACAGTACGCCGCGGTGATCATCGGGCTCACCGTGCTGCTCGTTCTGGGCCGCCGGACCGACAGGACCAGCGCGGCGGTGGTCATCGTGCCGTCACTCGTCCTGCTCGCGCTGACCCACACCCGGACGGCCACTCTCGGCCTGCTCATCGGGCTGATGTTGGCGATCGGCTCGCTCGTCCTGACCAGCGCCGCCGCCCGCCGGTTCTTCGCCTGGGCGGTGCTGTGCGCCACGGTGGCCGCGGTGGCGTTCAGCTCCGCGCTGCAGGCTTGGTTCCTGCGCGGACAGAGCCAGGAGAACTTCTCCAACCTCACCGGTCGGGCCAAGGT
The DNA here is from genome assembly GCF_039537145.1 of Streptomyces shaanxiensis. NCBI lineage: Bacteria > Bacillati > Actinomycetota > Actinomycetes > Kitasatosporales > Streptomycetaceae > Streptomyces > Streptomyces shaanxiensis. The sequence continues at coordinate 42,560 of NZ_BAAAZY010000008.1, forward strand.
CTGGGACGCCCTGCTGGCTGCACCCCGGTCGACCTCGGAGCAACTGTTCGGCGCGGGTCTGGGCGACAAGTCGTTCGGCGGGCTGCCGATCGACAACAGCTGGCTGGCCGTCTACAACGAGCAGGGTCTGATCGGCGTCACCATCGTCGCGGCGATCATCATCGTGCTGGGCGGCGTCGCGTTGCTGCGGCCACCGTCGCTGCAGAGGGCCTGCGCGATCTTCCTGATCAGCTACTGCGCGATCGCGTCGTACACCGAGGCCGGTCTTGGCGACGCCTCGCCGTATCTGCTGCATCTGGCTGTGGCCGCCTCGCTGTTGGCGGCACCTGCCGCGGCCACTCCCCTGTCGACGCCCGAAGTCCCTCGACGCTCGACGCCCGAGGTCCTTCGAATCTCGACGCCCGAGGTCGCTGGACGACGCATACCCCGATGGGCCCGGAAATCGGAGGTGACCTGAGCATGCACGTCCTCGTGGTGCACAACCGCTACGCCTCGGCGCAGCCGAGCGGGGAGAACAAGGTCGTCGACCAGGAGGTGGCGCTGTTGCGCGAGGCCGGCCACCGGGTCGAGGTGTTCGAGCGGCGCAGCGACACCATCGCCGACCGGTCCCTCCTGGCCAAGGCCGCGGTGCCGCTCCTCGTACCGTGGAACCCGGCGGTGCGCACGGAGCTCGCCGCCCGGCTGCGCGGCGAGCGGCCGGACGTGGTGCACATCCACAACGTCTTCCCGCTCCTGTCGCCCGCGGTGCTGGCCGCCTGCGCCGACGCCGGCGTACCCGCCGTCGCCACGCTGCACAACTACACCCAGGTCTGCCCGCCCGGCACGCTCCAGCGGGACGGCCGGCCGTGCACCGAGTGCGTCGGGTCGACGCCGCTTCCCGCCGTCCGGCACGGCTGCTACCGCAACTCGCGCCTTGCCACGGTGCCGCTCGCGGTCAGCCTGTCGGTCAACCGGCGGCGGTGGTGGTCCGGCGTGGAGCGGTTCTTCTGCATCTCCGCGGCGCAGCGAGACGTCCTGGTGGGGGCCGGCATGCCGGCCGAGCGCCTTGCGGTGAAGCACAACTTCGTGCCGGAGCCGGGCAATTGCCGGGAGGGCGCCGGCGAGCATCTGCTCTATCTCGGCCGGCTCGCGGAGGCCAAGGGCGTCCGGCTGCTCATGGCCGCGTGGGACGAACTCGCCGCCGGCGGCGGTGTGGGCGTGCCGCTCGTGATCGCCGGCACGGGGCCGCTGGAGCGGGAGGTGACCGACTGGGCGGCGGGCCGGGACGACGTGCGGTACGTCGGCCTGTACGACACGGCGGAGTGCCGGAAGGCCCTCGCGCGGTCGGTCGCCGTGGTGGCTCCCTCGACATGGCTGGAGGCGTTCGGCCTGGTGGTCGTGGAGGCGATGGCAGCGGGGGCCCCGGCCGTCGCCGCCGGTCACGGCGCCTTCGTCGAACTCGTCGAGGACGGGAAGACCGGGCTGCTGCACCAGCCGGGTGAGTCGGCCTCGCTCGCGGACTGCATACGCCGGATCACGGCCGAGCCGGCCCGCAACCAGGAGATGGGCCAGGCGGCCCGGCGCCGTTACGAGCAGGGGTTCAGCCCGGCCGTCGGCCTTGAGCGCCTGGTGGAGGGGTACCGCACCGCGATCGCGGGACGGACGGAATCAATGGGGGACCGAATCAATGGGGGGCAGTAAATGACACGATGCCGACTCTGCGGCTCGGCGACGCTGGCGAGCGTCGTCGATCTGGGGGCGACGCCACCGTGCGAGAGCTTTCTCGCCGCGGACCAACTGGACCAGCCGGAACCGGCGTACCCGCTGCACCTGCGGGTCTGCACGGACTGCTGGCTGGCGCAGATCCCTCCGCTGATCACGCCGGAGGAGACGTTCAAGGAGTACGCGTACTTCTCCTCGTACTCGACCTCCTGGGTGGAGCACGCGCGCACGTTCGTCGCCGACGCCGTGGAGCGTCTTGCTCTCGGCCCGGACGCCTTTGTGGTCGAGGTCGCGAGCAACGACGGGTACCTGCTCAGGCACGTGGTGGACCGGGGGATCCGCTGCCTCGGCATCGAGCCGTCGGTGAACGTCGGCGCCGCGGCACGGGACGCGGGTGTGCCCACGCTCACGGAGTTCCTGAGCCCGGACACCGGCTCGGCCGTCCGCGCCGAGCACGGCCCGGCGGACCTGGTCGTGGCCAACAACGTGTACGCGCACATCCCCGACGTGGTCGGGTTCACCCAGGGACTGCGCGCCCTGGTCTCCGACGACGGCTGGGTCTCCATCGAGGTGCAGCACCTGCTGACCCTGATCGAGGAGAACCAGTACGACACGATCTACCACGAGCATTTCCAGTACTACACGGTCGCCTCCGCGATCCGAGCCCTTGCGAGCGGCGGACTGGCGCTCGTGGACGTCGAGTTGCTGCCCACGCACGGCGGCTCCATCCGGCTGTGGGCCCGGCCGGCCGAGGTGGCCGGCGAGCCGACCCGGCGGGTGGCCGACGTACTGGCCCGGGAGAAGGCCGCCGGGCTCCAGGAGTTGTCCGGGTACTCCGAGTTCGCCGCGCGGGTGGCCAAGGTGCGCCGGGACCTGCTGCGGTTCCTCATCGAGGCGGCCGAGCGCGGCGAGACGGTCGTCGGCTACGGCGCCCCGGGCAAGGGCAACACCCTGCTCAACCACTGCGGCATCCGGCCCGACCTGCTCGCGTACACGGTCGACCGCAACCCCTACAAGCACGGCAGGTTCACCCCGGGCACCCGCATCCCGATCCTGCCGCCCGAGCAGATTGCCGCCGACCGGCCGGACTACGTCCTGATCCTCCCGTGGAACCTGCGGGCCGAGCTGGTAGAGCAACTGTCCTTCGTGGGCGACTGGGGCGGCCGGCTGGTCTTTCCCATCCCGGAACTGAGCATTGTCGAGGTGAAGCGATGAAGGTCGTCCTGTTCTGCGGCGGTTACGGGATGCGTATGCGGAGCGGTGCCGCAGACGACGTGCCCAAGCCGATGGCGATGGTCGGGCCCCGGCCGCTGATCTGGCATGTCATGCGCTACTACGCGCACTTCGGGCACACGGAGTTCATCCTGTGCCTCGGGTACGGGGCGCACCACATCAAGGAGTTCTTCCTCAACTACGAGGAGACGACGTCCAACGACTTCGTGCTGCGCGGCGGGCGCACCGAGTTGCTGTCCACCGACATAGCCGACTGGACGATCACGTTCGCGCAGACCGGCATCGAGTCACCGATCGGGGAGCGGCTGCGCCGGGTGCGGCACCACCTGGACGGCGACGAGATGTTCCTCGCCAACTACGCCGACGTGCTCACCGACGCCCCGTTGCCGGAGATGATCGACCGGTTCGCCCGGCGCGACGCCGGTGCGTCGATGATGGTGGTGCCGCCGCAGTCCTCGTTCCACTGCGTGGACCTGGGTGAGGACGGCCTGGTGGGGGGCATCACCGCGGTGAGCGACATGCCGCTGTGGGAGAACGGCGGCTACTTCGTGCTCCGCCAGGAGGTCTTCGACCACATACCGGAGAACGGGGACCTGGTCGCCGACGGATGCGCCCAACTGGCCAAGCACGGACGGCTGGTGGCGCACCAGCACCGCGGCTTCTGGAAGCCGACCGACACCGTGAAGGAGCGGGCCGCGCTCGACGACGCCTACGCCCGGGGCGACCGCCCGTGGGCCGTGTGGGAACGGGACGGCGCGACCGCGAGTGCCGGAGTGAGGACCGCATGATCCAGCTCAACGCCGGTCCACTGGGCGGGATCGTCGCGGTGGGCGCGCACTGCGACGACATCGCCATCGGCGCCGGCGGCACGCTGCTGACGCTGTGCCTCGCGCGGCCGGGTATCCGCGTCGATGCGCTCGTGCTCTCCGGCGGCGGCAGCGAACGGGAGCAGGAGGAGCGGGCCGCACTCGCCGCCTTCTGTCCGGGCGCCGACCTGCGGCTGACCGTGCTCAAGCTGCCGGACGGCCGGATGCCCGTGCACTGGGACGAGGCCAAGGCCGCGGTCGAGGAGCTGCGCGGGCGGACCGAGCCGGATCTCGTCCTGGCCCCGCGTACCGATGACGCGCACCAGGATCACCGCGGCCTGGCGCAGCTGATCCCCACCGCGTTCCGCGACCACATGGTCCTCGGCTACGAGATCGTCAAGTGGGACGGCGATCTCGGCCGTCCGTCGGCGTACCAGCCGCTGTCGCCGGAGACCGCCGAACAGAAGGTGCGGCTGCTGCAGGAGCACTACCCCTCGCAGCGGCACCGGCCCTGGTACGACCGGGAGGCCTTCCTCGGCCTCGCGCGGATCCGCGGCATCGAATGCCACGCGCGCTACGCCGAGGCGTTCGCCGTCACCAAACTCACGCTCGATCTGGGCACTTCCAACCTGGGGGACTGAACCTTGCGCGTACTGCTGACCGGACACCAGGGCTACCTGGGCACCGTGATGGCCCCGGTCCTCGCGGCCGCCGGGCACGAGGTCGTCGGCCTCGACGCCGGCCTGTTCGCCGACTGCGTGCTGGGCGAGCCGCCCGCGGACCCGTCCGGGCACCGGGTGGACCTGCGCGACGTCACGGCCGACCACGTGGCCGGGGTGGACGCCGTGATCCACCTGGCCGCCCTGTCCAACGACCCGCTGGGATCGCTGGCGCCGGAACTCACCTACGACATCAACCACCACGCGTCCGTACGGCTGGCCCGGCTGGCCCGCGACGCCGGAGTGCGGCGTTTCCTGTACGCGTCGACCTGCTCGGTCTACGGCGCCGCCGGCGGCGACGACCTGGTGGCCGAGGACGCCCCGCTGCGCCCGGTGACGCCGTACGCGGAGTCCAAGGTGCGGGTGGAGGACGACCTGCACGCGCTGGCCGACGGCGACTTCAGCCCGGTGTACATGCGCAACGCCACCGCCTTCGGCTACTCCCCCAGGCTGCGCGCCGACATCGTGCTGAACAACCTGGTGGGCCACGCGCTCCTGTCCGGCGAGGTCCTTGTGCTCTCCGACGGCACCCCCTGGCGTCCGCTGGTGCACGCCGCCGACATCGCACGGGCCTTCACGGCCGCGCTGACCGCGCCGCGGGAAGCGGTGCACGACCGGGCGTTCAACATCGGCAGCGAGATCAACAACGTCATGGTCGCCGAGATCGCCGAGCAGGTCGCCGAGGCGGTGTCCGGCTCGAAGGTGGTGATCACCGGGGAGAACGGCGCCGATCCTCGGTCGTACCGGGTGGACTTCTCCCGGTTCCGCGCCGCGATCCCCGGCTTCGACTGCGAGTGGACGGTGAAGCGGGGAGCACTCGAACTCGCCGACGCCTACCGGGAGTTCGGGCTGACCCAGGAGGACTTCGAGCAGCGCTTCACCCGCCTCGCCGTGCTGCGCGAGGCCTCCGACGCCGGCGCCGTCGACGACACCCTGCGGTGGCGCCGATGACCGACGCCGGCGAAGAGATGCACGCGCTGGTGGAGCGGCTGTACCCGCTGTGCCGGAGCATCACCGGCGACGGTGTGCGCGCCACCCTGGACATCGTCGGCGAGTACATCCCGCTCCAGACGCACGAGGTGCCGACCGGGACGCAGGTACTCGACTGGACGGTGCCGCAGGAGTGGAACATCCGGGACGCGTACGTCGCCGACGCCACCGGCCACCGGGTCGTCGACTTCGCCGCGTCCAGCCTGCATGTGCTCGGCTACAGCGTGCCGGTGTCGGCGACCATGCCGCTGTCCGAGCTGCGCGCGCACCTGCACACGCTGCCGGACCACCCGACCTGGGTGCCGTACCGCACCAGCTACTACAAGCCGGAATGGGGGTTCTGCCTGGCCCAGGAGACCCTGGACGCGCTGCCGGACGGCGAGTACGAGGTGCGTATCGACTCCACCCTCGCCGACGGCCACCTCACCTACGCCGAGTACGTGGTCCCCGGGCAGGTCCCCGACGAGGTGATCGTCTCCTGCCACGTCTGCCACCCGTCGCTGGCCAACGACAACCTGGCCGGCATCGCGGTGGCGACGTACCTGGCCCGGGCGCTGGCGCAGGAGATGCCGTACTACACCTACCGGTTCCTGTTCGCGCCCGGCACCATCGGGGCGATCACCTGGCTGGCCCGCAATGCGGAGCGGGTGGAGCGCGTCAAGCACGGCCTGGTGCTGGCCTGCGCCGGCGACCCGGGCCAACTGACGTACAAGCAGAGCAGGCGCGGCGACGCCGAGATCGACCGGGTGTTGCGGCATGTGCTGGCCGCCTCCGAACGCCCGCACCGCATCACCGAGTTCACTCCGTACGGCTACGACGAGCGGCAGTTCTGCTCGCCCGGGTTCAACCTCGCCGTGGGCTCGCTCAGCCGTACCCCGTACGCCGGCTATCCCGAGTACCACACCTCGGCGGACAACCCGGACTTCGTCACCCCGGAGGCGATGGCGGACACCCTGGCAGTCTGCCGCGAGGCGTTCGCCGTCCTGGACCGCAACCGGCGGTACGTCAACCTCAGCCCGTACGGCGAACCACAGCTGGGCCGACGCGGGTTGTACGACGCACTCGGCGGGCGCAGCGACACCAAGCAGGCCCAGATGGCCATGCTCTGGGTGCTCAGCCTCTCCGACGGCGAGCACAGTCTGCTGGATGTCACCGAGCGGTCCGGGCTGCCGTTCGACACCGTCGCCACCGCGGCCGACGCCCTGCACGGCGCCGGTCTGATCAAGGCATGACGCGGATGACCACCGAGGAGGAGAAGGCGACGGCACCGACCGGCTCCACCCGGCGTGCCTTCGCCGGCCGGCTGTCCTGGGGACTGGCCGACCAGGCGGCCTCCAGCATCAGCAACTTCGCGGTGGGGATCTACGTGGCCCGCTCGCTGGGGGTGACCGCGTTCGGCGTGTTCAGCCTCGCCTGGGTGACCTACGGCGTGGTGCTCAACGTCTCCCGGGGCCTTGCCACCGACCCGCTCGTGGTGCGCTTCAGCGGCGTGTCGGACACGGCCTGGCGCGGGGCGGTGGCCCGGTCGTCGGGTACCGCGCTCGGCGTCGGCGCGGCCATCGGTGCGGCGTGTCTGGTGGTCGGCCTCGCTCTCGGCGGCCAGGTGGGGCCCGCGTTCGCCTGTCTCGGCGTCATGCTGCCGGGGCTGCTGCTCCAGGACGCCTGGCGGTACGCGTTCTTCGCGGCCGGCGCGGGGCGGAAGGCGTTCGTCAACGACGTCGTGTGGGGCGTGGCGCTCATCCCGGCGATGGTGGTTGCGGCCCGCGTGGGCAGCGTGGCCGCCTTCGTGCTCGCCTGGGGCGCGTCCGCCACGGTGGCGGCGGGGTACGGCTACGTCCAGTCCGGCATCCTGCCCCGCACGGCCCAGGCACGCGCGTGGCTCAGCGAGCAACGCGACCTCGGCTACCGGTACCTGGTCGAGAACGTCAGCCTCAGCGGCGCGAGCCAGCTGCGTGCGTACGGGCTCGGCGCGATCGTCGGGCTCGGCGCGGTGGGTGCGGTCAGGGGCGCCGAGCTCCTGCTCGGGCCGTTCCTCGCCGTGCTGATGGGTCTCTCGCTGGTCACCGTCGCGGAGGCGGCGCGGGTACTGCGGCGGGCCCCGCACCGCCTCGGCAAGTTCTGTCTGTTACTCGGAGGCGGGCAGGCCGTCGCCGCGCTTCTCTGGGGCGGGGCGCTGCTCCTGATGCCGGACCGGCTCGGCGAGCTCGTGCTCGGCGATGTCTGGCACTCCGCCGCACAGCTCATCGTGCCGGTCACCCTCGGCGTCGCGGGCGCCGGTCTCGGCACCGGCGCGGCGGCCGGGCTGCGCGCCCTCGCCGCGGCCCGGCGCAGCCTGCGCTGCCAACTGTTCGCCTCCGCCTGCTACGTGGCGGGCGGGCTCGGCGGAGCGGCCCTGGCCGGCACGGTCGGCTCGGCCTGGGGCGTCGCCGCCGCGACCCTCGCCGCCTCCGCCGTGTGGTGGCTTCAGCTGCGCTCCGCCCTGCGCGAGCACCACCAGGACTCCATCCCCGAAGTGAGGACGCCATGACCGCCCGACCCAGGCTGAGCATCGGCCTGCCCGTGTACAACGGCGAGGAGTACCTCGCCGAATCGCTCGACGCCCTCCTCGGCCAGACCTACGAGGACTTCGAGCTGGTCATCTCCGACAACGCCTCGACCGACGGGACCGAGGACATCTGCCGCAAGTACGTCGCGCAGGACTCACGCATCCGGTATCTCCGGCTGACCCGGAACATCGGCGCCGCGCCGAACCACAACTACGTGTTCACCCAGTGCCGCGGCGAGTTGTTCAAGTGGGCCTCGCACGACGACCTCTACGCCCGTGACCTGCTGCGCCGGTGCGTCGAGGCGCTGGACGAGCGGCCGGACGTCGTCCTCGCGCACTCCGACCAGGCGGTCATCGACGGCCAGGGACAGGTGAAGGTCCCGTACGAGTACGGGCTCGCCACCGCCTCGCCGCACGCGCCGGAGCGCTTCCGCAGCTTCCTGTTCGAGCCCGGTGGCGACGACTTCTACGGGGTGATGCGTGCCGACATGCTGCGCCGGGTGAAGCCGCACGACAGCTACCACCACGCGGACCGCACGTTCGTCGCGCAGATCGTCCTCCAGGGGCCCTTCCACCAGGTGCCGGAGCTGCTGTACTTCCGCCGCGACCACCCCACCCGCGCCGAGCGGGCGAACCCGAGCAAGCGTTCCCGGTGCGTCAACCTGGACCCGCGCCGGGCAGGCCCGCTGCACCCGACGCCTCGGCTGCTCGCCGAGTACGTCCTGGGCTTCGTCTCGGCGATCCGGCGAGCGCCGCTGTCCGCGGCCGACCGGCGCGCGTGCTACCGCCACCTCGGCGAGTGGATGACGAGCAGGGTCCGGCCGGGTGCCGGCGAGCGGGTCGAGGACCGCGCCCCGGTCGACCCGGCCGGGCTCACCGTCTCGGTCGACGACCTCGTCGCAGGACGCGAGGGGCGGCAGACATGAGAACCCCCGTACGCGTCGGGGTGTTCGGCCTGCTCGGCTCCGGCAACCTCGGCAACGACGGATCGCTGGAGGCCGTGCTCGGGTACCTCCGCGCCGAGCATCCGGAGGCGGCCGTGGACGCGCTGTGCGGCGGACCCGAGGTCGTCACGGCACGGTACGGGATCCCCGCGACGCGGCTGCACTGGTACCGCGGGGAGTACCGGACCGCGTCCCGTGCGGGCGCGATCGCGGGCAAGGGGCTGGGCAAACTCGTCGACGTCGTCCGCACCGCCGCCTGGGTGCGGCGGCACGACGTGGTGATCGTGCCGGGCATGGGCGTCCTGGAGGCCACGCTGCCGCTGCGGCCGTGGGGCTTCCCGTACTCGCTGTTCCTGCTCTGCGCGACCGGGCGACTGTTCGGCACCCGGGTCGCGCTGGTCGGCGTCGGCGCCGCCCCGATCGGCAACCGGCCGACCCGGGCGCTGGTGCGCTGGTCGGCGCGGCTGGCCACCTACCGCTCGTACCGGGACGTTCAATCCCGCGACGCGATACGGGAGATGGGCGTGGACACCGCGCGCGACGAGGTCTACCCGGATCTCGCGTTCGCCCTGCCAACACCGCGGGGCGGCGCACACTCAGGCCCGCCGGGCCCGGTCTGCGTCGGCGTCATGGACTTCCACGGCGGCAACGACGACCGCGCCCGGGCCGAGGAGATCCATCGGCGCTACCTCGACGGGACGACCCGGTTCGTCCGCGCGCTGGTCGAGGACGGCAGGCCGGTGCGGCTGCTCACCGGCGACGAGTGCGACGCGCCGGTGGTCGCCGCGATCCTCGACGCGGTGGACTCGCCGCTGGTCACCGCTGCCGAGGCGGCCTCGCTGGCCGACCTGATGAAGGAGACGGCGGCTGCCGACGCCGTGGTGGCGACCCGGTACCACAACCTGATCTGCGCGCTGAAGGTCGGCACGCCGACGCTCGCACTCAGCTATGCGGCGAAGAGCGACGCGCTCATGGACCGGATGGGGCTGAGCGCGTACCGCCACCCGGCTCGCGAGGTGGACGCCGACCGGCTGCTGGAGCAGTTCCGGGCGCTGGAGAAGCGATCGGCGGAGCTGCGGCGGACTCTCGCCGAGCGGAACATGGTCGCCGCCCGGCAACTCGAGGACCAGTTCACCGCCTTGACCGCCGCCCTGTTCCCGGCAACCGACCACACGCAGGACCGCACCCGGCAGGAGACTCCATGAAGGCGACCGAAGTCCCGGCGATCGCGGGCGCGTACCTCTTCGAACCGACCCCGTACGCGGACGAACGCGGCTTCTTCTGCCGCACCTTCGACGCCGACGTGGTCCGCTCGGTGGGCCTCGCCCCGGACGCCTTCATCCAGGACAGCGTGTCCCGCTCGGTCCGGGGCGTGCTGCGCGGCCTGCACCTGCGCTCCGGCGCGGGCGAGGCCAAGCTGGTGCGGTGCTCGTACGGGAGGATCTTCGACGTCGTCGTGGACCTGCGCCCGGACTCGCCGACCTACCGCAACGTGGCCTCCTTCGAGTTGTCCGGCGAGACGCAGGTGACCCTGTACATCCCGGCGGGGTGCGCGCACGGCTTCCAGGCGCTGACCGAGACCGCCGACACCTCGTACCGGATCGACCGCCCGCACGACCCGGCCGAGGACGTGACGATCGCCTTCGACGACCCGGAGCTCGCCATCCCCTGGCCGCTGCCGGTCACATCGATGTCCCAGCGCGACCGGGAGGCGCCGAGCCTCGCCGAGGTCCTGAAGCAGAGAGAGAGCTGAAGTCAGCGTGGACACTGAGGAGTTCTTCCTGCCCCGGTCGCATGCGGCGAACGAGCGGCTGCACGCCGTGATCCCCGGCGGTGCGCACACCTACGCCAAGGGCGACGACCAGTACCCCGAGAACCTGGCCCCGGTCATCAGCCACGGCAGCGGTGCCCATGTGTGGGACGTCGACGGCAACCGCTACATCGAGTACGGATCGGGCCTGCGTTCGGTCAGCCTGGGCCACGCGCACCCTCGCGTGATCGAGGCGGTACGACGGGAACTCGACCGCGGCAGCAACTTCGTCCGGCCGTCCATCGTGGAGGTCGAGGCCGCGGAACGCTTCCTGGCCACGGTGCCGACCGCCGAGATGGTGAAGTTCGCCAAGAACGGCTCCGACGCCACCACCGCCGCGGTGCGCCTCGCGCGCGCCGCCACCGGGCGCCCGCGGGTGGCCATCTGCGCCGACCATCCGTTCTTCTCCGTCGACGACTGGTTCATCGGTACGACGCCGATGTCCGCCGGCATTCCGGCGGCGACCACCGACTTCACCGTGGCGTTCCCGTACGGGGACCTGGCCGCCACGGAGGAGCTGCTCACCCGGTACCGGGACGAGGTCGCCTGCCTGATCCTCGAACCCGCCACCCACACCGAACCGCCGCCCGGGTATCTCGCCGGCCTGCGCGAACTGGCCGACCGGCACGGCTGCGTACTGATCTTCGACGAGATGATCACCGGCTTCCGCTGGTCCGAGGCGGGCGCCCAGGGCCTGTACGGCGTCGTCCCCGACCTCTCCACGTTCGGCAAGGCGCTGGGCAACGGGTTCGCCGTGTCCGCGCTGGCCGGGCGCCGCGACCTGATGGAGCGGGGCGGGCTGCGTCACTCCGGCGACCGGGTGTTCCTGTTGTCCACCACGCACGGTGCGGAAACGCATTCCCTGGCAGCCGCGATGGCCGTGCAGACCACGTACGTCGAGGAGGGCATCACCGCCCGACTGCACGCGCTCGGCGAGCGGTTGGCCGCCGGTGTCCGCGAGGCCGCGGCCGGCATGGGCGTCGGCGACCACATCGTCGTCCGGGGCCGGGCCAGCAACCTGGTCTTCGCCACCCTCGACGAGAACGGGCAGGCGTCGCAGCAGTACCGCACCCTGTTCCTGCGCCGGCTCCTGGCGGGCGGGGTGCTGGCCCCGTCGTTCGTGGTGAGCAGCGCGCTCGAGGACGCCGACATCGATCACACCGTCGATGTGGTGGCCGAGGCATGTGCGGTGTACCGGAAGGCACTTGACGCCGCCGACCCCACGCCGTGGCTGGCCGGGCGACCGGTGAAGCCCGTGTTCCGCCGCTTGGCGTGAGGTGACGTGACGTGACGTCAGCGACGCTCCCGTCGACCGGCGTCGGCCATCCGATCGGGCATCTGATCGGCCAGCCGGTCAGCCAGCCGGTCCACCAGCCACGCGGTCGCCGGTACCACCGCCAGCGCGGTGCACCAGCCGCCGAGGACGTCGGTCGGGTAGTGCGCGCCCAGGGCGACCTGCGCCCAGCCCATGGCGGCGCCGGCGGCCAGCGCCGCGGCGAGCACGAGTGACGTGCCGGCCGTCCTGCCGAGGCCGAGCCGGCCGGTCGCGAGCAGCGCCACCACGAGGGCGAGCGCGGTGAGGAAGGCGGTGTGCCCGCTCGGGTAGGACAGGTTGTCGTCGCCGTGGATGGTGCGTCCCACCAGGGACTTGAGCAGCGTCGTCGTCCCCACGGTCATGCCGGCGCCGACAACGACGAGCACGGCTGCGCGAGGACGCCGAAGCAGCAGGCAGCCCGTCACGGCGGCCACGACCAGCGTCGCCGCTCCGGCGGGCTCCCCCAGGAAGTCCGTGGCGAGAGCTGCGTTCCGCCACGGCGGCCGCACACTGTCCGCCGTCGGCTGGATGATCCACCTGTCCACCACGCCGGGCTCGTCGTGGCCGGCGTACAGGACCCCGAGCACGACGACCACCAGCGCGGCAAGGGCCGCCGTCAATCCGAGCCCCACGCGCAGCGATGGGGGCAGCACTACGGGCGCCGGCCGCCGCCTGCCGTGCTCTGCCGTGATCGGCGGACGGTGTTCCGGATCTTGACTTCTTGAGGCGGGGTGAGGGCGCGATCCTTCATCCGACCGGTGGACAGCCATGAATCAGCGGCTCCCTTTCCCCTGCTCCAGGCCCTCTTGAAGACTGCTCGCTGCCGCCCGCCGACTCAGCTGGGATCGTCAGATGTACGGACTGATGGTGGTCGACGTGGCCTTCGGCTTCTGCCGGGCATCGGAATCAGTCTCTGCTTGCCACCCTAGCCAACAACTCAGCGACTTTTGTTCTGGATCGCTTTTCCGTGCCGGAGCCACGGAGTGTCACCGAAGCCGCACGGGCCGCCCAAGTGCCGGTGCGCCGCGATCGAGTTGTCGGCGGTCAGGCGGTGGGGAGGAGCCAGGTGGTGAGGGGATCGGTGGTGGGCTTGGCGGAGCCCGTGCTCGGTTCGACGGTGATGGCAAGGGCGGCGGCGGTGCCGGGCGGGGGAAGGGACACGGCCTGGAGGGCGGATTTGGCGCGGAGGAGGCCGGCGGAGCGGACCTTGTTCCCGGGGGCGACGTACCACAGCTGGTAGCTCTTGTTGGGGGGCAGCGGAGTCAGGTCCTGGCAGAAGTAGGCGGCCTGGTTCAGCCGGCGTGAGACCGCCACGGTGCCGGAGCCGCCGTAGGACAGGTCCTTCTTGACGAAAGTGGCGTCGGGGGCCGCGAGCAGCCGGGCGAAGTCGGCGGCCTGGCTCGCGGCCTCCTGGCGGGTCTGCCGCGCCTCCTGGTGCTGCCAGGCCGCCAGACCGCCGAGCGCGGCGGCCGCGGCGAGGCTGGCGGCCAGCGCGAGATGCAGCAGACGTGGCGTGGATCGTCGCCTGCGGCGCTCGTCCGCCTGAGCGGGGAGCGTCGGGGGGAGCTGGGGGGTCCGGGCCACCTCGGCGAGGACCCGTTCTCTCAGACCCGGCGGTGGAGTGCGGGCCGCCGCCAGGGCGAGCCAGGCCGCGGCCTCCTGCTGCAGGGCGGTCTCGTGGGCGCAGTCGGGGCAGTCGGCGGCGTGCCGCAGGAACGTCTCCCGCTCCTCCCCGGTGAGGGCGTCCGCCGCGTAGGCACCCGCGAGGTCGTGAGGGTCGGCGGTGATCACGGCGGAGCTCCCAGACAATGCCGCAGGCGGGTCAGCGCCCTGCGCAGGCGGCTCTTGACGGTGCCGAGCGGCAGGGACAGCGCCGCGGCGATCTCGGTATGGGTCAGGCCCTGGTAGTAGGCGAGCACTACCGGTTGCCGCAGCTCGGCGGTGAGATCCTTCAGGCACGAGCGGACCTGTTCGCGTTCCCCGAGCGCCTCCACCGTCTCCACGACGTCGTCGAAGGCGAGAGTCGACTCGTGCTGGGAGACGGCGCGCTCGCGTTCAGCCGACCTGCGCAGAGTGCGGACGCTGTCCACGGCGCGATGGTGGGCGATCGTCATCATCCAGGTCATGGCGTGCCCGCTCTCGGGCCGATACCGGGGGGCGCTCTGCCAGACCTCGAGCATGACCTCCTGGGTGACCTCCTCGGCGCGTGCCGGGTCCTGCAGCACCCGGCACGCGATTCCGTAGATCGGGCCGGCGGCCGCGTCGTACAGCCGGGCGAAGGCGTCCTGACTGCCGGCAGCGACGGACACCAAGAGTCGATCCGTCTCGGATGTACCGATATGCCGGGCCCCGGGGGCCTGCCGTTTCGCCACACCCCCTCCTGCCTGTGCGTCTACCCCGATCCATCATGTTGGGTTCACCCGCCCTCCCCCAGTGTCCGAGGCCCGGCCGCCGTCCGCATCTCGCAGTCGCGCGGGTTCGGTTTCCCAGGAGCCCGGTGACGGCCGGCCCGGGCCTGCGGTCGCGGGGTCGCCGACCCAGCCTTCGTCCTCCTGGCGCCGGTGGCGCACCGTGGCCGCCGGGGCGCCGACGGCGACCGCGTCGTAGGGGCGGAGCGCGTCGGCGCCGTAGAGGGCCTGGACCCAGTTGGCCTGGTAAACGGTTTCGAGGTAGCGCTCGCCCAGGTCCGGGGCGATGGCCACCGAGGTGAGGCCGGCCGAGTCGTGCGCGGCGAGCCAGCGCATCGCGCCGCTGACGACGGTGCCGGTGGAGCCGCCGAAGAGGAAGCCGCGTCGGGCCAGGTGGTGGCAGGCGCGGATGGTTTCCGCCTCCTCGACGTGCACCGCCTCGTCGACGTAGGAGTCGTCGAGCAGTGGAGGGCTGACGCTCATACCCAGGCCGGGAAGCATGCGGCGCCCGGGGGTGCCGCCGAAGGTCACCGAGCCGACGCTGTCCACCGCCACGATGCGCACCGGCCGGTGCCACTGCCGGAAGTAGCGGGCGCATCCCATCAGGGTCCCGGTGGTGCCGGCCCCGACGAACAACACGTCCAGTCCTGGGAACGAGCGGGCGATCGCCGGTGCCGTCCTGCGGTAGTGCGCTCTCCAGTTGCCCGGGTTGGTGTACTGGCTGAGCCACACGTACCGGTTGTCGAGGGCGGACAGCGCGCGGACGTAGTCGAGCCGCGCACGGAGGAAGCCGCCGTGGGCGCTCGGCTCGGTGATCACGTGCACCTGGGCGCCCAAGGCCTCCATCACCAGCCTCGTGGACAGGTTGCAGCGGGAGTCCGTCACGCACAGGAACCGGTAGCCCTTGCTCGCCGCGATCATGCTGAGTGCCACGCCCATGTTTCCCGACGAGGACTCCAGCAGGACCGACTGCGGTGTCAGGACGCCCAGCTGCTCGGCGGCCTCCACCATCTCGGTCGCGGGCTTCAGCTTGATCGAGCCGGCGAAGTTGAAGCCCTCGCATTTCAGGAAGAGCCTGCGCCCCAGTATCGACTGGAGGTCGACGTAGAGATCCTCCTCGTTGAAGGTGTAGGGAGCGGATATGACTGACACGATGGCCTCCGCGGATCGAAAGCGGCCGGGCCGGCGGTGTTCATCCGTACCGGCGCAGCTCATGGAAGAAGCCGTCGACGACGTGCAGCTCTCCGGAGCCCGCCACCTCGTCGTAGACGTACTTGCCGACTGCCAGGTCGAGCACCCCGAGGCCGAAGGGCGAGAACACCACCGTCCGGTCCGTGGACGGCGTCACGCGTGCGGCCATCACGTCCGCCAGCGTGCCCGTCAGGAAGTCGCGGTTGCCCGTGAGCCGTTCGGTCAGGTGGACCGAGGTCTCCGCCCTCAGACAGTGGTCGACGTCGTCGACGAAGTTGTCCGAGGCGAGCACGACCTCCGGGGCCAGGTCGCGCAGTGACACGTGCAGCACGAGCGGATGGTGCGCGAACCACGACGGATCGCTGATGTGCGGCCGGGCGGCGACCGTGGCGAAGACGACCAGGTCGCTCCGCCGGATCAGCTGCTCGGGGCCGTCGTGCACGACGATCGAGCCGGTGGCGCCGGACTGCTCCAGGTAGCAGCGGAAACCGGCCGCGCTGTCGGCGGACACGTCGTGTACGCCGATGGAGTCGAAGGACCAGCCGGTACCGGCCAGGAAGGTGTGGATGTAGCGGGCGATCAGGCCCGTCCCGACGAACCCGACGCGTGTCGGGCGCCGTCGGCCGCGGCTGAGCGTGTCCGCCGCCAGTGCCGCCGAGGCGGCCGTCCTCGTGGCGCTGATGATCGAGGCTTCCATGCAGGCGAACGGATAGCCGGTGTGGCGGTCGTTGAGGATGAGTACCGCCGAGGCCCTCGGGATACCGGCCGCCACGTTCTGCGGGAAGCTGGAGATCCATTTCAGGCCGTCCACCCCGGCATCCCCGCCGATCGAGGCGGGCAGGGCGATGATCCGGGACGTGGGGCGGTCGGGGAAGCGCAGGAAGTGCGACGGCGGGTTCACCGAGTCGCCGGCGCTGTGCAGCCGGTAGGTGTCCTCGACCACCTCCACGATCTGCTTCTCGCGCCCCTGCAGCGCTTGCTGGACCTGGCCGCCGGACACGACCGCGAACGGCGGCACGGTGACCGGCCCGGGCGGCGCGGCCTCCCAGGTGGTGGATGGGGTGGCGGACATACCGGTGGGTCGGGGGGTGGTCATTCGGTGATCACTTCCACGGTCGGCGAGCAGTCGGCCAGGCGCACCGCGTCCGTCATCGCGACGAGCACCTCGCGCGGCCCCTCGTACGGCTCCCTGCTGTGGGCGGTGCGCACGTTGTCGACGAGCATCAGGTCGCCGGCCTGCCATGGCTCGCGCACGGTGTGGGACTGGTAGACCTCGTTCAGCAACTGGACGGTGTCCTCGCCGATCGGCGCGCCGTCCCCGTAGCGGGTGTTGAACGGCAGCCCGTCGGCGCCGTAGACGTCCACCAGGTACTCACGTATCTCGGGGGCGAGCGTCCACTCGTTGAGGAAGGCGATCTGGTTGAACCAGCAGCGCCGTCCGGTGATCGGGTGCCGCACCACGGCGCTGCGACGCTGCCAGGTGCGCAGTCCGCCGTCGGGTTGCCACTCGAACTCGATCGCGCTCGCTCGGCAGTAGCTCTCGACCGCACCGCGGTCCTCCGTGCCGAAGGCATCGGCCAAGGACGCCCCGATCTCCTCGTTGTAGGTGCGGGTGAGCAGCCAGCCCTCTCTGAGGAACCGTTCGACGAGATCGGTGGGCAGCGCGCCCAGCACGGTCGGTGCGTCGGCCAGCGCGGTCGCCCCGCCGACGGCGGGGGCACCGAGGCAGGCGAACAGCATGAGGCCGGGGAACTCCAGGGTGTAGCTGAGTTCGTGGTGCATGCACATCGGCTGGTGGGGCGGCCACTTCGACGAGGAGTACACGCCGTCGGAGTAGGTCCGCCGGGACGCGAACGCCTCCTTCTCGGTCATCAGACCGGACGCCAGCCGCCGGAAGACGGCCGCGGTCTCGGCCTGGTCGCCGAGCCCGAGGCCACGGACCAGGACCGAACCGTGCTCGGCGACGAGGGCCCGCACCGCGTCCCGGTGCTCGGCAGCCCAACTCGCCGCGTCGCCGGTGGAGTTTGCGCGCACGATCGGGGGTTTGCCGGGCTGCAGGTCGACGCCGAGCATCGACACAGGGAGCAAGGACGGCATCTCGGTCTCCTTTCGGTCGCGGTTCAGGAGGAAGCCGGCGGTCCGGGCCCGACGGTGGCCGCGGAGGCCGGGCGGGCGGCGGCTCGGGACCTGCCGTCGACGACGCGGGCCAGGTCGGCCAGGACCGGGTGGCGTGTGAGGTCCTTGATGTCCACCGCACGGTCCAGGGCGATCGCGAGCCGCACCGCCGCGAGAGAGGTGCCGCCACGGTCGAAGAAGTGGTCGTGCCGGCGGATCGTGCACTCCGGTATGTCGAGCTCCTGGGCCCACAGGGCGGCCATCCGCCGCTCGGTCGGCGTGCGGGGCGTGTCGCGGTCCTCCTCGGCCGTGTCGAGCTCGGGGCCGGCGGATCCGACGTCCGGTGCCACGGTGCCGAGCTGTGCGGCGAGCCGGGCGGCGAGCGCGGTCAGCGCTTTGCGGTCGACCTTGCCGTTGGCGGTCACGGGCAGGCTCTCCTGCCAGTGGAACTCCGAGGGGACCATGTACACGGGCAGCGAGCGGCCCAGCCGGTCCCTGAGGGCGCTGTCCTCCAGCGGGTCCTGACCGGAGTAGAAGGCCACCAGACGCCCGCCCTGGCCGGCCCCGTCGACGGCCACCACCGCGCCGTCACGGACCCCGGGTGCCCGCAGCATGGCGCTCTCGACCTCGCCGATCTCGATCCGGAATCCGCGGATCTTGACCTGGTGGTCCTGGCGGCCGAGGAACTCCAGCCTGCCCCCTGGCGTCCAGCGGCCGTAGTCGCCGCCCCGGTAGAGCCGTCGGCCCGCGTGGTGCGGGTCCGCCATGAAGGCCTGCCGGGTGCGCTCGGGGTCGTTGACGTAGCCGCGGCCGACGCAGATTCCGGAGAAGACGATCGCGCCGGGGGCGCCGAGCGGCACCGGTGACAGGTGTTCGTCCACGACGTAGACGTGCACGTTGCCGATGGGCGGGCCGAGCGAGATCCGTCCGTCGTCCGGCGCCCGGTCCATCACCTCGTGGTTGGTGTCGTCCGATGTCTCGGTCAGGCCATACGCGTTGACCAGTCTGACGCCGGGCCGGGCCGCGAACCAGCGCTGCACGAGTTCCCCTTTCAGCGCCTCGCCGGTGACCGACACGCACCGCAGTTCCGGCAGCGCGCGCGGGTGCCGCTCCAGGTAGGACACGACGGCGTCGAGGTACGACGGCACGACCTGGAGCACGTTGACCCCGCCGCGGGCGATCGTGTCGACGAACCGCGGGACGTCCAGGATCGCGTCCTGTTCCACGAGCAGGGTCCGCCCGCCGGTCAGAAGGGCGCAGGCCAGCTGCCACAGCGAGATGTCGAAGCACTGGGGCGCGGTCTGGGCGACCACCTGCCCCTCGCCGATCCCCAGGTCGTCGATCTTGGCGTAGAGGTGGTTGAGCATGCCCGCGTGCTCGCACATGGCTCCCTTGGGCTCGCCGGTGGAGCCGGACGTGAAGTAGATGTAGGCGAGTTGGTCCGGCTCGACGCCGACGCCGGGGTCGGAGTCCGGGTGGCCCTCCGCGTAGGCCGCGTCGACCGAGAGCGCCCGGACCGCGGGCAGCGTGTCGAGGGCCCGGTCGAGCATCGTGGTGCTGCCCGGCTCGGTCAGCACGAGCCGGCACCCGGCACGCGTGAGCATGGTCGCGATGCGCTCGGCCGGGAAGTGCGGCTCGACGGGCAGGTACACCCCACCGCTCTTGAAGACCGCGAGGACGGCCGCCACCCAGTCCAGGTTCCGCTCCGTCACCACCGCGACGACGCCTTCCCGGCCAAGCCCCCGCGCCAGCAGGGCCCGTGCCAGCCGGTTGGCCCGCGCGTTGAGTTCCCCGTACGTCCACCGCTGGTCGCCGCATACGGCCGCTACGGCGTCCGGGTGCGCCCTGACGCGTTGTTCGAACAGCTCGTGGAAGCGGCGGTCGGGCAACTCCCGGCGGGGTCCGGCGAGTCCTTCGAGCTGGAAGCGGCGCTCCTCGGCGGAGAGCAGGCTCTGCCGGGCGTGCTCGGCGTCCGGATCGGCGGCGATCAGCGTGAGCGCCGTGAGGTGGTAGCCCACGATCCTCGCGGCGCAGTCCGCGTCGAAGGCGTCGGCCCGGTACCGCAGCCGCAGCGTGCGCCGATCGCCGAGTCGCGGGATCTCCAGCCTCAGCACGGCATGCTCGGCGAGTTCGCCGCCGTCGCCGACCGGATCGAACTCGGCCTCGCTGGACGGTCGGGGCAGGCCCAGCTCACGCCGGAGACCGTCGACGGGGAAGTCCTTGTGCAGCAGCAGTTCCGACTCCGCCCGGTGGGCGTGGAGCACCAGCGTCCGCCACAAGCCGGGTTCGACGGTCAGTCGGCAGGGCAGCGGCCGCCCGGTCGGCACGGCGACGTAACCGGTCGTGACCTCCTGCTCGCCGGACAGAGCGGCCAGCACCTTGGCGTGCGCGGCCAGCAGCACCGAGCGGAGGGGGACCGCCAGTTCGTCCGCCAGGCGGCTCAACTCGCCCATCAGGTCCTCGGGAAGCGTCGCCTCGTGCTCGGCGACGCGGGTCACCGGGTCGAGGGTCCACCGGGGGACCGTGGTGACCCCGCCGGCGGCGAGCACGCCCCGCCAGAACTCCCGGGCCGTCTCCGCGGACGTCGTCATGGCTGCCATGGGGCCGACCTCGCCTCGTCATCGCTGTGTGAGCCGTCCTCGCTGTGTGAGCCGTCCTCGCTGGGTGAGTCGCCCCCGCTGGGTGAGTCGTCCTCGCCGTGCGAGCGGAACGGTCTGGCCGGATTCCCGCCCCACCACGCCTCCTGCGGGACCGCCTCTCCCTTCATCAGGAAGGAGTCGGGGCCGAGCACCGCACCGTCGCCCACGGTCACGCCGTAGTGGACGAACGCGCCGACCCCGAGGGTGCATCCGGAGCCGATCGTGCTCCGGTCGGACTTGAAGGCGCCGTCCTCCTGCGAGTGGCACTGGAGCACGCTTCCCGAGTTGAGCGTGCAGCCGTCTCCGATGGCGGCCATGGCCCGTTCCGTCAGATAGCAGCCGTCGTCGAAGACCATGCGGCCGAGCCGCACTCCCAGCAACCGCCAGATCAGGTTCTTGAACGGGGTGCCGTTGAAGACCTTCAGGTACGTCTCCGACGGCACCTTCCAGTAGCGCTCGCGCTGCCAGAAGTCCGGGGTGTAGATCGAGCAGAACACCGGCTTCAAGGGACGGAGCGCGGTGACGACGCGTTCGACCAGGACGAAGTACGCGGTGGTGAACAGCACGGCAAGGAGGTCGGCCAGCACGATCCCCGTCACGCCGAGCGGCCCGTACAGCTCCGCGGCTCCGGTGACGAGCAGGGCGAGAGTGAAGACATAGATCCACCGCGTCAGCAGGTACCACGCCATGGTGGCGACGTTGTGCCTGTTCTTGGCGGCAAGGCCGCGCCGTAGCTCCGCACGGCCCTTGAGCCCGTCGAACGTGCTGTCCCGCAGGACCGAACGGGGAATCTCGAAGCTGGGCGAGCCCAGCAGCCCGACGCCTTCGCGGACCTCCCCGTCGACCGGCACCATCACCTTCGTCGCGAGGAGGCAGTTGTCGCCGGTCCTGCCTCGCGTGGGGTACGCGATCCTGTTCCCGAGGAAGTTGCGCGGCCCGATCGACACCCGGGACACGCGGAACGCGGTACTGGAGAAGTCGGCATTCATGATCGACAGACCGTCCGCGACCATCGTCCCGCGCCCGACGGAACTCAGGTACGGCGTCTCGTGCTTCATCTCCGTGCCGAAGTTCGACCCGGTCTGCTCGACGCGGGAGAGGTCGTACCCGAGGCCCCGCAGGTAGTGGACGATGGCGGAGCTGTCACCGAACAGGCGCTTCAGGAACCTCCAGTTGGTCAGGAGCGCGATCGTCCGGTGCACCTCGAAGTGGAAGCCGTACAGACGGTAGGTCCTGCCCGGCGTGATGGTGAGGCTGAGCAGACGGGGAAGGACGGTCAGGACGAGGAGACCGGCGGGCACGGCGCCGAAGACGAGCACGAAGGCCGTCACCAGGGCTTCGAGATAGAACGTCCCGTCGGTGAAGACCGCGGGTCCCGGCTCCAGAGCCGTGCTGAGCTGCGGGACGGCGACGAGCAGCGCGGCCACGCCGCCGACCGCCAGGGGTACGTACACGACCAGCGCGAGCAGCAGCTGCACCACGCTGTGGGTCGCCCTGCGCACGGCACCGCAGCGGGCCTGCCCCACCGCCTGGTAGTCCACGTCGGTCCGCTGTGCCGGGGACCCGTGCCAGTGCTCGCCGTCGGGCACCGCCTGCCCGCGGTGCAGCGAGGAGGCGTGCCCGAGCTGGGCCCCGTCGCCCAGCGATGTGTCGATGTCGAGCACCGTGGCCTCGCTGACCAGCACGTTCCTGCCGAGGGTGACCCGGCCCGTCTGGATCAGTCCGGCGTGGGCCCGGTAGCAGGCGAAGGACGAGTCCTTGCGGATGACCGTGCCGTCACCGATGGTGAGCAGGTCGGTGCACACGGGCACGGTCCGGGACAGGACCACGGCGCCCCGCCCGACCTTCGCGCCCAGTGCCCTGAGGTAGAGCAGGTAGAGCGGCGAGCCGCTGAACAGCACCATCGGATCCGACCGAACCAGCGTCTTGACGATCCAGAAGCGAACGTACGCAAGGCTCCAGACGGGAATGTGCTGGGGCTTCCACCGGCCGACGAGCGTCCACTTCGCGAGGACGGGAAGGACACACAGGACCAGAAAGGCCGCACCCCCGAACAGGGCCGAGCGCAGGTACACGTCGAGCACACCCGATCCGGCGGAGATCCACCCGTAGCCTCGGGCGGTGCCGAAGGCGAGGAGGTAGACGTACCCGAGGAAGGCCACACACTGCAGCGCGCCGCACAGGACGTACCGGCGCATGCCCGCCGGGGACTGGGCCGCCACCGGGGCCGGGGGTGAGGGCGGGAACGCCTCCGCGGCCGGGGCCCCGACCGCCGGCTCCGCTCGGTGAACGGGCGGGGCGTCCGCGAGCGCCGTCGCCAGGCTCCTGATCGTCGGGTGCCGATAGACGTCCTTCATCGACACCGACGGCAGATCCGCACGCTTCCTGACGCGCGCGCAGAAGTGCGCCATCACCAGCGAGTCGGCGCCCAGGTCATCGAAGAAATGACCGTCGACCGGCACCCGTTCGGTTCGCACCACCGCGGCCAGCACCGCGGCGAGGGTGGTCTCGATTGCGGCCGGTTCACCGCACCCATCCAGGTGGGCCGTGGATTCCTCCCGAGCGGAGGGCAACGTTTCCACTGGCTTTTCCACCATGTCAGCTCCTACGAAGGTGCCGAGGAAGTACGGGAGCCACACGACCGGCTTGCGTTGCACACCGGTTTCGCACTGCTACCGAGTGCGAATGACGCGGGCCGGGGCCAAAACCACCCATGCACTTGATTCGACGCCGGAAGGCGGACGGATCCCCACATCCAAAAATTTCCTGGAATTGGTCGTTTTCGTAGCCAGAGCACTGGCCCAACATGCTTTGCGTGGTGCGAGGCTGCGGTGTCCGTGCGACGCTGGAGCGGGTGGGTCCTGACAAGCTGCGCCTTGCTCCGAGTGATCTGCCCCATGCCCACTGGGAGTTGCACACAGCTGCGCCATGTCGCGCGGAATCCGCTGGCGGGATGCGGCTTTCGGCATCAAGAATCGCCGGGTGCCTGAAGTGAAGCTGTCCGACGGGATCGTCACCCTGTCCCCGCTGCGCCTCGACGACGCGGAGGCGCACCTCGCCGGGGAGGACGAGGAGCTGGTTCGCCGGCTCAACGGCGGTCCCGGCACACGCGAGGGCGTCGAGGCCTATATCCGGCACTGCGCGGACCAGTGGGCCACGGCCGGGCCACTGCGCGCCTTCGGTATCCGGGCAGGTGCCGACGAGGTGCTCGCGGGGACGATCGACCTACGGTTCACAGCGGAGGGCCTGGCTCCCGGCCAGGTGAACGTCGCCTACGGCCTCTACTCGTCCTGGAGGGGGCGCGGCCTGGCCACCCGCGCGGTCCTCCTGGTCTCCCGATACGCCGCGAGCGAAGGCGGGCAGGAGGCGGTGATCCGGGTGGAGCCGGACAACGCCGCATCCGTCGCGGTCGCCCAGCGGGCAGGGTTCGCCCCCGGCAAACGCACGCGGAGCGAGGACGGGACACGCCTCCACTGGTACATCCGCGACCTGCGCATCGGCACCCCGTGACAGGGCCCCTCGGGCGGGCTGATACGCCGGATCGACGGATCGGCGGGTGCAGTGCGGGCACGGCCACGGTACTGACGGATCAGCTAATTACTCAATGACGTGCAGACTAGTTAATTGCTCGTCGACGTGCAAGTATTGGGATGGCCCGCCCGTCGACCGGAGTTCCCACATGCCCAACCCGCACGTCACAGGCGGTGGACGCCGCCAGGCCCAGCTCACCCGGGCCCGCATCCTCGAAGCGGCACGGCAGCAACTCGGGCGCGCCCCGGAGAGCAGCCTCAGTGACATCGCCGAGGCCGCCGGTGTGGTGCGCCGTACCGTCTACGACCACTTCGCCGGCCGGTCCGCCCTGGTCGAGGGGCTCGTCGAGGACGCCGCAGTGGCTCTGCGTCGGGCCCTGGCGGACGTACCGGACCCCGGCCCCGAGGCCATCGACGCGATGGCGGGCTTCGTGCTGGCCCTCTGGCCCGTCGGCGACCGCTATCGCACGCTGCTGCGGCTCGCGCCCCAGGATCTGGGGGTGGAACGCGTCAACGAGATCCTCGGCCCCGCCCGTGCCACCGCGACGGCGATCATCACGCGGGGGCAGCGGCAGGGCGTCTTCCACACCAGCGTTCCGCCCGAGCCGCTCGGCAGGGCACTGGAACGGCTGATCCTGGCGCTCCTGGAGTGCGTGAACGCCGGCACCTGGAGCGACGACGGCAGCGGCAGCGCGACGGCCGCACTGATCGCGTTGGGCGTGGACGCCGACCTCGCCGCGGCACGGGTCCGCGGGCTCGGTCGCCCCGCACTCGTCTGCGTCCGCTGAGCCCACGGCGCGCCCGATCCGACTCCGGCGACTCGCGCGCGGCCGGAGACCACAGCCCGAACAGCACCACCAGCACCATCAGTTCGAGAGGAACGCCATGCACCAGTCCCCGTACAACGAGGAGACCGCGGGTGAGCCGTACTACTACGGCGACACGCACTACGGCGACGCCCACTACAGCGGCACAGCCACCTACGTGGGCTCCCCCACCCCGAGGCGACGCCTCAAGATCATCGCCATCGCGTCCCTGACGGCCCTGCTCCTCGGCGCCGTAGCCGTGGACCGGGTCGCCGCGGCCCGCGCGGAGAGCCGTACGGCCGAGGCGTTCCAGCAGGGCATGGGGACTCCCGAGCGGCCTTCGGTGCACGTCAGCGGCTTTCCCGTGCTGACGCAGCTGGCGGACGGCAGCCTGCGGCATGTCGACATCACCGCCCACGACATACCCGCCCGCGAGTCGACCCGGCCGCTGCCGGTGACGAAACTGACCATCGGCCTCGACGACCTGAAGACGTCGGGAAGCGCCGAGGAGGCCCGTGCGCGCAACGTCGAGGCGACCGCCTTCCTGTCGTACGAGGACCTGTCGGACGCGCTGGGCCTGGACGTCTCGCAGGGCGACGCGCCCGGCCGGGCGAACGTGACGGTCAGTCTGCCGCTCGCCGGTGTCGTGACGGTGAGCACGGCCGCCTCGGCGGTCACCGGCAACCGCATCGCCTTCAGGGACGTCCGGGTCGCCGAGGGCGAACTGATCCCGCCCGCCAAGGCGTTGCTCGAAAAGGCGCTGGAAGCACCCGTCCCCCTGCACAACATCCCGGAGGGGCTGCACCTGCGGTCGGTCACCACCACGGAGAGCGGGGTCGACGCCCGCTTCACCGGCAAGTCGGTGACCTTCCGCCCGAGTTCGACGTCCGCGTGACCCCTCGCGCGCGGGTCAGCCGAGGTCGGGCAGCGGGCGCCGGGCGACGTCGCGGGCGTCCTCCGGCGGGACGCCCAGCATGCGCAGCAGCATCTCGGCCAGGTTGGACGCGGCCTCGTCCCCGTCGAGTTCCGGCCGGGCGAACCGCAGTTCCAGCAGGGCCAGCAGCGAGCCGCCCACGGCGGTCAGCGCCGCCATCGGGTCGACGACGGTGAAGCGGCCGGAGGCGACGCCGACCTCCAGGTCGCGCAGGGCGCGCGGCGCCAGGCCCGAGTCGGAGTGGACGTGACCGAGTCCGCGGTGGCGCAGCACCTGCATCAGCTCCGGGCGTGAGTCCGCCATACGGGCGCTGAGCCGGAAGCCCGCCGCGACGAGTTCCGCGGGGTCGTCGATGCCCTCCAGATGCTCGTCGAAGGTCTGGCCGAGCTCTTCGAGGGCGTCCTTCACCGCCGCGTCGAACAGCTCCGCCTTCGACTCGAAGTGGTTGTAGAAGGAGCCGAAGCCGACGTCCGCGCGCTCGGCGATCGCCTGGATGCTGGCGCTGGTGTCCCCGGTCTCGGCGAGGATCTGCCGCGCGGCACGGACGAGTGCCTGCCGGGTCTCGGCGCGGCGCCGTTCGAATCGGTTGCGGGGCGGGGCTGACGTCGACATATGCGGGAGTCTAGCAACGGGCCGCTCGACCCCACAGTTCTGATGATTCCATCACTTACATTCGCTTCGACTATTGACGATCGAAGAGTCAAAGCTGATGATTTCCTCATTACGGCAATGTTGCTTGGAGGACACCATGTCCAGAACGGCTCACCAGGACCTCCACAGTGAGCAGGGGGCCCTGCGCGGCGAGCATCCCGGACGCTCCCGGAACCCCGTGATCAAGGTGGCCGACCTGGCCTGGCTGGAGTTCGAGAAGCCCGACCTGGACCGGGCCGAGGTCTTCGCCCGGGACTTCGGCTTCCAGATCGCCGCGCGCACCGAGCGGGAGCTGTGGCTGCGGGGCACCTTCGCCGGCTCGCCGTGCATGGTGATCCGGCGCGGTCGTACGTCCCGTTTCATCGGCCCGGCGTTCCGCGCGACCGAACGGGCCGACCTGGACCGGCTCGCGCGGGCGACGGGGACGGACGTGCGGGACGCGGACGTGCCCGGCGGCGGCAAGGCCGTGAACCTCCTCGACCCGTCGGGCTTCCCGGTCCGGGTCGTGCACTGCGCCGAGGAGCTGCCCGCCCTGCCGGAGCAGCGGCCGCTGCTGCTCAACTTCGGCACCGAGCACCGCCGTACGAACACCACGCAGCGCCCGCCCCGCGAGCCGTCCCGCATCCAGCGCCTGGGCCATGTGGTGCTGGAGACCCGGGTGTTCGGCCGGGCCCTGGACTGGTACCTGGACACCCTCGGCATGATCGTGTCCGACTTCCTGTTCCTGGACGGCCAGCGCGGCCGGGGCCCGACGATGGCGTTCATCCGCTGCGACCAGGGCGGCCTCGCGGTGGACCACCACACGCTGGCCATGCACCTGGGGCCGGGCAACGGCTATGTCCACTCCGCCTACCAGGTCACCGACCTGGACGCGATCGCGGCCGGCGGCGAGTACCTGGGCGAGCGTGGCTACAAGCGCAGTTGGGGCATCGGCCGGCACATCCAGGGCAGCCAGCTCTTCGACTACTGGCGCGACCCGGACCACTTCATGCTGGAGCACTTCGCCGACGGCGACCTGTTCTCCTGCGACCTCGAGCCCGGCTGGGCCCCCATGTCGACCAGCGGCCTCGCCCAGTGGGGGCCGCCCGCCACCCGCGACTTCCTCGGTGCGAGCCCCTCCCCGCAGCGGGTCCGCGACGTCATCGAGGCCCTGCGCGGCGACAACGAGATGGACCCGGCGCGCCTCCTCGGCCTGCTCAAGGCCGCCAACTCCTGACCCCCACCCGCCCCGACCCCCTGACAAGAGGCACTGAGATGAGTACGAACGTCCTGCGCACCGCCGACGGCTGGTGGGTGGTCCTCGGCGACCGCGCCGTCCCCGTCGACACCAAGGCCGCCACCACCGCCGACCTGCTCGCCGACCGCGCCGCCGTACGAGAGGCGGCCCTCTCGGGTGAGGCGGGCACACCGGTCGCCGACCTGGTCGCGCTCTCCCCGGTGACCACGCCCTGCCGGGTGGTCGCCCAGATGGTCAACTACCGCAGCCACGCCCGCGATTCGGGCTTCACCGGCGACATCCCGCCCGCCTTCTTCCGCAAGGCGTCCGGCTCGGTCAGCGGTCCGGGCGAGGCCGTCGTCCGGCCCTCGCACGTGAAGTTCCTCGACTACGAGATCGAACTCGGCCTGGTCATGGGCGCGCCGCTGCCCATCGGCACCGTCGTCGAGGAGCGGGACCTGCCCTCGTACGTGGCCGGGCTCGTCATCACCAACGACATCAGCGCCCGCGACGTGCAACTGACCAAGACGCAGTTCTACGAGAGCAAGTCGTACCCCACCTTCACGCCCACCGGGCCCTTCCTGGCCCTGCTGGAGCCGGAGGACTTCGCCCATCTCCTCGACCTGCGGCTGAGGTTGAGCGTCAACGGCGACCTGCGTCAGGACCGCACCCTCGCCGACATGATCGTGCGCCCCGCACAGGCGCTGACCCTGCTGGCCCGCTTCCAGACCCTCGACCCCGGCGACCTGCTGCTCACCGGCACCCCCGGCGGCACGGCCCTCAAGGCCCCGCCGAAGGCCGTCGAGAAGATCGGCGCCCTGCTGCCGCCCGCCGTGAAGTGGAAGGCGTTCTTCAAGAGCCAGGCAAGGAACCCGCACTACCTGCGGCCGGGCGATGTGGTGGCCGCGACGATCGCCACGCCGGACGGGCGCATCGACCTCGGCGAGCAGCGCAACCCCGTCACCGACGCGAACTGAGACCTGAAACGAGCCGCACATGACCGTCGAGCACACCTCGACAGACGTACCCGTGGTGATCGTCGGAGCCGGGCCCGTGGGCGTGACCGCCGCCCTCCTGCTCGCCCGGCGCGGGGTGAGGACCGTCGTCCTCGAACGCCACCACGACGTCTACCCCCTCCCCCGCGCCGTCGCCACCGACGACGAGGTCCGCCGCGTCCTCCAGGCGGCGGGAGTCCAGGAGGAGTTCGCCGCGATCGCCCGCCCCGCGCGGGGACTGCGGCTGCTGGACGCCCGGCACCGGGTGATGGCCGAGTTCCCGCGCGCCGCGCAGGGGGCGCACGGCTTTCCGCAGACCAGCATGTTCGACCAGCCCGAGCTGGAGCGGGTGCTGCGCGACGCCCTGGCCCGCACCCCGCAGTGCGAGCTGCGCGGCGGGGTGGAGGTCGTCGGCGTCGAGCAGGACGGCGCCGGACCGGTCCGGGTGACCTGCCGCGACGACGGGGGCGAGCACCTGCTGCGGGCCGACGCCGTCCTCGGCTGCGACGGCGCCAACAGCCTCACCCGGGACGCCATCGGGGCCACCTGGGAGGACCTGCGCTTCGAGGAGCGCTGGACGGTCATCGACGTGCGCACCACCCTCCCGGTCCGCTGTTGGGAAGGCGTCGAGCAGATCTGTGATCCGCGGCGTCCCGCCACCTTCATGCGGATCGGCGAGGACCGCTACCGCTGGGAGTTCCGCCTGCCCGACGACGCGGAGCCGGGCCTCGAACGGCTGCGGGAGCTGGTCGCTCCCTGGGTGGACCTCACCTACGGCGCCGACTTCGAGGTGCTGCGCAAGGCGCAGTACACCTTCCGGGCCCGGATCGCCGACCGTTGGCAGCGGGGCCGCGTCTTCCTCCTCGGCGACGCGGCCCACCTCACCCCGCCGTTCATCGGGCAGGGCCTGTGCGCGGGGCTGCGGGACGCCTACAACCTCACCTGGAAGCTCGCCCGAGTCCTCCAACAGGGCGCCGAGGAGCGGCTGTTGGAGACCTACGAGAGCGAGCGCAGGCCCCACGCCCGCCATGTGATCCGGCTGGCGGTCGCCATGGGCTGGGCCATGACCGGCGGCCAGGACGGTGCCGCCGCCGTCCGCCGGGGTCTCCTGGGCGCGGCCGTCCGGGTGCCCGGGCTGAGTACGGCGGTCGCCCGCGATCTCAGTCCGGGACTGACCGCCGGGCCGCTCGTGCGCCGCCGTATCGGGAGAGGCGGCAGCGGTCTCGTGGGCGGCTTCTGCCCGCAGCCGTGGGTGAGCGCCGACGGGCGACGCGCCCGCCTCGACGACCTGCTCGGGGACTCCTTCGCCGTCCTGACCGCCGTACCGCCCTCCCCCTCCCTGCGAGCGGTCGCCGACGGCCTCGGGGCCCCGATCCTCCCCGTGGCCGACCTCGGTGACGACGGCCGCCTCGCCGACTGGCTGCGCGAGGGGCGGGCGGACGCCGCGTTGCTGCGCCCGGACCGGATCGTGATGGACGTCGTCCCGGCCGGCGGCGGCGAGTTCACGGGCACGGCCGGCTGGGCGTCCCTGCTGCACACCACACGAAGCCCCCTCCCTTCCCAGCGGACCGTCGACAAAAGCCTGTTGAGGAGCACGACGCGATGAACACCCCGAACCCGGCCCCCTTCTTCACGCCTGATCCGCAGGCGGCGGCCGCCAGCCGCATCGTGGACTTCGCCCGCTGGGCGGCCCGACACCGAGGCGTGGCGGCCGGTGCCGACTACGCCGCCCTGCACCACTGGTCGGTCACCGACCTGGAGGGCTTCTGGGGTGCGGTGTGGGAGTACTTCGACGTCGAGGCCGAGACACCGTACGAGCAGGTGCTGGTCGAGGAGAAGATGCCCGGCGCCCGCTGGTTCCCCGGCGCCGCCCTCAACTACACCCACCACGCGCTGCGCAACCTCGCGGACGACGAGGCGGCGATCGTCGCCCTCGACGAGACGGGCGCCGGGTACGAGGTGACCGGGAAGCGGCTGCGCGCACAGGTCGCCTCCGTCGCCGCCACCCTGCGTGATCTGGGCGTGGGTCCGGGAGACCGGGTCGTCGGCTACCTGCCCAACACCCCGCACGCGATCGTCGCGTTCCTCGCCGCCGCGAGCCTGGGCGCGGTGTGGTCGGTGTGCGGCCAGGACTACGCTCCCCAAGCCGCCGCCGACCGCTTCGCCCAGCTCGAACCCACCGTCCTGATCGCCGCCGACGGCTACCTCTTCAACGGCACCACCCACGACCGCCGCGACGCCACCCTCGAACTGGCCCACGCGCTGCCGACGTTGAAGGCGACCGTGCTGGTGGACCACGCGGGCCTGCCATGGCCGTCGAGCACGTACCCCTCGCTGGTCGTCCCGTGGGAGGACGCGTCCACCCGCTCCGAGGAACTCGCCTGTACCCCCGTACCGTTCGACCACCCGCTCTGGGTCGTCTTCTCCTCCGGCACCACCGGCCTGCCCAAGGGCATCGTGCACGGCCACGGCGGTGTCCTGCTGGAGCACCTCAAAACCCTGGTCCTGCACTCCGACCTCGGCCCCGGCGACCGTCTCCTGTGGTACACCACCACGCACTGGATGATGTGGAACCTGGTCGCCTCGACCCTTCTGACCGGCGCCACGACCTGCACGTACGACGGCAGCCCCGCCCCGCTCAGCCACCCCGACGTGCTGTGGGAACTGGCCGCCCGGCACCGCGTCACGGTCTTCGGCACCAGCCCCCAGTACCTGCTGGGCATGGCCAAGTTCGGCATCGACCCGTCCGTGCACGACCTGTCGTCGATCCGTGTCGTCGGCTGCACCGGCTCCGCACTGCCCGCCTCCGCCTACCCCTGGGTCCGCGACCACGTCGGCGACGGCGTCCTGCTCGCCTCCATCAGCGGCGGCACGGACATCGTCTCCGGCTTCGCCGGCAGCGCGCCCACGACTCCCGTCTGGGCCGGGGAGTTGTCCGCGCCGCACCTGGGCGTGGCCCTGGCCGCCTACGACGCCGAGGGGTCCCCGGTCGTCGACCAGGTCGGCGAGCTGGTCGTCACCCGCCCGATGCCGTCCATGCCGCTGTACTTCTGGAACGACCCGGAGGGCAGCCGCTATCGCGAGGCCTACTTCTCGGCGTACCCGGACGTGTGGCGGCACGGCGACTGGATCACGGTCACGGGCCATGGCTCGGTGGTCGTGCACGGCCGCTCGGACTCCACCCTCAACCGCAACGGCGTACGGCTGGGCAGCGCCGACATCCACGAGGTCGTCGAACGCCTCCCCGAGATCGCCGAGGCCCTGGTCATCGGCGCGGAGGAGCCGGACGGCGGCTACTGGATGCCGCTGTTCGTGGTCCTCGCGGCCGGGGCTGAGCTGAACGACGCCCTGCGCGACCGGATCCGCGAGGCCGTCCGTACCGGCGCCTCACCGCGCCACGTGCCCGACGAGATCCTCGAAGTGCCGGCCATCCCGCACACCCGCACCGGCAAGAAGCTCGAGGTCCCGGTCAAGCGCCTCCTCCAGGGCGCCCCCGTCGAGCAGGTCGTCAACCCCGCGGCGATGGACGCGCCGGAGCTCATCGAGTACTACGCCCGTCTGGGCGCCGAACGCCGCAGCCGCTGAGGGCGCTGCCGGGCGCGCTACCGCCGACGCCAGGGCAGCGCCTCCGGTTCCGCCTCGGTGCCGTCATCGGCGCGCTGCAGTGCCGCGCCGACCGCCTCGCCGATCTCGGTGAGCTGGCGGACCTGCTCGGGGGTCAGTACGTCGAACACCGCCCGGCGTACGGCCTCGACATGGCCGGGGGCCGTGCGCTCCAGCAGTTCCTGTCCCTGATCGGTGAGGGTCGCGAGCCGCCCGGTAGAGCGCCTGCAGCCTACGGACCTGCTCAAGGCCGAGTACAAGAACAAGCTGATCCTGACCTACCCGAACGACGACGACGCCGTGCTCTTCGGCTACAAGCAGATCGTCGTCGAGTACGGCTGGGACTACCTGGCCGAGCTGGCCGCGCAGAACCCCAAGCTGATCCGTGGCGTCCCCGGTTCCTCGGCCGGCGTGGCGAGCGGCGACTACCTCGCCTCCATCGCCGTCGGCGGCGACGCCCGCCCGAACGGCACCCAGGTCTTCTCGGACTCCGAGCGCTTCAACTCCTGGGCCCAGCGCGGCGCCATCTTCAAGCAGGCCCCGCACAAGGCCGGCGCCAAGCTCTTCATGAGCTGGCTGAACTCCCAGTCCACCCAGGAGCACGCCATCGCCACCTGGACCTGGTCCGTCCGCAAGGACGTCGCTCCCCCGGCCGGCCTCGAGCCCCTGGCGTCGTACGAGAACACCGACCCCAAGGCCTTCGCGCGGTTCATGGCGAACCGCGACGCCGTCGAACGCTTCCGCTCCCAGGTCGAGCTCTACCTCGGCAAGGTCCACGGCCTCAACGAGGGCAACGTCACGCACGGATGACGGGCACGGTCCGCTCCACCGTGCAGGTGTGCACGGCCGTCAGGACCGTGTGCTGCTCGGCACGCAGTCGGTCATCCGGCAGTCGGTGCGGCGGCTGTCGTCGTAGCGAGAATATTCGGTTGTCTGTCGGCGACGGGTGTGGATGCAATGTCCGGCGTGATCACCCAGGCGCGCCTGCCACGCCGAATCGCCACGAAGGGGACGTCAACGCATGAGTACGCCACCATCGCCGCCTGGAGCGGGGCGGGCTGACGGATCGTCCGTCCGGATCGGCGCTCTCGTTCCGCTGACTCGGCCCGGCTGGGTCGAGGCAGGTCGGCACTTGCTCGCCGGCCTCGAGCTGGCCGTTCGCGAAGTCAATGAGGCCGGCGGGATCGTCGGGAGACCGCTAGAGCTGGTGGTCCGGGACACCGCGGCTGATCCACAGAGGGCCGCGGCGGCCGTGGAGGAATTGGCCGGCCTGGGCGTGGCCGCCCTGGCGGGCGAGTATCACAGCGTCGTCGCCCGCGCCGCTGCCACCCGGGCCGACGCCCTCGGCCTGCCGTACCTGTGCTCGTCGGCGGTTCTCGACACGCTCACCGAGCAGCCGACGGAATGGGTCGCGCGCCTGTCCCCGCCGCAGTCCCGGGGCTGGCAGATCTACGCGGACTTCCTGCTCGGCGCGGGCCACCGCCGAATCGCCGTAGCAGCGCAGCCGAGTGTCTACTGGGCGGCTGGGACCCGCATTCTGCGGGACTGCCTCGCGCCACGCGGCGCCACCGTCGTCGAACTCGACATGAGCGCGCTCACCCCCGCGGCCGTGTGCGACGAACTCGTCGACCATCGCGCGACAGCTCTCCTTCTTCTGGTCGGCCACCCGGATCCGGCGGTGCCGATCGTCGAGTCCGTCCGCCGTGACCAGCGCCTCGCCGAGATCTTGATCGGCGCTCCGGCCGGACAACCGGAGTTCGCCGAATGGGCGACGTCGCTGGGCGACGACGGCGCCGGGGTCCCGTTCCTGCGCTACCTGCCCGAGCGTCTCAGCCCACTCGGTGCACGAGTCGAGAAGGTCCTCCGCGAGCGGCTGGGCGAAGCGCCCTCCTTCGTCGCCTACGAGGGCTACGACACGGTCGCCGTCCTCGCCGATCTGCTGCGTTCTCACGGCACGGACCGGGCGCGCACCGCCGAATCCTGGCCGCGTGTCGCACTCGAAGGCACCCGCGGGCGGATCCAGTTCTCCCGCACGCCGGGCATCGGCGTTTGGCAATGGGTCTGGCCGCCGGTCCAAGTCGTCGACCGGGATCCGGCGGCACCCGATCGCTTTCGGGTCCTTCACGCCGGCTGAGAGCACGGGGGGCCGAGGGCCAGTCCGGGCAACCCAGGGAACGGCGGTGGGTCGGACTGCATCGAGATGGACCGGGTCGTGGTGCGGTGCGGGGGGCGCGAGCCGCCACCAGGGGGGCGCCACCCCCGACGCCCGCCACCCCTGCGGGTATGTACGAGGGCCTCGGCGTCCCGCAACCTCCGTGGCCGCGGACCGGGCGGTTAAGTCGCCGTCCCGTCGGCCCTGTTCACCAGGGGTGGCTGCGAGCGGATCTTGCGCTTGCCTTCGACCTTGCGGCCCGGCCGCGGGTCCGGCGCACGGTGTCGTCGGCCGTCGTCGCCTCGCATCTCGACTCCGACATGCCCATTGGCCTCGGCGCCTCGCCTGGCACGACCGACGACGTCACCAAGGTGCTCATCGACGCGCTGAACTGCTGATGCTACCGGTCTGCAAGCGATATGACGGCCCGTCGGATGCGTGTGGTGCGGAGTGTGTGGTGCGGACACATGTGGGGCCGACACGTGTGGTGCAACGGCCGTTCCGTGCTGCGACCACCCGGGCCAATCGGTGACCCCGAGTACTACACCATCCGGTGGCTTATGACCGTCGCAGCGTTATTCATATCAGCCTATTTCCTATTCATTCCACTGTCCGGCTCTTGGTGCTGACCAGCCGTCACGAGGCCCTGAACCAAGTCGAGGAGAGTGGAGACAATGACGTCATCGCCGAAATGGCGATCTGTTCTGGCGCCGGCCGCAATGGCTGCCGCGCTCGCCGCAGCCGCGCTGGGGAGCGCGAGCCCCGCCAACGCACAGGACCACACCACCCCGCACCCGCCTTACCCGGCGAAGCCCGCCCACCCTCCGCACGCGGAGAAGCCGGTTCATCCGGTGAAGCCGGGTCACCCGGTCAAGCCGCATCACCCGGTGAAGCCGGCGTACCCGATCAAGCCGGCGTACCCGATCAAGCCGGATCACCCGATCAAGCCGGCCTACCCGATCAAGCCGGATCACCCCGTCAAGCCGGTACACCCAGTGAAGCCGGCCTACCCGGTCAAGCCGGATCACCCCGTCAAGCCGGTACACCCGGTAAAGCCGGCCTACCCGGTCAAGCCCGACCACCCCGTCAAGCCGGTACACCCAGTGAAGCCGGCCTACCCGGTCAAGCCCGACCACCCCGTCAAGCCGGTACACCCAGTGAAGCCGGCCTACCCGGTCAAGCCCGCGCTCCCGGCCAAGCCCGTGCACCCTGTCAAGCCTGCGCTGCCTGAGAAGCCTGCGCTGCCGGTCAAGCCCGCGCTCCCCGCCAAGCCTGAACTGCCGGCCAAGCCCGTGCTGCCGGCAAAGCCGGAGCTGCCCGCGAAGCCCGCACTCCCGGCCAAGCCGGCACTCCCGGCCAAGCCGGCACTCCCCGCCAAGCCAGAGCTACCGGCCAAGCCCGCACTCCCCGCCAAGCCGGTACTGCCCGCGAAGCCCGCACTCCCGGCCAAGCCCGCGCTCCCGGCCAAGCCTGAGCTGCCGGCAAAGCCTGCGCTCCCCGCCAAGCCAGAGCTACCGGCCAAGCCCGCACTCCCCGCCAAGCCGGTACTGCCCGCGAAGCCCGCACTCCCGGCCAAGCCTGAGCTGCCGGCAAAGCCTGCCCTGCCCGCGAAGCCCGCACTTCCCGCCAAGCCGGCGATTCCGCAGAAGCCTTCGCTTCCGGCCAAGCCCGCGATCCCGGCGAAGCCTTCAATCCCGTCCAAGCCCGCCATCCCGGCGAAGCCCTCAATCCCCTCCAAGCCCGCCATCCCGCAGAAGCCTTCGCTTCCGTCCAAGCCGGCGATTCCGCAGAAGCCTTCGCTTCCGTCCAAGCCCGCGATCCCGGCGAAGCCCTCAATCCCCTCCAAGCCCACCATCCCGGCGAAGCCCTCAATCCCCTCCAAGCCCGCCATCCCGGCGAAGCCCTCAATCCCCTCCAAGCCCACCATCCCGCAGAAGCCTTCGCTTCCGGCCAAGCCCGCCATCCCGGCGAAGCCCTCAATCCCCTCCAAGCCTTCACTTCCCTCCAAGCCCTCGCTCCCGGAGAAGCCCTCCAAGCCCGACCACCCCAAGAAGTCCGACCATTCCAAGCACTCCGAGAAGCAGGGCTGGTGACCAGCGCAAGGAGAAGCTGATCCGCTGTCACTCAGGGGACGGCGCAGGTTCGGCCGTAATGCCGGGCCCGGGTATCCGGGCCCGGCACTGCGCTGTTCCGGGCCGGATGCGCAGACCCGCAGGCGCCTCGGGTGGCCGGCGCGGGCTGTCCGGTTCGAAGTCGGCGTTCCGGAGGTCATCCACGGCATGGATGAGCCGGATCCGGGATTCGGATCGCCCGGAGGATGGCGGCGGGGAGCCGGGCGGTTCATAGTCGTCCCTACCCGCACGCCGCTGTCCGGACCAGCCGCCGGCGCGCGGTCGTCCACCGCATCCGCCGTGTGGGCATCCACAGCATGCCGTGCGCCGTCGGCGCCCGTGAAAGGCATGCCCGCTCCCGTACGCCGTCCCCTGGAGTCGCCATGCCCGGTTCCGTGTCCCCGACCCCGCCTTCCGCCACGGTCGACGACGTCGCTCCGTCGCCCGTCGCCGCGTCGGGCCCCGCCCATCTGCTGCGCGTGACGCTGCTGATGGCGGGCAGTTGTCTGCCGATCCTGGGGGCCGTGCTGATCGCCCCGGTGCTGCCGAAGATGCAGGACCACTTCGCCTCGACACCGGGCGCCAAGGCGCTCGTGCCCCTCGCACTGACCGTTCCGGCGCTGTCGCTGGCGCTGCTGGCCCCGTTCGCCGGGGTGATCGTCGACCGGCTGGGCCGCAAGCGGCTGCTGGTCGTCACGACCGTCCTGTACGCCGTGTTCGGCACGGCACCGCTCTGGCTGGACTCGCTCGGCGCGATCATCGCGAGCCGGGCCCTGGTCGGTGTCGCCGAGGCCGCCATCATGACCTGCTGCACCACCCTCATCGGCGACTACTACACCGGTCACCGTCGGGTGAAGTACCTGGCGCTGCAGACGATGTGCGCCTCCGCGTCGGCCACCGTCTTCTTCGTGCTCGGCGGCGCCGTGGGCGCGGCGGGCTGGAAGGTGCCCTTCTGGGTCTACGCCGTGAGCCTCGCCCTCGCTCCGCTGATGGCCTCCGCCCTGCCCAACCCGGCGGCCCGGGCGGCCACCGACGAGGCCGCCGTCACGTCGGCGCCCCGACGCCCCTTCCCCTGGCGGCTGTTGGCGGGCATCTGTGCCCTCACCTTCTTCGGGGCGATGGTCTTCTACACCGTCCCCGTGGAGATGGCGTATCTGCTCGACGACCTCGGCGTGGAGGACTCCGGCGTCATCGGCCTGGCCACCGCGATCGCCAGTGCCGCCACCGTGGGCGGGGCCGTCGTCTTCGCCCGGCTCAAGCGCTCCCCCGATCCGATGCTGCCCGCCGTGTTCGCGCTGTGCGCGGCCGGCTTCGGGGTGATGTTTCTGGCGGGCAGCGCGCCACTGCTGGTCGTCGGAGCGGTGATCAACTGCCTGGGCACGGGCATGTTGTTGCCCGCCTTGCTGACGAGCGCCATGTCCCGGCTGGCGTTCGAGGACCGTGGCCGGGGGACGGGGCTGTGGATGGCGGCCTTCTTCGGCGGGGAGTTCGTGTGCCCGCTCGTGCTGCTCGCCGTGGAGTCGGGGGTGGGCTCGCTCGCGGGGGCAGTGGGTGTGCTGGGCGTGGCTGCGGCGCTGGTTGCGGCGGGGTTGTGGGCGGCCGCCCGGCGTCGGACGGGGGCCGTCGATCCGCGGCCGTTGCCGGAGCAATTGGCCTGACGGCCCTGCAACGCCCCATGGGGCGCGGGGCTGTATCTCCATGCGGCTCCGGCGCGCGGGATCTACATGCGGCTCCGGCCCACGGGGTCTACATGCGTCTCCGGCCCGCGGGGTCTACATGCCGCTCCGGCGCGCGGGCGCGACCAGCCACGACGGGCCCGCGGCCGGACGACGACCGTCGTGGCCCTCACAGTGGTCATCTCAGCCTTCAGCCATCAGCCCCGCCCCCACCTCCGCCGCCTTCTCCCGCAGCCAGATGTGCGCCGCATCCTGCGCATGCACCGGATGCCACCACAACGCCACCTGCACCGGCACCGCGTCGAACGGGCAGGGCAGCACACGCACGCCCGCCGAGCACACCGCCCTGCGCGCCAGTCGCTCCTGGATCATCGCGACCCGGCGGGTGCCCTCGACCATGTACGGCAGCAGCTGGAACGTCTGGACGGAGACCTCCACGTGGGGGCTGATGCCGAGCATGCTGAGCTGGCGGGCCGCCGGGGCGTCGTAGGGGCGCTGGTAGACGGCCCAGGGCAGCCGGGCCAGGTGGTCGAGGGTGAGGGCGTCGCCGACCTCGGGGTGGTCGTCGGCGATCATGCACAGCCAGCGGTCCTGGAAGAGGTCGATGGCGGGGAAGCCGTCGATGACGCCGTGCGGCATCAGCAGTCCGTCGACCGTGCTCAGCAGGGCAGCCGTGTTCTCCTCCACCGACGGCGCCGGGTGCTGGAAGACGAGCCGGATGCCGGGGGCCTCGTGGTGCACGGCGCGGGCGAGCGCGGAGCCGAACACGGACGCGCTGTAGTCGGAGGCGAGGAGTGTGAACTCGCGTGACTCGGCGGCCGGGTCGAAGTCGGCCTGGCTGGCGAAGACGCGTTCCAGCAGGTCGCAGGCGGTGGCGCTGCGGTCCCGCAACGCGACGCCGAGCGGCGTCAGTTCGTAGGCGTTACCGGTCCGGGCGAGCAGTTCGTCGTCGAAATGGCGGCGTAGCCGGGACAGGGCCGCGCTCATCGCCGGCTGGCTCAGTCCGATGCGCTCGCCGGCCCGCGTGACGTTGCGTTCCTCCAGCAGCGCGCGCAGGGCTACGACCAGGTTGAGGTCGAGTCGGGACAGGTTCACCGGGCACCACCTAGCAAGCGAAAGCCATCCATGTCATGGATTCAGCGCATCCACAGGATTGATTTCCGTGATCCGCCCATCGAGGTCAGAGTAGACCGCAACCCAGCAGGAGGAAATCTGATGGCAACGCTCGTGCAACCTGCCGGCCCGTTCGCGCTCGGCACGTTCTCCGCCCCGGACGGCGACCCGTTCCCCGGTCTCCTGGCCGGGGGGCGGGTGCTCGACCTGAGCCGGGCCCTGGACTCGGCGCCGTCCGACATCCGTGCCGTACTGGAACGGTGGGCGGACACGCGCCCCCTGCTGCGCGCCCTGGCCGACGACGCCGCCCGGGACTGGCAGCCGCTGGAGGACCTGCGCGTGCACGCCCCCGTCGAGCCCCGGCAGATCTTCCAGTCCGGCGCCAACTACCGGCAGCACGTGATCGACCTGGAGGTCGCGCACCGCTCCCCCGACGACCCGCGCACGGTCGAGGAGGCGCGGGCCGAGATCGCCGCGGTCATGGACCGGCGGGCCGCCGAGGATCTGCCGTACGTGTTCATCGGTCTGCCGAGCACCGTTACCGGCCCGTACGACGACGTCGTCCTGCCCGCGTGGGCCGAACAGCCGGACTGGGAGCTGGAGTTGGCGGCCGTGATCGGCAAGCCCGCTTACCGGGTTTCGGTCGAGGAGGCCCTGGAACACGTCGCCGGGTACACGATCGCCAACGACCTCACCGATCGTGCGACCGTGTTCCGGCGGGACATGAAGGCCATCGGCACCGACTGGCTGCGCTGCAAGAACGCCCCGGGCTTCACCCCGCTCGGGCCGTGGCTCGTACCGGCCGAGTCGATCGCCGACCCTGGTGATCTGCGGGTCACCCTCAAGCTCAACGGCGACACCATGCAGGACGAGTCCACCAAGGACATGCTCTTCGGCGTCGCGCGGCTGGTGTCGTACATCTCGCAGACCTCCCGGCTCCTTCCGGGTGACCTGGTGCTGACCGGCAGCCCGGCCGGCAACGGCCTGCACTGGGGACGGCTGCTGCGGGACGGCGACGTCATGGAGGGGTCGATCACCGGGCTGGGCGTACAGCGGACGCGGTGTGTGGAGGAGGCGTCGTGAGCCTGGACCGGACCGACCCCGAGGGCGCGATCGCCGAAGCCGCCAAGGCTTACTCCAACTGGGGGCGCTGGGGCGCGGACGACGTGCTCGGCACCCTGAACTTCCTCGACGAGGCCAAGCGCCGGGAGGGCGCCGCGCTGGTACGGCGGGGCGTGAGCTTCTCGCTGTCGCAGCGGTTCGACATGAACGGGCCGCAGAAGGGCTGGCGCCGGCGCACCAACCCCGTGCACACGATGCTCGACACCGGCACCGACGCGGCGCTGGGCAACCAGGGCTTCCCGCACGGCATCGGCGGCGCCGACGACGTGATCGCGATGCCACTGCAGTGCTCCACCCAGTGGGACGGGCTCGGGCACATCTTCGACCACGGCAACGCCTGGAACGGGCGGGCGGCGGAGAAGGTCGTCACCTCCGACGGCGACCTGGTCACCGGCATCGAGCACATGGCGCCGTACGTCGCCGGGCGTGGGGTGCTGCTGGACGTGGGCCGCGTGGTCGCGGAGGACGGTGAGCTGCCCGACGGGTTCGCCGTCACCGAGGAGCACCTGACCGCGACCGCTCGGGCGCACGGGGTGAGCGTGGGCCGCGGCGACATCGTCGTCGTACGGACCGGGCAGCTGGCCCGGGTGCGCCGTGACGGCTGGGGCGACTACGCGGGCGGGCCCGCGCCGGGGCTGTCGTTCACCACGGCCGGCTGGCTGCACCGTAGCGAGATCGCCGCGATCGCCACCGACACGTGGGGGTTCGAGGTACGGCCGAACGAGTTCGAGAACGCCTTCCAGCCGCTGCACCAGGTCGTCATCCCCAACCTGGGACTGCTGATCGGCGAGATGTGGGACCTGGAGGCGCTCGCCGGGGACTGCGCGACGGACGGCGTGTACGAGTTCTGGCTCACCGCCGCTCCGCTGCCCATCACCGGGGCCGTGGGCTCCCCCGTCAATCCCATCGCCGTCAAGTAGCGCCCGCACGCCTGCCGGGTGCGTCCTCCGTCGCCGCCACGGCGGCCCATCCGGCCCCTGGCCACCCGTCAGTCCGCTCACTGACGGGTGGCCGCTCACACCACCGCCACTCACTATCCGCCGGAATCGTCCGGCCCGCACTCGGAGCGCGCGAGCCGCACCGCACCCCGGCCGCCCGATGCCGCGCGGCCCGACCTCGGGAGGGACTCCCCGACATGACCGACAGCCGCACCCTCTGCCAGCCTCCCGCTGGGGGCACCCCCACCGTCCTTGTCATCGGCGGTGGCGCTTCCGGCAATGCCGTCACCATCCTGCTCAGCCGCGCCGGTATCACCGTCGACCTGATCGAGGCCAGGCCCGACTGGAACGCCACCACCGGCTCCGGCATCACCCTCCAGGGCAACGCCCTGCGGGTCCTGCGCGAACTGGGCGTGTGGGAGCGCACAGCCGCCTCCGGATACCCCTACGGCTCGCTGGGCGTGACCGCCCCCGACGGCACCGTTCTCTTCGTCGCCGAGGACATCCAGACCGGCGGGGAGGACCTGCCCGCCACCCTCGGCATGCAGCGCCCGCAGCTCCAGCAGATCCTCATCGACGCGGTCCGTGAGTCCGGCGCTCGGGTTCGGCTCGGCACCACCGCCGAGTCCCTGGAACAGGACGCCGACGGTGTCTCGGTGCGCTTCAGCGACGGCAGCGAGGGCCGCTACGACCTGGTGATCGCCGCCGACGGGCTCAACTCCGCCACCCGCGCCGCGATCGGCATCACCGAGAAACCCGAGCCCACCGGCATGGCCATCTGGCGCATCGCCGCCCCACGGCCCGCGAGCGTGACGCGCACCGACCTCGCCTACGGCGGCCCCGCCTACATCGCCGGCTACTGCCCCACCAGCGAGAACACCATCTACGCCTATGTCGTCGAGGCGTGCCGCGACCGCGCCGCCATCGACCCCGCCGCCTACGCCGACGAGATGCGCGGCCTGGCGCAGGCGTACGGCGGGGCCTGGCCGGAGATCACCGAGCACATCACCGACCCGAAGAAGGTCAACTACACCTGGTTCGACCGGCTGCTCGTCGAGGGCTCCTGGCACCGGGGCCGGGTCGTGTTGGTCGGCGACGCCG
This sequence comes from Streptomyces shaanxiensis, assembly GCF_039537145.1. Classification (NCBI taxonomy): domain Bacteria; kingdom Bacillati; phylum Actinomycetota; class Actinomycetes; order Kitasatosporales; family Streptomycetaceae; genus Streptomyces; species Streptomyces shaanxiensis. Next base: position 84,924 of record NZ_BAAAZY010000008.1, read on the forward strand.
CCCACTGCTGCCCGCCCACCATCGCGCAGGGCGCGGCCATGTCGCTGGAGGACGCCTCCGTGCTCGCCGAGCTGCTGACCAGCGGTCGGGAGTGGGGCGAGGCGCTGTTCCAGGCCTACTACGACCGCCGTATCCCGCGGGTGCGCACCGTCGTCGAGGCGTCGGTGCAGATCGGCCAGTGGCAGCTGGACGGCGTGCGCGACGCGGACATGGCCGGGCTGATCGGCCGCACGATGACCGTCCTGAAGGAGCTGCCGTGACGGCGCCCACCATCGACGTGCACGCGCACGTCCTGCTCCCCGAGGTCGAAGCCCTGGTGGCCGGCCGACCCGGACTCGCCGAGGCCAGGGCGCTGGACGCCCGCCGCAACGGCCCGGCCGCGCTCGCCGTCAACGGCCCCATGGTGCGCGAGCGCGTCCCGGCCCTGACCGACGTCTCCGTACGCCTCGCCGCGATGGACGCGCAGGGCGTGGACGTGCAGCTCGTCAGCCCCTCCCCGTCGCACTACCACTACTGGGCGGACGAGGAGACGGCCGAGAAGCTCTGCCTGCTGGCGGGCGAGGCGACGGCCGCGCACTGCGCCCAGGCGCCCGGCCGGCTCCACGGCCTCGGTCTCGCTCCCCTCCAGCACCCGGAGTTGGCGGTGCGCGCCCTGGAACACGCCATGGGCCTGGGCCTGCTGGGTGTCGAGATCTCCTCGCACGCTCCCTCCTTGCCCGCCATCGGGCAGGAGGGGCCCAGCCGCGAGTTGTCGGACCCGGCGTACGAACCCTTCTGGACGCGGGCCGAGGAGACGGGCGCGATCCTCTTCCTGCACCCCTTCGGCTGCACGCTCGACGAGCGCCTGGACCGGTGGTACCTGTCCAACACGGTCGGGCAGCCGACGGAGAACGCCGTCGCGCTGTCCCATCTCATCTTCTCGGGCGTCCTGGACCGCCATCCGGGACTCAAGCTGATCGCGGCGCACGGCGGCGGCTACCTGCCGACGCACCTCGGCCGCTCCGACCACGCCTGGTCCGCCCGCTCCGACGCGGGCGCGGGCTGCGCCCACCTGCCCAGCAGCTATCTGAAGCGCCTGTACTTCGACTCCCTCGTCCACGACCCGTACGTCCTGCGGGAGTTGATCAGGGTGGCGGGCGCCGACCGGGTCCTGCTCGGCTCCGACTTCCCCTTCGACATGGGCACCGAGGACCCCGTCGGCGCGCTGCGCGCCGCGCGGCTGTCCGATGCCGACTTCAACGCCGTACGAGGCGGCAACGCCGCCGCTCTCCTCCGGAAGGACTGACACCATGCGTCTGCTCACCCATCTGCGGCACGTCGACCTCGCCGTACCCGACTACGACAAGCAACTCGACTTCTACGCCGGCGTCTGGGGCCTGACCAAGGTCGCCGAGGACTCCGGCATCTCCTTCCTGGCCGCCGAGGGCAGCCCCGAGCAGTACGTCGTACGGCTTCGCAAGGCCGACGAGAAGCGCCTCGACCTCGTCTCCTACGGGGCGGGCAGCCCGGCCGACGTGGACACGCTCGCCGAACAACTCCTCTCCCAGGGTGTGCAGTTGGTCTCCCGGCCGGGGAAGGTCGACACCCCCGGCGGCGGGTACGGCTTCCGCTTCTTCGACGGCGACGGCCGCACCATCGAGGTCTCCGCCGACGTCGAGGCGCGACAGCACCGCCGTATCGAGGAGAAGGAGGCGATCCCGGTCCGGCTGTCGCACGTGGTGCTCAACTCCCCGGACCTGAACAGGACCCGTGAGTGGTACGAGACCCACCTCGGCTTCCGCCTCTCCGACACCCTCAGCTCGCCGCACATGGGCGAGGTCATGCACTTCATGCGGATCAGCAACCAGCACCACTCGATGGCCATCGCCCAGTGCCCGCACACCTCCCTGCACCACATCTCCTTCGAGATGCGCGGCCTGGACGAGTACATGCGCGGCTCCGGCCGGGTGATGCGCTCCGGGGTCCGCAAGATCTGGGGTCCCGGGCGGCACATGGCCGGGGACAACACGTTCACGTACTTCCTCGACCCGCACGGCAACACCGTCGAGTACACCACCGAGCTGGAGGAGTTGGACGAGGACACCTGGCACCCGCACGTCTACGACTTCTCCCAGCCCGAGGTCACCGACCAGTGGGGCACGGCGAACCCGATGAACGAGCTGGTCGCCAAGGAGTCGTTCAACGACGTCGACCGCGGCGTGTTCGTCGCCCCGCCGGTGTAAGGGGCGCCGACACGTGCGCATCGCCACTTACGAGTACGAGGGGCGCCGTCAGTGCGGGGTCGTGGAGGGCACCGTCGTACGGGCTCTGCCGGACGGCACCTCCCCCCTCGACGCCATCGACGTCCGCCCCGTGGGCGAGGCCGTCCCGCTGTCGGACGTACGCCTGCTGGCGCCCCTCCAGCCGCCCACCGTGCGGGACTTCGTCACCTTCGAGGAGCACGTGGAGGGTGTACGGCGTTCGGTGGACGGGGCCGCCGGGGTGCCGGAGCGCTGGTACGCGGCGCCGACCTTCTACTTCACCAACCCCTACGCCGTGTACGGCCCGCACGACGACATCCCGATGCCGCCGGGGTCGGCCGTGCTCGACTTCGAGCTGGAGGTCGCCGCCGTGATCGGCCGCGAGGGCCGTGACCTCACCCCGGAACAGGCCCGCGAGCACATCATCGGCTACACCGTCTTCAACGACTGGTCGGCCCGCGACCTTCAGTCGGCGGAGATGCAGGTGGGGCTGGGCCCGTGCAAGGGCAAGGACACGGCCACGACGCTGGGGCCGTACCTCGTCACCGCCGACGAGCTGGAGCCGTACCGCGACGCCGACGGTTTCCTGCGGCTGGCGCTGACCGCCGAGGTCAACGGCGAGGTGGTCGGCGAGGACCTGCTGTCCAACATGAGCTGGACCTTCGAGGAGATGGTCGCGTACGCCTCGCGCGGGACGTGGGTGCGGCCCGGGGACGTGCTCGGCTCCGGGACCTGCGGCAACGGCGGCTGTCTGGCCGAGCTGTGGGGCGTGCGCGGCAGACAGGACCGGCCGCCGCTGAAGCCCGGCGACACCGTCACCCTCACCGTGGAGGGCATCGGTTCGGTGTCCAACACCGTGGTGGCCGGCGCCGATCCGGTGCCGGTTCCGGTGGCTCGACGTCGCCCCAGGGAGCGGCCGTGACCGACCTGCTCCCGAAGCGGCTCCTCGGCAAGGTCGTGGTCGTCACGGGCGCGGCCCGCGGCCAGGGCGCCGCCGAGGCCGAGGCGCTGACCCGCGAGGGCGCCCGGGTGATCGCCACCGACGTCACGGACGCCCCCGGCTGCCGCCGCCTCGACGTCACCAGCGACGAGGAGTGGGCCGAACTCGCCGCCGAGCTCAGGGAGTCGTACGGCCAGGTCCACGGCCTGGTCAACAACGCGGGCGTCACCTGGCGGGCCCGGCTCGGTGAGGTACGTCCGGAGGACTTCGACCGTGTCCACGCGGTCAACGTCACCGGCCCGCTGCTCGGCATCCAGCGCCTCGCCCCGCTGATGCCGCCGGGGTCGTCCATCGTCAACGTCGGCTCGACGGCCGCGCTCACCGGCCACTACCCGGTCGCCTACACGGCCGGCAAGTGGGCGCTGCGGGGCCTGTCGAAGGCGGCCGCCCTGGAGCTCGGCCCGCGCGGCATCCGCGTCAACATCATCCACCCCGGCTACATCGAGACCGAGATGACCGCCTCCGCGGCCCCCGCCTTCCGCGAGGCGAACATCCGCGAGACCCCGCTCGGCCGCACCGGGACCGTGGACGAGATCACCCCGCTCGTGGTGTTCCTGCTCTCCGACGGAGCGTCCTTCATCACCGGCGCCGAGATCCCCGTGGACGGGGGCCTCACCGCGCACGGCGGCGTCAAGTCCGTCTCGGACGCGCTGCGTTCGTGAGCGGTCGCCGTCTCCCGTCCTTCCAGAAAGGCCTCCTTGTGAACAAGGTCTGCGCGAGCGCCGTCGAGGCGGTCGCCGACATTCCCGACGGCGCTTCGCTGGCCGTCGGCGGGTTCGGTCTCAGCGGCATCCCGGCCGTCCTCGTCGAGGCGCTGCACGCCCAGGGCGCGACCGGCCTGAAGGTCGTGTCGAACAACTGCGGCGTGGACGGGCGGGGTCTGGGCGTGCTGCTGGCGGCGGGCCGGATCGCCCGGGTCACCGGCTCCTACGTGGGCGAGAACAAGGAGTTCGCCCGCCAGTACCTGTCCGGCGAGCTGGAGGTGGAGCTGGTGCCGCAGGGCACGCTGGCCGAGCGGCTACGGGCGGGCGGCGCGGGCATCCCCGCGTTCTTCACGCCGGCCGGGGTGGGCACGCAGGTCGCGGACGGGGGCCTGCCGTGGCGGTACGCGTCCGACGGCTCGGTGGCCGTGGCGTCCCCGGCGAAGGAGATCCGGGTCTTCGGCGGCCGGCCGCACGTCCTGGAGCACGCCATCACCGCGGACTTCGCCCTCGTGCGCGCCTGGCGGGGCGACCGGCACGGCAACCTGGTCTTCCGCAACGCGTCGGCCAACTTCAACCCGCTTGCCGCCATGGCCGGACGCGTCACCGTGGCCGAGGTGGAAGAGCTCGTGGAACCCGGCGAGTTGGGCCCCGGCGAGATTCACCTGCCCGGGATCTTCGTCCAGCGGATCGTGCGACTGACGCCCGAAGAAGCAGCCGACAAGCACATAGAGAAGGTGACGGTACGTTCCTGATGGCCTGGACCCGCGACCAGATGGCCGCCCGCGCCGCCGCCGAACTCACCGACGGCTCCTACGTCAACCTCGGCATCGGCCTGCCCACCCTCATCCCGGACCACCTCCCGCCCGGCGTGCACGTCGTCCTGCACTCCGAGAACGGCATCCTCGGCACCGGCCCCTACCCGACCGCCGACCAGGTCGACCCGGACCTGATCAACGCCGGCAAGGAGACGGTCACCGTGCTGCCGGGGGCGTCCTTCTTCGACTCGGCGCTGTCCTTCGGCATGATCCGCGGCGGGCACATCGACACGGCCGTCCTGGGCGCCATGCAGGTGTCGCACCGCGGTGACCTGGCGAACTGGATGATCCCCGGCAAGATGGTCAAGGGCATGGGCGGGGCGATGGACCTGGTCCACGGTGCCCGTCGCGTCATCGTGCTGATGGAGCACACCGCCAAGGACGGCTCGCCCAAGCTCGTCGAGGACTGCACCCTGCCGCTCACCGGCGAGCGCTGCGTCCACCGGATCATCACCGACCTCGGGGTTCTCGATGTCACGCCGGGCGGCCTCGCCCTCGTCGAGACCGCCCCCGGAGTCACCGTGGACGACGTCGCGGCGCGTACGGGTGCCCCGCTCCTGCTGGACTCGGCCACTTCGGCCTGCCGATAAGTCTTTTGACATAGGTATCTCTGCATACCTAAAATGACGGCATGCCCCAGCACAGCGCGTCCGCCCAGGACCTCGACCACGTGGCCGAGGTCCTCGTGGCGTGCCTGCCCGCGCTGCACCGGGCCCTCGACCGGCAGGTCGGTCAGGATTTCCCGCACCCCAAGCCCCCCGAGGCCCAGCTCGCGCTGCTGCGGCATGTCGAGGCCCATGCCGGGGTCACCGTGCGGGAAGCGGCCGAGGCATTGCTGATGAAGCCCAACAACGTCAGCGCGCTGGTCACGCAGATGACCGAGCAGGGGATGCTGGAACGCCGGCAGGACCCCGCCGACAAGCGGGTCGCGCACCTGCACCTCACCGCGATCTCACGGCAGCGGCTCGCCGAGGTCTCGGGCCTGATGAGTGCCCATCTCGCGCAGGCGCTGCGCGCCCTGACCGACGGCGAACTGGACGCCCTCGGTTCCGCGTTGGGCGCGCTCAACGCGCTCACCGAGCACCTTCACCGCCCCATGCGCTGATCCGCGCTCTTCTTCCAGTACTCACGAAGGACAGGCACAGTCATGCCCTCCGCGACCACCGACTCCGCCGCCCCGCCCACCCCCGCGCCGCCCTCAGACCAGCCCCGCGGTCCGCGGGCCAACCCCTGGCTGACCCTCATCGCCGTCGCCTTCGGCCTGTTCATGGTCGGCCTCGACGGCTCGGTCGTCTCGATCGCCAACCCCGAGATCGGCCGGGACCTGGGCGCCTCCACCGCCGACCTCCAGTGGGTCACCAACTCCTACCTGCTGGCCCTCGCCGCCGCCCTGATCCTCGGCGGCAAGCTCGGCGACCGGTTCGGCCGCCGTACCTTCTACCTGGTCGGTGTCGCCGGCTTCACCGTCGCGTCCGTCGCCATCGGCCTCGCCGGGTCCATCGAGGGCGTCATCGCGTTCCGCGCGGTGCAGGGCTTCTTCGGCGCCCTGTTGATGCCCAACACGCTCGGCATGCTGCGGGCCGTCTTCCCGCCGCGGAAGTTCGGCATGGCGGTCGGCATCTGGGCCATGGTCTCCTCGGTCTCGACCGCGCTCGGCCCCATCGTCGGTGGCCTGCTCGTGCAGCACGTCAACTGGGAGTCGGTCTTCTACATCAACGCCCCCATCGGTGTCATCGCGCTCGTCTTCAGCGGCGTCGTCCTGCCACAGAGCAGGAACACCGACGCCGCGGACGAGAAGTTCGACATGGTCGGCGTCGTGCTGCTGGCGCTGGGGCTGCTCGCCGTCGTGTTCGGCGTCGTCAAGGGCGAGACATGGGGCTGGACTTCGGGTGGCACGCTGGGGGCCATCGCCGCCGGAGTGGTGCTGCTGGTCGTCTTCGGGGTCTACGAGACCCGGGTCGCCTCGCCCCTGCTGCCCATGCGCCTGTTCCGCAACCCGGCGCTGACCATCGGCACGGTCATCACGGCGCTGAACTTCTTCGTGCTGCTCGGCGTGATCTTCTTCGTCATGCTCTACCTCCAGAACGTGCGCGGCTTCAGTCCCGTCGAGGCCGGTGTGCGCACCCTGCCGCTGAGCCTCGCGTCGGTGGTGGCCTCCCCGCTGGGCGCGGCGCTCACCGACCGGTTCGGGCCGCGGTTCACGATGCCGCTCGGCATGGCGCTCCAGGCCGTCGCCTGCTTCACGATGCTCAGCTGGAGCGCGGACTCCTCGTACACCACCATGTGGCCGCCGTTCATCGCGCTCGGTCTGGGTGTGGGCATGGTGATGGCGTCCTCGTCGGACGCCGTCGTCGGCAACGCGCCGGTCAAGGACGGCGGTGTGGCGGGCGGTCTGCAGGCGACCGCGCTGCAGATCGGCGGCGCGCTCGGCACCTCCGTGCTGGTGTCCCTCATCAGCAGCCGGGTCGGCTCCACCCTGACCGGCGAACTGACCTCCGCCGGGGTGCCCGCACCGGCCGCGCAGGGTCTCGGCGAGGCGAAGGACGCGGTGGCCATGGGGGTGGCCCCCGTCTCCGGTGACATGCCCGACCGGCTCAGGTCAGCCGTGGTCGAGGGAAGCCACGAGGCCTTCATGAACGGCGTGCACACCAGCGTGCTGGTCGCCGGGGTGTTGTGCGTGGTCGGGGCCTTGGTGGCCGCGATGGGGGTACGGCGTGCTCCCGAGGCGGGCGGGCACTGACGGGTCCGGGCTGCCCTGTCGTCGCCGCCAGGTTGCCGCTGCCCCGTTGCCGCTGCCCGTTGTCGCCGTGCTGTCGTCAAATCCCTACGGGATCTCCTGCTCGGCCCAGATGATCTTTCCGTCGGCCGTGTAGCGGGCGCCCCAGCGATGGGCGAGCTGCGCCACCAGGAACAGGCCGCGGCCGCCCTCGTCCATGCTGCGGGCGTGGCGCAGCCGTGGCGCGGTGCTGCTGCCGTCGGCGACCTCGCAGGTCAGCCGGGAGTCGCGGAGCAGCCGTAGGCGAATGGGGGGTTCGGCGTAGCGGATCGCGTTGGTGACCAGCTCGCTCACGATCAGCTCCGTCGTCATGGCCAGTTCCTCGAAGCCCCAGGCCTCCACCTGGCGGGTCGCCCGGGCCCGGACGTCGGCGACGGCGGCCGGGTCCACGGGCACCTCCCACGAGGCGACGTGCTCGGCGCCCAGGGCGCGGGTGCGCGTCAGGAGCAGGGCGATGTCGTCGGGCTGCGGCACGGGCACCAGCTGCCCGACCGCGGACGAGCACAGTGCGCCGAGGTCGAGTTCGGGGCGGGAGAGCAGATCGCCGAGCCGGGACATGCCCCGTTCCACGTCGCCGTCGGCCGCCTCCACGAGGCCGTTGGTGTAGAGGCCGAACAGGCTGTTCTCGGCGAGCTCGATCTCGGCGGCCTCGAACGCCATCCCGCCCAGGCCGAGCGGCGGCCCGGCAGGGGGCTCGGGGAAGGAGACCTGCCCGTCGGGGGTGATGACGACCGGGGGCGGGTGTCCGGCGCGGGCCATCGTGCAGCGCCGGGTCACCGGGTCGTAGACGGCGTACAGACAGGTCGCGCCGAGGAAGGCGGTCGTGCTCCGGTGGGCCGCCTCGGCCGCCCCGGCCACCGCTTCGTCGGCCGTCCCGGTCACCGCTTCGTCGGGCTGTTCCTCGCTGAGGCGGAGCACCAGGTCGTCGAGGTGCGCCAGCAGTTCGTCGGGCGGCATCTCCATGTCGGCGAGGGTCTGCACGGCGGTGCGCAACCGGCCCATGGTCGCGGCCGCCGTGATGCCGTGGCCGACGACGTCGCCGACGACGAGGCCCACCCGGGCGCCGGACAGCGGGATCACGTCGAACCAGTCGCCGCCGACCCCGCCCGTCGCGTCCGCCGGGAGATAGGAGGAGGCCACCTCCAGCGCCGTACCGCCCGTCAGGGCCTGGGGCAGCAGACTGCGCTGCAGGGTGACCGCCGCCGTGTGTTCCCGGGTGTAGCGGCGGGCGTTGTCGACGCACAGCGCCGCTCGGGCCACCAGCTCGCGCGCGACCAGGACGTCGTCGGGCTGGAACGACACGGGGTTGAGCGACCGTACGAATGTGGTGAGGCCGAGGACGGTGTTCCGGGCCCGCATCGGCACGGAGATCAGGGAGTGCAGGCCGAACTCGCGCATGCTGGCCGCCCGCTCGGGCTGTTCGGTGGCCCACAGCTCGTCGGACGGGTCGAGGACCGGGATGAGGATCGGCTCGCCGTCGATGAGCAGATGCGCGTCGTGCGGCGGGGGCACGAAGTCCACCCGGTCCCCGACCTGCGCCACGGCCTCGGGGGCGCCCTCGCGCACCGAGCTCAGGCCGGCCCGGCGCATCACCGGCTTGACGGGGGCGGGTCCCGCGTCGGTGAGCCACGCTCCGTGCCCCTCGGTGCTGAGAACGGGCTCCAGCAGGTCCACGACGACGAAGTCCGCGAAGCGTGGGACGGCGAAGTCGGCGAGCTCCTGGGCGGTGCGCAGCACGTCCAGCGTCGTGCCGATCCGGGTGCCGGCCTCGTTGACCAGCGCGAGCAGCTGGCGGGCGTTCCACCGCTCGGTGACGTCCAGGACCATGTAGCAGACGCCGGTGATCGAGTTGTCGGGGTCCACCAGCGGGAAGAAGGACGTGGAGTAGGCGTGCTGGCGGTGCGGATCGGCCCAGCTCCAGCCGACGTACTCGTAGTCGGTGACCGGGACTCCGGTGTCGATGACCTTGCGCATCAGGCCCTCGATGGTCTCCGCCTGCAGCCCGGGCAGCAGCTCGCTCAGCCGCCGGCCGAGGCGCTGCTCGCGGGGCACTCCGCCGAAGCGCTCCAGGGTGTCGTTCAGCCAGACGTAGCGCAGCTGCGTGTCCATCATGGCCATGCCTACCGGCGAGCGGGTCAGGAAGCCGTCGAGGACGGACTGGTCCACCGTCCAGTGCTGGCGCTGCTCGCGTGCGGAGATCAGGAAGCACTCGTCCGCGCCGATCCGGAAGGACGCGGAGACGCGCAGGTCCGCCTCGATACGGCGGCCGCCGCGGTGCCGTAGGGGGATGAGGCCGCTCCACCCCATGCCGGCACGGCAGCGCTCCGCGACACCGGCCACCCGCACCGGATCGCCGGGCATCGCCAGCAGGCGCGCGGCCGGACCGCCGACGATCTCCGACGCGGGGTGGCCGAGCAGTTCCTCGGCGGCCTTGGTCCAGCCGAGCACCACGCCGTGACCGGACACCACCGCCGCCGCGTCGGAGGACGCGTCGAAGAGCGCGCGCGGTCCTTCGGACGTGAGCGCGTCCGGTTCTTCTCGCGGTGCATCCATGGGTCCTCACGCAGCGTCCATGGGTCCCGTCCCGTACACGACCATGTTCCTGCTAGTCCGCCCGATGTGCACGGGCCGACGACCACTGTCCCGCCCGGAGGACGGGGCTGCGCGCGTGGGCTGGGCGAGGGGTGGGGGCGGGGGGCTCCGGTCTGCGCGCGGGTGGAGGCAGCCGTGGTCTACACACAGTCCTCGGCCCCATGGCGACGCCACCGACGCCGGGGATCACGCCGAACGCGTCGAGACCAACCTTCCGCAAACGGGGCGCCCCGCCCCTGAGCAGCGCCGACTGACGGCTCCGCCCCCGCCCCCAAGCCCCCGCCCCACCCTGACTGGGCAAGGCGCAGTAGCGGAGGGAGCATGGAGGTGCCCGGTCGGCGTTGTCGTGGTACCCGGGTGTGGGCGGGGCGGCAGGGTGTGCCGGTCTGTGGCGGAGGAGCTGGGATGACAGCCGAATCCGAATCCGAATCCGAGTCCTACGAACCCGACGGTGGCGGGTACGGCCCGCCGCCCCGTCCGACCGGCCTCCTGGACGTGCTGAGCGTGGCCGCGGTGGTCGTCGACGCCGCCGGGCGCATCGTGTTCTGGACGCCGCAGGCCGAGGACCTCTTCGGTTACACCTCCGAGGAGGCGCTCGGCACGTACGCGGCGCGGCTGTTCATCCAGCCCGAGCACCTGCCGGCCGTGGCGAAGCTGTTCGCCGAGGTGCTGGAGACCGGCCGCAGCTGGGCCGGCGCCTTCCCGGTGCGGCACAAGGACGGCAGCACCCGGCTGACGGAGTTCCGCAACATGCGGCTGCTGGACGATCTCGGCGACGTCTACGCGCTGGGCATCGCGGCCGACCACTCCCTGCTCCAGCGGGTCGAGACCGACCTGGCGCTGTGCGAGCGGCTGATCAACCAGTCCCCGATCGGTATCGCCCTCCTCGATCCCGACCTGCACTATCTGCTGGTCAACCCGGCACTGGAGCGCATCGACGCCACCCCGGCCGAGGAGCACATCGGCCGTCGGCTGCGGGAGACCCTGCCGCTGCCCGACATCGACACCATCGAGTCCGCCCTGCGCCAGGTGCTCACCACCGGCACCCCGCTGCTGGACCAGTACCACGTGGGCCGACCGCCGGCCGACCCCGACCACGAGCACGCCTGGTCGCTGTCGTTCTACCGGCTGGACGACTCCGGCGGGCGGGTCCTGGGCGCGGCCATCTCGTTCGTCGACGTCACCGAGCGGCACCGCGCGGCCGCCGAGGCCGACCGGGCCCGGCGACGGCTCGCCCTCGTCGCCGACGCCTCCACCCGCGTCGGCACCACGCTGGAGGTGGAGCAGACCGCCCGCGAGCTGGCCGAGATCGCCGCCCCCGAGCTGGCCGACGTGGTCGCCGTGGACGTCCTGGACTCCGCCCTGGCCTGCCGCCGTATGCGCAGGCCGGACAACGGCCCGGAGCTGTTCCGCGCCCTCGCCCTGAAGGCGGCCTACCCCAGCGTGGCCCTGCGCGCCGCCGACCCGCCCGGTGACCTCGCCGCCTACGACGGCGACCGCCTGGTGACCCTGTGCGTGCACACCGCCCGGCCGGTGCTGGTGCGTCATGTCGGCGAGCACGATCTGCGGCGCATCGCCCGGGACGACGAGGCCACCTCCCTGCTGGCGCGGGCCGGCGTCCACTCGTATCTCGCGGTGCCGTTGATCGCCCACGGCGAGGTGCTCGGCGCCCTGGATCTGAAGCGGACCCGCAACCCGGTGCCGTTCGACCAGGACGACGTGGTCCTGGCGAGCGAGCTGGCCAGCCGTGCCGCCGTGGCCATCGACAACGCCCGCTGGTTCCAGAGCGTGCGCAACACCGCCCTCACCCTGCAGCGCAGCCTGCTGCCCGACCACGCCCCGCACCACACCGGCCTGGAGCTCGCCTCCCGCTATCAGCCCGCCCAGGCCACCAGTGAGGTCGGCGGTGACTGGTACGACGTCCTCCCGCTGGCCGACGACAGGACCGCCCTGGTCGTCGGCGACGTCATGGGCAACGGCATCGACGCCGCCGCCACCATGGGGCGGCTGCGCACGGCCACCTGCGCCTACGCGGACCTCGACCTCGAACCCGGCGCCGTGCTCCAGCACCTCGACAAGATCACCTGCGATCTGGAGCACTACATCGTCACCTGCCTCTACGCCGCGTACGACCCCCGCACCAGGCGGTGCCAGATCGCCAACGCCGGACACATGCCGCCCGCGCTGTCCCGCCCCGGCCACCCGCCCGAGCTGCTCGAGCTGCCCGCCGGAGCCCCGCTCGGCGTCGGCGGCATCCCCTTCGGGAGCACCACCGTCGCCCTCGGCCCCGGGGATCTGCTGGTCCTCTACACCGACGGCCTCGTCGAGACCCGCCTCCACCCCATCGACGACCGTCTGAACGTCCTCCTCGGCTTCCTCGACGAACCCAGCCGCCCCCTGGAGGAGATCTGCGACCTCCTGCTGTACGGCCTGCGCCATCCCGACGACCACGACGACGTCGCGCTGCTCGTCGCGCGGGTTCTCTAGGCGCATACTCCCCACCCGAGTCGCACACTCACCACGCCCGGCGGTTGCTCCCTCGCCGCGCCCGGAGCACCCTGTTCCTATGGGTGCTGACAGCGGCCCTGGCCCTACGCTCATCAGCTCCGTCCAGCGCGCGTTCCGCCTGCTGGAGGCGGTGAGTGCGCACGAGAACGGCGCGCCGGCCAAGCAGCTGGCCCGGGAGACGGGCCTGCCCCTGGCCACGGCGTACCACTTGCTGCGCACGCTGGTCCACGACGGATACGTGCGCAAGCTCGCCGACGGCGGGTTCATCCTGGGCGAGCGGCTCCAGACGCTGCACACGGCGGGCCGTACGCAGGCGCTGCTCAGCCGGATCCGGCCCACGCTCGCCGCGCTGCGGGACGAGCTGGGGACCGCGGCCTATCTCACCTTCTACGAGGAGGGGGAGATCCGGGTCGCCGAGATCGTCGACGGGCCGCGCGCTCCCCGGGTCGATCTCTGGGTGGGGTTCGAGGACGCCGGGCACGCCACGGCGCTCGGCAAGTCGGTGCTGCGCGAGCTGGACACCGAGGCGCGCAAGGAGTACCTGTCCCGGCACTCCCTCTCCGACCTCACGCCCAGGACGATCACCGATGCTCCGGAGCTGATCCGGCGGATCGACTCCTCGCCCATGGCGCCGGCCGTCACGGACATGGAGGAGTACTCCCTCGGCACGGTCTGTGTCGCGGTGCCCGTCTACAGCGGCACCACGCTCGGCTCGCTCGGCGTCTCGCTGCGCAAGGACCGGCTCTCCCGGCTGGAGGAGGTCAGGGCGCGGCTGATCCCGACCGCGAGCCGTGTGACCAGAGGGCTGTCGCTCACTATCTGAAATCCCGCGCCTTGTCCCGTCCGGGGTCGAACCCGTTTCCTAGACGAAACGGACATTTCATGGGTTCATGCACCCCCACCCCGGGTGCAGGATCCCCCGCACAGGTGAGGACAGCGGACGAGACATGAGTCAGGCCCCGCACCATGGTCACGATCACTGGCCGAGGCGATTGGTCGCCGCTCTGCCCCTTCTGCCCATCGTGATGGTCTCCGCCGTCGTGCTCGTGGACCTCCTCGGCGGCTCCGGGATGACCTGGCTGCCGCTGCTCGCCACGGGACCGGCGCTCGCCGCGACGACCAACGGGCCGCGCGGGGTCCTGTGTGTGGGGCTGCTGGGCGCGGCCGTGGGCGCGGTCCTCGGCATCCGTGACGACGCTCCTGACGACCAGCTGGCGGTCGTCCTGGCCGCGCTGCTGGCCGTCACCCTGGCGGGATGCCTGGCCAGCGCGCTGCGCGGGCGGCGCGAGCGGGTGCTGGCGGCGGTCCGCTCCGTCGCCGAGGCCGCCCAGCACGCGCTGCTGCAGCCCATACCGGCGACGGTCGGGCCGTTCCGGGTGGCCGTGCGCTACAGCGCCGCCGCGGCGGAGGCCCGGATCGGCGGCGACCTCTACGCGCTCGTGTCGACGCCGTACGGGGTGCGGATGATCGTCGGCGACGTGCGCGGCAAGGGGCTGCCCGCCGTGGGGACGGCCGCCCTCGTGGTCGGGGTCTTCCGTGAGGCCGCCTACGACGAACCCGACCTCCTCGCCGTCGTCGCGCGGATCGAGCGGAGCCTGGCGCGCAACCTGGGCAGCGACGACTTCGTCACCGCCGTGGTCGCCGGGTACCCGCGGGAAGGGCAACTGGAGGTGGTCAACTGCGGCCACGCGCCGCCGCTGCTGGTGCGCGACTCCGCCGTCGTCCCGGTCGACCCGGACCGTCCGGCGCCGCCCCTCGGGCTGCGCACGCTCTCGGGCGAGACGCCCACGCTGCAGGTGCTGCCCTTCGCCGACGGCGACCAGCTGCTGCTGTACACCGACGGCGTCACCGAGGCCCGCAACCACGCCCGCGAGTTCTACCCGCTCGCCGACGGCCTGGCCCGGCACACCTCCGACGAGCCGTCCCACACCGTCACCGCCCTCCACGACGAACTGCTGGCCCACGTGGGCGGCCGCCTCCACGACGACGCGGCCCTGCTCCTCCTCCACAAGCCGACCGCCCCCGAAGCCCCCGTCCCCCACGCACCGACCGAGTCCCACCACATGGACTCGTACTCACCCCAGATCGGCTGACCGCCCGATCCGAACCTGCCCCCGTAACCCTGCCCACCCCCACCCAACGGTGTTAAAAAAGAGGCATGGCCGGATTCCTCGGCCGCCTGCGCTCGCTGTTGAGCGCGCGTACCGTCGCCCGGCAGGTCTTCGTGCTGCAGGCGGCGATCGTCGCGCTCCTCGTCGTCGCCGCGGTGGTGGCCCTGGTGCTGCAGGTCCGCACCGATACCGAGCGGGAGGCCCGCAACCGCTCCCTCGCCGTGGCCGAGGCGTTCGCGAACGCGCCCGGTGTCGTCGAGGCCCTGGCGGACCCGGACCCGACCGCACTGCTCCAGCCGCGTGCGGAGGCGGCCCGCAGGGCGACCGAGGTGGACTTCATCGTCGTGATGACCAAGGGCGGGATCCGCTACACCCACCCCAACCCCGACCGGATCGGCCAGCACTTCGTCGGCACCATCGCCCCGGCCGCGGCGGGCGGGATCGTACGGGAGACGTACACCGGAACCCTGGGGCCGTCCGTGCGGGCCGTGGTCCCCGTGACCGACGGCGACGGCAGCGTCGTAGGCCTGGTGGCCGCCGGGGTGACGCTGGCCAGCGTGGGCGGCGTCGTGGACAACCAGCTGCCGATGCTGCTCGGCGCGGCGGCCGTCGCGCTCGTCCTCGCCACCGCCGGGACCGCGCTGGTCAGCCGACGGCTGCTGCGGCAGACGCACGGGCTGGGGCCCGCCGAGATGACCCGGATGTACGAGCATCACGACGCCGTTCTGCACGCCGTACGGGAGGGCGTGCTGATCCTGGACGGCAAGCGGCGCCTGGCGCTCGCGAACGACGAGGCGCGCCGGCTGCTCGGGCTGACCCCGGACGCGGAGGGGCGGCCCTGTCTTGCCCTGGGCATCGGCAGCGACCTCGCCCGGCTGTTCGCCTCCGGCCGGGACGCCACCGACGAGGTGCACCTCACGCAGGGCCGGCTGCTCGCCGTCAGCCAGCGCTCGACCGACCGGGACGGCGGACCGCCCGGCAGTGTGGCGACGCTGCGGGACACCACCGAGCTGCGGACCATGACCGGCAGGGCGGACGTGGCACAGGAGCGGCTGAAGCTGCTGTACGACGCGGGGCTGGAGATCGGCACCACCCTCGACGTCACGCGCACCTCGCAGGAGCTGGCCGACTTCGCGGTGCCGCGGTTCGCCGACTTCGTCTCCGTCGATCTCGCGGATCCGGTGCTGCGCGGCGGGGAGCCGAAGCAGGGCCGCACCGACATGCGCCGGGTCGCTTTCCGCGGTGTGCGGGAGGGCAGCCCGCTCTTCCCGATCGGGGAGCTGATCCACTTCGCCCCGGCCACACCCCAGGCCTTCGGCTTCGGCACGGGCAGGACCGTGCTGGAGGCGGACATGCCCGCCTTCTCCGGCTGGCAGGACCTGGATCCCGACAACGCCCGCAGGATCGTCGACTTCGGGATCCACACGATGCTCACGGTCCCGCTGCGCGCCCGCGGCGTCATCATGGGCATGGCCACCTTCTGGCGCGCCGACCGCCCCGAGCCCTTCGAGCCGGACGACGTCTCCCTCGCCGAGGAACTGGTGGCGCGCGCCGCCGTCAGCATCGACAACGCCCGCCGCTACACCCGCGAGCACACCCTGGCGGACACCCTCCAGCGCAGCCTGCTGCCCCGGGCCCTGCCGGAGCAGAGCGCCCTCGACGTCGCCTACCGCTATCTGCCCGCGCACGCGGCCCAGGGCGGCGTCGGCGGGGACTGGTTCGACGTCATCCCGCTGCCGGGGGCGCGGGTGGCGCTGGTCGTGGGGGACGTCGTGGGGCACGGCCTGCACGCGGCGGCCACGATGGGGCGGCTGCGTACGGCGGTCCACAACTTCTCCACCCTGGACCTCCCGCCCGACGAACTCCTCGGCCATCTGGACGAGTTGGTCGCCCGCATCGACCAGGACGAGGGCGGCGACGGAGAGATCGCGCCGGTCACCGGAGCGACGTGCCTGTACGCCGTGTACGACCCGTCCACCGGGCTGTGCACCCTCTCCCGCGCCGGCCACCTCGAACCGGCCCTCGTCCACCCCGACGGCGTGGTCGAGTTCCCCAGCGTCCCGGGCGGGCCGCCGCTGGGCCTGAGCGGCAGCCTGCCCTTCGAGGCGACCGAGCTGCGGCTCGCCGAGGGCAGCGGGCTGGTCCTGTACACGGACGGGCTGGTCGAGCACCAGGCGCGGGACATCGACGAGGGGCTGGAGCTGCTGCGCGGGGCACTGGCCGCGGCGCCGCCGACGCACGGCCGCACACCGGAGGAGACCTGCAAGGCGGTCCTGGAGGCCCTGCTGCCGGAGCGCCCGCGCGACGACGTCGCCCTCGTCGTCTCCCGGACGCGGATGCTCAGCCCCGACCGCACGGCGGCCTGGGACGTCCCGGACGACCACGCCGCGGTGGCCCGGGTCCGGGCGGCGGCCACGCGGACGCTGGACGAGTGGGGGCTGGCGGAGGAGGCGTTCACGACCGAGCTGATCCTCAGCGAGCTGGTCACCAACGCCCTGCGCCACGCCACCGGCCCCATCCGCGTCCGCCTGATCCGCGATCGCGCCCTGATCTGCGAGGTCTCCGACGGCAGCAGCACCGCTCCGCATCTGCGCAGCGCGGCGACGACCGACGAGGGCGGCCGGGGGCTGTTCCTGGTGGCCCAGTTCGCCGAGCGCTGGGGCACGCGGTACTCGGCGCACGGCAAGGTGATCTGGACGGAACAGCCGCTGGCGGGGAGCGCGGAGAGCGGACCGGCCGCGCTGTGATTGGCGCGGCACGGTGGTCGAGCAGGGCCCGACGGACCAGGTGCCGGGCGCGCCCCAGGACCCGCACACCCGCCTGCTGCCGGCCTCCGTACCGCGCCGGGGATGGGATCCGGCCGACGCGGTACGGGCCAGGGCGGAGGCGGACGCCGCCCAGCTGCACGGGGGCTCAGTCCCCGTGCGCCTCCAGCGCCGCCCGCACGCCCGACTCGAGCGCACCCTCGATCCACGACGGCTTCACCGACGTGTGGTCCCCGGCGAAGTACAGCGGGCCCTCGGGGGTGCGGATCGCTTCGAGCAGTTCCGTGTGCTGGCCGGGGAGAAGCACGGACGCCTCCCCGTACGCGTACGGGTCGCGCAGCCAGCTCTGGGTGCGCCCGGCCCCGGTGTAGAACACCTCGACGCGCTGGCCGTAGACCTGTTGCAGGCCCCGCAGCGCG
This sequence comes from Streptomyces shaanxiensis, assembly GCF_039537145.1. Classification (NCBI taxonomy): domain Bacteria; kingdom Bacillati; phylum Actinomycetota; class Actinomycetes; order Kitasatosporales; family Streptomycetaceae; genus Streptomyces; species Streptomyces shaanxiensis. The sequence goes on from NZ_BAAAZY010000008.1 coordinate 102,854, forward strand.
TGCGGGTAACGGGCGTCCTCGTCGAGGGAGTCCCAGCGGGAGGCGTCGTCGGCCCAGCTGTAGGAGGCGAGGACGACGCCGCCCTTGCTGCCCTCGATCGGGTGCGAGGGGTTGATCATGAACCGGTTGGAGTTGTCGGAGACCGAGCCGCCGCCGATGATGTGCGCCGCCTCGGGCTGGTCGCGGGTGCCCCAACGGTTGGCGGCGTAGTGCACGCGCTGGGCGTCGCTGATGTGGCCGTCCGGGACGGACGGGTGGGCGCCGAGGAGGCTGCCGTCGGCGGGCGCCTTGCCCTTGCGGTAGTCGTCGTAGAGGCCGGGACGTACGGCGTCGAGTTCGCGCTTCCAGTCGGCCTCGGTGAACTCCCACCAGCGCAGGCCGAATTCGAGCAGCACCTTGGTCGCGCTGTCGTAGTGCAGCTCGGCCACCGCACGCCGCTTCCTGTACGACATCAGCGGGCTGACCTGCACCTGCCTGAGTCCCGAGAACGGCACCGTGACGATCGCGAGGTCGCCGGTGAACTCCTCGCGCACGACCTTGCCGTCGCGGCCCTCGGAGACGGTGTCGATCCATACGTGCGGGCCCTTGGCGCCGACGTGGGAGGTGTCGTCGGCACCGGGCCGGCCGGGGGCCCAGTACTCGATGTGCGTGGCCCGCCGGTCGAGGCGCAGGACGTCGGCGACCTCCTTCAGCAGCGCGTCCGGGAGGGTCGCCGTGCCGCCGACCAGCTCCCAGAACTCGGTGTCCGGGCTGATCAGCGACTGGCTGATGAAGCTGTGGATGAAGGAGAGCGGCAGCCGTGAGGTGAGGTTCTCCAGGGTGCCGATCAGGTCGACGGTCCGCTCGTCGAAGCCCGCCTCCTCGGTCAGGAAGCGGTACATCGACCAGTCGCCGTACTTCTGCACGACCCGCGCCCACCCCTTGACCCGCTCGGGCATCGGCTTGTCGACGCGTTTGCCGTCCGGGCCGACGGTGCTGAACTCGTCGCGTACCGGGTCGAGGGCGCGGCGCAGGATGGTGCCGGAGGGTGTGTCCCAGTGCTCGCGCGGGACGCCGAAGGAGCGGTTGATCCTGCGGGGTGCCTTCGCGTACTCGGAGCGGCGCACGCGGACGCCGTTGACGTGCAGCCAGGCGTTGTTGACGGGCTTGCCCTCGCCGTCGACGTCGACGAGGTGGAACCGGCGGCGTTTCACGCCGAGTTGGTCGACCAGCCGCATCACCAGCGGATGGCTGCCGGGGATGCGCATGGCGCCGGCCTCCGCGTACTGCGCGGGGTCGGCGAACGCCTGCGCGGCGTGCTCGTGCCCGCCGGTGCGGAAGGTCTTGATACGGCCGCCGACGCGGTTGCCGTTGGCCTCGACGAGAGTGACGTGGTGCCCGGCCCGCTTCAGCAGCCAGGCGGCGACCAGGCCGGCCGGTCCGGCGCCGACGACGAGGATCTTTCTCGCGGTCCTCGTCGCCGTGCGCGGCAGCCCGGAGTCGAGGATCTTGCGGTACTGCGGCACGAGGGGCCGGTCGTGCTCGTCGACCACCAGCAGGGCACGGGCGACGGCCAGGCAGGTGTCCCAGTCTGCGGTGGACTTCGGTCGGTGGGGGGCGGCGGGCGCCGCGGGTGCGGCAACCGCCGGCACGGGAGTTAACGCGGCGAGGGCCGCGGCCGTCGTGGCGGACGCGGTCGCGAATTTCCGCCGGGAGAGGGAAGTCGGGCCGTCAGACGCGCGGTGATTTTCCATATGCCCTGGATACGGGGGCAGTTGGGACTCCGGGAGCCATCCGTCGGTTGATCACCTGAACGGGCAAGCGCACCATCGCACACCCGCGCCGGGCGTGCGTCCGCACGCGGGTTTGTAAAGCACGTATGACGAAACCATTGACGGAGACATGTCCCACTTTTATCTTCTGACCCAGTCACGATCGGAATCACGAACTCCGTTCGAAATCTCGGACAGAATTGCGGACAGGGACGGTCTCGTATGCCCCGGATGTCTCACCCGTCGCTCAGGAAACGCCGCAGATCACTGATCCTCTGCGTGCTCACCGCGCTGCTGGCCCTGGTGGCGACCACGCAGCCGGCGTCCGCGGCGGAGGGCCGCCTGTACACGAATCCGCTGAAGTCGTTCAAGGGCGCCGACCCGTGGCTGCAGTACCACGACGGCAACTACTACCTGATCACCACGACGTTCACCGGCGTCCTCGGCATCCGCAAGTCGCCGACGCTCGCGGGTCTCGCCACCGCGCCCAACGTGCAGGTGTATGCGGACACCACGTCCACGCGCAACACCAACTTCTGGGCGCCGGAGATGCACCTCCTCAACGGCCGCTGGTACGTGTACTACTCGGCCGGCCAGAGCGGCGTCGCCTGCTGCGACTCGCAGCGCACGCATGTGCTGGAGAGCGCCGGAACCGACCCGATGGGGCCGTACACCTACAAGGGTTCGCTCACCGGGTCGAACCTCACGCCGGGCGGCTGGCTGATCGACGCGAGCGTGCTGCAGGCGAACAACAAGCTGTACCTGGTCGGCAGCGGGTTCATCAACGGCAGTACACAGAGCCTGGTCATCGCGCCGATGAGCAACCCGTACACCCTCGCGAGCAACACCTTCACCATCATCTCCAGCCCGACCCTGGACTGGGAACGCTCCGGCAACCCCGTCAACGAGGGCCCCGAGCCGCTGTACCGGGGCGGCCGCACCTTCCTGACGTACTCCGCGAGCTCCTGCCAGACCGCCGACTACAAGCTCGGCCAGCTGGAGCTGACCGGCTCCGATCCGCTCAGCCCCGCCTCGTGGACCAAGAAGCAGACGCCGGTCTTCCAGCGCAGTGACGCGGGCAGCGTGTACGGCCCCGGCCACAACGGCTTCTTCACCTCGCCCGACGGAACCGAGAACTGGATCGTCTACCACGCCAACTCCGCGTCGAACGGCGGCTGCGGCAACGGTCGCACCACCCGCGCCCAGAAGTTCACCTGGAACGCCGACGGCACCCCGAACTTCGGTACGCCGGTCGCCCTCGGCACCACCCTTCCCGGCCCGTCCGGCGAGACGGCGACGACCCCCACGGCGTACACCCTCGTCAACCGCAACAGCGGCAAGTGCCTGGACGTGAACGGCGGCAACAGCGCCGACGGCACGAACATCTTCCAGTGGACCTGCACCGGCGGGACCAACCAGAAGTGGAAGGTCGAGGACCTCGGCGACGACACCAACCGCCTGGTCAACGTCGCCACCGGCAAGGTGATGGACGTCGCCGACTGCTCCGCCTCCGACGGCGCCGACATCCGGCAGTGGTCGTGGCTCAACAACAAGTGCCAGCGCTACCGCCTGGTGTTCACGGCCTCCGGCGACTACGTCCGGATCGTCAACGAGTCCACCGGCAAGGTCGCCGACGTCGCCGACTGCGGCACCACGAACGGCACCGACGTACGGCAGTGGACGTGGCTGAACAACAACTGCCAGCAGTGGCGCCTCGTGCCCACGACCTGATCCCTTCCTTCCAACTCCCGCACTGGAGAAGCACCTTGAGACGCAACGCCATACGGCTGCTCACGGCCGTCCTGATGGCCCTCGCGGCCTGCCTCGCCGGGCCCGGTCCCGCCGCCGAGGCGGCCGTGCCCGCCTCCCCCGCCGTGACCTTCACCAACCCGATCGCGCTGCAGCGCGCCGATCCGCACATCTTCAAGCACACCGACGGCTTCTACTACTTCACGGCGACCGTTCCGGCGTACGACAGGATCGTCATGCGCCGGGCCACCACTCTTCAGGGGCTCTCCACCGCCCCGGAGACCACGATCTGGACCAAGCACGCCAGCGGTGAGATGGGCGCCCACATCTGGGCCCCGGAGATCCACTTCATCGACGGCAAGTGGTACGTCTACTTCACCGCCGGCTGGTCCAACGACAAGTGGAGAATCCGGCCGTACGTCCTGGAGACCAGCTCCGCCAACCCGCTCACCGGCACCTGGACCGAGAAGGGCCGCATCTCCCTGCCGCTGGACACCTTCTCGCTCGACGCCACGACGTTCGTGCACAACGGCACCCGCTACCTCAGCTGGGCCCAGAACGACCCCGCAGTCGGCGCCGGCACCAACATCTACCTGGCCCGGATGTCCAACCCCTGGACCATCAGCGGCAGTCCGGTGATGATCGCCCGGCCCACCCACGCCTGGGAGAAGGTCGGAGCGACCGTCAACGAGGGCCCCGCCTTCATCCAGCACGGCAGCAAGGTCTTCATGACCTTCTCCGCCAGCGCCACCGACGCCAACTACTGCCTCGGCCTGCTGACCGCCGACGCCACCGCCGACCTGATGAACCCGGCGTCCTGGACCAAGAACCCCGAGCCGGTCTTCAAGAGCAACGACGCCACCAGCCAGTTCGGTCCGGGCCACAACAGCTTCACCACGTCCGAGGACGGCAAGTCGGACATCCTCGTCTACCACGACCGCGACTACAAGAACATCAGCGGCGACCCGCTCAACGACCCCAACCGCCGCACCCGCGTCCAGAAGCTGTACTGGAAGGCCGACGGCACCCCCGACTTCGGCATCCCGGTGGCCGACGGGGTCACGCCGCAACGCTTCTCGTCGTACAACTTCGCGGACCGGTTCATCCGGCACTGGGAGTACCGGGCCCGTATCGAGGCCAACGTCTCCCCGCTGGCGGACTCACAGTTCCGCGTCGTGACCGGCCTGACCGGCAGCGGCACGGTGTCGCTGGAGTCGGCCAACTTCCCCGGCTACTACCTGCGGCACAAGAACTTCGAGGTGTGGCTGGAGAAGAACGACGGCACCACGCAGTTCGCGGCCGACGCGAGCTTCTACAAGCGGGCCGGGCTGTCCGACTCGGCGGGGGTGTCGTACGAGTCGTACAACAACGCCGGGCGTTACGTCCGGCACTACAACTACCTGCTGCAGCTGCAGTCACCGAGCACGGCGACGGACCGCGCCGACGCCACGTTCTACGCCCAGTGAGGCGTTCAGGGCAGTGACCCGGTGAGGCGTCTCACCAGGTGAGGTGCAGACGGTACGGGGAGCGGTGGATCATCGTCGGTCGCATGGTGACCCGGTGGTCCGCCGCCAGCCCCAGCCCCGGCAGTCGTCTGGTCAACTCGCCCAGTGTCAGGCGCAGTTGTTCGCGGGCGAGCTGTGCGCCGGGGCAGCCGTGCGCCCCGAACCCGAAGGCGAGGTGGCGCTCCGGGGTGCGGGTGATGTCGAACTCGTCGGGTTGCGGATGCCGGACGGGGTCGCGGTTGGCCCCGCCGAAGGCCACGAACACCGTTGCCCCGGCGGGGAGTTCGGTGCCGGCCAGGGTGAGCGGCCGGGTGGTGATCCGGCGGAAGCCCTGGAGGGCGGTGTCGTAGCGGGCGGCCTCCTCGACCGCCGCCGGGATCCTGTCGGGCTCGGCGCACAGCAGCTCCCACTGACGGGGATGCCGCAGGAGGTGCAGGACGGTCGTGCCGATCAGGGCGGTGGTCGTCAGGTGGCCCGCGATGAGCAGGTTCTGTAGGTGGGCGACGGCTTCGTGCCGCTGCTCCAGGGTGAGTTCGCCCTCGGTGCCCTCGGTGCCCTCGGTGACCGACGCCACGATCTCCGTGGCCAGGTCCTCCCGGGGACGCGCGGCCCGCTCGCGGACGTACCGGTCGAGGATGTGCTGCATCGCCACGACGTCCTCGGCGGCGGCGATCTGCTCGTCCTCCCCCAGCGGACGGAACAGCAGTTCCTCGGCGCGATGACCGCCGTGCACGACGGCCGGCACGTCGGAGGGGTCGAGGCCGACGATCCTGCCGACGACGTCGCCGGGGAGACGCCGGGCGTAGGCCGACATCAGCTCTACCCGGCCGTTCTTCGGGTCCGGGGCGAAGGCGTCGACCAGAGCCGCGGCGCGCTCGGCGGCGTAGGGCAGGACGGCGGCGACCCGGGACGGGGACAGCCCGCGGACGATGGGGGCGCGCAACTGCTGGTGCCGGGCACCGTCGGAGGTGACGACGACGGGCCGCCCGCCGAATCCGCCGCCGAGGACGGCGAGCGCGGCGGGCGAGGGCAGCACGTCGGGCAGGAGACTGTTCGCCGACGAGAAGTCCTCCGGCCTGCGCAGCACTTCGCGTACGTCGGCGTCCCGGGCGACCAGCCAGGCATCGAGCTCGGGGACACGGGTCAGTCCCGGCGCACGGCGGGCGCGGTCGTAGTGCGGGTAGGGATCGCGCTGCAACTCGTCGCGTACGCCGTGCAGTTGATCGTCCACGAGACGCCCTCCCCGACGGTGGTGCGGGTCGCGCTCATCGTGCCGTACGGGTGTACGGGTGCGGTAGACGGCGTACCGACGGCCGCCCCTGGGCCGCGCGCTCCGTCAGAAGACGACGGACCAGCCCTCCCGCCCGGCCTGCTCGGCGGTGTAGGAGACACCGTCGATCTTGCTCCTCCTGGCGTCGAGGAGGCTGATCTCCCCGCCGTGGTTACCGAGTTGGGCGCCCCCGCTCAGGCGGACGGTGAGGCAGGCACCGGCGGCGAGCGGGCCGGGCGGGACGGCGGACCGCTGGCCGAGCCGGTCCTGGAGGTGCCAGCCGGTCAGGTCGACGGCGTCGGGCGAGGCGTTGAGAAGGGTCACCGTCTCGGCCTCGGGGGCCGGGCCGCGCGGGTTGACCAGGGCCGCGACGATCCGGACGGGCCGGGTGCCGGGCACCGGACGTGAGCCGTCGACGTCCTCGACGGCATGGCCGGTGACGTCGTCCGTCCTCCAGGACTGGCTCTGGAAGGCGAGGAAGATGCCGACCCAGCGGGACCGCGCCGGGAAGTGGATGAGCATCCCGCCGTCCTGCCAGACGCCGTCGTCGTCGCGGAAGCGGCGGCTGTTGCCCTGGTTCATGTGGATGTCGTGGACGCCGTTGCCGGGCTGGAAGCCGAAGACCTTGTCCTTGACCCTGGCCTCGGGCCCCCAGCGCTCCCCGAACAGGTACAGCCGGGCCTCCGGGTCGGCGACCGCGCGGCGGACGGAGTGGTCGAGGAGATCGGCGAGGTCGTTGTCGGGGCCTTCGAGGTCAGGGGGCAGCTTCCGCATCAGGGCCGGGTCGAAGAGGTTGCCGCGCACGTAGTCGAGGTTCGGGCCGCCGGGTCCGGACGGCAGGGTGTGCCAGCCGCTGCCCAGCCCCGCCAGCCGGTCCGTGATCGGGTGCCGGAAGTCCTCGCTGACGAAGTAGAGCAGCTCGGAGGGCTGCTGCTGGGAGAGGACGTTGACGGCGGCGCGGTAGTCCGTGCCGCCGTCGTCGGTGAGGTGGATCTGGTAGTGCGGTGTGTCGTCGGCGCCCTCGCGCCGGGTGTCGACGGCCCGTGCGATCAGTACGCCGTAGGTCTTCAGTGGCATGACGATCAACTCCCCCTGAAGGTGGGCGGAATGCCCACCCTTGGGGGGAAGCGTAGGGGCTGGGCACGGTGTCCGAAGCCGAGTTCACCTCACGTACGCCTGCCCGCCGACATCCGGCTGGACCGCCTGCACGACCCGTATACGACCGCGCCGTGACCAGCCCGGATTCCACAGGACCGTTCCGTAAGATCGCCCGCGTGGCGAACTTCCTCCTCGAACGCACGGTTCCGCTCCCCCTCCCGGAGGCGTGGCGCCGCCTGACGGAGTGGCCCCGCCATGCCGATGTCGTCCCCCTGACCCGCGTCCGCGTCACGACCCCCGAACCGACCCACGAGGGCACACGCTTCGTGGCCCGCTCCGGCCTCGGCCCGCTCTCCTTCGAGGACCCGATGGAGGTCACGGTGTGGCAGCCCCCGGGTGACGACACCCCGGGCCGGTGCCGGCTGGAGAAGCGCGGCCGCGTGATCACGGGCTGGGCCGAGATCGAGGTGCGGCCCGGGCCGGGCGGACGTGCGCGGGTGGTGTGGCGGGAGGAGCTGCGGGTGCGGTTCGTGCCGGGGGTCTTGGACGGTGTGGTGGAGCGGGCGGCCAGGTATGTGTTCGGGCGGGCGATGAACCGGTTGCTGAGGCGGGCGTGACGGCCGTCGAACGAGCCGGCTGGGACGACCACTTCGCGCGGGGGCGAGGCTTTCGGGGCGTCCGTGAGCGGGAACTGCGGCTGCTCGGCGAGGCGGTGCCGCCCCGCGCGGGCGCCCGAGCCCTGGACATCGGCTGCGGGCTGGGCACTTACGCCGCCGCACTCGCCGGTCTCGGCTACGACACGCTCGCCGTCGACTGGTCGGACGCCGCGGTGGCGGCGACCCGTGACCGGTACGCGGATCTGGAGCCCCGACTGCGTGTGAGCCACCTGGACTTCGAGGACGCGGCCGAGGTGCGGGCCAGGCTGCCGCGCGCCGGTTTCGACCTCGTGGCGATGCGGCTCGTCCTCGCCTTCATGGCGGACAAGCGGGCGGTCGGGGAGCGGGTGCGGGAGCTGCTGGCACCCGGCGGGGTGTGGGTGGTGACGACGCCTCTGGCCGAACGGCTCCCTCAGGGGCGTCGGTACATCGGGGTGACGGCCGAGGACGTGGCGGTCGTGACGCAGGGGTGGGGGCGTGGTGAGTGGTACGACCTCGAAGGGGGCGGGGTGCGGTGTTTCGTGCTGCGGGCGTGAGGCCCCGGAAGCCGCCGTGCCAGAGTGGGCGCCATGACGGAGGCTGAGGCAACGGGCATGAGGCCGGACGAGGTCGAGGCGCTGGCCGTGGACGGGCTGCGGTGGATGCTCTCGGGTGCGCGGGAGACGGGGGACGGTGGGCTCGGCTGGCCCGTCCGGGGCTCGGACGCCGAGGTCGACCCGATGTTCTACAACGGTACGGCCGGGGTCGTGCCGGTGCTGCTGGAGGCGTGGCGGCACTACGGTGACGACGCGTATGCCGACCTCGCGCTGCGCGCCGCGCGTTCCCTCGTGGACGTGGTCGACGAGTACCCGGACGACTCGCTGTACTTCGGTCTCACCGGCATCGCGCTCGTCCTGCGGACCGTCCACCGTGAACTCGGCTTACCGGACGCCGACGTGGCCGCCGCTCGTGCGCTCGACCGGGTGCGGTCACGGTTCGACGGGACGCGCTGGGGCGAGCTGTTCGAGCTGATGGGCGGCAACGCGGGCATCGGGCTGGGCGCGTTGGCGGCGGGCGACGCCGAGCTGGCCGTACTGGCGCTGGAGCCGTACGCGCGGACGGCCGACACGACGAGTGCGGGCGTCACATGGGAGTTCCGGCGGGGTGTCGAGTCGCGGCTGCACCACATGTCGCACGGCACGCTCGGGATCGCGTACGCGTTGGCCGCCGTCGGGTCGGCGACCGGCCGTGCGGATCTCGCCGAGCTGGGGCTGGCCGGGGTCGCGGATGTCGTGGCCCGCGACGAGGGCGGCCCCGAGGGGTTCTTGGTGCCGCATTCCGACCCGCAGCGCGCCCCTGACCTGATCGACCGCCACAGCTACGGCTGGTGCCACGGCCCGGCCGGCGACGCGCACGTCTTCCGGCTGCTGCGGGACGTCACCGCCGACCCCACCTGGTCGGCCCTCGCCGACCGCTGCTGGCACACCGTCACTCACTCGGGTCTGCCCGGCCGGTTGCGCCCCGGCTTCTGGGACAACAACGGCCGCTGCTGCGGCACCGCGGGCGTGCTCGCCCTAGCCTGCGACCGGATCGCCGAGCAGGGGGACTCCCCCGGGTTCGCGGACGTCCTCGTCGCGGACATCGCCGCCCACGCCACCCGGGACGCCGACGGCGCCCGCTGGTCCAACGTCGAGTTCCGTGCCACCCCGAGCGACCTGGAACCGGAGACCGGGTGGGCCATGGGCAACGCGGGGATCGTCCGTGAGCTCCTGCGGTACGTCAGGATCGGCCGGGGCGGTGACGCGGCGTACGCCTTCTCCTGGCCCGACCAGCCGGTGCCGCGGGCTCAGGCCACCGACCCGATCCGCCCCGCCGGCGACGACGACGTGGACGCGGCGTCGTGATGGATCGGCGTGTGCGCGCCGGTCAGTGAGACGCCGCTCCCGCCGCGCCGGTTGGCGACGATCTCGGAGGCGATCGACAGGGCCGTCTCCTCGGGCGTACGGGCGCCGAGGTCCAGGCCGATCGGGGAGCGGAGGCGGGCCAACTCCAGTTCGGTGACGCCGACTTCGCGCAGTCTCTCGTTCCGGTCGAGGTGGGTGCGGCGCGAGCCCATCGCGCCCACGTACGCCACCGGGAGGCGCAGGGCGAGCTGAAGCAGGGGTACGTCGAACTTGGCGTCGTGGGTGAGCACGCACAGGACCGTCCGGGCGTCGACGGACGTCCGCTCCAGGTACTTGTGCGGCCACTCGACGACGATGTCGTCGGCCTCCGGGAAGCGGGCCTTCGTCGCGAAGACGGGGCGGGCGTCGCACACCGTCACGTGGTAGTTCAGGAACTTCCCGATCCGCACCAGCGCCGACGCGAAGTCGATCGCGCCGAAGACGATCATCCGGGGCGGCGGGACCGAGGACTCGACGAGCACGGTGAGCGGGGCTCCGCAGCGCGAGCCCTGTTCGCCGATCTCCAGGGTGCCGGTGCGGCCGGCGTCCAGGAACGCGGCCGTCTCCGCCGCGACCGTGCGGTCCAGTTCGGGGTGGGCGCCGAAGCCGCCCTCGTAGGAGCCGTCGGGGCCGACCAGAAGGGCGAGGCCCATCAGGTCCTGCGGCCCGGACACGATCCGTGCCAGCGCCGCCGCCTCCCCGCCCGCGGCCGCCCGCAGCGCGGCCGCGAGCACCGGGCGGGCCGGATCGGCGGCCCGTACCGGCGTGACGAGGATGTCGATGACGCCGCCGCACGTCAGGCCGACCGCGAAGGCGTCCTCGTCGCTGTACCCGAAGCGCTGCAGGACGGTCTCGCCGTCCTGCAGCGCCTGTCGGCACAGGTCGTAGACCGCGCCCTCCACACAGCCGCCGGAGACCGAGCCGATCGCCGTGCCGTCGGCGTCCACCGCGAGCGCGGCGCCGGGCCGGCGGGGTGCGCTGCCGCCGACCGCCACCACGGTGGCCACGGCGAAGTCACGTCCCTGCTCGACCCACCGGTGCAGCTCTTCGGCGATGTCCAGCATCTGTCGGTCTCCTTAACAGCGGTTGTGCGGAGGGCGGTTCACACCGACCGGCGCACGGCTAGTGCACCCCCATCCAACTCTCAATGGGATTGAGGGCAAAGAAGACCAGGAAGATGCCTGTCAGGGCCCACATGAATGCCCCGATCTCCCGTGCCTTGCCCTGAGCGATCTTGATGGCGACGTAGGAGATGACGCCGGCCGCGACGCCCGCGGTGATCGAGTACGTGAACGGCATGATCACGACCGTGAGGAACACCGGGATCGCGGTGGCCCGGTCGGCCCAGTCCACGTGCCGTGCGTTCATCATCATCATGGCGCCGATCACCACCAGGGCCGCCGCGGCGACCTCGCCCGGCACGATCGCCGTGAGCGGGGTGAAGAACAGACAGGCCGCGAAGAACAGGCCGGTGACCACCGAGGAGAGCCCCGTACGGGCGCCCTCGCCCACGCCGGTCGCCGACTCGACGAACACCGTCTGGCCGGAGGCCCCGGACACGCCGCCGATCGCACCGCCCGCGCCGTCGATGAACAGCGCCTTGGACAGGCCCGGCATCCGGCCCTTGTCGTCGGCGAGCTTGGCCTCGGTGCCGACGCCGATGATCGTCGCCATCGCGTCGAAGAACCCGGCCAGCACGAGCGTGAACACGATCATGCCGACCGTCATGGCGCCGACCTCGCCCCAGCCGCCGAACTCGACGTTGCCGAAGATCGAGAAGTCCGGCATGGACACCGCGCTGCCGTGCAGTTCGGGAGCGCCGCTGGCCCACTGCTTGGGGTCGATGACGTCGAGTGCGTTGAGGATGACGGCGAGCACGGTGCCGCCGACGATGCCGATCAGGATCGCGCCGGGGATGCCGCGCGCCTGGAGCATGAAGATCGCGAGCAGGGTGACCGCGAAGAGCAGGACCGGCCAGCCGGCCAGTTCACCGGCCGGGCCGAGGCTCAGCAGGGCCGCCTCGCCCTGGTGTACGAAGCCGGCCTTCACCAGGCCGATCAGCGCGACGAACAGGCCGATGCCCATGGTGATCGCGTGCTTGAGCGCGAGCGGGATCGCGTTCATGATCATCTCGCGCAGGCCGGTGACGACCAGCAGCATGATGACCACGCCGTACATCACGCACATGCCCATGGCCTGCGGCCATGTCATCTGCGGGGCGACCTGCGAGGCGAGCACGCCGGAGACGGAGAGGCCGGCGGCGAGGGCGAGCGGCACCTTGCCGAAGAAGCCCATCAGCAGCGTGGTGAAGGCCGCCGCGAACGCGGTCGCGGTGATCAGGGCCTTCTGCGCGAGGGTGTCCCCCGCCGCGTCCTTGCCGGACAGGATGAGGGGGTTGAGCAGGAGGATGTACGCCATCGCCATGAAGGTGGTGACGCCGCCGCGCACCTCGCGCGCGACCGTGGATTCTCTCTTCGTTATGTGAAAGTACCGGTCGAGCCAGGACCTGCCGGCCGGGACGCGGGTGCCTTCTCCCGCGTCTTCGGCTGTGGTCGCCGGCTCAAGTGACTGCTGGGTCATGTGGGCCTACTCCCAAGGTTCAAAGGGGCACCCGCGTGTTGCGTGGAAGATTGCGGGATTTGGGAAGGTGCTGCGGCCGCACGACCCGGGGGACGGCCCGAGACGAACGAACTGGGTACTCCGGGCGGCGCGGCGAAGTGTGACGTTCCCGGCGCCGCCCGGAGAGTTCCTGCTGGGTTTCCTTACGCCGTGCCGGTGAGGTGTTCCGGTCGTACGGGCGTCCGGTCTAGCTCCAGCCCGGTCGCGCTCCGGATCGCCGCGAGGACGGCCGGGGTCGACGACAGGGTGGGGGCCTCGCCGACGCCCCGCAGCCCGTACGGGGCGTGGTCGTCGGCGAGTTCGAGCACGTCGACGGGGATGGTCGGCGTGTCGAGGATCGTGGGGATGAGGTAGTCCGTGAAGGAGGGGTTCTTCACCTTCGCCGTCTTGGGGTCGACGACGATCTCCTCCATGACCGCCACGCCGAGACCCTGGGTCGTACCGCCCTGGATCTGGCCGACGACGGACTGCGGGTTGAGGGCCTTGCCGACGTCCTGGGCGCAGGCCAGCTCGATCACCTTCACCAGGCCGAGCTCGGTGTCGACCTCGACGACGGCGCGGTGCGCGGCGAAGGAGTACTGGACGTGGCCGAAGCCCTGGCCGGTGCGCAGGTCGAAGGCCTCGGTCGGACGGTGCCGCCATTCGGCCTCGATCTCGACCGCCTCGCCTTCGAGTACGTCGACCAGGTCGGCGAGGACCTCGCCGCCGTCGGTGACGACCTTGCCGCCCTCCAGGAGCAGCTCGGCGGTGGCCCAGGCGGGGTGGTAGGAGCCGAACTTGCGGCGGCCGATCTCCAGGACCTTCTCCCGGACCAGCTCGCAGGAGTTCTTGACCGCGCCACCGGTGACGTACGTCTGCCGGGAGGCCGAGGTCGAACCCGCCGAGCCCACCTGCGTGTCCGCCGGGTGGATCGTCACCTGGGCGACGCCCAGCTCGGTGCGGGCGATCTGCGCGTGGACGGTGACACCCCCCTGGCCGACCTCCGCCATCGCGGTGTGGACGGTGGCGACGGGCTCACCGCCGACGACCTCCATGCGCACCTTGGCGGTGGAGTAGTCGTCGAAGCCCTCGGAGAAGCCGACGTTCTTGATGCCGACCGCGTAGCCGACGCCGCGTACGACACCTTCGCCGTGCGTGGTGTTGGAGAGGCCGCCGGGCAGCTGCCGTACGTCCGCGCCCTCGCTGCTCTCCCACTGGCGCTCCGGCGGGAGCGGCATCGCCTTGACGCGGCGCAGGAGTTCGGCGACCGGGGCCGGGGAGTCGACCGGCTGCCCGGTCGGCATGACGGTCCCCTGCTCCATGGCGTTGAGCTGCCGGAACTCCACCCGGTCCATGCCCACGGCGTCGGCCAGCTTGTCCATCTGCGCCTCGTAGGCGAAGCACGCCTGGACCGCGCCGAAGCCGCGCATGGCACCGCAGGGCGGGTTGTTGGTGTAGAGGGCGAGGGCCTCGATGTCGACGTCGTCGACCGCGTACGGGCCGATGCTGAGCGAGGAGGCGTTGCCGACGACCGCCGGGGAGGCGGAGGCGTACGCGCCGCCGTCCAGCACGATCCGGCACTTGACGTGGGTGAGCTTGCCGTCCTTCGTGGCGCCGTGCTCGTAGGAGAGCTTGGCCGGGTGGCGGTGGACATGCCCGAAGAAGGACTCGAACCGGTTGTAGACGATCTTGACGGGCTTGCCCGTGCGCATCGCCAGCAGGCAGGCGTGGATCTGCATCGACAGGTCCTCGCGGCCGCCGAAGGCTCCGCCGACGCCGGACAGCGTCATCCGGACCTTGCTCTCGGGCAGGCCGAGGACGGGCGCGATCTGGCGCAGGTCGCTGTGCAGCCACTGGGTGGCGATGTAGAGGTGGACGCCGCCGTCCTCGTCCGGCACGGCGAGGCCGGACTCCGGGCCGAGGAAGGCCTGGTCCTGCATGCCGAAGGTGTACTCGCCCTTGACGACGAAGTCGGCCCGCTTCGCGGCCTCCGCCGCGTCGCCGCGGAAGATCGGCTGGCGGTGCACGATGTTCGGGTGCGGGACATGGCCGGCGTGGTGGTCGTCGCGGCCCTCGTGGACCAGGATCGCGTCCGGGGCGGTCGCGGAGGCCTCGTCGGTGATGACAGGCAGCTCGCGGTACTCGACCTTGATCTTGGCGGCGGCCCGGCGGGCCGTCTCCGGGTGGTCGGCGGCGACGATGGCGACCGGCTCGCCGTGGTGGCGTACCTTGCCGTGCGCGAGGACCGGGGTGTCCCGGATCTCCAGGCCGTAGTTCCGCACGTCGGTCGGCAGGTCGTCGTACGTCATGACGGCGTAGACGCCCGCCGTGGCGAGGGCCTCGCTGGTGTCGATGGACACGATCTCGGCGTGCGCGACGGGCGACCGGAGGATCTGGCCCCAGAGCATGTCCTCGTGCCACATGTCGGACGAGTACGCGAACTCGCCGGTGACCTTGAGGGTGCCGTCCGGGCGGAGGGTCGACTCACCGATGCCGCCCTTGGTCCTGGACCCCTGGGTGATCTTGGTGGGAGCGCCGTTGGTGGGCATGTGGCTCAGACCGCCTCTCCCTGCCGGGCAGCCGCGAGGCGGACCGCGTCCATGATCTTCTCGTAGCCGGTGCAGCGGCACAGGTTGCCCGAGAGGGCCTCGCGGATGTCCGCGTCGCTCGGGCTGGGGTTGCGCTCCAGCATCTCGTCGGCGGCGACCAGCAGACCCGGGGTGCAGAAGCCGCACTGGACGGCACCGGCGTCGATGAACGCCTGCTGGATCGTGGAGAGTTCGGTGCCCTCGCCGGTCTGCGAGTCCTGCCCCTCGGCCGCCCATTGCTGGGCGGCCTGAAGCGACGTACCGCACGCACCGGTCGCGCAGCCGCCCTCGGCACGCTGCTTGGCGTAGTCCGCGAGCCCCTCGACGGTGACGACCTCACGGCCCTCGACCTGACCGGCGGCGACCAGGCAGGAACACACCGGCACGCCGTCGAGGCGGACCGTGCAGGACCCGCACTCGCCCTGCTCACAGGCGTTCTTCGAGCCCGGAAGCCCCATCCGCTCGCGGAGCACGTACAGCAGGGACTCGCCCTCCCAGACGTCGTCGGCTTCCTGCGGACGTCCGTTGACAGTGAAGTTGACGCGCATCAGGCGACCCCCTCCGTGTGAGCGGCGGTGCCGCGGTACGACTCCCAGGTCCAGGTCAGCGTGCGGCGGGCCATGATGCCGACCGCGTGGCGGCGGTAGCTCGCCGTGCCCCGGACGTCGTCGATCGGGTTGCAGGCGGCGGAGCACAGGTCCGCGAACTGCTTGGCGACCGACGGGGTGATGATCTTGCCGTTGTCCCAGAAGCCGCCCTCTTCGAGCGCCGCGTTCAGGAACTCCTCGGCGGCCTTGGCCCGCACGGGGGTGGGCGCGGCCGAGCCGATCCCGGTCCGTACGGTGCGCGTCTCGGGGTGCAGCGCGAGACCGAAGGCGCACACGGCGATGACCATGGCGTTCCTGGTCCCCACCTTGGAGAACTGCTGCGGCCCGTCGGCCTTCTTGATGTGCACGGCCCGGATGAGCTCGTCGGCGGCGAGCGCGTTGCGCTTCACGCCGGTGTAGAACGCGTCGATCGGGATCAGCCGGGTGCCACGCTCGGCCGACTCGACCTCGACCTCGGCCCCGGCCGCCAGCAGGGCGGGGTGGGCGTCGCCGGCCGGGGAGGCGGTGCCGAGGTTGCCGCCGACGCCGCCGCGGTTGCGGATCTGCGGGGAGGCGACCGTGTGCGAGGCGAGAGCGAGACCCGGCAGTTCGCCGCGCAGGTTCTCCATGATCCTCGTGTAGGGGACCGAGGCCCCGAGCCGCACACTGTCCTCGCCGACCTCCCACTCCTCGAGGTCGCCGATGCGGTTCAGGTCGAGGAGGTACTCGGGCCGGCGGTGGTCGAAGTTGATCTCGACCATCACATCGGTGCCACCCGCAATCGGCACAGCGGTGGGGTGCTCGGCCTTGGCGGCGAGCGCCTCCCCCCAGCTGGCGGGGCGAAGGAAGTCCATGACCGACTCTCTCCTTCGTCTCGAGGGTCGTACGGTTTGAGCCAGATCAGGTGCGCCGGGCCCGGCTCGTTCATGTGTTGTTAACGAGGACTGACGTCAGTACACAGCGCCGTACTCCGACCCGGTCAGTCACGGAAACCATGAAGGAGTTGGCTGGCCAGGGCGGGCATCTTGTAGATTCGTATGAACAGAGGCCACCAGTAACCTCCTCGTTTTTCCGTGGAAACGTGCGTCACAGCCCTTGTGACCAGGGACACAGCCGGAACACAGCCCGGCAGACGCCGGTCACCACCCACAGGTCCTCGAACGGGCCGCTCACATCACGACCCTCATAGATCCATCGTAGATTTCGAGACAAAGAACGGCGGCGACGAGAATGCGGCTGCGCGCACTGCTGGACACCGACGCGCTGGGCCTCAAGCTGCTCGGCGGCGAGGACGAGCTGGACCGCACCGTGCGCGGTGTGATGACCACCGACCTCAGGGACCCCAGCCGCTATCTCTCGGGCGGTGAGCTGGTGCTCACGGGGCTGGCCTGGCGGCGGAACGCCGCGGACTCCGACCCTTTCGTGCGCCTCCTGGTGCAGAACGGCGTGGTGGCGCTGGCGGCCGGCGAGGCCGAGCTCGGGGACGTACCCGACGACCTGGTCCTGGCCTGCGCCCGCCACCGGCTCCCCCTGTTCGCCGTGCACGAGTCGGTGGCGTTCGCGACGATCACCGAGCACGTCGTACGGCAGGTGAGCGGCGAGCGGGCCGGGGACCTCGCGGCCGTCGTCGACCGGCACCGCCGGATGATGACGTCGGGCCCGGCGGGCGGCGGCCCGGACGTCGTCCTCGACCTCCTCGGCTCGGACCTGGACCTGCGGGCGTGGGTGCTGTCGCCGACCGGACGGCTGATCGCGGACCCGAAGGTCGCGGCCCCGGCGCTGCCCGCCGAGGTGTGCGCGAGGCTGGCGGCGGAGCATCTGTCGGCCGCCCGCACGGGCCGCCGCGGCCCGCACCGGATGACCCTCGGCACGACGACGTACTCCCTGTTCCCGATCCGCAGCAGCGGCCGCTCCCCGCAGGCCGCACGGGACGTGCGCGAGACGGTGCTGTCGGACTGGCTGCTGGCCGTGGAGGCGGACGCGAGCGACTGGCCCGAGGAGCGGCTCGACCTCCTCCAGGGCGTCACGCAGCTGATCTCGGTGGAGCGGGACCGCAGGGACGCGGCGCGCACGGTCCGCCGCCGCCTCGCACAGGAGGTCCTGGAACTGGTCCAGACGGGCGCGGCCCCCGCGGAGATCGCCGCGCGCCTGCGGGTGGCGGCCCCGGTGCTGCTGCCGGGCCTCGGCGCGGCCCCGCACTGGCAGGTGGTCGTGGCCCGCGTCGAATGGGACGGCGGCGAGATCGAGGCGGGCCCGATCGCCCAGTCCCTCCTGGAGGAAATCCTGGTGGACCCCCTGGCAACCGGCCCGGAACCCTCCGACCGCATCGCCGTGGCCCACATGGGCGACGAGGCCATCGCGCTGGTCCCCCTGCCGGCCGTCTCCACCGAGCACGACGGCTCGGAGGCCGGGATCCTCGCCGACGCGCTCCTCGACTCGATCCGGGACCCGCTGTCGGCGGGCCTGGACGACGACGGCCGGGTCACCCTGGGCGTCAGCGCGGCGGTGCACTCGGCGGAGGGCCTGCGCGGCGCCCTGGAGGAGGCCCGCCACGCCCGCCGGGTGGCGGCGGCCCGCACGGGCCGGGTCTGCGCGGCAGGCCACCAGGAACTCGCCTCGCACGTCCTGCTCCTGCCGTTCGTACCGGACGACGTCCGCCGGGCCTTCACGGCACGACTGCTCGACCCGCTCCGGGACTACGACCGCCGCCACCGCGCCGAACTGATCCCCACCCTGGAGGCGTTCCTGGAGTGCGACGGCTCCTGGACCCGCTGCGCGACCCGCCTTCACCTGCACGTCAACACGTTGCGCTACCGAGTGGGGAGGATCGAGCAGTTGACGAGCCGGGACCTCTCGCGCCTGGAGGACAAGCTGGATTTCTTCTTGGCATTGCGGATGAGTTGACCTCGCGGAACCCCTCGCACGGACGGCACAGGGATGGCACCAAGTGCCGTCCCTGTCCCACGACTTTGTGAAATCCTTCACCCACCCTCTTGGCCGGGCCCGGAGATTCGTGCTGAGATGCCGCCACCACTCAACAGCTCGATGGCGCGCTGGAGGGACAGTGCCCGGCGACGCCGGTGAGCAGGGCGTGGTGCGTGCAGTTGCGAGGCGGAGGAGCCGTGTCGACCAGCCGTTACCGCGGCGAACCGACGACGCCGCCGCCACGGCTGTGCGTGCCGCGCCCCGCGACCCCGAGCTGATCCGCAGGACAGAAGCTTGGGGAGGGCGAGGTGGCGCATACCGCCATGTCTGGTAACGGAACGACCGCCGGTGACGATCCACTCCAGACCGCGGTATGGCGGCTGCGCTCACGCGCCTGCTGGGCGGACGCGGCGGCCCTGCTCCAGCCGGTCACCGCCCAGGCCGCGCTGCAGCGGGCCGCGCTGCTGGTGGAGCGGTGTCTCTACACCGAGCAGGGCTGGGAGGAGGCCGAGGACGCGCTGCGCACGGCCGAGGCGCTGGCCCACAGCGACGACGAGCGGGGGGCGGCCGCTTGTGAACGCGGGCAACTTGCCTACGCGGCGACCCTGCACTCAGTGCGCGACCGGGCCGACGAGGCGCGGGCGGCGCTGGGGCGGGCGGCGGCGCTGATCCCTCCGGGGGCGGCGGGGCGGGCGGTGCTGGACTTCCGGCGGGGGCTGCTGGCGGAGAACCTCGCGCGTTCCCCCCAGGCGGCCCGTGCGGCATATCGCCGGGCCCACGCGGGCGCGACGGCCCACGCCGACCCGCTCCTCCTCTCCTTCACCTGGCGTCACCTGGCCGGACTCGCCCTGCGGGACGGCGAGTTGGCGGAGGCCCGCCACGGCTTCGCCGAGTCCCTCCGCATCCGCGAGGAGCTGGGCTATTTGGTGGGCACGGCGCCCGCCCTGGCCTCCCTCGCCGACGCGGAGGCCGAACCCGAGGCGTCGCGCCTGCGCGAGGAGGCCCGCCGCCTGTTCCGCCTCCTGGGCGGCGTCCCCACATGGCTGGCCCACCAGCTGGCTCCGCCGGCGCCGGGGGCGGCAGCGACGGCGTGAGCCGACCAGGCCCCTTCCTCGCCCCCGCCGCCCCTACCCGTCCCGTCCCTGGGGGCTGCCGCCCCCAGCCCCCCGCTTCGGCCCGAAGGGCCTCGTCCTCAAACGCCGGACGGGCTGAAATTGCCTGGGGCGGCGTCCAGAGGTGACGGCTCGCTGGGGTGGGTGGGGGATCGGGACGGCGATCCCTTGTCCTCGAACGCCGGACGGGCTGAAATGCCTGGGCCGGCGTCGAGAGGCGGCCGCGTACCCCCACGGCGCGGCACCCGCGTACGGCGGCAAGGGGACGTGCCGGGGGGTGTCCGCCCGCAGTGGCCGGCGTCAACACGCAGCACCTCCCGGCCTAAGGTGACCGCCGGTCCGAGGACGGACACCCCCCCCGGCACGGCCCCGACCCACAACCCACCCGCAGGCGCTACGCACACCCCCACCAAGGCCGCACAGGCGCCGCAGGCACAGACGCGCACCCACCGAAAGGCACGCGACAACCTCAGCCCGCCCCCGCGAAGTGCTCCCCCACCAACGCCCGCACAACCTCCAACTCCCCGGCCACCAACGCGTCCAGCAGCGCCGTGTGTTCCGCCGCGTCGGCGATGAGATCGGCGTGGCCGCGGCCGGTCGGGCGGGCGGGGCTCACCAGGGGCCACTGGGCGCGGCGGTGGAGGTCGTCGGCGATCTGGACGAGTTGGTCGTTGCCGCAGAGGGAGAGCACGGCGCGATGGAAGGTGCGGTCCGACTCCGCGTACGTCGCCCGGCACCCCGTCGACGCCGCACGAACCGTCGCCTCGGCCAACGGCCGCAGTTCCGCCCAGCGTTCGGCGGGGACGGTGCGCGCAAGCCGGAGCATCACCGGGACCTCGATCAGCGCACGGACCTCGGCCAGCTCGGCCAGCTCCCGCGCCCCGCGTTCGACCACCCGGAACCCTCGGTTGGGAACGACCTCCACGGCCCCCTCCAGCGCGAGCTGCTGCATGGCCTCGCGAACCGGCGTCGCGGAGACCCCGAAGCGTTCGCCGAGCGCGGGAGCCGAGTAGACCTCCCCGGGAGCCAGGTCACCGGTGACGAGCGCCGTGCGCAGCGCGTCGAGGATCTGCCCCCGCACCGAGGCCCGCTGAAGGACCGGCCGCGGCCGCGGAATGGGCTGCTCACTGTGGGTGTGCTCACCACGAGCCGTCGGCGCCCCCGACGTCCCCGAGGTTCCCCGGGACCGTGTCTGCCCCGGGACAGGAGCCGACACCGAACCCAAAGCAGGACCCGACCCCAGCCCCGCGCCCGAACCCGGGCCCGACCCCAGCCCCCGGTCCACGCCCCCGGCCCCACCCTGCGGCGGCACCCTCGGCACACCCGACGCCTCCACGGCAGCCGACGCCCCCGAGGCATCCGAGACCCGCGAAACACGCGGGCTCTGCGAGAGCTGTGGATTCCCCGTTTCCGCGGAGCCCTGCGCGCCCTGCTTCACGGGTCCTCCTCCGGACGTGTCGGTACTTGAGGTCATTACGGCGGGTTGTTACTCACCCGTCAAGCACCTTAGGCGCAGAACTCGACAGTTCAAACCGCAGCGATCTTGGGTAAGGTAAGCCTTACCTTTAAAGTCGAGCGAATCGGCGGCCCCATGCCCGTGCCCCCCATAGCCCTCGCGGACGCGTACACCCGTCTCACCGAGGCCTTCCCGGGGCTCGACATCACTCAGCCGACCGGCGACGAGCACCTCCCCGAACACGGCGGCTGGATCCCCGCCACAGCCCTCGCGGAGGGCGGCACCGGCCTCGACGCGTTCCTGGCCTGGGACGACGCGCAGGTACTGCGCGACTACGGACAGCCCGCACGCCCGGACGTCGTCGCCAGCTTCGGCCTGCACCGCTACGCCTGGCCCGCCTGCCTGCTGATCACCGTGCCCTGGTTCCTGCTCCGCCGCGTCCCCCGCTTCCCCGTGACGCAGGTCTCCTACGACCGCACGGCCCCCGGCCTCCCCATAGGCCGCCTCGCCGCCCGCCCCACCACCTTCGCCTGCCTCCCCGGCGACCCGGCGGCGACGCTGCCCGGCGCCAGGGTCGTACCGGACGAGGAGGCGCTGCGCGCGGAGGTGCGTACGGCCATCGCCGAGCACCTCGAACCCGTTCTCGGCGGCTTCGGACCCCGCATGCGGCGACGCGGACGCGCCCTGTGGGGCATGGCGACCGACGAGGTCGTGGAGGGCCTGTGGTACGTCGCCCACCTGTTCGGCGACGGCGAGCAGGACCGCGCACGGCGCGAGCTGGAGCTGCTGCTGCCGGGCGCGACGAAACCGTACGTCGGTTCGGCCGCCTTCCGCGAACTCACCGGCCCCAACGGCGAGTCACTGCCCACCCGGGACCGGGCGAGCTGCTGCATGTTCTACACGGTGCGCCCCGAGGACACCTGCGCCACCTGCCCGCGCACCTGCGACGCGGACCGGGTCACCAAGCTTCTGGCCGCTGCCGGTTGAGGCCCCGTCACTATCTGCTGAGCCCCCCTCAGGCATGGCCGTAACCCGCCGTGCCGTAAGATCACCCGAGAGCGCGACACCCGTTACGGTTACAGGCGTTTCACAAATTCCTCACTCCGCGCAGGAACTTTTCCTGGAACCACCCGTACGGGTAGTGTTGCTCGAACTCAACTCCCGCCCCTCAAGCGGCAGTTCGAGCAGAACGCCGCCCTGGGCATCCCCTTGCACTTCCTTGGCGGCCTCTTGCCCCGAAACCCTCTGAGGGCCGGTGGGATTGGGCCAATATGGCGGGCGTTACGCCCTATCCCAATGCAAGGGACCCCAGATGAGATTGACCGACATATCGCTGAACTGGCTGCTTCCGGGCGCCGTCCTGCTCCTGGGCCTGCTGGCGGCGATAGCGGTGCTCCGGCGCGGGAAGGCCGCGGGGAAGGACACGAGCGCGGACGACTCGTGGGAGCGCAGCGAGGAGCGCCGTCGGCGCAAGGAAGCCCTGTACGGCACCGTCTCCTACGTCCTGCTGTTCTGCTGTGCGGCCGTTGCCGCGGCGCTCTCCTTCCACGGCCTGGTCGGCTTCGGTGAGCAGAACCTCGGCCTCACCGGTGGCTGGCAGTACCTCGTGCCCTTCGGCCTCGACGGCGCGGCCATGTTCTGCTCCGTACTCGCCGTCCGGGAGGCCAGCCACGGTGACGCGGCACTCGGCTCCCGCATACTCGTGTGGACGTTCGCGTTCGCCGCGGCCTGGTTCAACTGGGTGCACGCACCCAGGGGCATCGGCCACGACGGCGCCCCGCACTTCTTCGCCGGCATGTCCCTGTCCGCGGCGGTGCTGTTCGACCGGGCGCTCAAGCAGACCCGCCGGGCCGCCCTGCGCGAGCAGGGTCTGGTGCCGAGGCCCCTCCCGCAGATCCGGATCGTCCGCTGGCTGCGGGCGCCCCGCGAGACCTACAAGGCCTGGTCGCTGATGCTGCTGGAGAACGTGCGCAGCCTGGACGAGGCGGTCGACGAGGTCCGCGAGGACATGCGGCAGAAGGAGACGGCCCGCCTGCGCCGGCGCGAGCAGCAGCGCATGGAGCGTGCCCAGCTGAAGGCCATCAGCCGGGGCCACCGCGGCTTCGTCGGCCGCGGCGGCGGACGGCACGTCGAGCCGCAGGCGGCCCTGGAGCGCGCCTCGGCCCAAGTCTCCGCGGAGCCTGCCATATCCACGCCGGAACAGTTGCCCGTACGGTCACGTCCCTCACTGCAGCCCGTACGCACCGGTTCTGATCCGGTGACCGTCGATCTCACCGCGGAGGACGACACAATGGCGCTGCCGCGACTCGACTCCCTGGAGCGCAAGCTCAAGGATCTCGAGCAGCAGTTCGGCTGAGAACGCCGCACGCCTCTCGTCGACGGGAAGGGGCGCGACCCGAGATCTGGGTCGCGCCCCTTCCCGTTGTCGTTACGTCGCCACGCCGAACCCGCGTCCGTGTCACGCCGCACCCGCGTCGAGCTCGAACCACACCGCCTTCCCCACGCCGTGCGGCTGCACACCCCAGGCGTCCGCGAGGGACTGGACCAGGAACAGGCCTCTGCCGTTCGTACCGTCGTCGGCGTTCGGTACGCGCAGTCTGGGCCGGCGGGCCACGAAGTCCCGCACCTCCACCCGGAGTCCGCCCGGTCCGACGGTGGCCGTCAGGACCGCTTCACGGTCGGTGTGCACGATCGCGTTGGTGACGAGCTCGCTGGTGAGCAGTTCGGCGATGTCCGATCGTCCGGGCCTCCCCCAGGTCCGTAACAGTTCGCGCAGTGCCCTGCGTGCCTCCGGTACGGCCCGCAGGTCCGCCCGCCCGAGTCTGCGCCTGAGTTGAGGCGTCTGCGTGTGTTCCCCGGCGCTCGCGGCCCTGTCCTCCACCGTCTCCACCGAAGAGGCCCCGAACGCTATGGGACCGCCTCCCCGTGCCTGCCTTTTCATGACCCCCGCCCGCGTGCCGATGTCGGTTCCCCTCCTGCTCGAACACGTTCACGGGAACCATTTCCCAGTCGGACCCCCGACAGTCATGTCGAATCGTCAACGACCGGGTGTTCGGCCACGGTTGCGGCAGTCCGGGCCCGGTGGATGAATCCTGGAACGTCACCCACCGGACGTCCGGGAGTCGCCGTACGCGATGACCGAACCGTGTCGGCCACCGGCGACGCACGCTGCCGCCGGGCCGGGGGCGGGATTCCGGCGAAGGGAGGCGAGGCGGTTCATCTGCTTGTGGAGGGGCGGCCGACCAGGGCAGTCACGCACGGTCAGATGCCGACGGGCCTGGAGTGGTCCTGGCGGGGGAGGATCGGTCCGTTCGCCGATTCCGGCCTGCCGCCATCGCCGTACCCGACGCGGAGGTGTGGCGGTTGGGGCTCGACGCCGAGGCGCTCTCGGCGCGGGAGCCCGAGGGCGGCGAATCTGGCCGGAAATCGGTTGTTCGATGGTGCGGGGCCGCCCGCCCGACCCCCGTCCGGGAGGCGGCCCCGCTGGTGTGGTGGTCAGTAGAGCTTGTTGACCGCGGTGGTGGTCGTCTTCTTGAAGGCCTTCACCGGCGCGCTCGTGAAGTCGCCCATCTGCCCCCACTGCACGACGGTGACGGTGCCGCCGTCCCGGCCGACGGAGAGGAGGGCGATGTCCATGGCGCCCCAGGAGGCGCGGGTGTGCACGCCGTGGACGCGGGCGCCCTCCTCGACCGGCAGGCTGCCGTAGCTCCGGTACTCGGCCTCGATCTCCGGGTCGGCGTCGCTGCGTTCGGCGCAGGACCGGATCTCCTTGTTGAGGCGCGTGGCGAGGGCCTTGGCCTTGGCGTTGTCGCCGACGACGACGTTGAGCTGCTGGGCATTGGTCTCGAGGTCGGTGCGGAAGGTGCGGTGGCGGGAGTCGTAGGCGAGCAGCGCGTCGCCGAAGCAGTACTGCATCTCCTCCGGGACGCCGTCGGTGACCTTCCCGGCGGTCCAGGCGGAGGAGGGGTGCGGCGGGAGTTGGGACGCCGACAGGAACTTCGGCGCGGGCGCCTTGGTAGCGGCGCCGGCCGGTGCGGCGGAGAGTGCGGCGCCTGCGGCGAGGCCCGCGACGGCGAGTGCGGCGAGCATGCCGGCTCGGGTGCGCTTGGGCATGGATGTCCCCCGTGAGTGAGATGAGAGCGTGAAAGATCGGAAAGAGGGTCGTCACCGGCGCCGGATGGTCCGTCCGGCCCGCCAGGCCTCGTCGGCCCGGTCGGTGCGACACCAAGAGCATCAGCCGTCACAGCGGGCGGCCGCAAGCTCTGCCGCCGGATCCGCGACGGTGGAACCATCCCAGCCCTTCTGACGTGCAGGTATATGGAGTGCCTGGGATGCCGTCCCGGGACGGGGAGGACACGGGGGAACTGTGTCGGAAGTACAGGACGACGACGTCCAGGAGTTCGCGGCGTTACTCAGACGCCTGAAGGAACGCACCGACCGCAGCTACGGCCAGTTGGCCCGCCGCCTGAACATGAACACCTCCACGCTGCACCGCTACTGCGCCGGTGACGCGGTCCCCCTCGACTTCGCACCCGTGGAACGCTTCGCCGCGCTGTGCCAGGCGACACCGGAGGAGCGGCTGGAGCTGCACCGGCTGTGGATCCTGGCGGTGGCGGCGCGCCAACGGGCACGGACGGCGAGCCCTCCCGCGGCGGCGCCCGCCTCTCCTACCGCGGACAACGCCCCCTCGGACAACGCCCTTTCATCCGCGGACGCCTCCCCCTCCGCGATGCCCGACGAACCGGCATCGACCGAGCCACCCCGCCGCCCCTGGTACCGGCGCCGACGCCTCCTGGTCTCCGCAGCAGTGGCGACGGCCCTTCTCGCCACGCTCGGCAGCCTCTCCGCCCTGCCGGACGACGACCGCCCCCGGGCGAGCGATTCCGTCCAGGCGACCGATCCGCCCCGTACGACGGAGGCGGCCACCACCCGCCCGAAGTCGGCCAAGTCCCCCAGCCCCTCCCCCACCAGCCCCTCGCCCTCGGTCGGCACGTCGAAGGAGCCCTCGGCGAAGCCCACCGAGAGCTCCGGCAAGCCCTCGAAGGAAGCCGGCCAGGAGCCGCCCCCGACCGGTGTCCCCCTCACCTGGAGCGTCGACTCCCATGTCTGGCAGGCGGGCTGCGGCCACAACTACGTCATCACCAAGTCCCCGCAGCAGGTACCCCCGCCGCCGGCCCCGCAGGACGCCGCGGCGTGGGCGGCCACGCAGAGCGCGGTGCACGGACGGCAGACGTTGGTGGAGATCGGGGTGCAGGGGCGGACGTCGACGGCCGTCGTCCTGAAGGCGCTCCGGGTACGCGTCGTGGGCCGCTCGGCACCCGCCGAGGGCAACGCGTACGCCATGAACAACGGCTGCGGCGGAGCGCTGACGCCCCGCTACTTCGACGTCGACCTCGACAAGGACCGGCCCATCGCCCGCCCGGTCGACGGCAACGACACCGGCGTGACGATCCCGGCGATGCGGCTGCCGTACCGCGTGTCCGCGGAGGACCCGGAGGTGCTGCTGATCGACGCGCGGACGGACGGCTGCGACTGCAGCTGGTACCTCGAACTGGACTGGTCCTCCCAGGGCCGCACCGGCACGGTCCGCATCGACGACCACGGCCGCCCGTTCCGCACGACGAGCACCGAAGGACTGCCGGCATACGAGTACGACACCTCGGCGCGCAAGTGGGTGACGTACGGCTGAGCCGTACCGTCCCGGGCGCGTCCGCGCCTCACGCCTCCCACACGCCGGCGGCCGTACGGTCGTCGGCGTACCCCTTCACCCTGACCTGGGTGTCGGCGAGGAACTCGGCGAGCCCTGGCGGTTCGGGGCTGGACCAGCGTCCGGTCAGGTGGGCGGCGAGTTCGGGTTCGCCGCGCAGGGGGTCGGCGAGGCCGCCGGTGCACATCAGGAGGGTGTCGCCGGGGCGGGCGACGGAGGCGCGGAAGCGGAAGGGTTCGCGGGGCGGCTCGGGGGCCGGGTCGTAGGGGCTCGGGGGTGTGGTGATGCCGAGGTCCATGGTGAGGCGGTCGCCCTCGGGGGTCTCGGGGGGCAACGAGCCGAAGCCGACGACGGGTTCGCCGGTGGCGTCTGTGACGCGGGGCTCGATGTCCTGCCACTCGCCGTCCCGCAGGCGGAACAGTCCGCCCGCTCCGACGCCGAAGAAGACGCGTGTACGGCAGTCGGGGTCGGCGGGAAGGAGCAGGCACCGCAGGGTCGCCGCGTACTCCTCCGGTTCGATGCCCTGTTCCGCGGCGCTGGCGCGGAGTTTGCCGAGGCTGCGGTCGGTGAGGCGGTGCAGGCCGGACTTCAGGTCGCCGCGCCGGGCGGCCCTTATGTCCTCCGCGAGCTGCGGATGGCTGCGGCCGACGGCCCGGCCGATCCAGTGACAGGCCTCGGCGGCGGCGCGGTGCGCGTTCGGGGTGGCCCGGGCGCCGGTCGCCATCGCCACGAGGATCAGGGCGTGTTCGCCGGTGCCGAAGCGGGCGGTGAGCAGGGAGTCGCGGCGGGGTTCGCCCCGGTAGCGGGCGGAGTCTCCGCGCAGGGAGACGGCTCGCAGGGTGCAGGCGCCGTAGTGCGCGCCGTCCAGGACGGTGTCGGCGACCAGGTCGTCGAGGTCGTCGGGGTCCGCGGGCGGGAGAGCGGTGGGTTCGGGGGCGTAGGTGGGTGGGCCGCTGCCCACGTAGTCGAGGGGGGCCGGTGGGAGGGTGGGGACGTCCACGTGGGTCGCCGTGCGGGGCTCGTCGTCCTCACGCGGCGGCGTCGCGCGCTCCGGGAGCGGCGCCTCCACCTCGAATCCCGGCGGCTTCGGCAGACCGGGCGGGAAGGTCGACGGAACGTCCACTGCATCCGCGCCCGCCCGTGGCGCCGGAACCGCAGCGCCCTTGCCCGACACCCCCGCAGCCGAGGCGAACCGGTCGTCGAGCGAGTCCGGCGCGGCCGTGGCGCCCGTGTCCTCGGCGGAGTCGCCGTACAGCTGCCCCCACCAGTCGTCCTCGTGACCGGTGGGCCTTCCCCCCTGCTGGCTCATGCCCCCAATTGTCCACCGCACGGGCCGGATGAAAACGGGGCATCCGGAAAATCCGACCCCAAGGGGCGACACAGGTCGCCGGGCAGCCCCACCCCCCACGGGAGAGCCGCCCGGCGACTGTTGGGTGACCCGGGCCCGGATCCCCTTCGCGCGCGTCAGCGCACGTCGTAGGCCCGGGTCACGATCTGGGTGACCGAGGTGCCGTTCGCGTCGGTCAGGACGGCCCTGAGTGTGACCGGCTTCCCTGTCGTTCCGCTGTGGTTCACCAGCGCCTTCCAGCTCCCGTCGTCCTGCCGTTCTGTCCGTGCGTCGGTCCAGGTCCCGCCGTCGTCGTACGAGTAGGCGAGCGCGACCTCGGTCAGCTCCCCGGGCTCGTAGCCCGCGTGGCCCGTCGCCGTGAGGGTGATCGCCTGACCGTCCTCGGCGGGGAGTGTCTTGAGGCCGTCCTCGGGCAGCGTGTACCTCGGGAACAGCATCGGTATGCCTTGCGAGTACACGTTCTCGTCCAGTGCCGAGCGGAAGGACCAGGTCGTCCTCGTGCTCGTCGAGCGCTTCCACGCCCGGGCCGGAGGGCCGATCTTCGCGGTGTCCAGGGTGAGTTCGTACGTCGACTCCTCGGCAGGCACCGTGAACACGCCGAAGGGGTAAGGGCTTTCGCCGATCGTCTCGCCGGCCCGGCGCAGCGTCATGCCGCCGATGTCGCCGAAGCTCCCCTGCACGCCCCGGTGTTGGCCGTCGCCCCAGAAGCCGGGCGCCACGCCGATCAGGTCGCCCTGGCGTTCGGCGGCGAGGGCCGGCCGGCCGCTGTCGTCGAGCGGGGTCGTCGGCGCGAGGACGCCGCCGTACCACTCCTCGGTCCGCCGCTCCCCCTTCGCGTACGTCCGCCTCGGGTCGATCATGAACTCGCCCCACGGGAAGCTGCTGGACACCTCGTGCTCCCAGCCGGTGCTGCCCGGCGAGTGGTACTCGGTGCGCCGGAAGGGCGCGGGGACCGTCTCCAGCGTGCTGAAGTAGCCGGTCAGTCCGTTCGGGCGGGTCATGGCCGTCAGATCGATGTGGTCGGTGGCGGCGGACGCCATCGAGTGGTACGTGGCCGTCGTCGCCGCCAGGTCCCGGTCCCGGACGCGGTAGGTGCGGTCGCCGCCGATCGGGCCCTTCTCCGGGAAGGCGAGGTTGTAGACGTACGGGCTCTTGGCGGTGGCCTTCCAGCGCAGGGTCACGTCCCCCGCCGCGAGCAGCGCCGCCGCCTCGTCCGCCGGGACGGCGAGGACCGGCAGCGGGCCGCCGGTGAAGCCGGCCGAGGGGTACCAGCGGCCCGGGGCGTCGCGGTGGACGAGGACCGCCACGGCGCCTGCGGCCTTCGCACGGTTCGCGACCTCGTACGCGCTCCCGCCGTCCGGGATCCCGACGAGCGCGATCTTTCCGGCCGCCCCCGATAGTTCCTCCTGCGTACCGGACTTGGCGTCGAAGAGCGGCGCCCGTCCCGTGCCGTCGAGGTTGGCCGAGCTGAAGGACGCCGTGGTCGGGTGCAGTGAGCGGCCGCCGGCCACGGCGAGTTCGGTGATCTGCGGGGCCGCCGCGCGCCAGAAGCTGTCGAACTCGAAGTCCCCGTCGGTCGCCCTGCCGGTGACGGAGGCGTAGTGGCCGCGCAGTTCGCGACCGCCGGCCGCGGTGCCCGCGTGCAGCCAGGTGTCGTCCCAGCTGCGGACGAACCCGAGGGTGGCGCCCCGGAGTTCGGCCGGACGGTCCGTGTCGATGGTCAGGCGGTGGGCCTCGCGGGCGTCGAGGACGACGGTCGTGTCGTCGCGGACCTCCAGCTGCGGGCGGCCGAGGTAGGTGAGGGAGTCGAGGAGCGTGCCCTCGGCCTCGGGGGTCGTGACGAAGCTGGAGAGGAAGTAGGCGCCGGGGCGGACCGCGTACGTCTGGTCCGTGGCGCCCTCGTTGAAGCGGCGCTCGCCGGTCGCGTCGTCGGTGCCGATCAGGTCGACGGAGGAGGCGCCGCCGGCGGGACGGCCGAGGCGGTCGATCAGCTTCACGCGGAGGGTGACGGTTTCCGGCTGGATGTACAGCGCGAAGGGCGTGGAGACGGTGACGCCGCCGACGGCCGTGGCGAGGACGCGTCCGGTGAGGTCGCCGTACTGGGCCCGCCGGAGCGTGGCCGTCGGGTCGATGCGCAGCGGGACCTCGACCGTCGCCCCCGCCGGGACGGTGACCGAGCGGGTGCCGAGCCGGGCGACGGTCGAGCGGACGGTGGAGCCGTCGTTGCCGGTGACGGCGGGCACCGTCAGCCTCAACTCCACTGCCCTGTCCGTGCTGTTGGTGTAGGGCACGGCGATCGTCGTCCGGTCGCTCGCGTCCTGGGGCCAGGTGAAGGTGCCGGCCTGGAGCGCGGGTGCGCCCAGCACCTTCTGGTCGATCGCGGCGCGCACGTCGAGGCGTCCGGCGCCCGTCTCGCGCGCGTCGCCGCGGATGTCCGGGTCGGCGGAGGAGACGAGGGCCGCCTTGATCCGCCGGGCGCTCCAGTCGGGGTGGCGTTGCTTGACGATGGCCGCCGCGCCCGCGACATGCGGAGTCGCCATCGACGTACCGCTCATGGACCGGTAGGCGTACACGCCGCGTCCGCCCGCCTGTGCGGCGGAGATGCCGACGCCCGGTGCGGCGATCTCCGGCTTGAGGGTGTGCGAGCCGTACGCCGGGCCGCGGCTGGAGAAGGAGGCCGTGGAGTCGTCGCGGTCGACGGCGCCGACGGTGAGGACACTCGGGGCGCAACCCGGCGACGAGACCGTGTTGTTGCCGGGTCCGGTGTTGCCCGCGGCGACGACGAAGAGGGTGTCCTCGTTCGAACGGGCCAGCTCCTCCGTGGCCTGGGCCATCGGGTCGGTGCAGTCCGTGCGGGCCGGGTTGCCGAGGCTCATCGAGACGACGTCGGCGCCCTGGTCGACGGCCCACTGCATGCCGGCGATGATCCACGAGGTCTCGCCGTAGCCGTTGTCGTTGAGGACCTTGCCGTTGAGGAGGTCGGCGGCCGGGGCGACGCCCTTCTTCCTGCCGTCGCTCGCGGCGCCCGTGCCGCCGACGGTGGAGGTGGTGTGGGTGCCGTGGCCGTCGTGGTCGTCGGCGTCCGACGAGTCGGTGAAGTTCTTCGACGCGGTGATACGGCCCTTGAGGTCGGGGTGGTCGGCGTCGACGCCGGTGTCGAGCACGGCGACCTCGGTGCCCTTGCCGTCGTAGCCGGCGGCCCAGGCCTCGGGGGCGTGCACCTGACGGGTCGAGCGGTCGAGGGTGGCCTCGACCTTGGCGTCGAGCCACAGCTTCGTCAGGTCACCGGAGGCGCGGGAGCGGGGGTTGGTGACGTCGGCCCAGAAGTCGGCGGCCTTCTTCTTGTCGGCCTCCAGGGCGACACCGTCGATCGGGTCGAGGACGAGGCCGCGTTCGGCGCCGCGCGGGGCGGGCGGGACGGATCGGGCGACGGGGCGGTCGTACGTGGCGATCAGCGGGAGCGTCGCGCGGTGCGCGTCGTCGTAGCCCTGGCGGACCAGGCCGGTGACGTTGAAGAGCTCCTCGTCGACACGGCCGTCGGCGATCGCCGTGATCGCGCCCTCGGGGTAGACGTACAGGTCGTCGCCGGACCGGCGGGTCTGGGTGAAGGGGGTCGCGCCGTCCGCGCGGGGCAGGGCGACGGCCCCGTCCCGGGTGACGAGTACGCGGTCGCCGGTGACGAGGGTGACGACGGAGCCGCCGCCGGTGCCGGGGGTGCCCCGGGAGCCGGCGCCGGTCAGCGATCCCGGCCCGTCGGTGGGTACGTCGGTGGCCGCGGGTGCGGGTACGGCGGTTGCCGCATACGTCGGTGCGGCGTCGGCCGCGTGCGTGGGTACGGCTGTCGTCACGGCCAGGATCACGGCGGTCGCCGCGCCCAGGGCCGTACGCGGTATCGCTCTCCCCAAGATCGCCTCTTCCCGTGCTGCCGCCTGCCCACGGGCGCGAAAGCGCAGGCCAAGATGACCCAAGTTGGGCAAAGCGGGCGGTGGTTGATGCTGCGGTGGCGACACCTTGGCAGAGTCACAGGTGGTGCGGCGATGATGTGCGGAGGCGGTTTTACGCCGTGGCCGTTTTCCGCCACGGACCGGACACCGGTGTTCGACTTGGGGAGGGGCGCGGCCCGATGCTGGGAGCGATTGGTCTCGACGAGACGCACGAGTCGGCGTACCGGGCCCTGGTGTCCGTGGGCGCCGCCGACGTACCGGATCTCGCGCGACGGCTGACCCTCGGCGAGTACGACACCGAACGCGCCCTGCGCCGTCTGGAGCGGCACGGTCTCGCGGCCCAGTCCTCGGCCCGCCCCGGCCGCTGGGTCGCCGCACCGCCCGGGGTGGCGCTGGGCGCGCTGCTCACCCAGCAGCGGCACGAGCTGGAGCGGGCGGAACTGGCGGCCGCGATGCTCGCCGAGGAGTACCGGGCGGCGGCCGCCGAGCCCGCCGTGCACGATCTGGTCGAGGTGGTGATCGGGGCGGCCGCGGTGTCGCAGCGCTTCCTGCAGCTCCAGCTCGGGGCGAGCGAGGAGGTGTGCGCGCTGGTCACCGGCAGCCCTGTCGCCGTCACCGGCATGGAGAACGACGCGGAGGAGCAGGCCGCCGATCGCGGCGTCCGCTACCGGGTGGTCCTGGAGCGCTCGGTCCTCGACCAGCCGCACGGCATCACCGAGCTGTCCGCCGCGCTCGGCCGCGAGGAGCAGGTGCGGGTCGTGGACCGGGTCCCGACCAAGCTGGTGATCGCCGACCGCACGCTCGCCCTCGTACCGCTCACCTCGCACACCTCGGAGCCGGCCGCCCTGGTCGTCCACGCGAGTGGCCTCCTGGAGCTGCTCTCCGGGCTGTTCGAGTCGGTGTGGCGGGAGGCGCTGCCGATACGCCTCGGCACGGCCGGCATCACCGAGCAGCAGCCGGACGGGCCCGACGAGACCGACCTCGAGGTGCTCTCGCTGCTGCTGGCCGGACTGACCGACGCGAGCGTGGCCAAGCAGCTGGACCTGGGCCTGAGGACCGTGCAGCGCCGGGTGAAGCGGCTGATGGAGCTGACCGGGGTGACGACGCGGCTGCAGCTGGGGTGGCACGCGTATGAGCGGGGGTGGGTGGCGCGGGGCCGGTAGGGGTGCCCGGACACCCCCGAGCCGACACGGCTGATCTGCGGGTTCTCACGGGCTCCGGCACTCTGGACAGATGGGAATGTGGGACCTCGTGCTGGTCGGCCTGGTCCTTCTGCTCGGACTGTGCGGAGTGCTGGTCCCCGGGGTGCCGGGGTCCTGGCTGGTGTGGGCCGCGGTCATGTGGTGGGCGCTGAAGGACCCCCAGCCGGTCGCGTGGTGGGTGCTCGTGGGGGCCACCGTCGCGCTGTTCCTCTCGCAGGTGGTGCGCTGGGCGCTGCCGCCCCGCCGACTGCGCCCGAGCTGGGCGAGCCGCCGTATGGCGGCATACGCCGGAGCGGGATCCTTTTTCGGCTTCTTCCTGATTCCCGTACTGGGCGCCATCCCCGGCTTCGTGGCCGGCATCTACATCGAGGAACGCCTCCGGCTCGGCCGCCATGGCGAGGCGGTGGCCGCGCTGCGGACGGCGATGCGGTCCGGCGGGTCGAGTGTGCTGACGGAGCTGTTCACCTGCGAGCTGATCGCGGGGGCGTGGCTGGGAGCGGTGATCTGGGGCTGATACATCGGGTCTCTCCCGCCGTATTGACCAATCGACACCCCTTCTCTACGTTGCATCGCGGGATAGCTCCGATGAATTGCCGTGCAGGCCGTGCAGATGGAGGCGCGATGCCCAGCCCGTCCAGACGTACCGTGCTCGCCACCGGATCCGCTCTCGGCGGGACCCTCCTCGCCGGCGGGCTGCCCGCACAGGCGAGCGCCGCCGACGGGGAGGCCCGCCCCGACCCCTGGCGCACCGTCCTCGCGGACGCCGACCTCGTCTGGCAGCGCATGCCGGCGACCTGGCACGAGGGCCCGTTCCTCGGCAACGGCTTCCTGGGTTCGGGGATCTACGCCGAGCCGGGCGCCGGGACGAGCGCCGTCCGCTTCAACGTGCAGCACTCCGAGGTGCAGGACCACCGTCCCGAGTTCGGCTCGCTCTTCGGGCTGGCCCGCCTCCCGATCGGCCACTTCACGCTGGAGCCGGTGGGCACGATCACCGGCGTGGACTGGCGGCTGGGCCTGCGCGACGCCGAACTCACCGGCACGCTCACCACGGACCGGGGCACGCTCGCCCTGCGCGCCCTGGTCCACAACGACCGCTCGGTCCTGGCCGTCGAGGTCACCCCGAGCGCGGGTGAGCGCGACTTCAGGTGGGTCTTCCACCCGGCGGACGCGATCAGTCCCCGGGCGGCCTTCCGCCCCCTCCCCGACGGCTACCGGGGCAACCCGCCCGCCGAGGTCGCCGAGCACGACGGCGTCCTCGCCGCCGTACAGCCCCTGCTCGCGGGTGGGCGGCACGTGACGGCGTGGCGGGAGCGCCGCAGGGGCGCGGCACGGACGCTGTACGTCCATGTCGCGCACTCGTACCCGGGGACGACGGCGCTGGACCGCGCGCTCAGGGCCGTACGCGCCGCGAGCCCGCTCGCCTACTCCGCCCTGGCACTGACGCACCGCGCCTGGTGGCACGCCTACTACCGCAAGAGCTTCCTCTCCCTCCCCGACGCCCGCCTCCAGCGCTTCTACTGGATCCAGCTCTACAAGACCGCCTCCGCCGCCCGCCGCGACGCACCCGTGATGGCGACGTGCGGCCCCTGGCTGGAGTCCACGCCCTGGCCCAACACCTGGTGGAACCTCAACGCCCAGCTGGAGTACTGGCTGATCCACGGCTCCAACCACCTCGAACTCGACGCGATCACATGGTCGTTGAGCGAGTTCCGGGACAACCTGGCCAAGGAGACGGCGGCCCCGTACCGCGCCGACTCCCTCGGCATCCCGCGCACCACGGACCCCCACCTGGTCAACGGCGCCGCCGGCACCCTCACCGGCTACGGCGTCGGCATCCCCGGCCAGGACCCGCCGACCCCCGAGGTCGGCAACCTCACCTGGGCACTGCACAACGTCTGGCTCAGCTACCGCCACACGATGGACGAGTCGATCCTCAGGGACGTCCTCTTCCCGCTGCTCCGCAAGGCCATCGCCTACTACCTGCACTTCCTGGAGCCCGGCCCGGACGGCCGGCTGCACCTGCCGGCCACGTTCTCCCCGGAGTACGGCGGCAACTCACGGGACTGCGCCTACGACCTGATGCTGCTGACCTGGGGCTGCCGCACGCTCCTCGAATCGGCCGAACTCCTGGGCATCGACGACGAGTCGGCGCCGCGCCGGCGCGAGGTGCTGGCCCGGCGAGCGCCGTACCCGACCGACGAGAACGGCTTCATGATCGGTGCGGACATCCCCTTCGCGAAGTCGCACCGCCACTACTCGCACCTGCTCGCGGTGTACCCGCTGTACGAGCTGACCGGCCGCACGCCCGAGGAACGCGCCCTGATCGAACGCTCGTTGGCCCACTGGGTGGGCTTCGAGGGCGCCCTGCAGGGCTACACCTTCACCGGCGCGGCGTCGATGTCCGCGCTGCTCGGCAAGGGCGAGGACGCGCTGAAGTACCTCGGCGAGCTGATGTCCCGCTTCGTCCGGCCCAACACCATGTACAAGGAGTCGGGCCCGGTCATCGAGACCCCGCTGTCGGCGGCCCAGTCCCTGCACGACAAGTCTGCCAGTCCTGGGGCGGTGCGATCCGCGTCTTCCCGGCCCTCCCTGCCGCCTGGGCCGACCTGACGCTGCACGACTTCCGCACGCAGGGCGCCTTCCTGCTGTCGGCGGTCCGCGCGGGCGGGGCCACCCGCTGGGTACGGCTGACCAGCGAGGCGGGCGCCCCCTGCGTCGTACGGCACGGCATCGCGGAGCCGGTCGAGGTGCGGGACGAACGCGGCAGGCCGCTGCGGTACTCCGACGCCGGGGAGGGGACGATCCGCATCGCCCTGCCGAAGGGTGGGTCGGCCCTGATCACGGCACGGGGCCATCGCCCGGACCTGACGATCGCACCGGTGCGGCCGAACGAGGAGGCGCCGCGGTGGGGACTGCCGCGCACTGAGTAGGCCGACGGCGGTAAGCCGAGGAACCGATGCGGTGGTCCGTCACGCGGTTCCCTGGATCGCGCCCTCCAGCGTCAGCAGCCGGACCTTGCGGTCGAGGCCGCCCGCGTACCCGGTCAGTGACCCGTCGGCGCCGATCACGCGGTGGCACGGGCGGAGGATCAGCAGCGGGTTGGCGCCGATCGCGCCACCGACGGCCCGAACCGCGGCGCGGGACGCACCGATCCGGGCGGCGATCTCGCCGTACGTGGTCGTGGCCCCGTACGGAACGGTGCCGAGGGCGGCCCAGACCCGCTCCCGGAACTCGCTCCCCTCGCTGCGCAACTCCAGCTGGAACTCCTTGAGTTCACCGGCGAAGTAGGCGGCGAGCTGTTCCTCGGCCGTACGGAAGAGCGCGGGATCGTGCCGCCACCCCTCCTGGACGGTGCGGCCGCCTTTCTGCCCGGGCACGGAGAGCGAGGTCAGGACGCCGGTCGTCGGGTCGGCGGTGAGGAGGATGCGGCCGAGCGGGCTGTCGAGCTCGGTCCAGTGGATGGCGTTCAGGGCGGTCATGCTTACTCCAACTCCCCTGCTGCGCGCAGGTGTTGCCAGGCATAGGTGCGCCAGGGGCGCCAGCTGTCGGGGACGTCGACGCCGGGCGGTGCGACGTCCGGGTCGCCGAGGGCACGGGCATGGATGACGGCGACGGTACGGGCGTCCAGGCCGGGCAGACCGAGCAGCGCACGCTGCGCCTCGTCCCGGTCGGCGCCGGGGTCCAGCCGTACGGCACCGTCGGCGAGGGCGGCGGTGAGCGCGCCCAGGGGACCGTCGGGCTCGGCCTCGGCGAGGACCGCCGCCTCGGGGAACAGATGGGTGAGGCTGCCGCAGGGCGAGTCGAGCGCCTTGCCGTACCGCGCCACCAGCCGCTCGGCCTCCGCCGGACCGACCAGTGACCTGACCGCCAGCTCCTCCGCGTCGGCGGCACCGGGCGAGCGCAGCCCCGGCCGGGCGGCGACCATCGGCCCGAGCCGGGGGTCGGCGCCGAGCCGCTCGTCGACGGCGTACGGATCGGCGTCGAGGTCGAACAGCCGCCGCAGCCGGTGGACGGCGGTGGTCAGGTCGCGGGGGTCGGTGAGGTGGAGACGGGCGTCGAGCCAGCCCCCCGGGTGGGCGCCGCCCCGCCCCCTGGAGGCACCGGTCCGCTCGTCGACGGCGACGATTCCGGTGCCGTGGGGAAGGCGGAGCGTGCGCCGGTACGTCCGACGCCCGGGCGGCCCGGTCACGACCTCGACGCCGGGCACGGTCTCGCGCTCCAGCAGATCGAAGACGGCACCGCTCCGGTACGGACCCCGGTACGCCAGCCGCAGCGGTATCCCCGCCGACGGTGTGCCGGCACTCCGGGCGCCACGTCCCCCGCTCGGCGCTGCGGCGGCCCGCAGGTCGCTCGGCGTCGACGCGTACACCTCCCGGATCGTGTCGTTGAACTGCCGCACGCTGGCGAACCCGGCGGCGAACGCGATCTCGGTGATCGGCAGCTCGGTGGTCTGCAGGAGCACACGCGCGGTGTGCGCCCGCTGGGCCCGCGCGAGCGCCACCGGCCCGGCGCCGAGCTCGGCGGTGAGCTGCCGCTGCACCTGCCGGGCGCTGTAGCCGAGCCGCGCGGCGAGCCCGGCGACCCCTTCCCGGTCGACGACCCCGTCGCCGATCAGCCGCATCGCGCGCCCCACGGCGTCGGCCCGCACATTCCACTCGGCGGACCCCGGCACGGCGTCCGGCCGACACCGCCGGCAGGCCCGGAAACCCGAGCCCTGCGCGGCGGCGGCCGTCGCGAAGAACCGCACGTTATGCCGCTTCGGCGTGACGGCCGGGCAGCTGGGGCGGCAGTAGATGCCGGTCGTTTCGACGGCGAAGAAGAACTCGCCGTCGAAACGGGCGTCCCGGCCGCGGACCGCCTCGTACCTGGTTTCTTCGTCCATCACGCCATCCAGTCTCGACCGTGGCCGAGGCCTGGGCTAGCGGAAATCGGACATGAAGCTGACCCATCAGCTCAGCCACACTTCCGCCCGTCCGGCGTTTGAGGACGAGGCCCGTTCAGGGCCGAAGCGGGGGTCTGGGGGCGGCAGCCCTCAGACACGGCCGCGCAGACACCGGAACCGTCAGCGCCAACGCCCCCGCTTCGCCTCCATCGCCGCGCGCCCCTCCGCCCCCTTCCGCTTCCAGTCCCGCCTGATCTCGGCCCGAAGCCGCGCGTCGGTCTTGGCCACGATCCGCTGGTTCTCCCGCATCAGCTTCCGGTAGCTCTCCAGCCGCCGCTCGGGCAGCTCACCGGCCTCGATCGCGGCCAGCACGGCGCACCCCGGCTCGGCCTCGTGCGCGCAGTCGTGGAAACGGCACCGCTCGCCCAGCTTCTCGATCTCCGAGAAGACCTGGCCGACGCCGGTCTCGGCATCCCAGAGCCCGACGCCGCGCAGCCCCGGGGTGTCGATCAGGACCCCGCCGCCCGGCAGGGCGAGCAGGTTCCGTGTGGTCGTCGTATGACGCCCCTTGCCGTCGACCTCGCGTGCGGCCTGGACCTCCATGACGTCCTCGCCGAGCAGCGCGTTCGCCAGCGTGGACTTGCCCGCGCCGGACTGGCCGAGCAGCACGGACGTACCGCCGGAGACGAGCGCGACGAGCACGTCGAGCCCGTCCCCGTCCACGGCGCTGACGGGCAGCACGGGCACCCCGGGAGCCGTCGTCTCGACGTCCTGGACGAGATGCGACAGCGTCACCGCGTCCGGCACGAGGTCGGCCTTGGTGAGGGCCATGACGGGCTGCGCGCCCGACTCCCAGGCCAGCGCGAGGAACCGCTCGATCCGCCCGAGGTCGAGTTCGACGGCCAGCGACACGGCGACGATCGCGTGGTCGACGTTGGCCGCGAGGATCTGCCCCTCGGACCGCTTGGAGGAGGTGGAGCGCACGAAGGCGGTACGGCGCGGCAGATATGCGCGTACGTACTGCGGGCTCCCGGCGGGTTCGACGACGACCCAGTCGCCCGTGCACACGACCCGCATCGGATCGTGCGGGGTGACGAAGGCCGTGTCGGCCCGTACGACCCCGTCGGCGGTGACGACGTCGCACTGCCCGCGGTCGACCCGCACGACCCGCCCGGGCAGCAGCCCCTCGGCGGCGTACGGGGTGAACGCGTCGGCCCAGGCCGAGTCCCAGCCGTAGGGAGCCAACGCGGAGAAAACAGAGGTGGAAGTCAACGGGTGACCCTTCACAAAGGGCGGCCCCGGCAGCCGCGTACGCATGACGCGGAGGGATTGGGTGAGTTCAGCCGGCGGCCACGGAGGTGGACTTGATGAACTGGATGCGGGCAGCGCCCATCGCAATGACAGCCATCGGTCGACACCTCCTCACCTACGTCAGATACGTCCGCTCGACGGCGGCGGCCACCGGCCACCGCTCTGAACCGCCGTCACTGTAGCCCGGCCCCACGAACACCCGTCAACTGGTTTTCGCGCAGTCGTGCCCGTTCAACGAGAAGTCGTACGCCGCCGAGTTCTCGCCCTCCCAGGAGGCGATGAACCCGAAGGAGAGCGCGCCGTCCGCGGGGACCGTCCGGTTGTAGTCGGCGGCCTTGGCCGTGACCCGGGAGCCGTTCTGGGCGAAGCTCGCGTCCCACATCTGGCCGACCTCCTGACCGTCGCGGAAGGACCAGGCGACGCGCCAGTCGTCGAGGGCGTGTTCGGTGGTGACGGTGACGGTGGCCTGGAAGCCGTCGGGCCATTCGTTGACGAGGTCGTACTCGACGCCGCAGGTCGCCGGTTCGCTCGTGGACGGGGAAGGGTCCGGGTCGTCCTCGTCGGCCGCGGACGACGTGGTGCCCTGGGGCTCCGGGTCGGGGTTCTTCGGCTCGGGCGAGTCGGCGCGCGGGGTGGTCCGCGACGGTTCCGGCGAGTCCGACGCGGACTGCGTGGCGGACGTCACCGGCGCGGAGAAGCCGGGGCCGGCGACCGGCTGGCGGTCGGAGGGGTCGCCGCCCGCCGTGGTGCCGTCGCCGGTGGAGCCGGCGGGCATCACCGACACCGCGAGGGCGAGCGCCGAGACGAGGACGGCGGCGACGAGGAGGCCGTTGCGCACGACGCGCGCCTTGTGCGCGCCGGGGTTCGGCGGGCCGTCCGCGTCCGCCGGGTCGGGACGTCGGGCGCCGAGGCGCACCTCTGCGGCCCGGCGGCGGCGCTCCAGGTAGGCAAGGCCGCCCCAGCCGATCACACCGCCGGCGAGGGCCCCGGGCAGCCCGCCGCCGTGCAGCCGCAGACAGGCGGCGGCCTCGGCGCACTGCACACAGGTGGCGAGGTGGCGGGAGAGGTCGTCCGGGGTGTCGGAGCCGGCCGAGCGGGTGACGGCGTCGAGGAGGCGGGCGTAGCTGCGGCAGTGCGCGTCCATCGGCGTGTCGAGGTGGTTGCGCTGGCAGCGGTCCCTGAACAGGCCCCGGACCTGGGTGAGTTCCTCGGAGACGGTGTCCGGGTCGAGGCCGAGCCGGCGGGCCACGGCGGGCAGCGGCAGCGCCTCCACCTCGGCCAGCCACAGCAGCGCGGCGTCCGGTTCCTGCATGTCGCGCAGTCCGCGCAGCGCGATCGGGCGCTGCAGCGGGGGTCCGGTGTAGCGGGCGGCCTTGTCGGAGTTGAGCCACAGGCGCAGGTCGGGGTCGAGCTTGTGGCCCTGGCCGGTCTCCTCCCAGGCGGCCGCCGTGGAGCGTACGGCGGTCAGGAGGAGGGGGATCCGGGGCAGGCGGGCCGAGCGGCGGCCCGCGCTTCTGAAGCTCCCGGCCTCGGCCTCGCGGGCCTCGCGTATGCCGGTCGAGAACGCCTCCGCGGCCAGTTGGTTGGCCGCCGAGGAGCCGGCCGTGCACAGGTCGGCGTACGACAGCACGGCGTCCCAGCACTCGGAGAACAGCGCGGCCTCGGTGGCGTCCTGGGGAGTCGGCAGGTCGGGCATGAGTCTCCTGCATCCACATGCGAGGTCAACTCGCCATATTGGCAATGGAGTTGGGGGGAACCTCGCGGC
Organism: Streptomyces shaanxiensis; assembly: GCF_039537145.1. NCBI lineage: Bacteria > Bacillati > Actinomycetota > Actinomycetes > Kitasatosporales > Streptomycetaceae > Streptomyces > Streptomyces shaanxiensis. The sequence goes on from NZ_BAAAZY010000008.1 coordinate 144,230, forward strand.
AGGGCATGAGCCTTTCACGTATTCAACACAACTGACAAGCGCTGTGTTCAGATGTCATGACAGACCGTCGCGCCCCCGCAACTCCAGCCACTCATACGGATGCGAGCCCCGTGTGTCTCACCGGTACCGCCAACTCACCTATACCGCCGTGGACTCCCCCGCGGGAAGGCTGTCCATGAAGGAGCTCACCGAGAACACCGCGCGGCCGGGGCCGGGCTCGCCGTAGCCGGGAGGCGAGGACAGGCCGAATTCGTCCATCGTGGCGCGGTAGGCCTCGAGCAGGCGGATGTGGTACTCCAGCGGCGCGCCCTGCGGGTTGGCCTTGCCGAGCGGGGTCGTCGGCTCGGGGCACCAGGTGGTGAAACGGGGCGTGATGCCGTGGGACATGAAGAAGCGCAGGCCCTCGGTGGTGGACGCGATGGCCTCGTCGACGGTCGTGAAGCCGAAGGGCTCCGCCATCTCCACGCCGGCCACGAAGTTGGGGATGACGTTGCGCGCGCCGAAGACCTCGGCCGAGTCGAGGATGCGCTTGTGCCACTCGTCGCGGCCGACGTAGCGCTCCTTGCCCGGGCAGTACATCTTGAAGAGGTACTCGTCCCACACCTCGTAGTTGGGGTGGTAGATCTGGACGCCGTAGTCCTTGAAGCGCTGCACGTCGTCGCGCGGCAGCGCCTGGGCGACGACCTTGCCGATCCAGCGGCCCGGGAAGCGCTCCTCGATGGCCTTGGCGTAGTGGCCGTAGAAGTCGGCCTCGTCGCGCCCGGAGACCGTCTTGGTGATGGCACCGCCGGTGAGGGTGTAGGCGGTGGAGGCCTTCGCCGTGTCGTACCGGTCGATGATCTCCAGGGCCTCCAGGACCTCCTCGACGTCCTTCACCCCGGTGTACGGGCGCCCGGCCGCCTTGTGCTGGCGCCAGTTGTGGTTGATGTCGCAGTACTGGCACTCCTCCTTGGCGCCGAAGTACTGGCAGACCCGGAAGACGGTGAGGTAGATCAGGTAGCCCCACTGGATGGTCGGGGCGACCTCCATCACCGACTTCCCGTTGGCGAGGGTGTGCCGGTAGTACTCCGGCATCGGCGGCACACCGACGTCGGCGATCCGCTTGCCGTCGAGGTAGAGGCCGAGGACGCCGTCGTCATCGGCGGCGACGCGATAGGGCGACGACGGGTTCACACGCACCGAGACGACGGTGCGCCGCAGGTCGTACGGCCCGCCGGTCAGGATGATCTCCTCCGGCGGCCGCCGCAGCGCGGCCTCGCCCAGCTCGGGCAGGGTGCCGTGGTCGAAGGAGAAGATGAAGTACGACTTCGGCTTGACCTCGCCGTCCTCGTTGTCGCTGAGGGCAGATGGATCGAAGGCCACCCCGCCCCGGAGCAGATCCTCCTTGAAAACGGCTTCCCGCGGTACGTGCGGGAATCGCTCCATCAGATCCTCGACCAGTGCGGTGCGGCTGCCCATCCGTAATCTCCTCCCGGCTCAGAGCCTGTGTCATGTCCCCGGCCGGTCGCGCGCCCGGCCGGGGACATGACACAGGCTCTCTGGCGTACGACTCCTCACGGTATGCCCCCGGCCGGGCGTGAGCGGCGCCGGGGCCCCCTCGGGGCGGTCTCGGCGAGGCGATGGGGGGAGTACCAGGTGGCCGCGGGGACGCTTCGGCCTGTGTCCCCCGGGTCGCTGCCGACCGCGTTCCCGCGCGTGACAGGCCCGCATGGGCAGGCGGGCGTGCCGGCCGGCACGGCGTCCTGCACCGGCCCGGGCAGGGCGCGCAGCCGGAACGTGGGTGAGGCGTCCTCGCGCGAGCCTGTTGCAGCACCCAGCACCGCACACCCGGATCGCGAGCCTCGCGGCGCCGCGCACCGCGGCCGCCCGCTGACGGGCGCCGCGCACCGCGGCCGCCCGTCAGCGCGCGGCGCGCCGACGCCGGTGCCCGCCGTGGCTCATGCCTCCCGCCCCAGCACCGCCGGGTCGACCGCGTACGCCACCTCCCCACCCGCCGCGAGCCGTTCCGCCTCCCGCACGACCGCGAGCCCCAGGCGGGCCGCCTCGTTGCCCTGGGAGCCCGCGAGGTGCGGGGTGATGAAGGCGCCCGGCAGGTCGTACAGGGGGGAGTCGGCGGGCAGGGGCTCGGGGTCGGTGACATCGAGGATCGCGGAGAGGCGGCCGGTGCGGAGCTCGGCGATCAGGGCATCGTGGTCGAGCAGGCCGCCCCGCGCGGTGTTGATCAGAACCGCCCCGTCGGGCATCAGGGCCAGCTCGCGGGCGCCGATGAGACGGCGGGTCTGCGGGGTCTCGGGGGCGTGGATCGTCACGATCTCCGAGGTGCGCAGGAGGTCGTCGAGCCGGAGGAGGGGGACGCCGAGCGCGGCGGCGCCCGCCTCGTCGACGTACGGGTCGGTCAGGCTGGGGACCAGGTCGAAGGGGCGCAGGAGTTCCAGCACCTTGCGGCCGATGCGGGAGGCGCCGATGACTCCGACCCGACGGCCGTGGTTGCCGATGCCGGGGACGAGTCCCCAGCCGGGGAAGGCCCGCTCGCCGCGCAGGCGGTCGCGGGCGGCGAAGAGGTCCTTCCCGGCGAGCAGGATCATGGCGAGCGTGTACTCGGCGACCGGCACGGCGTTGGCGACGGCGGCCGAACTCACCGCGATGCCGCGCCGCCACAGCTCGGGCGTGGCGAGGCTCTTGACCGAGCCGGCCGAGTGCAGCACCGCGCGCAGTTTCGGTGCGGCGTCGAGGGCCGCCGCGTCGAGGCGGGGGCATCCCCAGCCGGTGACGAGGATCTCGGTGCGGGCGAGGGCGTCCGCGAGGCGGGGGTCCGTGAAGTCCTCGGCCACCAGGCCGGGGTCGATGTCGACCGACTCCCGCAGCCGCGCCAGCACCTGCGGCGGGAAGACCAGCGGCAGGTTCTGGGAGGACATGGCGAACATGGCGTGCGCCCGCTGGGTCAAGGCGTGGCCTCCGGCTCGGCAGGGTGAGGTGGGGTGCGGCGAGGAGCGCCGCGGTGCGGTGCAGCGCTGTTGGAAAGCGTTCTCTACCGTAAGCAGGCGCGGATGAGAGGGTCAACGCGCAGGCACTCACCTTGAAGGACGGCAAGGATGACCGAGACGATCACCAACTGGGCGGGCAACATCACCTTCTCCGCCAAGGAGTTGCACCGGCCGTACTCGCTCGACGCGATCAGCGCCCTGGTCGCCGGGAGCGAGCGGGTGCGGGTGCTGGGCAGCGGGCACTCCTTCAACGAGATCGCCGAGCCGGGCCCCGAGGGCGTCCTGCTGTCGATCGCCGGTCTGCCGCCGGCGATCGACGTGGACCGTGCGGCCCGTACGGTACGGGTCTCGGGCGGCGTACGGTACGCCGAACTCGCCCGCGCGGTGTACGCGCACGGCCTCGCGCTGCCCAACATGGCTTCCCTGCCGCACATTTCGGTGGCCGGCTCGGTCGCCACCGGCACTCATGGATCGGGCGTCGGCAACGGTTCGCTGGCCACGTCCGTGCGGGAGGTGGAGCTGGTGACGGCGGACGGTTCGGTGGTGACCGTCGGGCGCGACGAGCAGCGGTTCGGCGGTGCCGTCACCTCGCTGGGCGCCCTGGGTGTCGTCACAGCGCTCACCCTCGACCTGGAGCCGTCCTTCGAGGTCGAGCAGCACCTCTTCACCGAACTGCCGCTGGACGGGCTGGACCTGACGGAGTTCGAGACGGTGATGGCGGCCGCGTACAGCGTCAGCCTGTTCACCGACTGGCGCGAGCCCGGCTTCCGGCAGGTGTGGCTCAAGCGGCGCACCGACCAGCCGCCGGCGGACTTCCCGTGGGCCCTGCCCGCCACCGAGAAGCTGCACCCGGTGCCGGGGATGCCCGCGGTCAACTGCACGGAGCAGTTCGGGGTGCCGGGGCCGTGGCACCAGCGGCTGCCGCACTTCCGGGCGGAGTTCACCCCGAGCAGCGGGGCCGAGCTGCAGTCGGAGTATCTGTTGCCGCGCCGGTACGCCGTCGACGCGCTGCGGGCCGTCGACGGGATACGGGAGACGGTCGCCCCCGTACTCCAGACCTGCGAGGTGCGCACGGTCGCCGCCGACGAGCAGTGGCTCAGCCCCTCCTACGGCCGGGACACCGTGGCCCTGCACTTCACCTGGATCGCGGACACGGCGGCCGTCCTGCCGGTGGTGCGGCGGCTGGAGGACGCGCTGGACGCCTTCGAGCCGCGGCCGCACTGGGGGAAGGTGTTCACGGTGCCGGCCCGGGCCGTACGCGAGCGGTATCCGAGGCTGGCGGACTTCCGGGCACTGGCGCGGGAGCTGGACCCGGCGGGTAAGTTCGCCAACGTATTTGTGCGGGACGTACTCGACGGCTGATACTCGCCAGTACCGCCGCACCGGGCGCTTCCAGCGGAAAGACTTTCTACAGCCCCTTTCCTAACCCCTTGTCGAAAGTCGGCGCACGCCATAGCCTTGCGCCGCGCCGGTGCCGAGGACGACCCGGCACGACGTGAAGGGACGGGGGCACGCCCGGTGCTGTGCTTTCCCGGGGGACAACCCCCGGACCCCCGGCCGATCCGACAGCGACGGCGCTTGTCAGTGAGGGGAGTTCGATGAAGCGCGGCACATCACGCGACATCCGCACCGCGAACCGCTACGAGGTGCTGCGCCAGATCATCGCCTCGTCGCCCACCTCCCGGCAGGAGCTGGCGGCCGCCACCGGTCTCAGCCTCGCCACGGTCGCCACCCTCGTGGGCGAGCTGCTCGACCTCCGGATGATCACCGAGGTCGGGTTCGAGGACTCGGCCGGCGGCCGCCCCCGGGGGCTGGTGGCCGTCAACGCGTCCGGCGGCGCGCTGATCGGCGTCGACATCGCGGAGACGTACGTCCGGGTCGAGCTCTTCGATCTCGCCCTGAACGTCCTGGCCCGCGCCGACGAGGACATGCGCCCCGGCGAGAACCGCCCCGAGCAGGTCGTCGGCCATGTCGCCGCCGCCGTCGGAGCGGTGGTCGCGCAGGCCGGCGTGGAGGGCGCCCGGGTGCTCGGCGTCGGGGTGAGCGTGCCGGGGCAGGTGGACCGGGACACCGGCGTCTCCGAGTACGCGCCCAACTGGGACTGGCACGACGTGCCGCTGCTCGACCTGCTCGCCGAGCACATCGCCTACCCCCTGTACATGGACAATCCGCTGCGCGCCTGCGCGGTCGCCGAGCTGTGGTTCGGTGCCGCGCGCGGCAGCGGGGACGCCGTGGTGGTCAACCTCGGCACCGGCGTGGGCGCCGGGCTAGTGCTCGGCGGCGGGCTGCACCGGGGCGTGAGCAACAGCGCCGGTGAGTGGGGTCATACGACGCTCGTGCTGGACGGGCGGCTGTGCCACTGCGGCAACCACGGCTGCGTGGAGACGTATGTCGGCGCGCCCGGGATCATGGTGAACCTGCGGGAGCTGGCCGCCGACAGCACCCTGCTGCACCCCGAGGACCAGACGGCCACGATCGACGCGCTGGCCCGTGGGGTCGCCGCGCACGATCCGGTGGCGGCCAAGGTGGTCCGGGACACCGCCCGGTACCTGGGCGCCGGCATCGCCGACCTGGTGAACCTGTTCAACCCGGAGGTCGTCGTGCTCAGCAGCTGGGTCGCCGCCACCCTCGGCGAACCGCTGCTGCACGAGGTGCGCGAGGCCGTCGCCCGGCACGCGCTCAGGCGGCCCCTGGCCGCCACCCGGATCGTCCTCTCCCCCATCCCCACCGACCCGGTGTGCCTGGGCGCGGCGACGTTCGCGCTGGAGGGGGCGCTGCAGTCTGCGGGGCAGAGGACCGCGACGAAACGCACCACCCCCGCGAAGAGCCGTACCGCACCCCTTTCGTAACGAAGGATTGCGGCGGCCCACACCCCACCACGTCCGGCATTCCGAACGCGACGCAACGCTTCGAACAGACTTCGTCCAACCCCTTGCCGAAGCCTTAGTCGAAGGTTAACGTCCCGCACCGCAACCCCATTTGAGCCACCTGGCGCTGAGCCGCTCCAGCCACAGGCACGGGCGCAGAGCCGCAAGCCGTACTCGAGACAAGGACGTCAGCATGTCGGCATTGAGCAACAGGAACTTCGACCGCCGCACCGCACTGCGGGCCGCGCTGGGTCTGGCCGCCGCCGGCGGACTGGCCGCGTGCGGCAGCAACAACGGCCGCGGTGGCGGGTCCGGTTCGGGCACGAACCTCGTGCAGATGTTCCACGCGTACGGCGAGGCGGGCACCGAGCAGGCCATCAAGCGGTACGCGAAGGCGTACAAGGACGCCAACGTGACCACGCAGTGGATCACCAGCTCGGACTTCGAGAGCAAGCTCTTCTCGGCCCTGCTCACCGACAACGCGCCGGACCTCTTCGAGTTCCACCCGCAGATCCAGATGGTCAGGAGCGGTCAGGTGGCGGACCTGACCGACATCGTCGAGCCGGTCAAGGACGACTTCAACCCGGCCGACATCAAGTCGCACACGGTCGACGGGAAGATATACGGCGTCCGGATGATCGACGACCCGCAGTTCTTCTTCTACCGCAAGTCGATGCTGGAGAAGGCCAAGGTCGAGGTGCCGACCACACTCGACGAGCTGATGGAGGCCGCCGCCAAGCTGACCACCAGCAAGGTCAAGGGCCTGTACCTGGGCAACGACCTGCACAACGTCATCAACCCGATGATCTGGTCCGCGGGCGCCGACACCCTCGACGAGAAGAACGAGATCGCCTACCACACGGACGGCGTCATCGAGGGCATCAAGAAGATGCGCCGGCTGTTCACCAGCGGCGACCTTCTCCTCGGCGCCCCGACCGAGTCCTGGGACCCCTCCTCGCTCAACCAGGGCCTGTGTGCCATCCAGTTCTGCGGCATGTGGGCGATGCCGCAGATCCAGGACGCGCTCGGCGACGACTGGGGTGTCTTCCCCTTCCCGAAGACCGTCGACTCCGGCAAGCAGTCGGTCTACAACGGCGGCTGGTCGATGTTCGTCAACGCCAAGAGCAAGAACGTCGACGCGGCCAAGGAGTTCGTGAAGTGGCTGTGGATCGACCAGAAGGAGTACCAGGAGGACTGGGCCACCTCCTACGGCTTCCACATCCCGCCGCGCACGTCGCTCGCCAAGGAGGCCGACAAGCTCAAGACGGGCAACGCCGCTGAGGGCGTCAGGCTCTTCAACGAATTCGGTCACTTCGACAACATCGGCTGGACCCAGGCGATGATCACCGCCCTGGAAGACGTCTTCGCCAACTCCGTCCGCAAGGACATGGACCCGGAGAAGGCGCTCGACAAGGCCGACACGGCCGTCAACCGCGAGCTCAAGAAGCTGTTCGGATAGGCCGCGGGACGGACCACGACATGTCGACGACCACCAAGCTCGACCTCGCGAGCCCCGCCCCGGCGAAGGCCTCCTCGGCCAAGCCGCGGCGGGGTCTGCGGGGCAGCCCCACCCTCGCCTTCTGGCTCTTCACCGGGCCGTTCCTGATCGGTCTGGCGATCTTCGTCTACACGCCGATCCTCTGGAGCCTCTGGCTCAGCTTCTTCGAGGCCCGCTTCACCGTCACGCCGGACAAGTTCATCGGCTTCGACAACTACACGTACATGCTGACGAACGAGGACTTCGTCGGCTCGCTCGGCACCTTCACCGTCTTCGCCGCGTTCATCGTGCCCACCACCTGGGCACTGTCACTGGGCCTCGCCCTGCTGGTGAACCGGCTCCGGTTCATGCGGGCGTTCTTCCGCTCGGTCTTCTTCCTGCCGACCGCGGTCAGCTATGTCGCCGCGGCGCTCATCTGGAAGATGTCCATCTTCAGCGGGGTCCGCTTCGGCCTGATGAACACGGTCCTCAGCTGGTTCGGGGTCGAGAACATCGCCTGGCTGATCGACCCCAACCCGCCCTGGTACTGGCTGGTCATCGTGACCGCCCGGCTCTGGCTGCAGTCCGGCTTCTACATGATCCTGTTCATCGCGGCCCTGCAGAACATCCCGGACGAGCTGTACGAGGCCGCCGCCATCGACGGCGCCAAGTCGGGCTGGCAGACCTTCCGGTACATCACCCTGCCCCAGCTGCGCGCCACGTCCACCGCGGTGATCCTGCTGCTGCTCATCGCCGCCTACCAGGCCTTCGACGAGTTCTTCAACCTGCTGTCGAAGACCACCTGGGGCCGCCCGCCCCTCGTCGAGCTGTACTACAAGGCCCTGGGCGAGAGCCAGGACTACGGCGCCGGCAGCGCGGGCGCACTCATCCTGACCGTGCTGATCTGTGCCGTGACCCTGCTCCAGGGCAAGATCATGGGCTTCGGAAGGGGGGACGAGTCCAAGTGACCACCACCATGGACAAGATGCGGAAGTCCGCGCCGACGTCGGACACACCCAGCCGGGTCAGGCGCGGTGGCGGCGTGATGAGCTCCACCGGCCTCTACGTCGCCACGGGCGTCGCCGCCTTCCTCTTCCTGATCCCGTTCTACATCCTCGTCCGCAACGCCCTCTCCACCGACGCCGAGATCACCGGAGAGAACTGGAAGATCTTCCCCACGGACATCCAGTGGGGCAACATCGGCGAGCTCTTCACCGACGAGACGGTCCCCTTCGCCCAGTCCCTGTGGAACTCGGCGGTCGTGGCCACCCTGCACACCGTCGGCGTCCTGCTGGTGTGCTCCCTCGTGGGCTACGGTCTGGCCCGCATCCCGTACAAGCACGCCAACAAGGTGTTCTACGCCGTCCTGGGAACCCTGATGGTCCCGACCGCGGTCACCTTCGTGCCGAGCTTCGTGCTGGTCTCCTCGCTCGGCTGGGTGGACACCTACCGGGGTCTCATCATCCCGGGCCTGTTCAGTGGTTTCACCTGCTTCCTCTTTCGGCAGTACTTCCTGGGGTTCCCCAAGGAACTGGAGGAGGCGGCACGCATGGACGGCCTGGGCTACTGGGGCGCGTACTGGCGGGTCGTCGTACCCAACTCGCTGAACTTCTTCGCGGCGATGGCGACCATCACCTTCATCAACGGCTGGAACGCCTTCCTGTGGCCGCTGGTCATCGGGCAGGACCCGAGCTCGTGGACCGTCCAGGTCGCTCTCTCCAGCTACATGACCAACCAGACCGTGGTCTTCCATCTGATCTTCATGGCCACGGCCGTTTCCATCCTGCCCCTGGTGTTCGTGTTCCTCTTCCTCCAGCGCTGGCTGGTGCAGGGGATCGCGCAGACCGGTATCAAGGGCTGACGCCCTCTTCTCAAGAGCTGGAGACCGATGTCTTTCCGCACCACCCCCTCCGTCGACTACGTAGAGGACGTCTCCCCGGGCCGCGGAGCCCTCCCGCCCCGCGCCTGGTACGCCTCCTCGGACGCGAAGTCCCTGTCCCTGAACGGCAGCTGGCGCTTCCGTCTGTCGGCCACGGCCGACGCCGAGGACGACTCCTTCGCCGAGCAGGGATACGACGCCGAGGGCTGGGCCGAGGTCACGGTCCCCGGCCACTGGGTCCTGCAGGGCGACGGCGCGTTCGGTTCGCCCATCTACACCAACCACCTCTACCCCTTCCCGGTCGATCCGCCGCACGTCCCGACCGAGAACCCGACCGGCGACCATGTGCGGGTCTTCGACCTGCCGGCGGACTGGCCGGCGGACGGCGGGGCGGTCATCCGCTTCGACGGCGTCGAGTCCTGCGCCCGTGTCTGGCTGAACGGCACGGACATCGGCGAGTTCAAGGGCTCGCGGCTGCCGCACGAGTTCGCGGTCGGGCAGCTGCTGAAGCCGGCCGGCAATGTGCTCGCCGTCCGCGTGCACCAGTGGTCGGCGGGCTCCTACCTGGAGGACCAGGACCAGTGGTGGCTGCCCGGCATCTTCCGTGACGTCACCCTGCTGCACCGCCCGACGGGCGGCGCGGGCGACTTCTTCGTGCACGCTTCCTACGACCACACCACGGGCGAGGGCACCCTGCGCGTCGACTCCGACGTCGACGGGCGGGTGTCCGTGCCCGCCCTCGACATCGATGTCGCGACCGGCGAGCCGGTGACCGTCGCGGTCGAGCCGTGGTCGGCGGAGACGCCGAAGCTGTACGACGGCGAGCTGGTCACGGCCGGCGAGCGCGTGCCGCTGCGCATCGGCTTCCGTACGGTCGTCCTGGAGGACGGCCTGATCAAGGTCAACGGCAAGGCGGTCCTCTTCAAGGGCGTCAACCGGCACGAGTGGCACCCCGAGAAGGGCCGCGCGCTGGACCTGGAGACGATGCGCGAGGACGTGCTGCTGATGAAGCGGCACAACCTGAACGCGGTGCGCACCTCGCACTACCCGCCGCACCCGGCCTTCCTCGACCTGTGCGACGAGTACGGCCTGTGGGTCATCGACGAGTGCGACCTGGAGACCCACGGCTTCACCGAGCAGGCCTGGCGCGACAACCCTGTCGACGACGACCGCTGGACCCCCGCCCTGCTGGACCGCGCGGCCCGCATGGTCGAGCGCGACAAGAACCACCCGTCGGTCGTCTTCTGGTCCCTCGGCAACGAGGCCGGCACCGGACGCGGGCTGACCGCGATGGCCGAGTGGATCCACGGCCGGGACTCCTCGCGGCTCGTGCACTACGAGGGCGACTGGGACTGCCGGGACACCGACGTGTACTCGCGGATGTACGCCTCCCACGAGGAGGTCGAGCGCATCGGGCAGCACCTGGACGGCGGCACGCACAAGAGGCGTGGGTTGCCCTTCATCCAGTGCGAGTACGGGCACGCGATGGGCAACGGCCCGGGCGGCATCGCGGACTACCAGCAGATCTTCGAGCGGTACGAGCGGCTCCAGGGCGGCTTCATCTGGGAGTGGATCGACCACGGCATCAAGCACCCCGAGCTGGGCTACGCCTACGGCGGCGACTTCGGCGAGGAGCTGCACGACGGCAACTTCGTCTGCGACGGGCTGATCTTCCCGGACCGGACGCCGTCGCCGGGGCTCGTCGAGTACAAGAAGGTGATCGAGCCGGTCCGGATCGAGGGAGACGGCACGGGCGGCGCCGTACGGGTGACCAACGCGTACGACTTCGGCGATCTCTCGCACCTGGAGTACGAGTTCTTCTACTCGGTGGACGGCTTCCCCACGGGCGCTCACACGCTCGCCGTGCCGCCGCTCGCGCCGGGTGAGTCGGCGGAGGTCAAGCTGCCGACGGCGGCACCGGACGGCCAGGGCGAGGAGGTCCTGTGGACGGTCCGCGCGCTGCTCGCCGCGGACACATCCTGGGGGCCCAAGGGGCATGAGGTGGCGTGGGGCCAGGGCACCGTCGCTCCCCGCACACCGGTGACCGTCACCGCCTCGCAGCGGCCCGCGCGCGACGAGCGGCTGATCACGCTCGGCCCGGCGACCTTCGACGCCCGCTCGGGTGCGCCGAGGACGATCTGCGGCCTCGACGTGACCGGGCTGCGCCTGGACGTGTGGCGGGCGACGACGGACAACGACGAGGGCGCGTCCTGGCAGGACGACACGCGCTACGGCGTGCTGTGGCGCAAGCTCGGCCTGCACCGTATGCAGCACCGGCTGGACGCCGTGGAGCTTGGCGACGACGGGTTGACCGTGCGTACCCGGGTGGCGCCCGCCGCCGCCGAGGTGGGCCTGCGCACGGAGTACCGCTGGACGTCCGACGGCACCCTGCTGAAGCTGACCGTGTCCGTGACGCCCGAGGGCGACTGGACGGTGCCGCTGCCGCGGCTCGGCATCCGCTTCGGGATCGCGGCCGACTCCGCGCGGGAAGTCCTGTACTTCGGCGGCAGTGGCGAGGCGTACCCGGACACCCGAGCCGCCTCCAGGCTCGGCCAGTGGATGCCGGACATCGACACCATGCAGACCCCGTACGTCCGCCCGCAGGAGAACGGCGCCGTCGCCGACGTCCGCTGGGCGGAGCTCGGCGGCCTGCGGATCGAGGGCGTCCCGGAGTTCTGGTTCAGCGCCCGGCCCTGGACCAACGAGCAACTGGACGCCGCCCGACACCTGACCGATCTCACGCCGGGGGACACCCTCTGGATCAACCTCGACCACGGCCAGCACGGCATCGGTTCGCAGTCGTGCGGCCCTGGCCCGCTGCCGCAGTACTTCCTGAAGGCCAAGCCTGCGGAGTTCTCGTTCGTGTTCTCGAACCACGAGTGAGAAACCTCCGTGTGGAAGCTGTAAATCGATTGACCGATTGATCGACTTTCCGACACCGTCGGAAGGCCACCAGCGGCCGGTCGGCACTCCTGCCGACCGGCCGCAACTTGCGTTCTGCACAAGGGAGTTGATGTCACTTGATTGGCAGTATCGAGGTTCGCGGTCTGTCCCGAACCTTCCACACCACGACCCGCCGCCCCGGCTTCGCGGGAGCACTCCGCTCACTCGTCAACCCGGAGCGCGTCGCCAAGCACGCCGTCTCCGACGTGACCTTCTCCGTCGCCCCGGGCGAACTCCTCGCCCTGCTCGGCCCGAACGGCGCCGGCAAGTCCACCACCATCAAGATGCTGACGGGCATCCTCACCCCCACGTCCGGCGAGGCCCGGGTCGCGGGTGTGGTGCCGTACGAGGAGCGCGAGCGCAACGCCCGCAACATCGGCACGGTGTTCGGACAGCGCACCCAGCTGTGGTGGGACCTCCCGGTGCGCGAGTCGTTCGCGATCCTGCGCGACATCTACGAGGTGCCGAAGCCCGAACACGCCACGCGGCTGAAGGAGTTCGACGACCTCCTCGACCTCTCCTCCTTCTGGGACACCCGGGTCCGTCACCTCTCCCTCGGTCAGCGCGTCCGCTCCGATCTGGCCGCCGCCCTGCTGCACGACCCGCCGGTCGTCTTCCTCGACGAGCCGACCATCGGCATGGACGTGGTGGTGAAGGAGCAGGTGCGGGAGTTCCTGCGGCACCAGGTGGAAGAGCGCGGCCGTACGGTCCTGCTCACCACCCACGACATGACGGAGGTCGAGCGCCTCGCCGAGCGGGTCGTGCTGATCAACCACGGGCGGCTCGTCCTGGACGGCACCCTCGACGAGATCCGCCGCAAGTTCGGCTCGACCTGGCAGGTGCGGGTGACGCTCGCCGACCCGCACACCGAGGTCGGCGCCCTGCCGGGCATCGCGCTGCTGCGGCGCGAGGGCCCGCAGGCGGTCTTCGGGCCGGACGGTCCCGACGCGCCGACCGTGCACCAGGCGCTCAAGCAGGTCATCGAGCGGTACGAGGTGACGGACCTCGCCCTCGACGAGGCGGACCTGGAGGACGTGATGCGCGCCGCGTACGTGCAGGCCGGGCCGGCGCCGGAGGGTGCCTGAGATGGCCGCCGTACTGCACGGCTGGCGCGCCGCCCGCGTCACGCCGCTCGGCGAGCTGCACACGCCGCCCCGCATGACGGCCGTCCTGCTGCGGCTGACCGTCCAGGTGGTCCTGGTGGCGTCGCTGTGGCGCGGCCTGTACGCCCAGACGGGCACCACCGCCGGACTCAGCCGCGACCAGGCGGTCACGTACGCCGTCATGGCCGTACTCGCCTCCCGGCTACGGGAGTTGGACCAGTACGCCGGGCGGGACACGGTCCTTCAGCACATGCACTTCGGCACGATCGTCTACTGGTATCTGCGCCCGCTGCCGCCCCAGCGCTACTACGCCCTGCGCGCCCTCGGCGAGCAGCTGTACGGGCTGGCGTGGGCGCTCGGCGGATACGCCGTGTGCCTCGCGGCCGGAGTCGTGGAGCCCCCCGAGTCGGCTGCCATGGCCGGGGTGTTCGTGCTGAGCATGCTGCTCGGCCAGTGGGTCCTGTACTACGTCATGCTCACCCTCGACCAGCTGTGCTTCTTCACCCTCCGCAACAACTCCGCGATGCTGATCCTGATCTTCGCGCAGAACCTGCTGTCCGGGGTGTACGCGCCGCTGTGGTTCTTCCCGGACTGGTTCATCACACTGAGCGGCTTCCTGCCGTTCCAGGCGACGCTCAGCGTGCCGTTGTCGATCTACGTCGGCCGCATCGAACTGTCCGACGCGGGCGCCCAGTTGGCGATTCAGGCCGCGTGGGTCGTCGTGCTGGCGCTGTTCACCCGGTGGGTGTGGCGGCGGGCCGCGCGGCGAGTGATCTCGCAGGGAGGCTGAGATGTCGGTGAAGACCGTGAAGTCCCTGCGCATCGTGTGGCGCGTCTCGCTGCTCAACATCCGGGCCGCGATGGAGTACCGCACGGAGTTCCTGCTGAACATCGCGATCGGCGCGATCTGGCAGGTGTCGGTGATCGTGTTCGCGACGGTGCTGCTGGCGCGGTTCACCGGGATGGGCGGCTGGGACAGCTCGGACGTGCTGCTCATCCCGGCGATCCGGATGCTCGCGCACGGGCTGTTCGTGCTCTTCCTGGGCCGGATGCACTTCATCGGCCGGCAGGTCCAGGAGGGCAGCATCGACGTCTATCTCCTGCGCCCCATGCCGGTGCACCGCCAGGTCCAGCTCGCCTACTTCCCGACCAACGCGATCGGCGACCTCACGGTCGCGGCCGGCCTGATGGTGGGCGCGCTCAGCCGCAGTCAGCTGGAATGGACGGCGGGCCGGGTCTCGTATCTGATCGCCGCGATCATCGGCGGGATGCTGCTGGAGGCGGCCCTGTTCACCGCGGTGGCCGGAGCCTGCCTGCGCTTCCCGGCCGCCGACTACTGGAGCCGCTGGCTGGAGGAACTGCTCGGCACGTTCGGCAGCTACCCGCTGAACGTCCTCCCCCGGGCGGTGGGCGGTTTCCTGACGTACGCCCTCCCGCTCGCCTTCGTCGCCTACCTCCCCAGCGCCGTACTGACCGGCCACGACCACGACATCGGCGTGCCCTACTGGCTGGCGGCGGCCTCTCCGCTGCTCGGCGTCGCCCTGTACCTGGCGTCGCGGCTGGTGTGGCGGTGGGCGTTGCGGCATTACACGGGGGTGAACGGCTGACGGGTGGACACGGCCGAGTGGGGCCGCTGAGCAGTTCGACGGCGGGGCGATCCGGTGGCGATCGTCCCGCTCACCGTGCTGCTCGGCCGTGCGCGCGCAGCACCGCGACGACGGGTACGTCCCGGGCCCGGCCGACGGCCGGGGCTGGTCGGCGGCTCCTCGGAGGGCGTTCCTGCCGTAGCCCTCCCCCAGTGCGCCTCGTACGTATTCCATCGCCCCGTCGATTCGAGACCACGAACTCGACGCGGATCCCCGGCAACCTCAAGGGCGTTGGCGGCAACCGAAGGAGAACGCACCCCGCATCCCCACCTCCCAGGAGTGGCCGTGTCCCCCACCCCTCGCACCCGACCGCCGCCGGCACCTCTTCCGCCGCCCCCTCCCCCTCGCCGCCGTGGGCGCCCTCATCGCCACCGCTGCCGTCGCGGTCCCCCAGTTCACCCCGGACGCCTCGGCCGCGACGACCCTGCGCGGGTACGCCGACGGGCGCGGCGTGCGGATCGGCGCGGCGGTCGCCGACGGGCCGTCGCAGAGCGAGTCGGCGTACACCGCGGTCCTGGACCGGGAGTTCAACTCGGTGACGGCGGAGAACGCGATGAAGTGGGACGCGCTGGAGCCGAGCCGGAACAGCTACAACTGGGCGGCCGCCGACCGGCTGGTCAGCCATGCCGCCGCGCACAACCAGGGGGTGCGCGGGCACACGCTCGTCTGGTACGCGCAGTTGCCGTCCTGGCTGAAGAACGGCAATTTCTCGGCGTCCGAGCTGAACACGCTGCTGAAGAAGCACATCGACACGACCGTCGGCCGCTACAAGGGGAAGATTTACGCCTGGGACGTCGTCAACGAGGCGTTCAACGAGGACGGCTCGATGCGCAGCTCGCTGTGGCAGGACAGACTCGGCACCGGCCACATCGCGAACGCCCTGCGCTGGGCCCATGCGGCGGACCCGAGCGCGAAGCTCTACATCAACGACTACAACATCGAGGCGGACAACGCCAAGAGCGATGCCCTGTACAACCTGGCCAAGCAACTCCTCGCCCAGGGCGTCCCGTTGCACGGCATCGGCTTCCAGTCTCACTTCGTCGTCGGCCGGCTGCCGTCCTCCATGAAGGCGAACCTCAAGCGCTTCTCCGACCTCGGCCTGGAGGTCTCGGTCACCGAACTCGACGTCCGCATCCCCCTGCCCGCCTCCTCCGCCGAACTCGCCCAGCAGTCCACCGACTACAAGACGGCGAGCGAGAACTGCCTGGGCGTGCCCCGGTGCGCGGGCGTCACCGTCTGGGGCCTGACCGACAAGTACTCGTGGGTGCCTACACCGGGTTGTCGAACGGGCTCAATCCGGCGGCCTGAGCGGGGCCTCAGTGATCCCCACAACACGGCGTAGGATCCGGCACCTCGAACGGTACGAGTGTGCCGCCGACGGCGGGCATGGCGGTCAGGACGAGTTCGCCCGTCTGCCATTGCGGGCGTACGTGATTGCCGGTCGTCAGTCGGGTGTCCGGGTCCGGTCGGACGGGGGTGCCCAGGACCGTGACGCGGTCGATCGCCGAGTGGGTGAGCACGTCGGCGATCGTCAGGGTGCCGGTCAGTGACGAGACGCCCGGGTAGATCACCGCCCGGCCCACCGTGTCCGGCGAGCCTGGGGACACCTCGTGGCCCTGGGCGGTGAGCCGCTCCTGGGCGGTACGCAGGAGCGGCTCGGACGGGAGGGTGAGGGAGAGGGCCACGCGCGGGCGCTCTCCGCGCACCAGGTGGGTGCAGCCGAACGTGCCCTCGGGGAGGGCGAGTTCGGCCGTCAGGGTGTGGAGCAGGTGGTCGGCCGTACGGAGGTCCCGGGCCTCCGTGTCCACCGTCAGGACGTGCGGCGTCACGAGGGCAGGACCCACACCGGGTTGGAGTAGAACCACAGGTCGCGCCACGGGTCGGCGTCGCCGACGACGTCGATGGCCGGGCCTGCCGGGTCGACGGCGGCGCCCATCGGGCCGGGGGCGCTCCGGTTGCCGTCCGTGCCGCGCAGACGTACGTAGACGGGGTGGTCGACCTTGCCGAGGTCGTACGTGAGGCGGACCGTGCCGGTCGATTTGTTCACCTCGTACGACTTGACCACCTTCGCCGTCGGCGCGGTGAACGTGTCCTTGTCGGCGACCGGGCCGGTCACATCACCCTGGATGACGTCCACGCGCGCCAACTTCGGTATGAAACCGGCCCAGTTGGGCCCTCCGGCCATCTCCACGTCCACCGTCAGCGTGACGTTCGTGCCCTTGCGGACGTGCAGGGCGCCGCCCAGCGTGGCCCACCGGCGGCCACCGGTCACGCGGACGTCGAGGCCGCTGATGAGCCGGCCGTGGTCCACCCAGACGCGGCCCGCGCGAATGCCGTCCATGACGGCGGCGTAGGAGAAGCCGTCGGCACCGACGTGCGTACGGCTGTACTGGCCGGGCCAGTAGTCGCCCTGGGTGATGTCGATCTGGCCGCCGTAGACCGGGTCGGGGTGGCGGCCGTCGGTGTTGAAGTCGCCGCCGGTGCCGCGCACGGCCGTGTCGGCGTAGACCTGGTGGGAGTCGGAGTTGGCGGTGATCCACCACGGCTTGCCCTCGGCGAGGAGGCTGTCCCACAGGCCGCCGACGGTGGCGGTCATCCAGTCGAAGCCGCCCCAGGTGCGGTAGCTCTCCAGCGGGTAGCCGGCGAAGGAGTTGGCGCTGGGGTTGTTGTCGTAGATGCCACGGGCGCGGGCCATGCCGAGGGGCGCGGGCAGGCCGGCCGCCTGGTGGCCCGGGGCGCCCTCGAAGCCGACGGCGATCTGCCGCGTCGGGCTCGCGTCGCGCCAGCCGCGGATCTCGTGCGGGGAGTCGACACCGCGCCGCGCCGGGTGGTTGGCGAGCATCAGCGCGTCCTTGACCTTGCGCCGCCGCACCTGCTCGGCGAGGAAGTTCAGCCCCGCGACGGCGAGCGCCTCGTTCGCGGGCGTCGAGTCACCGGCGCCCTTGACGCTGCCGTCGTAGTCGGTCTCGAACTGCTTGAGGACGGAAACCTCGTTCTTGCCGGGATGCACGAAGACGGTGCCGTGCTCGGCGGCCGGGATGTTCCACTCCAGGCCCTGGAAGACGAGCGTGTCCTCGTAGGCGTCCCGGGCGGCCCGGATGTCCGGGTTGACCTTCTCGACGCCGATCCTGGCGTGGGTCGTGCTGCCGTGGTCGGTGATGACCAGCCAGTCCATGCCGTGCCTGGCACCCTGGCGGACCTGGTCGACGACGCGGTACTTGCCGTCGCTGCTGTACTGGGTGTGGATGTGGTGGTCACCGGCCAGCCACAGGAAGCCGTTCGTCCTGCGGCCGCCCGATGCGGGGGACGCGGGCAACGCGTCGGACGGGGCGGCGGCGGCCGCGGTCGGGGTGACGACGCTGCCGGCGGCCAGCCCGGCGCCCAGCAGACCCGCCCGGCGCAGCAGCCCGCGGCGCGACTGCTGTTCGGGGGTCAGGGCCTCGTCGGGGACGGAGGTGTCGAAGGCGGCGGGCAGGGCGTCGGACGACGCTGCCCCGTCGTGCGAATCGTGGTGTCCGTGTCCGTGCCCGTGTCCGTGGTGGTGATGACCGTGCGCGTGCCCGTGCCCCATGAACGCCTCCCCATGCCGCTGCCTTCTTCGACTGCCGTCCGCAGCCGCCTCCCCCGGCGCTTCTGCGCCACCTGTGGAGGATCAAGGCGAAACATGAACGTTGAACGAGCGGCGGGTGACCGCCCGGCGCCCCGGACACGGCGGAACGCCGCGTCCCTCACTGTTTCCCCAACCGCCCTTGTACGTCACCCTGGTTGACACCGAACCTGAGCAGCGCTCACCTTCTTGCCGTTCCCCACCCCACCGGAGACACCCCCACCATGAGAAGACTGACAGGCACCCTCGCGGCAGCCGCACTGGCCCTCACCGGCCTCACCACCACCGCGGCCACGCCCGCGACGGCCGCCACCTCCGGCACCTTCGACGTCCTGACGTACAACGTCGCCGGCCTCCCCCTCGGGCTCGGCGACAGCGACCCCGAGACGAACACGCCGCTCATCGGGCAGCGCCTGGCCCCGTACGACATCGTGAACGTCCAGGAGGACTTCAACTACCACGCGTCGCTGTACGCCAACGACACCCACCCGTACCGCACGGCGACCAGCGGCGGAGCGGGCATCGGCGACGGCCTCAACACCCTCTCGGACCGCTCCTTCGAGGACTTCGAGCGGGTGAAGTGGAACAACTGCACCGGCACCAACTGCCTGACCCCGAAGGGCTTCACGCTCGCCCGGGTGCGCCTCGCCGAGGGCGTGTTCGTGGACCTGTACAACGTCCACACCAACGCCGACTCCGACGACGCCGCGCTCGCCGCCCGCCGCGCCAACGTCGAGCAGCTGTCGGACTTCATCCAGGCCAACTCGGCCGGCAACGCGGTGATCGTCATGGGCGACACCAACACCCGCTACACGCGCACCGGCGACAACATCCGCACGCTGGTCGCCGAGAACGGCCTGACGGACGCCTGGGTACAGCTGGTCAAGGGCGGTACGCCCCCGGCGGCGGGCAGCGACGCGCTGCTCTGCGACGCGGCGGCCCCGACCAACGACTGCGAGGTCGTGGACAAGGTCCTGTACCGCGGCAGCGACCTGGTCTCCCTCAACGCCACCCGGTACAACAACGACTGGGCCAAGTTCCTCCGCGAGGACGGCAAGCACCTCTCCGACCACTTCCCGCACACGGTCGACTTCTCCTACACCCTCGACTCGTCCCTGCGGGCGAGCGACTTCTTCGGCGGCCCGCACGGCACCGCCTTCAACGACGCCGACGACCTGCCGGCCACACCCGCCCCCCGCACCCTGACCCTGCGCGGCGGCTCCCGCCTGGACGCGGTCTCGCTGACCCACGACGGCGGCACCGCCCTCACCCACGGCGGCACGGGCGGCACGGCCGCTTCCCTGACCCTGGCCTCCGGCGAGCACCTCACCGCCGTAAAACTGACACAGGGCCAGAAGGACGGCCGCACGCGGATCTTCTCGGCGTCGTTCACGACAGACAAGGGCCGAACGCTGTCCTCCGGCACGGCGACGTCGAACACGAAGACCTTCACGGCGCCGTCCGGTTGGCAGATCGTCGGCTTCACGGGGCGGTCGGGCGACGAGATCGACAAGCTGGGGGTGCTGTACGCGCCGATCGGCTGACGGTGCGAGACTTCCCCGGTGACACCGGAGCCACAGGGACCGTACAACCGCAGGGTGCGCCTGGTCGTCGAGGTCCGTGACGACCAGGACGAACTGGAACTGGCCACCGGAGTGTTCGCCGCCCAGGGGTGGGGTGTACGGCCCGCACGCAGCGGTGACTCGGTGACCACCGAAGACGGGTACGCCGCGCTCGTCGTCGAGATCCCCGTGCACGGCTCCCGCTGGACCGCGCGGCCGACGGCCGTCGAACGGCTCACGTCGCTCGCCGGGCGGCGCAAGCTCGACCTGTGGGTGCGCGAGAGCAAGCTCATCCCGCCCAAGCCGACCGAGTGGCAGACCACTTACCACGTGCACCGCAAGGCGCCGCAGGACGCGGGCCCGGTCCTGCGGCGGCTGGCCGAGCACTGGATCGCCATCGGCGGGCTGGACGTACGGCACACCCTGCATCTGCGCGGGGAGCACTCCGACGAGCAACGGGACCGGGCGCTCGCGGAGTTGGCGACACGCAACATCGGCGGGCCGCCGTTCGACCCCGACACGCACGACATACGCCGGGCGATGGGGCCCCGGACCGGGACCGGGTCGGCCGCACCGCATCGCGATGCGGGGTTGATCGCGGTGGTCTGCGCGACCGTCCTGGTCTGCGTCGCGAGCGGCGTCGTCCTCGGCGCCCTCACCTCCCCGTGGCGGCTGGCCGCAGCGCTGATCCCCACCGCCATCTGCTGGCCGGTGGGCGCGTGGATGACCTCGAACGCGCCGCCTCCGAAGCTCGTCCGGCTGGGCTGCGGCGTGATCCTGACGGGCGCCATGACGTTCGTCGGCTGGATGTGGGGGCGCTCCGCGGACACGGACCTGTCCGGGTTGCTGACCGGGCTGGGCATGGTCCTGGGCATCGGGCTGACGCTGTTCGGGCTGTGGTACGCGCTGAGCGCCTCCTGGTTCAGCCGCAACGTGCAGTGGTTCCTGCCCGTGCTGGCCGCGCCGCTGCCGTTCGTCATGCCGTGGGTCGGGGCGTTCCTGCACGCCGTGTACCTGGAGGAGCTGTTCGGGATTCCGGCCGGTGCCGTGCACGTGGGCTTCTACTGGCAGTACGCCGTGGCGTTCCGGCCGCTGGCCGTGGCCGTGGCGTTCGTCCTGGTGCTCGTGGCGCTGGCCGGCTGGGCGCGGCACTTCAATGTGCAGGCGCCCGTCAGCGGGTTCTTCCGGCTGATGCTGGTGCTGGCGGGGATCGTCGCGGTCCTGACGGTCGTGCAGATCTCGTTGGACGACCTGGACAAGGCCGCCGACCGGGCGATGAACGCGGCCGCCGAGGGCCGGCGTCCCCCGGCCTACTTCGGCATCCGGCCCGAACTCGTCTGCGTGGAGCCCGTGGGCGACAGGACACCTGTCATCAACGGCCCCGTCCCGACCGGGCATCCGGTGCTCTCCTTCCAGGCGAGCGGCGACACCGTATGGCTCTGGGACCCGGCCCCCTCCCGCGGCGAGGACACCACCCGCCACGCCCTGCGCGTACGGGCGGAGGACGTGGCGCTGGTGCAGGCGGAGGGCAGGCACTGCTGAGTGCGGTCCGGTCCGCGGCGCATTGCACAATGTGACCGGCCGCCGTGATCCACAAGGCCCGTGTCCCCCTGTCCTCCCCCCACGCCCGAGAGAAGCTCATGCATCGCGACTCGTCCTGGGATCCCCTGCCCGTTCGTGGCACAGCTCAGCTGACGTGCCAGTTCCTGCTCACCACGGTGTACGCGCCGGTGCACTGGGTGCTGTGCACCGCGTTCACGCTCGTGTACCTGGCCTTCGGCTACGTGCTCGAATTGATCAGCTGGATACCTGGCGTCGAGTCGGGATACATGAAGCTGGCCGACCTGGTGTACGGCAGGATCCTCCCGTGGTGGCCCCGCTGGTTCGTGTCGCTGCCCGAACTCCGCCACGAAGGAGACGTCGCCTTCTACCAGGCACGCGTCGAGGCGAAGCTTGCCCGGTGGTCGGACAACTGGAAGTACCCGCATACGGAGATCCCCCTGCGCGGGTACCGTGCCGTGGGCGCGGGCTATGTGGCAGAGCGCGCGAGTGAGTTCGGCTGGCGGTTGACGGACGGGCGGCAGCAGCCGGCGGCCGAGGTGAAGCTGACCCGCATCACCTACGTGCAGCCGACCTCCTAGCGGGACGCTCCGGTGAGGCGCCGCAGCGACTCCCGGGCCGGCGGGCCCCAGCTGGGCTTGCCTCCGGGGCGGCCCCGGACACCCGCCTCTCCGATGAGCAGGCCGCTGAGAGCGCGCCCCACCGCCCAGCCGCGGGCGCGGCGCAGCGTCGCGGCGTCGGGGGTCGGCCGGTAGGCGGCGTGGAAGCGGTCCTCGGCGCCGTCCGGCAGCAGGATCCAGGCGGCGGCGAGATCGCAGGCGGGATCACCCGCGCACAGGTCGCCGAAGTCGATCACCCCGCAGATGGTGCCCTCCGCGGTGAGGACGTTGGCAGGGTGCAGGTCGGCGTGGAGCCATACGGGCGGGCCCGACCAGCGGGGCGCGGCGACGGCGTCCTCCCAGACCGCGCGGACGGCATCCGGGTCGGGGACCAGCCCCATCTCGACGGCCGAGGCGAGCTGCCTGGCGAACCCCTCGGTGCGGTCGGCCAGGGCCCCGCCGCGGTCGCGGCCTGCGGGCGCTCCGTCCGGGGCGGGCCGGTGCAGAGCCGTCAGGAAGGCGGCCAGGGTGTCGGCCGCCTCGGCGCCGCGCGTGACGGGGTCGCGGTCGGCGGGCGAGCCCGGTACCCAGGTGGTGACGATCCAGGGCCGCGGAAACAGCTCGGAGGGCTCGCCGAGGCGCTGCGGGACCGGGACCGGCAACGGCAGGTTCGGGGCGAGGCCGGGCAGCCATGCGTGTTCCTTGCGCAATAGCTCGTCGGCGCTCTGCGTCGCCCAGGGCATCCGGACGGCGAGGTCGTCGCCGAGCCGCCACAACTGGTTGTCCCAGCCCCGCGCGCCGAGTTGGACGGGGCGTTCGGCGAGGTCGGGGTGCTGGTCGTGCAGCAGGCCACGGACCAGCTCCGCGGTGATCTCGATCTCGGTGTGGGTCATGCGGGGCTACGGTAGTCGGCCGACCGACCGACTACCGGCTGTTCGACCAGTCGACCAGTCCGGCCAATTGAGACGTTCCGCGCGGGCTGCTGACCTACCTAGGATGATCCCTAGAGCTCTTAGGCCACGTTCGTATCCGGAGGTCAGCCAACCCCATGGCCCGCGCAGGACTCACCGCCGACCGTCTCACCACGGCCGCCGCCGAGCTCGCCGACGAGGTGGGGTTCGAGAACGTCAGCCTGTCCGCGCTGGCCCGGCACTTCGGGGTGAAGGACGCGAGCCTGTACTCGCACGTCAGGAATCTGCAGGACCTGCGGACACGGGTCGCCCTGCTGGCCGGTGGCGAGATGATCGACCGGATCGCCGCCGCCGTCGCCGGACGCGCCGGCAAGGACGCGCTCGCCGCCTTCGCGGACGCGTACCGGGAGTACGCCCTGCGACACCCGGGCCGCTACGCGGCGACCCAGATCCGGGTCGACCAGGCCCTGGTCGCCGACTCCCCCGCGATGCGCCGCACCGCCGAGATCACCTACGGCATGCTCCGCGCCTACGACCTGGAGGAACCCGACCTGACCGACGCCGTCCGCCTGCTGCGCAGCACCTTCCACGGCTACTGCGCCCTGGAGTCCACCGGCGCCTTCGGCGCGCCACGGGACGTACGGGAGTCCTGGGACCGCGCGGTCGACGCCCTGCACGTGGCACTTGTGAACTGGCCGCGGTACGGGCACGACCGGTGACCGCCCCAGTTGTCACCCTGACCACTTAGACTGGAGGCTTCGCGGAGGTCACACGCCGCCGCCACGGGGGAGGGAGCGTGTCTTGTCCCAACAGCAGCTCGGACGCGGCCCCTTGAGGTCCCGTCA
Source organism: Streptomyces shaanxiensis (assembly GCF_039537145.1). Classification (NCBI taxonomy): domain Bacteria; kingdom Bacillati; phylum Actinomycetota; class Actinomycetes; order Kitasatosporales; family Streptomycetaceae; genus Streptomyces; species Streptomyces shaanxiensis. The sequence goes on from NZ_BAAAZY010000008.1 coordinate 168,213, forward strand.
GCCCGGTCCCACCCCTCCCGCTCCCGACGAGGAACCCGCGGACGACTCGCCCCCGGCGCGTTTCGTGGGATGGCTCGGCGGCCTCGGCTGTCTGGCCGCCGGGTACGGCGTGTTCCAGTTCCTGTTCAGTGTGCTGCCCGGCTCCATCGAGGGTTCGGCCGCCCGGTATGTGATCGCCGGGATCAGCGGACTCGGCACCTCCGTCGCGGCGTGGCTGGCGGCGGCGCTGCTGCGGGCCAGGACGTCAGCAGCGGCCGATCCCGCGCGGGCCACCGCCGTGGGGACCGCCGCGATGGCACCGGGGGCACCGGGCCCGCTCCCGAAGGTCTTCGCCTCCGCCTACGAAACCCTCGTCGACCAGGTGTCCGTGGTCGACGACCCCGAGCACGGGCGGCTCACCGGCTGGCCGCACTCCCTCGGTGAGGACTCGCCCTCCCGACCCACCCCCGTCGGCACCGCGTACGGCCTGCACATCATGCTCGACCTGGGTGTGCCGGACGGACGGCTGAGCACCGGCGACCTCGTGGACACGCTGTGGCGGCTGCGGCTCCCGGACGGTGGCTGGTCGGCGCGGTCGCAAGGTTCCGAGGCGCGTCCGGAGGTCACCGCTCTGGTGCTGGGCGCGCTGGCCCGGGCGGGCACGTCCGCCGAGCGGCTGGCCGCGGAGGTGGACCGCTGCACGGGCGGCTTCACGCGCCAACTCGACCGCGCCGGAATGGAGTCGACCCATGTGGTGACGACGGTGCTGCGCGGTCTGCTGCGCGCCGCGCCCCGCTCCGACGCCCTGCCCCTGCTGCGCGAGGCCCTCGCGGACGGCTCGATCAGCGACCCGCGCCGCGAGCACCTGCGCTGCTGGGGCTACCGGCTGCAGCCGCCGTACGGCAGACCGTCCCCGCTGCACACCGCGCAGGCCGTCGTCGCCCTCGACCGGGCCGCCCGGGTCCTGGGCGAGGACGGCGACGCCCGCGCCGCGCGCGCCCGGACCGCCCGCGAGGACGGCGTCCGCTGGCTGCTGTCCTGCCCGGACGCACCGCACGACACCTGCCCGGACCTGGAGAACCTGCACGAGGAGGTACGCCGGCCCCGCACCGACGACCCCTCCCGCCACGAGGTGCTGAACGTACGGCACTTCACCGCCTCCTGGCTGGTCCGCGCCCTGCTCTCCCCAGGCGCCCTGGAGATCGCCCGCACCGACGGGCTGGAGGACGAGTGGCGGGTACGGCTGGACGGAGCCCTCGCCGCGGTGTGGGCGGGGCAGTCGGACGGCATCTGGTACTGGGGGCCGGGCGCCGGCATCGAGCTGCGGCGGCCCATGTGGATGACCTACCAGGGGCTGTCGGCGCTGCGCGCGCATGCCGTATGGATGTATCAGCCGGGTGGCTGAACTCACGGGTGAAGAGCGGCTGTTGGAGGATGAGTGCATGGGCGGTCGGCAGGTCCTGGCGGCGCGACGGCGGCTGGCCGGGGTGCTGGACGCTGAACTGCCCGAGCACGAGCTGGCGGCCGCCGCACGCTCGGTCGTCACCGAACTCGGCTCCCCCGACCGGCTGCGGGAACTGGTCGCCGAACTCGCGTCCGGTGAGGGCGATCCGGAGGGCTGCGCGCGGCTGTCGTACCGTCATGTCCTCGGCTTCGACAAGCTGCTGCTGATCGACGGCGGCCCGCGCCACATGCTGCGCGCGCACGTGTGGCATCCGGGCACGGGCGCGATCGGCGAGGAGGACATCCACAACCACCGTTCACCGCTGGCGTCCTACGTCGTCCAGGGCCGGCTGGCGATGGAGTTGTACGAGGTCGGCGACGAGGCCGGCGGTATCGCGGCGGCCCGCTACGAGGAGTCGCTGGCGGAGCGGTCCGCGGACTGGGTGCTGAGGCCGGCCGGTGGGGCGCGGCTGCGGCTGACGCATGTGGGGCAGTACGCGGCGGGAAGTTCGTACGCGCTGCCCGCGCACACCCTGCACCGGGCCTGGTGCGACACGGACGCGCCGACGGTCACGCTCTTCCTGGAGACCGGCGCCGAACGGCGGCCGCACACCGATGTGTTCACGGCGGCGGGACCGCATCCGGGTGCGGTGGCGAAGGTCCCGCTGGAGGTGCCGGACTATCTCGACGCGTTGCGTGAACTGGCGGAGCGGCTCAGGGCTGGGTGAAGGCCTGCCGGACGATGTCGAGGTTGTAGTCGTCGATGTCGACCGTGGTCAGCTCGGCCGGGGCCAGCCAGACGGAGTCCTGGTCGGGCTCGGGCAGGGTGATCGCCGTGGACAAGGGCCGGACCAGGAAGTTCTCCTGCCAGTTCTTGATCTCGTGCCCTCGGTAGTCACTGAGGAAGGAGGACTCGCCGACCTTGCGGACGACCTCGCCGAGCAGCCCGGTCTCTTCCTTCAACTCCCGCAGCGCGCCGTCCTCGGGACTCTCATCGGGCTCCAGCTTCCCGCAGGGAACGCCCCACACCCGCGGCAGGAACCGCTCCTTCTCACTGCGGCGGACCAGAAGCACCCGCTGCTCGTCGTCCATCACGACGGCGGCCGCCAGGCGCCTGTCGCCGGGGATGTCCATGGTCATGGTTCCTCGGTCCCTCGCCGGTGATGAGTCCAAAGGGTCTGATACCCGGGAAAGTGTCAACGGTAACAGGAACGCGCGATCCGCCGCTGTGAGTCAGGTCGCGCCGTCGGCGGTCCCCCGGCGGCTGAGCGCGTCGACCTCCTGGTACGACGGTGTGGCGCCGCGCGGTGTGCGGCCCGCCCGGATCTCCGCGACCGCTTCCAGGGCCGCGCCGAGTGCCCGCCGGTACGGCAGCGATCCGAGGCTGACGCGGCGCACGCCGAGGTCGGCGAGGTGGGGGACGGTGGGGCCGGCCGGCGAGTAGAGGACGTTGAGGGGCACGTCGAGGCTCTTGACCAGGGCGGCGATGTCCCCGGGGTCGGTCAGTCCGGGGACGAACACTCCGTCGGCCCCGGCCCGTCGGTAGGCGTCGAGCCGGGCCGTGGTCTGCGCACGGTCGCCGTCGCCCAGCCAGTAGGTGTCGGTGCGGGCGTTGACGAAGAGGTCCGGTACGGCCGACTTGACGGCCGCGATCTTCGCGGCGTGCAGGGCGGCGGAACCCATCCGGTCCTCGAGATTGATGCCGACGGCGCCGACAGCCGCGAGCTCCCGGGCGAACTCCCTCACTTCGGCGGGATCCTCGCTGTACCCGTCCTCGGCGTCGACGGAGAGCAGGTACGGCTCCGAGCCGAGGGTGAGGGCCAGGCGGAGCGTCTCGTCACGGGTGGCCGACGTCCCGTCGGGCAGACCGGCGGCCGCGGCGACGCCGAGGCTCGTCGTGCCGATCGCCGGGAAGCCCTGGGCGGCGAGGGCGGTCGCGGAGGCGTGGTCCCAGGCGGTGGGGAGGAGGAGGGGTCGGCCTGTGCGATGCAGGGAGGTGAAGGGGTTGTCGGTCATACCGGCACGCTAGAGCCGGGTCTCTTCGGTGCTCGCCGAAGTGCGCGACTCGGTCACATCGGCCCGAACGGCCGGATCAGCACATCGGTCACATCGGCCGGACCAGGGCCGTGACCAGGGCGGCGACTCCGCCCTGCACCGCGGACAGAACGGCGTCCCTGGCGCCGCCGGCGAGGGCCCTGGTGAGCGCCTGGAAGCGACCCGGCTGGGAGTTGACGGCGGCCACGACCGCGCCCGGGTCGGTCACAGTGCCGTCCGAGGCGACCATGCCGTCGCGCGCCAACTCGGCCACGAAAGAGCGCAGTTCGGCGACGGCGGCGTCCAGCTCGGCACGGGTCGGCCCGTTCGAGTGCGTCACCGTCTGCTGGTTGTGGTCGCCGACCTGCTTGTACTGGTTCCCGCCGACCTTGTCCCCGTATACGAAATCCGACATTGCAGCAACCTCCCGGCCGTGTCAGGTGTACATACGATTTCCGCTTCCGGTCTGCTTGTGCTGGTCCCGGCCGACCTTGTCGCCCATCACGACGTCCCCGTGCACTTGTACGGAGGTCGCCTGGGCGGGTGGGTTCTCGATGGCTCCGACGATGACGTTTCGGATCCGGTGGATCTCCGGGTAATCCGTGCCGGACAACGCGGTGTATTGCGTGCCCGCCGTCTCGATGACGAGGGCGTAGCGGCGTCGCCTGAAGAAAATCCGGTAGAGGAGTATGACGAGCCAGTAGGCCACCACCACTCCCGCCACAGCGGAAAGGACTGCGGCGAACTGACGCGCCATTTGCCCGATATCCGAATCGACGCTCGGCGGGAGCCGTGGCGGAACCAGCACGGCCGCACCGACGACAGCCCCGACGACGAGCACGATGGCGGCGATCTGCCGCAGCGGATAGAGCGTGGCGTACTTGCCGCCCCAATAGACCTGCAGCGTCTGCACCCGGGAGATATTGGCCAGCGGATAGACCTCGTGTCCGATCTGGACGACTCTCTTGCTGATGACTATGTGGCCGACCCGCTCCTTCGCCATGTCGCACTCACATTCCCATGCGCGCGACGGCGTGGTTGTTGGGCAGCATGATGTTCCCCCGTTCACTGAACAGCGACTGTCACGCCCGACCAGCCGCTGCCCGGAATTCGATGGGCAGCAGTGTGCTCCCTTGATATTGGGCCAACAAGCCTTTTGGAAAAGGTCGGTAGGGGAGGGGCATCAGGGACGAAAGAGTTCTTGATGTGATGCCGGTCACCACCTGGAAAACGGGGCAACCTCCGGGCCGTCGGCGGCGACCGGGGAGCATGACATCCGCAAGACCCACCACCGGTCACCGCCGGGCCCGTGTCGCTCGCAAGCCCGTCATCGCCGGCCTCGCCGCCACCGCCGCCCTGGTCGGGGCCTGGTACGCCTCCGCGGGCGCGGCCACGTCCACCGCGCCGAACCTCACCCCGACGACCACCACGGTGACCCTGCCGGCCAAGTTCCCCTACTTGTCCGCCGGTTACAACAACACCCGTGAGTGGACGCGCACGGCGACGGCCGCGGCCCCGAACGGCACCCTCCGGGTGGCGTGGCCCGCCTCGGACGGCATCCATGTCACGCCGCTGACCTCCGCCGGCAAGCGCTCGGGCGCGGACACCGTCGTCAAGGGCACGAAGGAGGTCGGCGGCCTCGTGGCGCACAACGACGGCTTCGCGCTGCTGACCCGGGTGGCCGACACGAACAAGTGGAAGGAGACGGCTGCCGCGATCGTCCGCTACACCAACGGCAAGCAGACCTTCCGCACCAAGCTCACCGGCACCGCCTCGAACGACACGTCCCCGACCCTCGACGGCCGGCTCACCTGGAACGGCACCAAGTACGGCGCCTACTTCGTCGTGCACGGCGCGGGCGGCTTCGCCGACGGGCACTTCGGCGACAAGCTGTCGTACGTCGGCGCCAAGGGCGCCAAGCTCAGCGGCGGTTGGGGCTGGGGCTGCAGCCACAACGAGGGCATCGCCCTGCACGCCGAGAAGACCGGCGCCTTCACCTCCCTCTGCTTCGACGACTGGCGCTCGGGCCTGTTCGTGTCGACGGGGATCGGCGCGCCCGACAACGCTCCGGTCGTGCAGCGCGAGCAGTGCTGGGCGGGCTACTGCGGGGGCACGTATCCCAGCCGTACCGGCGATCTCGTGAAGTCCTCCACCGGCCGTTACGCCACCGCCTTCGCCTCCCGCGGTGCCGCGTCCGCGAAGAAGAACCCCGAGGACTCCAGCGGCCGCGGCTGGACGGTCACCCCGAAGACCAGCACCCACCAGGTGGCCGTCGCCTTCCTGAAGAACCGCAACTCCGGCCCCGGCAAGGCGATTCACCTCTCGAACAACAACGGCGTCGAGCACGTCAACGTCCGCCTGGCCCCGTACGGCAAGGACCGGCTGCTCCTGTCCTGGGAGTCGCTGAAGAACGCCAAGTGCAAGGACGGCACCTGCACCGGCACCTTCACGGGCACGAACTTCCGGCTCATCGACTGGAACGGCAAGTTCCAGAGCGCCACGAAGGTCGTCAGCACGCGGATCACCGGCGACATCGCGGTCCAGAAGGACGGCACCCTGACCTGGGCGTCCGTGCCCGTCACCCCGTCGTACGCGAGCCCGCTCAGCGGCGCGTCCCCGAGCACGACGACCCTGAAGATCGCCCGCCTGAAGCCCTGAGGCCGGACCGGACGTACAACCACCGACCCCGTCCGACGCGTCTCACAGGTGCGAAATACGCGCGGACGGGGGAGGTCGGTGCGATGTCCGGCAAAGGCAGGCGGCTGCACGACGGCGCGCAGAGCGTGCGGCGGTTCTTCTGGCTGCCCCGGGGGACGCCACGTCACCCGGCACAGCCGGTGCCCCTGCTCCGCGTCTGGCTTGCCCTGCTGGCTCTGGGAGCCGGTGGGGCCGCCCTCGGCCTGGAGTGGGAGGGCACCTTCGTCATGTGGTTGGGGACGGTGTACGCCATGCTCGACGACGTCATCAAGGGCGTACGGCATCGCTGGCCGGCCTTCGCGGCGGCGCTGGCGGTCGGCTGGGTCGTCGACCGGCTCGCCTACGCCGTCGTACCCGCCGCCTCCGACTCGCTGTGGGGCGAGTACGGCGTCTACGTGGCCTGGACCCTGGCGGCCCTGGCGACCTTCACCGCGATCACCCGCCTTCCGTCGCGGGAACGCTGATCCGCTCGACCATCCGGCGCACGACCTCGACGGGCAGCGCCGGATCGGCAGCGGACTCCCGCGGCTGCTCAGGCTCGCACGCTGACGTCGTCGCCGTCCGCCAGGCGTGCCCGGATCTCCCGCCCGTCGCTCCAGCGGACGTGGATCGTGCCTTCGTCGTCCACGCGTACGGTCACCAGTTCGTCCAGCGGTGCGGGGTCCCGTTCGGCGGTGAGCCGGGCGAGGGCGACAAACAGCGTGTCTCCCTCGCCGGTGGCGCCGGAGAGGTCGTTGCCCAGACCGGCGACCGGTCGGATCTCCGCACGCACGCCGTCCCGGCAGGCCCAGCCTGTGACCCGCACCGGCGTCCCCGCCTCCACCCCGGCCACCAGATGGGCCCGCACCTCCACGGCCCCCTGTGCCAGCACGAGGCTGGTCACCCGGGCTCCCCCGCCCGCCGAATGCCGGGACGCCACCCAGCCCTCCCCCACGCCCAGCGGCACGATGTCCGTACGGCTCGGGTCGTGGCCGACGATCACGCTGTTGTCGTACGACGGTGAAGGCCGCGTCAGCGTCGAGTAGGCGAGGCGTGTGTAGTACGGGTCGTAGCGGACGTCCTCGCTGCCGTGGTTGTGGAGGCGCACCAGGCCGTCCGAACTCGTGGACTGCAAAAGCCAGTTGGGGGCGGTGATCGGCGTGAGGGCGTCGGCCCGCTCGGCCGGTCCCGACTCCTCCACCGCCGTCCAGACCTCGTGCTCCGCCGGGAGGAGCAGGCCGAGGAAGCCCTTGCTGGCCCAGTACGGGGACGCCGGGCCCGAATAGCCTTGCAGGACCGTCTCGTCGGGGCCGTGCCAGCCGAGGGTGAGCAGGCCGTTCGCGTCCACCGCGCCCCGCTCCAGGAAGTACTTCAGGGCGCCGGAGGCCAGCCGCCTCGTCTCCCCCGGCGTGAGCGGCGTACGGCCCGTCAGGGCGCCCAGCCACAAGGGGGCCGTCGTCGCGAAACGGTAGGTCAGGGAGCGGCCCTGATGCATGGGGGCGCCGTCGCCGCCGAACAGGCGGGCGTAGTCCTCCAGGTGGCGGGAGAGTCGGCCGCCGTACAGGTCGAGGAGGCGTTCGTCCTGTGCCAGCCAGGCGTGCAGCACCGGGTAGAGGTGCATCGCCCAGCCGTTGTAGTAGTCGTACTTCCGGCCGTCGCCGTCCGTGTACCAGCCGCCGCCGACGTACCAGTCCTCGATGCGCTCCAGGCCCCGGTCGATCGCCTTGCGGGACTCCTCCGCCTCGTACCCGATCTCCTGGAGGAAGCCGCCCACCGTCACCGGGAACAGCTCCCAGTTGCAGGGCCAGGCCTCGGCGGTCAGCGCGTCGCCGAGCCAGGCCGCCGCGCGCTGCCGTACCCCGTCGTCCAGCCGGTCCCACAGCAGGGGCCGGGTCAGTCGCAGCGCGAGCGCGATCGACGCCGCCTCGACCAGGGGCTGGCCGCGGTCCTCGATGCGGGGCCAGACGCCGGTGACGCCGGCCGCCAGGCCGTCCGCGTACCGCTCCAACGCCGTCTCGTCCCGGCGGAAGGCGGCCAGGAGGAGCGTACGGGCGTAGCCCTCCAGGCCGTCGGAGAGGCGGCCCGACCAGCTCTGGTGGTCGCCCGGGAAGTGGTAGAGGGCGCGGTCCTCCGTCGCGTACGGCTCCACCGCCGCGAGCAGGGCGTCGGCCGCCGTCTCCCAGTGGGCGCGGGTGTTGCCGGTGTGCGGGCTCAGGGTGCGGTCGGCGGGAGGCAACTGCATGGGTTCTCTTCCTGCTCTGCTCTGTGAAGGTCAGGCCTGAGGCGCCCCGGTTCCGGTCGGGACGCCCCAGGAGTTTGGAGCTGCTGCCGCTGGAGTGCCTTCAAGGGTCTCCTGGCGAGCGGGAGTGAGTGCCGGTGGTCGGTGTCGTATCGCGCGCCTCGGCCGTGGTGTCGGCTTTCAGTGGGGAACTGACGTACCCACATCGAATGTGTGACCTTCAGCGGGAACTGCTCGTTGGGTGCGGTGACGGGTTCTTCGGGTGGGGGCGGGGTGACGGTGTGGGTGGGCTGAGGAGTATGGCGGCGTCGTTCGTCGCGTCCGGTCCGAGTGGTGTGGCCATCCGTACCCGCCTCAAGCACCTGGCACCGGACGATGAGAAGGTACTGCGTCTGGTCGGCGCCCATCTGGGGTCGCTGGCCTCGAAGGATCTCAGGGCGCGCTGCCGGGATGGCCTGGAGCACTCCACTGAGACGTGGGCGGGACGCAAGCGGGAGCTGACGCCGCTCTCGTCGTCGCGCTGGGCCGGGGCGATCACCAAGGCGTCGCACGACCAGTGGGCGCTGGCCCGCCGCTGCCAGCTGACCCAGATCCAGAACCTTGAAGCGGGCATCCGCACCATCGAGCACCGGCTGTCCCAGCCGGTCGGGCAGAAGGGAACCAAGCAGGCGCCGGGCGGTTACCGGTCGCGGCGGGAGTGGCATGCGAAGTCCCGGCGACTGCGGGTGCTTCAGGACCGGCTGGCCACCGCACAGGCCGACCGCGAGGCCGGACTCACACACGTCGTGCGCGGCGGCAAGCAACTGGCCCGCACCCGGCACCACCTGGCCGAGGCCGGGCTCACGGAGTCGGAGTGGCGCCGGGGCTGGGAGGCCGAGCGCTGGTTCTGCCAGGCGGACGGGGAGTCCAGCAAGCGGTACGGCAACGAAACGATCCGCATCAGCCCGGACGGCAAGGTCAGCATCAAACTCCCCAGACCGCTCGCGCACCTGGCCAACACCTCGCACGGACGGTACGTCTTGGCCTGTCGGGTCACGTTCGCGCACCGGGGCACCGAGTGGGCCGACCGCGTCGCAGCCAACCGGGCGATCGCGTACCGCATCCACCTGGATACCGGCCGGGACCGCTGGTATCTGACCGCGTCCTGGCAGACCCCGCCCACCCCCTCCCTCCCCATCGAGGCCGCGCTCGCCCACGGCGTGCTCGGTGTCGACATGAACGCCGACCACCTCTCCGCCTGGCGCCTGGACGCCCACGGCAACCCCACCGGCAGCCCGCGCCGCTTCTTCTACGACCTGACCGGCACCGCGCAGCACCGCGACGCCCAGATCCGCCACGCCCTGACCCGCCTGCTGCACTGGGCCCACACGTGCGGCGTCAAGGCGATCGCGGTCGAGGACCTGGACTTCACCGCCGAGAAGACCCGGGAGAAACACGGTCGCAGGAAGCGCTTCAGGCAGCTGATCTCCGGCATGCCCACCGGGAAGCTCCGCGCCCGGCTGGCCTCGATGGCCGACGCCATGGGCATCGTGGTCATCGCCGTCGACCCGGCCTACACGTCGAAGTGGGGTGCCCAGCACTGGCAGAAACCCCTCACCACCACGACTCGTAAGATCACTCGCCACGACGCAGCCGCCGTGGCGATCGGAAGGCGCGCCCACGGACACTCGATCCGGCGACGGACGACACCGCCCCCACAGCACCGGAGTGATGCTGTGGGGCATCGGACCGTCCAGGCCGATCAGCGTGTTCCCGAGCGTGAGGAAACCCGCCCCCGCATCCCCGGACCGCGGACACGATCCGTCCGGCCCGGACGCGGAGCGAACGCGGGCAACCAGAACGCCCAACACCGTTCGGGGCGTTCGGCCGAGCATGGGTTCTGGCAACAGGATTCACTTCCGCTCAGTCCCTAGGAACGGTTCATCCCACCCGCACCAAGCCCCGCGGCACCAGATGCCGCGCGGCGAGTTCGTCGCGGACGAGGCCCGCGTACACCGTGGCGCCGTGCACCGAGGTGTGGGTGTTGTCCCGTTTCTCGTTGTAGAGGTACAGCGCCTTGGAGGCCTCGACGCCCAGGGACTCCACCAGCGCCTTCGTCTTCGCCGTGAGGTCGATCAGGGGGACGTCCTGGGCTGCGGCGACGGAGCGGATCACCGCGGGGTGGTTCACGCCCAGGCCGTTCACGAGCAGGGCCGTGTCGTTGTTCAGCGTGCCGTCGGCGTTGAACCAGCGGCGCACGATCGGGGTGACGAGGACCGGCCGGCCGCCCTTCTCCCGGACGCCGGCCACCAGCGTTTCGAGGTTCGCCCGGTACGTCGCCTCGTCGGTCGTCTTGTCGTTGTGGGCAAGTTGGATCAGGACCAGATCGCCGGGGCGGATCTGCGGCTGCACGGTGGCCCACAGTCGCGGGTTCCCCAGATAGGTGACCGTACTCTCCCCGGAATCCGCGTAGTTGGCGACGGACACGCCCTTGCGGAGGTACTGCGGGAGCTGCTGGCCCCAGCCGGAGTACGGGTCGCCAGGCTGGTCGCAGACCGTGGAGTCGCCGACGAGGAAGATCTGGCGGGCGTGCCGGGCCGGGGTGACCGAGATGTCGGCCAGGGCGGGGGCCGCGCCGCCGAGCTGGAGGTCCAGGCCGGGGGTGCCGTCGGGGCCGGTGGGTTCGCCCTCGGGGGTGCGGACGTTCACGGTGAAGCTGCGGGCGACGCGCTCACCTGCCGGGGCGGCCGTCTCGGGGAGCAGGGCGCGGCGGGTCTCGCCGGTGACGCTCGTACTCGACGCGGTCTCGCCGCCGAGGAGGACCCGCACGTCGTAGGTGCCGGGCGGGACGTCGAAGTGGCAGGCGGTGGCGGTGCAGTTGTCGATGCCGAGGGGGCGCTGTCCGCCGTACGCGTGGGCCGGTACGGCCGACAGGACCGGCAGGCCGGTGCTCACTGTCACCGCCGTCAGGACGGCGAGATTGAAACGTCTCATGCGTCTCATGCGTCTCATGCGTCGATTCCTCCACGGACGAACAAGGCCTGGCGGTGGACCGTACCGCGAAGTGCAAGCGCTTTCTAGGGCCCGGACTCATTTCACAAGATTGCCAACCCCCTGCCACCGAAAGCCCTTTCGCGAAATCGATTCAACTGTCACCCTCACTCTCACCCGCACCACCCCCACACCTCTCGAAGGAGGCACCCCCATGTCCGGATCCGCGAACAGACCGGTCCGACGCCGCACCTTCGTGCTCGGCACCGCGGCCGCCGCCGGGGCGGCAGCCGTGGCCGGACCCCTCGCCGGCTCCGCGTCCGCCGCGGCCTTCGGCTGGAGCGACGACGGCTCGAACTACGTCGTCGACACCGGCGCCAACCTCGTCTTCAAGGTCAGCAAGACCAACGGCGACCTGACCTCGCTGGTCTACCGCGGCACGGAGTACCAGGGCTACGGCGGCAAGAACTCGCACATCGAGTCCGGTCTCGGAACCTCGACCGTGAGGATCAGCCAGTCGGGCTCGACGATCCTGGTCTCGGTCGCGTACGGCACGCTGCGGCACTACTACGCGGCCCGCAGCGGCGAGAACAACATCTACCTGTGGACCAACCGGGCCGACACGTCGGTCGCGTCGACCCGCTTCATCCTGCGCGTCAAGGCGGGCCTGTTCCTCAACGACGAGCCCGACTCCTACACCTACGCGCCCACCACCGTCGAGGCCTCGGACGTGTTCGCGAAGTCCGACGGCCAGACCCGCTCCAAGCACTACTCGAAGCTGCGGGTCAGCGACTACAACTACGTCGGCTGGAGCGCGAGCGGCGTCGGCCTGTGGATCGTCCGCTCCAACCACGAGAAGGCCTCCGGCGGCCCCTTCTACCGCTCGCTGCTGCGCCACCAGAGCGCGGACGGCGGCGGTCTGTACGAGATCCTGCACTACGCGCAGAACCAGACCGAGAACGAGCGCTTCGGACTCCAGGGCCCCTACGTCATCGCCCTCACGGACGGCGGCGCCCCCTCCTCGTCGCTGTTCCCGGGGACGCTCACCACCTCCTGGGCGGACTCGCTCGGCATCGCGGGCTACGTCCCGGCGAGCGGCCGGGGCCGGGTCGCGGGCGTCGGCATCACCGGGCGGAACACGGCGTACCCGTACACCGTCGGGCTCGCCAACTCGGCGGCGCAGTACTGGGGTTCGGCCCGCTCCTCGGACGGCTACTTCTCCATCACGGGGATTCTGCCGGGGACGTACACGCTCACCGTCTTCAAGAGCGAACTCGCCGTGTACACCACCTCGGTGACCGTCACCGCGGGTGGCACGACGACCCTCAACTCGATCGCGATCCCGTCCACGAACGACCCGTCGGGCGCGAGCGCGATCTGGCGGATCAACGACTGGACGGGCACGCCGAGCGGCTTCAAGAACGCCGACCTGATGACGTACGCCCACCCGTCGGACGTCCGGGCCGCCGCCTGGACCGGCAACGTGGTGATCGGCAGCGGCAGCGAGACCTCGGCCTTCCCCTGCTACATATGGAAGGACGTCAACAGCGGTCTGCTGGTGTACTTCAGGCTGACAGCCGCCCAGGCCGCCGCCGCGCACACCCTGCGCATCGGCGTGACGACGGCCTACGCCAACGGCCGGCCGCAGGTCGTCGTCAACGACACCTGGACGTCGGCGATCCCCTCCCCGCCCACCCAGCCGAGCACCCGGTCCCTGACCAACGGGTCCTACCGGGGCAACAACCACACGTTCACCTACAGCGTCCCGGCGAGTGCTTGGCGCACGGACACCAGTCAGTACAACGTGCTGAAGATCAACGTGGTGAGCGGTTCGGGGTCGACCGGCTATCTCAGCGCGGGCACGGCGATCGACGCGATCGACCTGCTCGCCTGAGCCAGCGGCTGACGTAGCCTCAGGTTCCGCGCGTCCACTGCTGGTTGGTTCCTCCGTTGCAGGTGTAGGTGATGATCGCGGCGGAGTTGGCGGTGGACGCGCCGTTCACGTCCAGACACTCGCCGGTGGCGCGGGAGACGACGTTCACGTAGGAGCCGGTGGTGGTGAGCGACCACTGCTGGCTGGTCGAGGAGGCGTTGCAGTTCTCCTGGGTGACCGTGCTGGCGTTCTCCTGGACGCACAGGGAGCTGTGCCGGGTCTTCAACTGGTAGTAGCCGCTGCCGACGGACTTGAACCAGTACTTCTGGTTGGTGCCGCTGTTGCAGTCGTACTGCTTGATCTGGGCGCCCGCGAACTGCGACTGGCCGGTGACGTCGGCGCACCTGCCGCTGTGCCGCGCGACGAGCGTGTTGTACGTGGCGCTCGTCCCGCTGATCGATCCGGACGCCGTGTCGATGGTGACCTCCGGGGACCAGGACATGGACATCGAGGTCGAGGAGGGGAAGGTCAGCGGCAGCCAGACGTAGCGGGAGTCGTTGACGGTGCCGCCGAAGGAGTTGCCCCAGCGGTCGCCCAGGTAGAGGTACGAGGTGGTCGACGTGCCCTGCACGGGGAGGACGTACGCGGTCTGCGAGCCGTAGGTCGTGGAGTCGCCGACGTTCGTCATCGCGGTCCACGGGCCGGCGATGTTGGTGGCGGTGGCGTACTGCTGCTGGTTGGGGCTCCAGCCGGTGGCGCCCGACGTCAGCATGAAGTACACGCCGTTGCGCTTGAACAACGCCGGGGCTTCCCGGTGGCCGCCGTGCCAGGGGTCCGCGACCAGGGCGGCGATGCCGGTGTAGTCGCTGGTCAGGCGGTAGATCTGGAGGTCGTAGTTCTCGCGGGCGGCGGAGATCATGTAGCCGGTGCCGTCGGTGTCGACGAAGACCGTGATGTCCCGGGACATGTGCTGGCCGAGCGGGCGGAAGCTGCCCTGCCAGGTGTAGTTGCCGTCGACCGTGTCGGAGACGGCGACGGCGGCGCGGGCCTCGCTGTAGTCGGTGCCGTTCTCCTTGTGCATCCACATGACGAACTTGCCGGTGGAGGCGTTGTACATGACCTTCGGGCGCTCGATGTTGGCGGTGGCGAGCTCAGCGGCGCTCGACTGGGTCAGGACGTGGTTCCGGAACTCCCAGTTCTTCAGGTCGGTGGAGCGGTAGGCGTCCACGTACCGGAAGGTGTTGTCGGCGTTGCGGTTCTCGCCGAACCAGTAGTAGTAGGAACCGACCTTGAGGACACCGCCGCCGTGGGCGTGCACCGGGTTGCCCGAGGTGTCGGTGAACTGCGTGCCGGTGGTGACGGTCTGGGGTGCCGCCTGGGCGGGGCCTGCGGTGGCCAGGGCGGCGGCCAGGGCCAGACAGAGGGCGAGCAGAACCGCGTACGCACGTCTCATCTCACGCACTCTCCTTCACGGTCGCGGCGTTCGTGGTCGCCGCCGTGTCCGCCACGGGTATGCCGAGGTTCGGGGTGCCGTCCGGGTTCCAGCCCAGCTTCTGGATCCGGGTGTGGCGGTTGGGGTCGTTCAGGGGGTCGCCGACGATGTCCTTGTACTGGCGGGCGTGGTAGACGAGGACGTCGGTGCGGCCGTCCTCGGCGACGGTGAAGCAGTTGTGGCCGGGGCCGTACTGCTTGGTGGTGTCGTTGGTGGTGAAGACCGGGGTCGGGGACTTGGACCAGGCGGCCGGGTCCATGAGGTCGCTGTCGGCGTCGGCGGTGAGCATGCCGACGCAGTAGTGGTGGTCGGTCGCGGAGGCCGAGTACGTGAGGAAGATCCGGCCGTTGCGCTTGAGGACGTAGGGGCCCTCGTTGACCTTGTAGCCGATGCACTCCCAGTCGTACTCCGGTGTGGACAGGCGCACTTGAGGCCCGGCCAGCGTCCACGGGTTCGCCATCTCGGACAGGAACAGTCCGGTGTTGTTGTCCATCCCCGGCTCGTGCTGCGCCCAGCACAGGTAGCGGGTGCCGCGGTGGGTGAAGGTGGTGGCGTCGAGGGAGAAGGTCTCCCAGGCCGTCTTGACCTGGCCCTTCTCCACCCAGGTGCCCTTGAAGGGGTTGGGGTGGGAGTTCTCCAGCACCCAGATGCGGATTCGCCAGACGTCCTCGGCGGGCGCGGCGGCGAAGTAGATGTACCACTTGCCGCCGATGCGGTGGAGCTCCGGAGCCCAGATGTGCGCGCCCATGTCGCCGGTCGCGTGCGCCCGCCAGATGACCGACTCGTCGGCCGTGGACAGGCCGTTCAGGGTGCGGGAGCGGCGCAGGATGATGCGGTCGTACTCGGGGGCGGTGGCCGTGAAGTAGTAGAAGCCGTCGGTGTGCCGGTGGATGTGCGGGTCGGCGCGCTGCTGGACGAGGGGGTTCACGTAGGCGGCCGCCTTCCTGGGCGCGGCGGGGGCAGCGGCGTGGGCGACGCCGGGGACGGCCGAGGCGGCGGTCAGGGCGCCGGCGGCTACCGCGCCTTTCAACAGCAGTCTGCGACCGGGGACTTCGGGCAGATCGTGATCGCGGCTCATGCGGCCTGCCTCTCGGGGTGTGGGGTGTGGGGGTGCGAGGTGCGAGGGTCCGAGGTGTGGGAATGTTCGAGATTGTTCGGGATGACGAACAAGATCTGACATTACGAACGGCTGAAAGGTAAGGGTGAGTTACCAGGAGGTCAACGGGTCGGGCGAGACAGAGTGGAACGGAAAATTTCTGTTATCGGCTGCCCCCTCCGCCCGTCCCCGATGATGTGCGCAGCCTCACCCACACGACAGCAGCCGTCGCCGGCGCCCTCGCGGCGGTCGCCGCCCTCACCGTCACCGCTCCCCCCGCGGTGGCCGCCGGCCCGCGAGAGGTCACCGCCGACGTGCTCGCGGGCCGGGACGTGACGCTCAGCGGCGACACGGTGATCACAGTGCCATCGGGGACGACGACGTACGACGGTGTCTTCCGCGGCGAGGGCACACTCACCGTGCGCGGCACCGGGACCCTGATCCTGACCAAGGACAGCGACTTCGCGCTGCCGAGGTCCCGGCAGCGGCAGAACGTTCGGATCCAGGGCGGCAACCACCCGTACGTCACCACGACCGACCCCGATCCCCCGGCGATCACGGTCGAGCGCGGGGCGACCCTGCAGTACGGCAACGGCGGCAGTACCGGGCTGATCGGCCGCTTCCCGTACAACACCCCGGCGTTCCGGCTCAACCAGGACAACATCAAGGTCGACGGCACCCTGCGTCTGTCCCTGAGGAACGTCGACTACAACCTGGGCACCATCAGCGGCTCCGGGCTGATCACCCAGCCGCGGTTCCTCTGGGGCACCTGGGACCTGTCGGGCACCCACTCCTTCTCCGGGGTGATCGACAACGGCACGCAGGTGAACGCCGGACGCCCGGAGTTCGCGACGTCGCTGCCGAACATGCGCAAGATCCTCAACCAGGGCACGTACACCGTGGACACCCCGCTGGGGCAGACCGTCACCATGGGCATGGACTTCTACCAGCGCGAGTACGGCAGCGACATCAACGTCCAGTCCCGGCCCGGCAGCAAGGTGATCCTCACCGGGCAGTACAGCTGGTCGAACCAGGGCGGCGACACCGACCCCTCGCTCAGCGACCCTTCCCTGAACTGGACGCCCGCGCGCAAGAACGTCAACAAGCGCGGCACCAACATCAAG
Source organism: Streptomyces shaanxiensis (assembly GCF_039537145.1). Taxonomy (NCBI): domain Bacteria; kingdom Bacillati; phylum Actinomycetota; class Actinomycetes; order Kitasatosporales; family Streptomycetaceae; genus Streptomyces; species Streptomyces shaanxiensis. The sequence continues at coordinate 185,139 of NZ_BAAAZY010000008.1, forward strand.
GGCGCGAACGTCCAGTGGGGCGACGGGACGACGAACAAGATCTTCATGCCCGGGACCGCCGAGACCGTCTACATCAACCTGTTGGCGGCCCGCTCCCGTTCGCTGCTGACCTTCGACTACAACGGGCCGGTGACCCTGGGTGCCCCCATCGGCGGCGGCCGGTTCCACGACACGCTCTCCGCGCCCGGCGCCGGGGACATCGTCATCAAGGGCACGAAGGGCAACGACGTCACCTTCGCCGCCGTCCAGTACTACGACGGCTCGACGACCGTCGAGAAGGGCGCCGTGCTGCGGCTGGGCAGCGGCAGGTCGGGCGGCGACGGCGGCCTCTACACCGGGGGCGGCCTCTACAAGGTCGTCAACAACGGCTCCCTGGTGCTGAACAACACGCGCAAGGCCCTGTCCCTGTCCCGGATCGGCGGCAGCGGGTCGCTCACCCAGTCGGGGGCCGCGACGACGACCCTGACGGGCGGCGCCATGACGTACACCGGACCGACGACGGTCAAGAAGGGCACCCTCGCGCTGCGCGACGGCGCGACGCTCGCCCGCAGCCGGGCGATCCGGCTCACGTCGGCGAAGTCGCGGCTGGACGTGGGCGCTTCGGGGCTGCGCGTGGGCGCGGGGAAGTCGCTGAGCGGCAAGGGCACGGTCAAGGGAGCGGTGACCAACGAGGGTGTGGTCGCGACCGGCCTCACCGTCTCCGGCGGCTACACGCAGTCCGCGAAGGGTGAACTGGTCCTGCGTGACGGGCCGTTGAAGGTGACGGGCGCGGTCCGGCTGGCCGGCGACCTGGACCTCGCGTCCGCGGCCACGGCGACCGAGCCCGCCCGGCGGATCACCGTCCTCGACCATCAGGGGCGGGCGAGGACCACCGGCGCCTTCACCGGCCTCAAGGAGGGCAAGAAGCTGGAGTTGGGCGACACCGCCTACCGGATCAGCTACCGGGGCGGCGACGGCAACGACGTCGTCCTCACCGCCGTCACCGCGACCCCCTCCCCCAGCTCCGACAGCCTCCGCTCGGCGGCCGACCCGGTCGCCTCCCCGGGCGCCCCCACCGCGAGCGCCGCGAGCGGCGGCCTCGGCTGGTGGCCGTACGTCCTGGCCTCTGGGCTGCTCGTCGGGCTCGCGGTGCCGGCGACGCGGCTCGGGCGGGGGCGCGGGCGACGCCGGGCTGGGCGGCACTCGGCATAGGGTCGGCCCTGGGCAGGACCTCTTCGGCAGCGGGGAGACGGGGTCATGGGCAGGAGACCGGGCAGCGAGGCGCGTCGTGCGGCCGTCGGCATCGGGGTGCCGGTGGTCGCCTTCGGGATCCCGGCGCTCTCCGAGCCGCCGGGCAGCGGGACGTGGCTCGTCGGCGGCGCCTGTGTGCTCGTCGGAGCTGCGCTCGTCCTCGGCGCGTGCGCGCTGCACATCCGTGACGCCCGCCGCCGGGCACACCGGACGCGCGGGGCGCGCGGGGCTGCCGATGGGGTCGCGCCGCCGACGTGACACCGGCGCCTCGCCCGGCCCGGCGGCCCGACCCCGTGCCCTCCTACACGGACGGCTTGACGGACGTCTCGACGGGCGCCTCGGCCGTCTCCCGCCGTCCGCGCAGCCACACGTACACCGGGATGCCGGCGAAGAGGAACAGCACGCCCTGGTAGACGGCCGCGTAACCGGCGCCCGCGATCAGCCAGAAGGAGAAGGCGAAGGAGAGGGCGGCGACGATCAGGTCGCGGACGAGGCCGGCCGGGCGGACGCGTTCACGGGTGCCCCGGGCCAGCCAGTACAGCTGGGCGGCGGCCGACAGGAGGTACGGGACGCAGCCGGTGAACGTCGTGATGAGGACGAGGACACGGAAGGTGGTGTCCGGGCCCGCCGTGTAGTTGAGGGCGATGAGGATCGTGCCGAGGACGGCCACCGCCCAGACGCCGAAGCCGGGCACCCCGCCCTTGCCGACCTTCGCGAACGGCGCCGGGAAGAGGCCGTCGCGGGCGGCGGCGTACGGCATCTGCGCGGCCAGCAGGATCCAGCCGTTGAGGCAGCCGGTGATCGAGGCGACGGCGACCAGGGCGATGGCGGTGCCGCCCCAGGTGCCGCCCGTGATCGCGTTCACGGCGTCGGCGAAGGGAGCGCCGGAGTCGACCAGCCTGTCGTGCGGGACGAGGCCGAAGACGGCGACCGTGCCGAGGATGTAGACGAGGGCGGAGGCGAGGGTGCCGAGCACGCTCGCGCGGCCGACGTTGCGCTCGGGGTTCTCGACCTCGCCCGCGCTGACCGCGGCCGACTCGACGCCGAGGAAGCTGTAGAGGAGCAGGGCGGCCGCGGCGGCGACCGCACCGGTCGTGCTGTCGCCGGAGGCGTTGAACGGGCCGAAGTTGTCGGCGTCGACGAAGAACAGGCCGATGGTGGCGACCAGGAGGAGGGGGACGAACTTCAGGACGGTGGAGACCACTTGGACCGTGCCGACCCAGCGGGTCCCGGCGAAGTTCGCGACGGCCGGCAGCCACAGCGCGGCGAGGGCGACGGCCGCCTGGAGGGCGTGACTGTCGTGCAGGGGGATCAGGACGTCGACGTACCCCACGACGGCGGTGGCGAGGGCGGCGATGCTGACCCAGCACATCGTCCAGTACGACCAGGCCGACAGGAAGCCCGCGAACTCACCGAACGCGTCGCGCGGGTACACGTACAGGCCGCCGGTGACCGGGCTGCGCCGGGCCAGCCGGCCGAAGAGCAGCGCGAGCAGTACGGCGGCCATGGACAGGATGACGAAGGCGAGCAGGCTGACCGTGCCGTACGGGGCGACGGCGGCGGGCAGGGCGAAGATGCCGCCGCCGATGATGTTGCCCATGACGAGGGCGGTGGCGGCGGCCAGGCCGAAGGAACGGCGGCGTGGGGCGGCCGGGTTCGCGTCGGGCTCGGTCGCCTCGGGCGTGCTGGGGGCGGTCATGGCGGTTCCCGGGGGATGGGGGTGAGCTGGGGAGAGCGTGATCGTATCCCGGTGTCCCACATAGTGGTCGGCCTGTTCATGGAGTGGACACAATCCGCGTGGCTTCCGGCTCCGGAGGGGCTACCGTCAACGACATGACCAGCACCATCACCCTCACCGAAGCCCTCGCCGCCGGGACCGTCGTGCTCGACGGCGGGATGTCCAACCAGCTCGAGTCCGCCGGGCACGACCTGAGCGACGAGCTGTGGTCGGCGCGGCTGCTCGCGGAGCGGCCCGAGGCGATCACGCAGGCGCATCTCGCGTACTTCGAGGCAGGGGCGGACGTGGCGATCACGTCCAGCTACCAGGCCACGTTCGAGGGGTTCGCGAAGCGGGGCATCGAGGCCGAGCGGGCGGCCGAACTGCTCGTGCTGAGCGTGGAGTTGGCGCGTGAGGCAGTGCGGCAGGCACAGGCCGGGGGCGTCACGCGGCCGCTGTGGGTGGCCGCGTCGGTCGGGCCGTACGGGGCGATGCTGGCGGACGGCTCCGAGTACCGGGGGCGGTACGGGCTGAGCGTGGACGAGCTGGAGCGCTTCCACCGGCCCCGCCTGGAGGTGCTCGCCGGCGCCCGTCCCGACGTGCTGGCGCTGGAGACGGTCCCCGACGCCGACGAGGCCCGGGCGCTGCTGCGGGCGGTGCGCGGGCTGGGCGTCCCGGCCTGGCTGTCGTACTCCGTCGCCGGTGACCGTACCCGCGCCGGGCAGCCGTTGGAGGAGGCCTTCGCCCTGGCCGCCGAGGCCGACGAGGTGATCGCGGTCGGCGTGAACTGCTGCGCGCCCGAGGACGTCGAGGCCGCCGTCGAGACCGCCGCCCGCGTCACGGGCAAGCCGGTCGTCGTCTACCCCAACAGCGGCGAGGCCTGGAACGCCGAGGCCCGCGCCTGGGACGGACGCTCCAGCTTCGCCGCCGAGCAGGTGCGGGGGTGGCGGGAGTCCGGGGCACGGCTGATCGGGGGGTGCTGCCGGGTGGGGCCGGAGGCGATCGGTTCCATCGCGCGTACGTTGGCGGAGGCGCGGTAGCCCGGCGGGGCACGCGCCGCTCGCCGTCGGCCCGCACGCCGAGGGCGTGCGTGGGCACCAAGGACGGCGCCGAAATCCTGGTCCGCGCCCGGCGCGAGGTCGTCCTGCGTGCGGGCGCCGTCGACTCGCCCCGCCCGCTGCTGCCCTCCAACATCGGCCCCAAGGCCGAGGCGCTCGGTATCCCCGTCGTGCACGACCTGCCGGGCGTCGGCGAGAACCGCCCGAGCCACGTCGGTTTCCGGTCACCGCGGGCCGCCGTCGCCGCCGTCCTCGAACAGTGATCGGTTACGCTGGCCGCGCCGCCGCGAGGCGATCACCGGCCGGCCCCTGGGCCCCGGATCGCCCGGCGAGAATCACCGGCACCTGCCTCAGGCAACGCGACGTGCCCGTCCGCCCGTCTCGTAGGACGCATGTGTCGCGAGCGCACGAAGGAGACAGCGATGGGGGACCGAACACCCGACACCGACGTCCTTGACCAGGACGACCCGTCGGCGGAACGCTCCGGCGACGATCACGGTTCGGGCCCGGATTCGGCCGAGCAGGACAACGTGCGGCCGTCCGGGGAGGAGACGGCGGCACCGGGGTCGGCGGAAGCGGCGAAATCGACGGAACCGGTAGAGGAGCCGGGGTCGGAGGCGGAGCCCGAAACGCCGACGGCGGTGGAGGGGCCGGAGACGCCGACGGCGGTGGAGGAGACGGAGACTCCGGGAGAGACGGAGACGCCGGACGAGGCGCGGAAGCCGGATGAACCGGAGGACGCCACCGACGCACCGGCAGAGGAACCGGCCGAGGCCGAGGACATCGCCGACACGCCGGAAGAGCCCAACGCGCCCAAGGCGTTGGAGGGATCGGAGGGCGCAGAGGGGCTGGAGACGCCCGAGGGGACGCAGAAGCCGGACCAGCCGGAGGACGCTGCTGACGCACCGGCAGAGGAACCCGCCGAGCCCAAGGACACCGCCGACACATCAGGACAGGAACCGGCCGAACCGAAGGACGCCGTCGCCGAACCGGCTGAGGAAGCCGATGAGGGCGACGCGCCCGCCGACGTCCCGGCTCAGGACGCCGGGTCCCTCCCCGAGGAGGCCTCGGACGCCGAGGACGACGGCACGGCATCGGACGAGAACACCGAGACGCCCGCCGACGCGACGACCGCGGACGACGACACCGCACCGGACGAGGGCACCGACGCGGCTGCCGGGGACGACGGCGACGCATCGGACACGGCCTCCGACACGGGCGCCGACGCGACGATCGACGTGACCGGCGAGGGCGACGACACCGCACCGGCCCCGAACACCGACGCACCCACCGAGGACGAACCCGAGGAAGCCTCCGACGCGGCGGAGCCCGAGGAAGCCCCGGGAGCGAAGTCGCCCGAGGAACCCGCCGTCCCCGAGGGCTCCGAGAGCACCCGCACCCTGGCGTTGCGGCCCCCGGAGGCCTCCGCGGCCGAAGTCGACAGGACGATGGCGATCAGCGTCGCCGACCTGCCGAGCGCCGAGCCGCAGGACGCGCAGCCGCAGCCCGCCCCCACCCCGATCGACCTGCTCGCGCAGCTCACCAACACCCCGCCGCCCCCGGCCACTCCCCTGCGCACGACCCTCCGCAGGGTCAAGATCTGGTCGCCTCTCGTGGCGCTGCTCGCGCTGGTCTTCCTCGTCGTCCAGCTGCTGCGCCCGCTCCCCGACCCGACCCTCGCCCTCGACCGGAGCGCCTCCTCCTTCACCATCGGCGGGGACGCGTTCACCATGCCGTGGCCCGAGGAGGGGCAGGCAGCGGTCATGGTCGTGGGGTCGGGCACCATCGGGACGTTCGGGGAGCAGAAGCCCGTCCCGACGGCGAGTGTCGCCAAGATCATGACGGCGTACGTGCTGCTGCGCGAGCACCCCCTCAAGAAGGACGAGCCCGGTCCGGACGTCACCGTCGACGCCCGGACCGTGGAGGAGGGCAAGTCGAAGGACGAGTCGCGCATCGAGGGGCTGCGGGCCGGCCGGACGTACAGCCTCCAGGACATGCTGAAGATGCTGATGATCCCGTCGGGCAACAACGTGGCCCGGCTGCTGGCCCGGTGGAACACGGAGAGCGAGGACGAGACCGCGTTCGTCCGGAAGATGAACGCCGCGGCCAAGTCGCTCGGCATGACGAACACGACGTACACCGACCCCAGCGGCCTGGACAAGGGCACCGTCAGCACGGCCGTCGACCAGCTCAAGCTGGCCGAGGCGGTCATGAGGTTCGAGTCCTTCCGCGCGGTCGTCGCGATGCCCAACGCCGACATCCCCGAGGTCGGGCGCATCTACAACAACAACGACCTGCTCATGTCCGGGCTGAGCGTCAGGGGCATCAAGACCGGCTCCAACACCGCAGCGGGCGGCACGCTGTCCTGGGCGGCGTACCGGACCGTGGACGGCGAGGACCGGCTGATCCTGGGCTCGTTGATGGACCAGCACGCCCCGCCGCCGGACCCCAGCGGTACGACCAGCCTGAAGTTGGTGCAGGACAACAGCGAGAAGATCATCAAGGCGGTCCGGGAGGCGCTCACCTCGGCGACGGCGGTGAAGAAGGGCCAGGTCGTCGGGTATGTCGACGACGGTCTCGGAGGCCGTACGCCGTTGGTGGCCACGAAGGACCTGAAGGTGGTCGGGACACCGGGGCAGAAGCTGACGCTCACCCTCCGCGACGGGGGCAAGGACCTCACCGGCGGGACGAAGGCCGGGACCGTGGTCGGCGAGCTGGCGGTGGGCGGCGGTGCGGGGGCACAACGCGTGCCCGTGGCGCTGCGGTCGGAGCTTCAGGAGCCGTCTGTCGGGGCGAAGCTGACTCGCCTCGGGTGAGCGGAGCGGGTGCCGTCGGACGCCGGTTCCGCGGGGACGGATGCGCCCACGGCGGAACCGGCGGGACCTACGGAACCGGCGGGACCCTCGGAACCGGCGGAGCCCACGGCACCCGCGGCCCCGCAGACCCGGCCGCCCCGGCCGCCCGCAGTCAAGTCAGCGCGGCGGCGACATGTTCCGTGGCCTCGGCGATCACGGCCTCACTAGGCGGGGCCTCACGTTCCGAGCGCTCGGACATGAAGGCCAGCACGAGGGGCGCGGAGCGGGGCGGCCACACGACGGCGGTGTCGTTGGCCCGGCCGTAGGTGCCGGTTCCGGTCTTGTCGGCGACCCGCCAGCCCTTGGGCAGGCCGGCCCGGATGCGGTTGCCGCCGGTGGTGTTGCGGACGAGAAGGTCGGTGAGCAGGGCGCGCCTGTCGGTGGCGAGCGCGTCGCCGAGAACGATTCCGCGGTAGTCGGCGGCGATCGCGCGGGGCGTGGTGGTGTCGTTCGGGTCCCCGGGGCGAGCCCGGTGGAGTTCGGGCTCGTAGTGGTCGAGGCGGCTGACGGTGTCGCCGAGTTCGCGCAGGTAGGCGGTCAGCCGCCGCGGGCCGCCGAGGTCGCGCAGCAGCAGGTTGGCGGCCGTTCCGTCGCTGTGCCGGACGGCGGCGTCGCACAGCTGACGGATCGTCATGCCCCGGTCGACGTTCTTCCGGGTGACGGGCGAGATGGAGTTGATGTCGTTCCAGCCGTAGGTGACGCGCGTGTCCAGGTGGCTGAGCGGGTTGCCGTCGAGGACGGCGGCGACGGCGAGGGCCTTGAACGTGGAGCAGAACGCGAAGCGTTCGTCCGCCCGGTGGGCGACCGTCGTGCCCGTACCGGTATGCAGGGCGTACACGCCGAGCCGGGCGTCATGCTTGCGTTCAGCAGGACCGCCGCGGTGAGGAGGGCACGGCGGGACGGGCCGGAGTGCTCTGGGGTCATGCGGTGGTACCTGCTTTCGAGAACCGAGGCGTACCCTGCCGCGGCCGGCACGGCCGGTGCCCGAAGGGGGGTGGTGACGGCTCCCTTTCCCCTCGCGGGCAGGGGCCGTCGTGGCATCGGGCACCGGCTGCTCACTTCAGCAGGACGGCCTCCATCACGTCCCGCGCGATGGGTCCGGCCAGGCTGCCGCCGGAGATGTCCTCACGCGAGATGTCCATGTCGGTCGGGTCGATGAAGACGGCCACCGCGACGGACTCGCCGTCGGGCTTCATGCCGTACGAGACGAACCAGCCGTAGGGAACCTGGTCGCGTACGTTCACACCGCGCTGGGCCGTTCCGGTCTTGCCGCCCACCGTGATGCCGTCGATGAGGGCCCTCTTGGCGCTTCCCTCCTTGGCGGTGTGCTCCATCATCTCCCGGACCTTCTCGGCCGTGGATTCGGAGACGGCCTGGCTCATGACCTGGGGCTCGCTCTTCTCCAGGGGGTTCAGATCGGGGGAGCGCAACTCGTCGACGACGTAGGGCTGCATCACCTTGCCGTCGTTGACCAGCGCCGCCGTCACCATGGCCATCTGCATCGGGGTGCTGGTGAGGCTGCCCTGGCCCATGCCGGTCAGTGCGGTGCCGGGCTTGTCCAGGTCCTCGGGGTAGAGGCTCTTGGTGGCCCGCAGGTCGCCGAAATCGGCCGCGTAGACGTCTTCGTTGAACCCGAACTTCTCCGCTGTCTCGCGCATCTTGTCCGAGCCCACCTTCACGGCCGCGTCGAGGAAGACGTTGTTGCAGGAGTACTGCATGGCGGTCTTCATCGATGCCTTGTTGCAGACGGCGTCGCCGGCCTGGCTGCCGATCCTGTTGGTCGACTGCGGCAGGAGGTACGGCGAGGCCGCGTCCGAGGCGGCGTCGACGTCCGTCACCACGCCGTGCTCGAGCGCCGCGGCGGCGGTGAGGATCTTGAAGGTCGAACCGGGCGGGAACGTCTCGCGCAGCGCGCGATTGGCCAGCGGCTTGGCCTTCTCGGCGCCGAGCGCCCGGAACCTGTCGCTCTCCTTGAGGGAGTTGCCGGTGAACGACGCGGGGTCGTAGGACGGTGTCGAGACGAGGGCGAGCACCTTCCCCGTCCTCGGGTCCAGGGCCACCACCGAGCCGCGGGCGTCGAGGTCCGTCAGGCCCTTGTACCCGGCCTCCTGCGCCTTGGGGTCGATCGTCGTGATGACGTCCCCGCCGCGCCGTTCCTTTCCGGTGACGACGTCCGTGAAGCGCTCGAACGCCAGCCGGTCGTCCTGGCCGCTGAGCACGCTGTCGTACGTGCTCTCCAGGAAGGTCATGCCCATGGCCTGGGAGGCGTATCCGGTGACCGGCGCGTACATGGGCCCGTTCTTGTACGTGCGCTCGAACTTCAGGTCCGACCCCTCGACCTCCACCGAGCCCGTGATCGATCTCGCGCCCACGATGATGTCGCCGCGCGGTACCGAGTACTGGTTGATCAGTACGCGTCGATTGTTGTCGTCGGTGGCGAGCTCGTCCGCCTCCAGGTACTGGAGCCAGTTGGCCCGAATCAGCAGCGCAAGCATCAGGATCCCGCAGAAGATGGCTATGCGTCTCAGTGGCTTGTTCACGCGGCCGTACCTCCGGCGACCGGTATTCGTCCCGCCGCCCGGGAGACACGGTCGACTGGCCGATGCCCTCGTGTCAGCAGTGACAGGGCATGAGTCGGATTACAAAGAACCATGCCTGCACCATAGTTGAGCGAGTTGCCGGGTTCCCGGATCACGGATCAGGTCGTCGCGGCACGTCGCGCGGTGGGACACCTGCCGGAGAGCCGCTCGCACAGGACTCGTCCCCGCCCTTCACCCGCTGCTAGCCTCCGGGTCGGGAACCGGTTGCCATCGTGTTGCCGGGTGGGTTCCCCAGGGGGTGGGCGAGGGTGCCCGGGAGAGGGACGAGGCAGGGATGACCAGGAAGAGCGAGGACGCGGGACGCAGCACGATCCGGGATGTGGCGGCCCGCGCGGGGGTGTCCGCGTCGACCGTCTCGCGCGTGCTCGGCGGGGTGTATCCGGTGAGTTCGGCGACGCGGACGCGCGTGATGCGGGCGGTCCGTGACCTGGACTACGTCGCCGACGCGCGTGCCAAGGCGGTCGCCGGGGTCGGCACACCGACGCTGGCGTTCGTGCTGGAGGACATCACCGGGCCGTCGTTCGCGCACATGGCGCACGGGGTGGAGCGGGAGGCCCGCCGGCTCGGCCATCTGTGCCTGGTGTGCACGACGGAGGGCGACGTCCAGCACGAGG
>NZ_BAAAZY010000008.1:195274-244109 GCF_039537145.1 Streptomyces shaanxiensis
GACACCCCCGAGTACCGCGAGCGCACCCGCCGTATGGCCGACTCGCTGGCGTCGGCGGGCTCCCGGCTGGTGCTGTGCGGACGGCCGCCCCTCGGCCCCGGCGCTCCCGTCACCGTCATCGAGTACGACAACGAGGGCGGGGCCTACGCCCTGGTCGCCCACGTCCTGACCCAGGGCCACCGGCGCGTGCTGTTCCTCGGCGGCAAGCCCGACCACACCACCGCCCAGGGCCGTGAGCGCGGCTATCTCGCCGCCCATCGCGCCCGCGGCCTGGAGCCCGACCCGGCGCTGCTCCTGCACGGCGACTTCACCCGCGACGCCGGGCACCGCCTGATGCGCAAGGCCCTGGAGCAGGGGCTGGAGTTCACAGCCGTGGTCGCCGCCACCGACATGGTCGCCGCCGGCGCGCTCACCGCCCTGCACGAGGCGGGCCTGGACGTGCCCGGCGACGTCTCGCTGGCCGGCTACGACGACATCCCCTTCGCCCGCGACCTGCACCCCGCCCTGACGACCGTCCACGTCCCCTACGAGGAACTGGGCCGCCTCGCCGTACGCACCGCGCTGGGCCGCACCCCGGAGAACCCGGACGAGCACCTGCTGCTGGGCACCCATGTGGTGGTACGGAACTCGGTCGCACCGCTCGACACGTAGAGCGGGGACGCCGAGGGCCTGCAACTGCAACGGTACGCGACCGGCGTGTACGAGGCCGGCGGCGGACGCGTCCCGGCCCGGCACCCCCTTCGACGAGCTCACCCTCCCCGACGGTGCCCGGCTGACCGCTCGGCACGATCCGGACCTGCTGGGTGGCATGAGCGTCGTCAGTGCCGACGGACTGCGCCGGGGAGCCGCAGCCGCCGTACGACCGACCGCAGTTCCGTACTACGCGTGGGCGAACCGTCCGGCAGGGCCGCTGCGGGTGTGGATTCCCCGGGTCTGACGGGCGCGGCGGCGGCCCACAGGGCGAGTTCGGCGTCGCGCGGGCCGTAGGCCGTGTGGGTCGGGCCGTCGCCGAAGACCCGCACCGGATGCGAGTCGTCCCACGTCTGCCACCCGGGGTCGCCCTCCTCCGCGAACCGCACCCAGGCCCGGTGCATCTCGTCCGCCAGCTCCTTCGGGGCGCCCTCACCGGCCAGCTTGCGGGACTCGGGGACCTCCCCGGTGTCGAAGACGAAGCCGAGCTCCAGGGCGTGGCAGGAGCCGAGGTCGGGGAGGGTGGAGGGCCAGGCGAACTCGTACACGTACGACGACCCGGGGTGGGCGTCGGCCAGGCGGTGCAGGGGGAGGCGGAGCAGGTGGTCGGTGACCATCTGGCCGACGATCTCGGCGGTGCCGGCCTCCGGGTGCAGGGTGCGGTAGCCGCGGGGCACGTCGGCGCCGACGCGGCAGCGGGCCATGGCCCCGGCGAGGGCGACCGCGCCGAGCCGGTCGATGCGCTCCAGGAGCCCGCCGGGCACCAGCCACAGCCGGTACTCGTCGCGGGTCCAGCCCGTCATCAGGTCGATACCGGAGGCGGCGGCACCCGCGTTGCCTTCGACGAGTGCCTCCAGCGGGTCACGGGGGACGATGTCGCCGTCGACGACGATCCCGAACGCGGGCCCGCCCACCACGGGACTGCTGAGCCGCCCCACCTCGGCCTGGGTGCGCAGCAGCAGCTCGCGGTCGACGTCCGCGAAGGCCGCGGCGGTGGCCGGGATCCTCAGCCGGGTGGCCATACGGCGCACCATCCGCCGTACCTTGTCCCGCTCGGCGGCCTCGGGCGGCCCGCTCTGCAGGATGGCCCGCCGGACCAGGCCCTGGGCCTGCGGGGCGGCGAGCAGCGCGCCGATGCTGATGGCGCCGGCGGACTGGCCGAACAGGGTGATGCGGGCGGGGTCGCCGCCGAACGCCTCGATCGAGGCGTGCACCCACTCCAGGGCGGCGAGCTGGTCGCGCAGGCCGGGGTTGGCGGGGGTGTCCGGGAAGAGGCCGTAGCCCTCGACGCCGAGCCGGTAGTTGACGGAGACGAGGACGACCCCGTCCCGGGCGAAGGCCAGCCCGTCGTACACGGGCATGCCCGCCGAGCCCCTGGTCAGGGCGCCGCCGTGCAGCCACACCATGACCGGGAGCCGGGCGCCGGGGCCCGGCTCGGGCGTCCAGACGTTGAGGTTGAGACAGTCGTCGCCGGGCACGTCGGGGTCGGACAGGTACTGCGCGAACGACTCGGAGTACGGGGGTTTCGGCGGGGTCGGCCCGAAGGCCCCGGCGTCCCGCACGCCGTCCCAGGGTTCCGGCGGCAGGGGCGGCCGGAACCTGTTCGGACCGAACGGGGGCGCCGCGTACGGGATGCCCCGGAACACCGCGACGCCGTGTTCGAACCGGCCCCGTACGGCACCGTATGGCGTGCTCACCACGGGGTCTGTCTGGACTGCCGTCATACGTCCACCAGCCTCCTCACCGCGCTCGTGCACCGTGAAGATCGGAGCAACTCATTGTGGCCCGATATTCCGGCGCACGAGCGGATGTGAGGGCTATTCGGCGTACACGGCTACTTGGCGTACATCAATGTGCCGAAGCCGAGCTGGTCGTAGCCGCCGCTGGTGGAGCCGTAGTCACCGCCCCCGCCCTCCGGACGGACCTGCTCGGCCATGGCGGTGATGTAGGGAACGGACAACCCCCGTCGCCGTGCGTAGTGGTAGTGGAGGATGTCCCACACCGGACGGAGCTGCCCACGGCTCGCGGCCGAGACCGCCGTGTGGCTCTGCTGGGCGCAGTTCTGCCCGGTGCCCCAGGTGTACGTCGTGAACGGCACGTCCTGGCCCAGGTTGTACTTGGCGACGTACTGGGCGGCCTTCATGAAGCGGTTGCTGTCGTAGCCGTACAGGTCCTCGCCCTGTGACCAGGCCATCTCGCAGAAGGCACCCATCAGGCCGATGCCCATGACGCTGTGGCCCTGGTCGCGGCCCGACTCCTGCCACTGTGCCAGGCCCTCGCTGTCGTACACGAACGGGACGGCCTTGCGGATCGCGCCGTTGCCCGCGCCGTTCTTGAAGTAGTTCACCGCCTGGTCGTACTTGGCCCCGTCGTCGCACAGGATCCCGATCGCGAGGATCGAGTTCATGTTGCACAGGTCCCAGTTGGCCCAGTAGTTCGTGATGCAGGCGTCGTTGTGCTCGTTGAGGAACCGGTTGTTGAGCGGGTAGAAGACGTTGAGCATCATCGTCTTGAACCGGTCCAGGTCGAATCCGCTGTAGCCGCGCATGAGTTCGGCGGCGTTGGCGAACTGGTAGCCGTAGATACCGGCGGCGAGGTAGCGGTCGGCGTTGCCGGTCACCGTGGTGAGGGTGCCCGACCAGGCGTTGAGGATGCGGACCGCCGCGTCGCCGTGGGCGGTGGTGCCCGCGACCTTCCAGCGCAGGGCGTTCTGGTAGGCGGCGTGGATGTCGTTGTACAGGATGCCGTAGTTCTGGCCCGTGCCGCCGCGGATGATCGTGGCCTGCGGGTTCGGCTGCCAGGTGCTCGCGGAGTGGGAGTTGGCGGTCAGGCGGTTCCAGCCGGACAGCCACGGGTCGTCGCCCGCGGCGACCCGGACCTTGGCCCGGTTGAGCTCACCGTAGGCGTGCAGCATGCCGGGGTGGGTGAAGGCGGCCGGGGCCGCCTCGGCCGGGGCGCCCGTGAGGGCGGCGGCCGAGGCGCCGACGGCGAGGGCGGCGGTGAGACCGCCGGCGGCCTTGAGCAGACCGCGGCGGCTCAGCTCGCCCTGTTCGGCGGGCCGGTGGGGGGAAGTGCGGCTCATCTCGTGCGACTCCAATCCGTGGGGGGATCAGTCGGTGGTGATACTCACCTCGTCGAACTCGGTGGTGCAGCGGGCCAGTTGGTCGCGGGAGCAGACCACGAGGCCCACGTGATAGGGGGCGTCACCGAACCCGGGGATCTCGCCGGTGGCGAGGGTGGTCCAGGTGGCGCCGTCATCGGTGGACAGGGCTGCGGTGAAGGCGGTCCCGGCGCGCTTCAGCCGCAGCAGGTTGGGGAGGGAGGCCGTGCCGTTGCCGGTGAAGGCCGACTTTCCGGCGACGGTCGTGCGCAGCATGAGCTGCGCGGTGGTCCCTCCGGTGACGATCGCCCCGGCAGCCTGGTCGAACGGCGACAGCGACTTGGCCATCAGCAGCCCCACCCGGTCGGCACTCGCGCCCGTGCGGGAGACGAGCCGGGCGGTGATCTCGCAGTCGCCGGTGACGGGCCGTCGTACGAACTGTCCCGTCATTCCCTGGTTGTTGACGGTGAGATCGACGCCCGCGCCGCGCACGGTGAAGGTCCCGCCGTCGTACGACGTGCTGCCCGGCGTACGGATCGCGACCACGCCCAGCGTCCCGAAGGCGCGCTCGTCGAGGACCGGATCGCCGAGGTCGCCGTAGGTCCAGGGGGTCGGCGGGGGTGTGCCGACGGTGAGGGTGAGCGGTCCGGTGCCGTCGCCCGCCGCGTTGCCCGCGGTGGTGGTGACGGTGAACTCGCCGGTCTCCGTGGGCGTTCCGCAGATCAGGCCGGTGCGCCTGTCGAGGCGGAGGCCCTCGGGCAGACCGGCCGCGGTGAACCGAACCGGCTCGTGCGAGCCCCGCAGGAGGTGGCGGAAGGGGACGCCCTTGTTGCCGAACGCGGTGGCCGCGGACGCCAGTCGGGGCACGCCCGGGGACGGCATCCGTGCGGAGGCCGGATCGGAGAGCGGGCCCCGGCCGCCGGAGTTGGTCTTCGCCACTGCGTAGTGGTACGTCGTCCCCGGGGTGCCGGTGGCGTCCGCGTACCGGAGGCGGGTGCCGAAGCCGACCGGGCCGATGCCGGTCGCGATCGTCTCGTAGGGACCGTGGGCCGCGCTCGACCGCAACACCTTGTAGCGGGCGGAGAGGTCGGGGTCGGTCCAGGCCAGCTCCACCGCGTCGGCGCCGGTGGACGCCGTCAGGCCGGTGGCGGTGCGGGTGGGACGGGACACGGACCACACCTCGCCGTGCGCGGCCGAGGTGACCGTGACGTTGTCGAAGGCGCCGGTGCCGGTCTCGGCGTACTGCGCGTCGACGCCGAGGCATGAGGTGAGGACCAGGCCCGCGTACACGGTCTGCCCCAACTCGACTTCGCTGGAGCCGACTTGGGTCCACCGGATGCCGTCCGGGGAGATCGCGCCCGTGCAGCGGCGGCCCTTGCGGGTCACCCGCACCCAGTAGGGCGCCCGCAGCCGGTAGCCGTCGCCCGCGCCCTCGACGTACGGGGCCTCCAACGGGGTCGCCGACTCGGGCAGCTCGCCGAGGTCGGAGATCGGGAAGGAGGCGTTCACGGTGATCGCCTGCTGCTGGGAGGGCGGGACGGGGGTGGATCCGGTGGCGGAGACAGCGGCCCCGGTCTCGGGCCGTACGGTCCACACGCCGCTCCAGGTGTGCAGCGGCAGCCCTTGGATGAGCATCGAGGCGTGCGCGGCGTCCGCGTCGAGGGAGTCGCGCAGGGTGACGCCGATCTTGGCGTACTGCGAGCTGAGCGGGAACACGATCCGCGCGGTGACCGTGCCGTCGCCGCGCAGTGGCAGGTGGACGCAGCGGTAGGTGTCGGCGGTGCCGGACGCCTCCAGGACGAACCGTTCACCGTCGAAGGCGGCCGAGCCGGGGATCCTCATCTCGCCGATGTCCTGCGTGGACCAGGGGGTGGGGAGCCCGGCGGTGGCGGCGACCGGGCTCGATTCGGTGCTGCTGCCCTGCGCGTTGGCGGCCGTGACCGTGTAGTAGTACGTCCGCCCCGCGCGTACGCCGGTGTCCCTGTACTCCGGCTCGTCGGTCCCGGCGGCGATCTCCTCGTACGGCCCCTCGGGACGGCTCGCGCGACGGACGGTGTACGTCATCGCCCACGCGGACGGCAGCCAGGCCAGCGTGACGGCGGCGGAGTCGCCGAGGGCGGTGACGCCGGTCGGGGTCGTCGGCGCGGTCGGTGACGGCGGCTTCGTCCCGGCGTCGGTGAAGGTGCCGAAGCCGGGCAGGTCGTCGTTGCTGCCCTCGACGAAGCGGGCGCCGCCGGTGCCACGGAAGACGGCCGCCTCGGTGTACGGGGTGTCGAGGCCGCGTACGCCGGCGTAGTGGGCGTAATACATCTCGTAGACCGGCGGCAGCGTGCCGCGGACCTTGTCGGAGACGGTCGTCTTGATGTACTTGCCGGTGCGGTCGAGGTCGGGGGTGAAGGGGACGTCGCCGCCGAGGTTGTAGCGCGCGGCGTACTCGGCGTTCGCGAGGATGCGATTGCCGTCGAAGCCCCACAGGTCGACGCCCTGGTTCCAGGCGACCTGCGCGGCGTCGCCCATCAGGCCGACGGCGAGCTGCTCGTGGCCCTGGTCGCGGCCGCTCTCCTGGCCCTGGCCCGATTCGGCGACGACCCGGTTCCGGACGCTGCCGTTGCCGGCCCCGGCCACGGCGAACCGCAGCGCGTCCTCGAAGAGGGTGCGTTCCTCGCAGAACACGCCGATGGCCAGGACGGACTGAATGGCCGTCAGATCCCAGTTGCCGTTGGCGTAGAGCATGTAGCCGGAGATCGCCGGATACCAGACGTCGAGGAAGGACCGCTCGCAGCGGGTGATGTCCGCGTCCGCCCAGCCGTCGTAGCCGCTGTACCGCAGCAGCTCGGCCGCGTTGACGAACTTGAAGACCTGGAGGCCCGCGCCGAGCGGTCCGTCGGCGCCGGTGACCATGGTCAGGGACGCCGACCAGGCGTCGAGGATGTCCCGGGCCTTGTCGGCGTGGGCGCGGTTTCCGGTGACGCACCACATGAGGGCGTTCTGGTAGGCGGCGGCCGAGTCGGCGACGGCCTGGTTCTGGAAGTTGGTGGGGCCGCGGCCCCAGGACGTGATCTGACCGGTGTTCTGGACGGCGTACGTCGACTTGGAGCGGGCGTGGGCCGCGAACGCGAGGTAGCCGTCGTGGACCGGGGACTCCTGCGCGGCGACCGCCGCCTTCATACGGGCGAGGTCGTCGGCGGTGTGCAGCAGTCCCGGATGGGTGAACGCTCTCGTGCCGGTGCGGTTCTCCGCCGCCGCCCTGACGGTACCGGGCAGGAGCAGTCCGCTCGTGCCCGACGCCGGCAGCAGGGCGGCCGCGGCACCGCCGAGGAAGCCTCGGCGGCTCGGTGCGGGGGTGCTTCGCGCGGTGCTCATGACGCGGCGGCCGCCTCGGCCTCGGCGGTGGTGATGAACTTGAGGTTCGTCACGTGCTCGTTGGAGAACCACTGCATCGCGTCGGTGGTGTAGTACCAGCTCGGCTTCTTCATCGAGTCGGCGATGACCGTGCCGTTGATCACCAGGTTCTCGAAGGTGACGTTCTTGATGGCGTGCTCGGCGTCGTAGCCGAGGAACAGGGACGGCTTGGCGTTGGTGCCCGTGTAGGTGAGGTTCTTGACGTAGACGTCCTCGATGCCGCGGCCGACCGAGGTGTTGTACTTCGTGTTGTACATCACCTTCATGTAGATGACCTGGCCCCAGCGGAAGTCCTCGATCCGTATGTCCTCGATACGGACGTTCTTGATCAGGTTGGCGTCACCGGGGTTGAGGGCGATGCAGCCCTGGTAGTTCATCTGCGGCTCGCGGTGGTCGCAGATGTCGATGTTCCGGAAGGCGAGGTTCTCCAGGACCTCGGGGCTGTCGGTGTTGCCGTGCGTGCCCACGTTGATGGGGTGGGCGACGTCCGCCCAGAGGGTGGAGTTCTTGACGGTGACGTTCTTGGTGTCTCCGTAGTAGTCCCAGCGGTGGGTGTAGATCGCGATGCAGTCGTCGGAGTTACGCATGAAGACGCCGTCGATCGTGACGTTGGTGCTGGAGAAGACGTCGATGCCGTCGCCCCAGCCCTTGGAGCTGAACGCGCACATGCCGTTGATGGAGACGTTGGTGCACATGCCCATCTGCACGGCGTAGCCGTTGGGGTTGAGCATGGTGACGGCGCCTATGGAGATGCTCTTCGAACTGACGATCAGAGCTCCGCCCGCCTTCGCCCCGGCGAGCACGCCGCGGCCGATGAGCCGGGCGTTCTCCACGTCCTGGAAGACGACCGTCGCCTTGAGCAGGGCACCACCGTGGACGTACACGGTCTTTCCGGATGGGACGTTCAAATAGCCGTCGGGCGTGGTGTGGACGCCCGGGCCGAAGTAGATGACGTCGGGGTCGTCCTCCTTCGGCCGCTTCTTCTCGATCTCGCGAGCGAACAGCTGCAGACAGTCGAAGAGGTCGTCATTGATCTGGACGACGATGTTGCGGGGTCTGTCCAGGGTGAACCGGAGCGTGTCGGCGAGGACTTCGGGCTTGATGCCGTACGAGTCCGGCCGCACCCGCACCTTCTGCACCCCGCCCTTGATGTACGTCACCTCGGCCTCGACCTCACCGCAGAAGTCGAAGTAGGCGAGGGAGGAGTTGAACTGCTTCTTGCTGCCCGTGGTGGGGTTGATCTCCGCGAGGGTGGGCCGGTAGACGCCGAGTGTCTGCCAACTGCCGCCGGGGACACGGACCTTGACCGTGAAGCTTCCGGTGTTGACCGGGGCACCGGAGGGCACCGGGTAGGTCACCAGCTGCGGCTCCGCCGCGGCCTCCTCCGCCCGGGCCGCCGTGGCCGACAGGTTGGTGAGACCGGCGGCGAGGACGGTGGCGCCTGCTGCCTGGAGGGCGGTGCGGCGGGACAGGGGCGTGTTCATACGGGGCTCCTAACAACGGGTCGGCAAGAGGGGCTACTTGAGCCCGGACGTGGACATCCCGGCGACGAAGCCGCGCTGGGCGATGAGGAAGATCAGCAGGATGGGGACGACGTACATCACGGACGCGGCGGCCTGGAGGTGGGTCAGGGGCTGGCCGCCGGTGGTGACGTAGGTGGACATCACGGCGACGGCCAGTGTCGACCTGTCGGTGGAGAGCAGCAGCTGCGGCGCGATGTAGTCGCCCCAGGTCCAGGTGAAGGCGATCACGAAGCCGGCGCTGAGCACCGGCCAGGACTGCGGCAGGAAGATCCGCCAGAAGATCGCCGTGTAACCGCAGCCGTCGACGATGGCGGCCTCCTCCAGCTCGCGGGGCAGTCCGGCGAAGAACTGCCGGAAGAGGAAGACCAGATACGGGGCGGACGACAGACCCCACAGCACCCACGGCCAGTACGTGTCGACCATGCCGAGCTTGGCGAAGATCAGGTAGGTGGGCAGCAGGGTGATCATCTGGGGCAGCATCATCGAGCCGAGCAGGATGCCGAACAGCCACTTCTTGCCGGGCGCGTCGAGGCGCGCGAAACCGAAGCCGACCCAGGCCGAGCTGAGGGTGACGAGCACGCCGTAGATGACGGCGATGATCAGGGAGTTGCGGGCGTAGCCGAGGAAGTCGATCTGGTTGAAGGCGTCGGCGAAGTTGTGCCATTGGACGTGCTCGGGCAGCCAGTGCACGGGCGCCGCGGCCAGTTCCTCCGGTGCCTTCAGGCCGGTGAGGAGCAGCCAGCCGAAGGGGCCGAGGAACAGCCCGGTGACGACGACGAGGACCGTGTAGAGGACGAGGCGGTCGGTGCGTATCCGCACGCGGGCCGGCGACTTGGGGGTCAGGCTGGTGGCGGTCACTTCTTCGCCTCCGGGTCGACGTTGTAGAACACCACACCGGACGTGAACTTGAAGATGAGGCCGGTCGCGATGAGGATCAGGACGAAGAGCACCCACAGCAGTGCGGAGGCGTAGCCGTAGCGGCCGAGCGCGAAGTACTGCGCGAACACGTGGATCATGTAGAGGTAGTTGGACTGCGGGACCGTGGTGACGCCGCCCGTGGTGCTGATCGGGGCCAGCAGCAGCGGCATGATCGTCTGCACCGAGGCGATCACCCCGGTCACGGTCTGGAACAGCAGCACCGGCGACAGCAGCGGCACGGTGATGCTGCGGAAGGTCCGCCAGGCGCTCGCGCCGTCGATACGGGCCGCCTCGTGGAGTTCGCGGGGGACGTCCTGGAGCCCGGCCAGCGAGATGATCATGATGTTTCCGGCGCCCCACAGCACGGTCATGATGAGCACGTAGCGGGCGTAGGGGTCGGCCAGCCAGCCGATGGCGTCGAAGCCGAACAGCGTCAGAACACCGTTGGTGGCACCGGCGTTCTGGTCGAAGAGGTTCTTGAAGGCGATACCGGCACCCACCGGCGGCACCACGGCCGGCAGATACAGCAGGGTGCGGAACAGCCCGCGCGCTCTCAGCGGCCGGTTGACCAGGACGGCGAGCCCCAGCCCCGCGACGATCGACAGCGGCACCGAGGTCACCGCGAACAGGCCCGCCCGGCCCAGGGCGTCCCAGGTCACCGAGTCGTTCAGCAGCTCGCGGTAGTTGCCGAGGCCGACGTACTTCCAGTTGGGCGAGATCCCGTCGAACGTGGTGAAGCTCAGCCACAGCGCGTACACCATCGGCACGATGGTCAGCAGCAGGAACCCGATGATCCAGGGCGAGGTGAACAGGTAGAACGCGCGGTGCCTGCGTGCGGTCATCGAGGACCGGGGCCGTTCGGCGGACCGGGCCCGGCCTGTGCTCGTGGTCGGGCGAGCGGTCCGGTCCGCGACGGAGGGGATCTGTCCGGTCGTCATCCCACCTGCTCCTTACCGCGCTTGAGCTGCTCGTTGATGACCGAGTTCAGATTCCCGGCGAGGGTGTCGACGGAGATGTCGCCCTTCATCGCGGCCGGGGCGGCCTGGTTGAAGAGGGCTTCGAAGGAATCCCCCGTGGTGTACGGGGAGAAGGCGACCACCGAGAAGTGCTTCAGCTCGTTCTCCTGCACCTTCAACGCCCGCTTCTGGTGGTCCTCCTGGGCGGGCATCAGCGACCGCAGGGACTTCAGGGTGGGGATGCCCCAGCCGCCGGAGGCACGGGACCCGGCCGGGGCCTCGCCGAAGAACCACTCGAAGATCCGCCACGCGGCGTCCTTGTTCTTCGCCTTCCTCGGCATCCACAGACCGGTGCCGCCCTGGCAGGCACTGATGCGCTCACCGCCCGCGAACATCGGGGCGGGCGCCAGCCGGGAGACCTCAGCCAGCTTCTTGTCGGTGCCGATCATGCCGCCCAGCCAGTAGCCGTTGTTCGACATGGCCAGCCGCCCCGCCTGGAAGGTCGGTCCGTCCCAGCCGTTGGGGTCGGGCTGGATGGAACTCGGCCCGACCTTGGTCTTGCAGTACTCGATGTACCAGGCCAGCGCTTTACGGGCCTCGGGCGTGGTGAAGTCGACCCGGGAGAAGTCGTCGCTGAAGAGGCTGCCGCCGGCCGACGCGGTCAAGGTCGTCAGGAGCGTGGCCTTGGTCAGCCCGTTGTAACTCCCGCCGAAGACGGTCGTCTGCCCCTTGGAGCGCTGGACCAGTTGCCGGGCGTTCTCCAGCCACTCCTCGTAGGTGACCGGCTCGGTCTCCGGCGGATAGTCGAGGCCCTTCCTGTCGAAGGCCGAGGTGTTGTACCAGAACATGGAGTCCTGGGAGAAGTCCTTCGCCATGCCGTAGCGGGGGCCCTTGCCCTGCGTCTTCCCGTCGTAGCGCCACAGGTCGTTGACCGGGTCCAGGTCGTCGAGCCGCAGCACGGTGCTCCGGGCGAAGTACGAGTCCAGCTCCTGCATCACGTCGCGGGCCGCGAAGTACGCCGCGTCCTGGGCGCCCACACCCCGCACGAGGTCCGGCGGGTTGCCGCTGGTGAGCATCGCGATCAGCTTGGTGATGTCGAACTCCACCCGCCTGATGGTGATGCCGGTGTCCTTCAGGGCCTGCTTGACCAGGTCGGGCGTGATGTCGTCGGGCTTGACCATCATCGTGACGGTCTCCCCCGAGCCGCCCTCGACCCCGTTGGACACCAGCAGGGCACAGCCGCTGAGCGCCGCCGCGCCGGCCGCGGCCCCGCCCGCGGAGAGGCTGAGAAATCGGCGGCGACTCAGCGGGGCACCGGCATGTGGGCGTCGCATGAGCGCACCACCTCCTGCTCTGTCCGTTCGGGATCTCGACCACGGACCCGTCCCGGATCCATCCACCGGCCGGAATCCGGCCGTATGGCAACCGGTTGCCGTGGCGTTGGGGCAGAGCTTCTTGCGGCCCGGAAACGGCGTCAAGAGCCTTGACGAATTTTCGAAAAGACTGTGTAACCTCGGCTTCACCGTGAAGAGGGCCTTGCGAGGCCTTGGAAACGGCCCCTGATCTGCAGAGTTGCTGGAGGTTCGGGCGGCGGGTTCGATCCGGATGACGGGAACCGGTTGCCACGATGTTCGACGGGACGATGCGGCGCTTCGGCACTGAAACGCCCGGGAAAGCCGGGAAACCGATTTCGGTACGGCACCCCCAGAACGCCGACGCATCGAGCAGCCCGTCGCTCACGCGGTCGGAAACCCGGCCTGTCGACCTGGTGATTGACCGGCCCTCCCGGCAGATCTACGGTAGAAGGCGTTTTCTGAAAATGTTTCCGTCCAGTGTCTCAGGAGAGCCATGCCCAGCCCGCTCCCACCGAGGGCCGTGTTCGCGATGGATCCGGTGCACCTCCCCCTGCTCTTCCCCCCGCCGCTGATGACCCGGCTGAGGCAGACGTCCGAGCTCGACCCGGCGCTCGTCGTACGGGACTTCACCGACCCGGCCACCGCCGAGGTCCTCGCCCGCACCGAGGTGCTGATCACCGGCTGGGGCTGCCCCCGCCTCGACGCGGACGTCCTCACCGCCGCGCCCGAACTGCGGGCGGTGCTGCACGCCGCCGGCTCGGTACGCTCACTGGTCGGCGACGCCCTGTGGAAGGCCGGTGTCGTCGTCTCCAGCGCCGTGACCGGCAACGCACTGCCGGTCGCCGAGTACACGCTGGCCATGATCCTGCTCGCCGGAAAGGACACCTTCACCCACCGGGAGCGCTTCCGCACCACGCACACCTATCCGACCCACGCCGAGACCGCCGCCACCGGCAACGTCGGGCGCCGCATCGGCGTCATCGGCGCCTCCCGGGTCGGCCGACGATTGCTGGAGCTGTTGCGGCCGTTCGACTTCACGGTGCTGCTGCACGACCCGTACGTCAGCGCCGCCGAGGCCGCCGAACTCGGTGCCGAGCTGCTGTCACTGGAGGACCTGCTGCGGCACAGCGACATCGTCAGCCTGCACGCGCCGGACATCCCCGAGACGTACCGGATGCTCGACGCGGACCGGCTCGGGCTGATCCGCGACGGCGGGGTGCTGATCAACACGTCCCGGGGTGCGCTGATCGATCCCGAGGCGCTGACGGGCGAACTTGTTTCCGGGCGGCTGTACGCGGTGCTCGACGTGACCGAGCCGGAGCCGCTGCCTGCGGGGTCGCCGCTGTATCACCTGCCCAACGTGTTTCTCACGCCCCATATCGCCGGGTCGCTGGGGAACGAGCTGGAGCGGCTGGGGCGGATCGTGGTGGAGGAGTTGGAGCGGGTGGTGGGGGGTGCGGGGCTGGTGCATGAGGTGCGGTTGGCTGATTTGGCTCGGGTGGCTTGAGGGGGTGGCGTGAGGGGTTGTTGTCGTGAGGGGGTTACGGGGCGAGTCCTGCAGCTGGGGTGCCGAATCTCTTGCTCTTTCGCCTACGGGGCGCCATATGCCGGTGTCGTTGGGACAGTGGCTGTTGGTGGGCACTTGCCCGGCGTTGGTGCGGCTCCTGTGGGCCCGCGTCCGAGGCGCCGACCTCCCCGTCGGCCGACACTCAGCGCTGCGCACACCTCGGCGGCCACCCCACCCCCACCCCCACCCCCATACAGGCAAAGCGCCCCGGAGAAACCATGGGATACGGTTTCCGTGAGGCAGGTGCGACGGTGAAGGAGCCGCAAGGGTGAGTCAGCGCAAGGCGTCCGGTGACGCCGGTCGGGCCACCATCCGGGACGTGGCGGAGCGCGCGGGCGTCTCCGTCGCCAGCGTGTCGCGCGTGCTGTCCGGCAACTACCCGGTCTCGGAGGACCTGCGCCGCCGGGTGATGAAGGTCGTCCGGGACCTGGACTACGTCACCAACGCCCACGCCCGCTCCCTGGCCGGCGGTGGTACGCCCACCGTGGCCATCCTCATCAACAACATCACCGGCGCCGCGTTCGCCCATGTGGCGAAGGGCGTCGAGGGCGCGGCCACCCTGCGCGGGTGGCTCTCGCTGGTGGGTACCACCGGCGACGATCCCGAGCGGGAGCTCGCCCTGGTCAACCTCATGCGCCAGCAGGGTGTCGCCGCCGTGGTGCTGCTCGGCGGCGCCTACGACTACGACGAGTACCAGCTGCGCATGGCCCGGTTCGCCCGCTCCCTCGATGCCGCCGGATCCCATCTGGTGCTGGTGGGCAGGCCTCCACTGGAGGGCGACGTGCCGGCGACGACGGTGGACTACGACAACGAGGGCGGCGCCTACGCCATGGCCAGCCACCTGCTGTCGGCCGGCCACCGGCGGGTTCTCGTGCTGCCGGGACACGCCGAACTCACCACCGCCCAGGGGCGCTTGAGAGGCGCACAACGTGCCTTCGAGGCGTACGGGGTGCCGTTCGAGACGGACCTGGTGCGGCATGGACCGTACGACTACGAGCACGGGTACGAGGCCGTCGAGGCGGCGTTGGAGGAGACACCCGACTTCACCGCGGTGCTCGCGGGGACGGACGTCGTCGCCGCGGGCGCCATGCAGGCCCTGCGCGCGGCGGGACTGCGGGTGCCCGAGGACGTCTCGATCGTCGGCTACGACGACATTCCGCTCGCTTCCCAGCTCACGCCCCAACTCACCACCGTGCACGTGCCGTACGAGGAGATGGGCCGGGTCGCGCTGCGTGCCGTCGCCGACCGGCGCGAAGGTGCCGCGGGTCGCCGTCGGGGCAGCGACGGCGACCATCTGGTCCTGGGCACCCATGTCGTCGTACGCAACTCCGTACGGCCCCCGGCCGCCAGACGCGACTGACGGGCGTTGTTCGCTGCCGGAAGCGAACGTTTCGTAAGCGTTTTCCCAGGCCTTTCCCAAGCCGCGACGGCCACCTCGGGAGCGCTCCCCATCCCTTGCACGCGTTCTGCCGGATAGCCTCTGACCTGTGGTTATGTCTCCGGTCGCGGCCGGGACCCCGTGCCTGCCCGGAGATAACTCCGCGGGCAACCCGCCGTAACAAATTTCCGCGCACCTCTTGCTATGACCCGAACCGTCGGCCTACCGTCCCTGCAACCGCTTACTACAGCTTCTGCTTGGCCGACTCCCCGCAACCGCGAGCCGACGGTTTCCGGCCGCCGTTCCTGGCCAGCACGACAGAGCCGCCGTCCTCTCGTTCTGAGAACGCCCAATTCCGAAGGATCACGGTCAGATGAACTTCACCAGCCCCCGGAGAAGGTTCGCCTCCGCCGCCGTCGCGGGTATCGCCCTGACAGGTCTGCTCGCCGCATGTGGCGGGAACGACTCCTCGGACTCCGACTCCAAGGCCTCCGGCCCGGTCACCCTCGACTTCTGGGGCTGGGCCAACGGGCAGGAGGCCGTCGTCAAGGCGTTCAACGCCTCGCACAAGGACGTCCAGCTCAAGTACACGAAGGTCACCGACCAGCTGACCATGCAGAAGCAGCTGACCAACGCGGTCAAGGCGGGCAACGCGCCGTGCCTGCTGCAGAACACCGGTGAGTATGTGACCAGTTGGGTCTCGCAGGGTGCGCTCGCCGACATCACCCAGTACGTCGAGGCGGACAAGGACAAGTTCAACGCGGGCTCGTGGGCGACCGGGCAGGTGCAGGGGAAGGCGTACGGGGTGCCGACCGCCTCGGCGCCCGCCTTCACCATCTACCGCACCGACCTCTTCGCGAAGTACGGGCTCAAGGCCCCGGCGACCTGGGACGACTTCATCGCCGCGGGCAAGGAGCTGAAGAAGCACGACATCAAGATCACCAACTACGCCGGTGAGGACCCGAGCACCCTGGAGGTGCTGGCCATGCAGGCCGGGGCGCACTGGTACGGCATCGACGGCGATTCGTGGGTCGTGAACTTCCAGGACGCGGGCACCCTCAAGGCCGCGAAGGTGATCCAGGAGATCATCGACAACGACCTCAACTCCAAGCTGTCCTTCGCCGATTACGCCGCCGTGCAGCGCAACTACGACAACGGCGGCACCGCGACCCGGCAGATCTCCACCTGGCAGATGTCCGGCATGGTGCAGAACTTCACCAAGTCCTTCGGCGACTGGGCGCTGTCCCCCTGGCCGACCTTCAAGGGCGAGGCGGCCAAGACACCGGCCGGGACCAACCAGAGCGGCAACCTGACGCTGGTGACCGAGGGCTGCGAGTACAAGGAGCAGGCCGCCAAGGCGGCGCTGTGGATGTCGACCGACACGGGGGCCGTGAAGACCATGGCGAGTCCCGAGACCGGCAGTGGTGTGATGCCGGCGCTCGCGGACAGCGACTCGTATGTCGCCGAGGCGATCTCCGACAAGCTGCTCGGGAAGAACTACGAGCCCGCGAAGAAGGTCGTGACCGACAGCCTGGGCACCGTCACCACCGACTGGACCTTCGGGCCGAACTGGACCGCGATGTTCACCGAGATGCAGGACGAGTGGGCCGCGGTCGTCAGCAAGAAGCAGAAGGTCACCGACCTGCTCGCGCACATGCAGGAGTGGACGGTCAACGACCTGAAGCAGCGCGGCATCAGCGTCAAGGGCTGAGGCGGCGGACTCGATGATTCGCTCGCAGCGCTGGAAGGGTGCCGCCTTCACGGTGCCCTTCCAGCTCGGCTTCGTCTTCCTGTATCTGCTCCCGATCGGCTACGCGGTCTACCAGTCGCTGTTTCTGCAGAAGCAGTCCGGGCTCGGGCTGGGCGGTGCGACCACGGAGTTCGTCGGCCTGGAGAACTACCGGAACGGGCTCACCGACTCGGCGTTCATGACCTCGATCCTGCGGGTCGTGCTGTTCGCCTGTGTGCAGATCCCGTTCATGCTGCTCGTCAGTCTGGTCCTGGCGCTGTTCCTGGACGCGGTCAGCGCCAAGGTGGCCGGGCGGTTCCGGATTCTGCTGCTGGTGCCGTACATGATCCCCGGCGTCGTCGCCGCCCTTGTGTGGATCAACCTGTACAGCCCCGAGGTGGGGCCGCTGACCCCGCTCGGTGAACTGTTCGGGTTCGACTGGAACTTCTTCGCGCCGTCCATGGTGTGGCCGGCCATCGGCAATCTGCTGACCTGGCACGGCATCGGCTACAACATGGTGATCATCTACGCCGCTCTGCAGGCCGTGCCGCGCGATCTGTTCGAGGCCGCCCGGCTCGACGGTGCCTCCGAGCTGCGGATCGCGCTGAGCATCAAGATCCCGTTCGTGCGCGGGGCGCTCGTCCTGACGGCGCTGCTGTCGATCATCCAGATGCTGCAGATCTTCAACGAGCCCGCGCTGTTCCGGAACGTGACTCCGCAGACCGTCAGCGACAGCTTCACCCCGATCATGATCATCTACAACCAGGCGTTCAACGCCGGCAACTACCACTACGCCGCGACCCTTTCGGTGCTGCTCGCCCTGATCCTCGGTGTCGTGTCCTTCCTCTTCTACCGGCTGACCTCGAGGGAGGCGGACTGATGGCGCTGACCGCCAACCGCAAGGAGAACGGCACCAGGACCGCGGCCGCGCCGCCCGGCGGGGGTGGCATCCGTCGGCGTACGCGACCCGATCCGGCCGCACGCTCCCGAGGCGGGCAGCGCTTCCTGCTGCTCGGTCTCGTCCTGGCCAGTGTCTACAGCATGTTCCCGGTGTACTGGCTGATCATCGCCGCGACCAAGGACCGGGTGGGGCTGTACCAGAGCAACGGGCTGTGGTTCTCGGGCTGGCATCTCTGGGACAACCTGCAACAGGTGTTGACGTACGACGACGGCATCTTTCTGCGCTGGACCGCCAACTCGTTGCTGTACGCCGGTGTCGGCTCGCTCGCCGGCACGCTCATCGCCCTCGCCACGGGCTACGGCCTCGCGCGCTTCGACTTCCCCGGGCGGGGTGTGGTGTTCGCGGCCGTGGTGGGGTCGTACCTGATCCCGATCGCGCTGCTCACCCTGCCGCTGTACCTGCTGTTCTCGGCGATCGGCATGGTCGACACCCCGTGGGCGATGCTGATCCCGTGTCTGATCAACCCGTTCAGTGTCTATCTGGCCAAGGTGTACACCGAGGCCACGATCCCGTTCGAGCTGCTGGAGGCGGCCCGCATCGACGGCGCCGGTGAGCTGCGCATCTTCTTCAGCATCGTGCTGCGGATGATGACGACGGGCGGTGCGACGGTCTTCCTGCTCGCCTTCGTCAACACCTGGAACGCCTTCTTCCTGCCCCTGACCGTGCTGCGCGGCGAGGAGAACTGGACGCTGAATCTCGGTCTGTACAACTGGTCCGGCAAACGCCTGGAGTCGGGCATCGACGTGACCAGTCTCGTCCTGACGGGTGCGCTGCTGTCCATCATCCCGATGGCGATCATGATGGTCGCCATGCGGCGCTACTGGCGGAGCGGCGTGACCTTGGGAGCCCTGAAGTGACCCTGCTGCACAACCCCGTCATCCGCGGTTTCGCTCCGGATCCTTCCCTGGTCCGGGTCGGCGACTTGTACTACGTGGCGACGAGTTCGTTCGAGTGGTTCCCGACCATCCCCATCCACCGCTCCCGGGACCTCGCCCACTGGGAGTACGCGGGTCATGTGCGCGGCGCCGTCCCCGGCGACTCCCTGGCCGGGGTCCCCGACTCCGGCGGCATCTGGGCGCCGTCGCTGAGCTGGGACGGGGAGCGGTTCTGGATGGTCTACTCCGTGGTGCGCTCGGTGGGCACGCCCTACTTCGACGTGGACACCTACGTCAGTACGGCCACCGAGGCCGGCGGCGAGTGGACGCCGCCGCGTCGACTCCCGAGCCACGGATTCGACCCCGCGCTCTTCCATGAAGAGGGGCGGCTGTGGCTGCTCAACCTCCAGAACGACCATCGCCCCGGTGGCCGGCGTTTCGCCGGGATCGTGCTGACCGAGCTGGATCGGGACACCCTGAGCCAGGTTGCGGACACCCACCTGCTGCTGCAGCACGAACGGCTCATCGAGGGCCCGAAGCTGGTGCGCCGGGACGGCTGGTACCACCTGGTCCTGGCCGAAGGGGGAACCGGTTTCGAGCACGGAGTGCGGGTGGCACGCAGCCGCGGTATCACCGGCCCGTACGATCTCGACGACCGCCCGCTGCTGACGTCCCGGGACGATCCGTCGCTGCCGTTGCAGAAGGCCGGTCACGGTGAGCTGATTCAAACGCCGGACGGCGACTGGGTGTTGAGTCATCTGGCCGCCCGTCCGCTGCAGACTCCCGACGGCCCGCGCTGCCCCCTCGGCCGGGAGACGGCGATCCAGGCGGTGACCTGGGACGAGGCCGGCTGGCCCCGGCTGCGGCATGGGGGCCCGCAGCCGGCGGTCGAGGTCGACGTACCGACACCGTCCGCGGAGCCGGAGCCGGAGCCACCACCGGCCGCTCCCGACGAGTCGTTGGGATGGCCCTGGAGCACCCTGCGCGGATACGCCGACCCCAGCTGGGCCGACACCACCTCCCGGCCCGGCTGGATCCGGCTGACCGGCCGGCACGGTCCCGAGTCGCGGTGGGCGCACAGTCTGCTCGCCCGGCGGATCACCGAGCACCGCGCGGAGGCGGAGGTCACGGTGGAGGCGAGTCCGCGCACGTTCACGCAGGCCGCCGGGCTGGTCCTGCGGTACGACTCGGAGGCGTATCTGAGCCTGGACCTCACCTGGGCGGAGCCCGAGGGTGAGGGGCAGCACGGACAGCAGTGGCGAGGGGGCGGCCGTACGGTGCTCAGCCTCGTGGAGCGGGAGGAGTTCGGCACCCGGCGGGCGGCGGTCGTGGAGGTGGACGCGAGCGCGCCGTTGACCTTGGGCGTGACGGTCGAGGACGGGCGGGCCCGGTTCTGGTACGTCCGCCAGGGCGTGCGCACACCGGTCGGGCCGCCGTTGGACTTCACCAGGCTGTCCGACGACTACGGCTCCAAGCTGCGCTTCACCGGGGCGATGGCGGGCATCCATGCCGTGGATCTCGTCGACGCCGCGTTCACGGCCGACTTCACGGGATTCCGCCTCACCTGCCGGTAGCCCCGACCCTGCTCGAAGTCCGGGCAGCGTCGGCCCCGTTCGAAGTTTCGAAAGCCAGAGTGCGTGCGGACCTTGCGAACTCCAGCCTCTTCCCGACTCATCGCGGTGAACCTAGGGTAGGAAGCGCTTACTGTTTCCGCGCTGGTCGAAACTTTTCATGGCCCTCGGGCGGGCCGGAGAGGTGGTTCCCGATGGTCCGTACGGGCAGTGCGAGCGTGGCGGCCGGGCCTACCCTGGCGGTCGTCGCGCGCGAGGCCGGGGTGTCCGTGCCGACCGCTTCCAAGGTGGTCAACGGCCGGGAGGACGTGGCCCCGGAGACCCGCCGCCGGGTCACCGAGGCGCTGGACCGGCTCGGTTATGTCCGCAGACCCCGCTTCGACGCGGCGAAGACACCGGGCCTGGTCGACCTCGTCGTGCACTCGCTGGACACCTCCTGGTCGGGTGCGGTGCTGCACGGGGTGGAGGCGGCGGCCCACGACGCGGGGCTGGAGATCGTGGTCTCCGCCGGGCTGACCCGTACCAGGGGCGCCCGTCCGGAGCGGGGCTGGCTGGACAAGCTGATCGCGCGCGGTTCGTCCGGGGTGCTGTTCAATCTGGCCGAGCTGACGGCGTCGCAGTACGCGTGGCTGGAGCAGCACCGCATCCCGTTCGTGATGATCGACCCGGTGCTGGAGCCTCCGCCGGGTGTGGTGTCGGTGGGCGCGGCGAACTGGCACGGCGGGGTGACCGCGACCGAGCACCTCCTGGCGCTCGGCCACGAACGCATCGCCGTCGTCGCCGGGCACCAGCGCAAGATGTGCAGCAACGCCCGGGTGGCCGGCTACCGCTCCGCGCTGGCCTCGGCCGGGATACGGCACCGTCCCGAGTACGTCCGGCACGCGGGCTTCGACGAGAGCGTCGCCCACCGCCGCACGCTGGACCTCCTCGACCTGCCCGACCCGCCGACGGCCGTCTTCGTCTGCTCGGACCGGATGGCCCTCGGCGTCTACCAGGCGCTGGCGGAACGGGGGTTGAGCGTGCCGGACGACATGAGCGTGGTCGGCTTCGACGACCTGCCGGAGGCCCGCTGGATCAGCCCGGCCCTCACCACGGTCCGCCAGCCGCTGTCGGAGATGGCGGCGACGGCGCTACGGCTGCTGGTGCGGATGATGGACGGGGACCGGCCGGAGAGTACGCGGACGGAGTTGTCGACGCGGCTGGTGGAGCGGAGCAGCACGGCGGTGCCGCGCCAGGGGTGGTCCGGTTGAGGTGTTCCCACCCGTGGCTCAGCCACGTGCTCGGGCGAGCAACGCGGCGTGGGGCAACGTGAGGACACCGTCCTCGTCGGCGAACTCCTCGCTGAAGAGGTCGAAGTGGCGCTTGATCTCGGCGCGGATCGCAGGGGTTTGGCTCTGTACCGTGCGGCCGCCGCACGCCACGCCGGCCGCAGGGCCGCTCCACCACTCCTCGGCGCTGGCCCGGTGGTCCCAGCGCAGGGTCTCGCAGACAGCCCCGCGCAGTCCTGCCGCGCCCATGAGGCCGGTGAGGCCGCTCTCGTCACGGGGGAAGTCGTCCTCCGGGGCCAGTCCGGCGGCGAGGTGCGGGGGACATACGGCGCCGGCGGCCTGGATCGCGCGGCCGAGCAGAGTCTGGCCCGGGGCCGGTGGCGCCGCCCAGATCGTCAGGGCGACCCAGCCGTTCGGCCTGACGACACGGCGCAGTTCGGCCAGGGCGAGCCGGGGCCGGCCGACGTGGTTCAGCACGAAGTTGGCCACGACCGCGTCGAACTCACCGTCAGCGAAGGGGAGTTCGGGGAGGACCGCGACCCGCACATCGGCCTCGGGTGCGGCTCGCGCGGCCAGCTCCACCATGGTCGGCTCCGCGTCCACGGCCGTCACCCGCGCACCCCGGGCGCACGCGGCGGCAGCGACCGTACCGGGCCCGGTCCCCACGTCCAACAGCCGTACGCCCTGCCCGACTTCAGCGACATCGAGCAGCCTCGGCACCGGATGGGCGCACAGTCTGGCGTAGCTCCCGGCATAAGCGGTCCCCCGGCCCGCCCACACCAGTCGCTCACTCTCGTCGAAGAGCGTCATCGACATCCGGCGCACCCCCGAGCTCGGTCAAGATCAACGTGTGGGCTCCATCTTCCCGGACGCGGCGCGGACGAGGCCGTCCAGCCATGCCTGGTGGCCGTTGAGCATCGGGGTGGGGCGCTCCTCGGCCAGCGCTGCGGCGGGCCGACCGATCTGGGTCTCCTGGGTCAGGACGCGGCCGCGGTCGCCGGGCAGGTCCTCCACCAGCCAGGCGTGCACACTGGAGCAGCAGACCGGACGGGAGCTGTTCACCCGGCTCCCGCGCGGTGTGGAACCCACCCCGTTCGCCCACGAACTCGACGCCCAGGTGTCGGCCCCGCTCGACTCGAACCGCTCCTCGAGGAGCTGCGCGCGGGCCGGCACGACCTGCTGATCGCCACCCGCCGCCCCGGGGCCGCGCCCTGCTCTTCGTGCCGCTCGCGGACGAGGAGTACGTGCTGGTCGCGGCGCCGCAATGGACGCCGCGCACCGGCGGCGCCCCGGCACCCGACGCCCTCTGCGCCCGGCTGAAGGACGTCCCGCTCGTCACCCACGCCGAGGACCTGCCCATCGTGCGCCGCTGCTGGCGGCTCGTCCTCGGCAAGCAGCTCACCGCCCAGGCCGCCGTCACCGTGCCCAACCTGTACGCGGTCGTCTCCGCGGTCGCCGCGGCCGCCGGCTACAGCGTCCTGCCCCGCTCCCTGTGCCAGGACCACCTCGCCGCGGAAACCCCTGGCCGTCCTGCGCGACCCGGAGAAGGCCCCGCTCAACACGCTGTTCCTCGTGCAGCGGCCCGGCGCCGACGCCAACCCCGACGTCCTCCGCGTCGTCGACACCCTCCGCCGGGCCGCGCTCGCCCGGTAGGAACCCGATTCCGAACGCCGTAACGGAACCCAAACGTTGGACCGACAGAGTGGTCGCTGGGCTTATCGGCCCGTATACCCCGGTAGCGATCATTTTGACTGCTAGCTTCGCGAGCTGTCGGAGGGGTCCCGGGGGCGTGCGAGCCGAGGCGGGACCATCGCTATGAGCTGAGGCGAGGGTGACGGGTATGAGCGAAGTGCCGGACAGGCCGGCGGTGGCTCCGTTCAAGCGCAGGAGTTTCCTGGCGTCGGCCGCGGTGGCGGCCGGAGCGCCGGCCGTGGTCGCCGGTCCCGCCCAGGCCGCCGCACTGCCGGAGAGCGGGCCGCTCGCCGAGCCCGCCCTCGGGTCCGTGGCGCGGCTGATGGCCGTTCCCGAGACCGGGCGCGGCGTCGAGTGGCTCAGGTCGTCCCTGCAGGTCGCCGTGGGACTCGAACTCGCCACCATCCCGCCGTACTTGTGCGGCTGGTGGTCGGTCAAGGACCGCCGCAGCGAGGTCGCGCGGATGATCCGGCGCATCGTCGGCGACGAGATGTTCCACCTGAGCATCGTCAGCAACCTGCTCGTGGCCGTGGGCGGAAGACCGCAGATCAAGGCCGCCGCGCCCGTCTTCCCCGGCCCGCTGCCCGGCGGTGTGCGGGCCGGCGTGAACGTCTACCTCTCGGGCCTCAGCAAGCCCTACGTCCGCGATGTGATGATGGCGATCGAGGCCCCTGAGGAACCCCTCACCCGCAACGCGCAGACCTCCCCCACCGTCGGCGAGTTCTACGCCGGGATGCTCAAGGCGTTCCTGACCGTGCGGCCGGAGCTGTCGGTGCGAGGACAGGTGTCCGAGCACGTCGGCGGCGACGACCTGCGGCCGATCGAGAACCTCGACCACGTCGAGCGCGCCATCGAGATCATCAGGGAGCAGGGCGAGGGCACCTCCGGTTCCCCGGCCGACCCCTACGAGGACGACGAGCGGGCGCACTACTACGCCTTCGGCGAGATCTACCACGGTCGTGAGCTGCGCGAGACCGAAGAAGGCTGGCGGTACGTCGGCGGGCCCGTGCCCTTCCCCGACGTGCGCCCCATGGCCCCGGTTCCGGTCGGCGGCTGGCCCACCCCCCAGGACGCCCATGTCCGCGGGCTCCTGTACCGGTTCGACGCGACCTACAGCACCGTGCTGGACACCCTCGACGCGGCCTGGTCCGGCGGCGGCCACCGCGCGCTGAACGCGGCCGAGCACGCCATGCGCGGGCTGGAGCGCCCCGCCGTGGAACTGATGGAGACCCCGATCCCCTACGCCCCGGGCCACACCTACGGCCCCCAGTTCCGCGCACTCCCCAGGCCGCCACGCGCTTCGTAGTACGGCAAGGGATCGGAGGGCCGCTCCGGCGAGCGGCCCTCCGTCGTGTCCAGCGTCGTGTCTAGCCCAGCCCTGCCGACCAGTTGATGCCGCCCAGCAGATGCGCGCGGAAGTCCGGGTCGTCGTACGCCTCGGCGGCGTGGCCCAGGGCCGTGTAGAAGACGCGGCCGGATCCCTGCTCGCGGCACCACACCAGCGGGTGGTCCTCACCCATGCCGCCTCCGTCGTACGACGACTCCTCGGCGCAGGCCAACACCCGTACCGCGCCCCGGGGGTTGCTGCGGAAGTCGTACCACTCGTCGACGAAGTCCCATACGGCGGGCAGATGCCGGGTCGCCGGATGGTCCCGGTCCTCGACGACCGCCTTGCCGGGCTGGTACTCGGGGTGCCGGTCGAACCGCGCGCCCAGCAGCTCGCCGTAGTACGGCCAGTCGTACTCCGTGCAGGCCGCCGCGTGCACGCCGGTGAAGCCGCCGCCCGACTCGACGTACGCGGCGAGCCGCTCGCGCCCGGCGGGGGTGAGCACCTCGCCGCTGGTGGAGAGGAACACGACGGCCGCGTAACCGTCGAGGGACCTCTCGAAGGCCTGCGGATCCTCGGTGTGGTCCACCTCGAAGTC
The DNA here is from genome assembly GCF_039537145.1 of Streptomyces shaanxiensis. NCBI lineage: Bacteria > Bacillati > Actinomycetota > Actinomycetes > Kitasatosporales > Streptomycetaceae > Streptomyces > Streptomyces shaanxiensis. The sequence goes on from NZ_BAAAZY010000008.1 coordinate 220,185, forward strand.
GCCGATGGTGCGTACGGCGTCGACGCCGGCCGGGATGGATTCGTGCCGGTAGCCGGTGGTGCGGGTGCAGACGAGGAGCCGTGCGGACATGCGGTCGAGCCTAGGTGAGCCGGGGGCGGGGGCCCACTGCCGCCGGTGATCCGAAAGTTTCGGATCACCTGGGACGGGAGCCGCCCAACACCCCGCGTTGTTGGGTCGGTTCACCCTCACGCGCACCCCCGACCTCGCGACAATGCGTGCATGACCCATGACTGGCAGCAACAGATCCACGCGCTCCACGACGAGCTGATCCGCCGCGACGACCCCGCTGCCTGGGTGCGGGAGGCCGACGCGGTGGACGCCTCGGTGCGCTATCCGGGGTTCGCCCTGCGTGGGCCGGTGTTCGGGGTCGCCGCGCAGGAACCGGCGGTGGGGCCCGAGTGGCGGGTGCTGAAGCCGGTCGTGAGCGGGATGCCGCAGATGTGCCGGGACTCGCTGAACAGCCATCTGTGGTTCCGCGCGAAGGACGACACCGACGATCCGGCGGTACGACGTGAACTGCTGGCCGCCGTGGACGTGTTGGAGCGGGAGCCGGTGAACGAGGTCGAGGCGTGCGGGGTGCGGTACCGGATCGTGCGCGGGGACGAGTTCACGCGCTGCGACGGCGACGACCGGCTGGAGCCGCCCCGCCCCACCGACCCGGAGCCCGCAGTGCGCACTTGGGAGCGGCGCGCCGCTCCCACCCCCTCCCCCGACCTCGACCTCGTCCTCGACCCGGACTCCGGGGACGACGGTCCGATGGCGGGCGCCCTGCGGGCGGGGCTGCGCGGCTTCGTGTACCGGGGCGTGCGGTTCCCGGCCGAGGTGCGCCGGGACTCGGAGCGTGCGGTGCGCTCGCATCCGCGGATCGTGCTGCTGCCCGTCTGTTTCGGCGTGGTCGAGCGCGAACGGACCGGGTGGGAACCGGCCCTGGCGCTCCAGTCCACTCCGCACGACGCCCGGCGGGTGCTCCATGACGCGATGGTCGAGTTGTGGCCCCTGCTGTACCAGTACGACGACGACAAGAAGGCCGTCTACGAGAAGGCGGCCGAGGAGTTCCGGGCGCTCGAACGCGCCGACGAGACCCGGGTGGCGGGGCGTACGCTCCGGGTCTGCCGTGTCGAGCGCATGCTCCGTATGGGCCCTGACGGCCCGGAGACCCCGCGTCCCTCGGACGTCGACGAGTACGGCCCGATGAAGATCCACCCGAAGCTGCTGGACGACGGCACGGTCATCCACGAGGAGTGACCGGGCTTCCCGCCCCGTTACCGGCGCACAGGTGTTCCATTCCGCGGGCCGTTCTGCGTAGCCTCGGCTGCGATGAACGCCATTCCCGCGCTCCTGGATCATCTCGTCCTCGCGACCCCCGACCTGGCCGCCACGGTCGCCGACTTCACCCGGCGCACGGGCGTGACCCCGGCCCCGGGCGGCACGCACATCGGGCTCGGCACCCGGAACTATCTGGTGTCCCTGGGTGGCGCCTGCTATCTGGAGATCATCGGCCCCGACCCCGAGCAGTCCGAGCCCGGGCAGCCCCGCCCCTTCGACGTCGACGGGATCACCGCCCCGCGCACGGTCACCTGGGCGATCAGCCCGCCGGACCTGGACGCGGCGATCGAGAACGCCCGAGCCCAGGGCTACGACCCCGGCTCCGCGCAGGCGATGAGCCGCCGCAGACCCGACGGCACCCTGCTGGAATGGCGGCTCACCGACGGCGACGACGCCCACCCCTCCGGCCTCGTCCCGTTCCTCATCGACTGGGGCACCTCGCTCCACCCCACCGCCTCGGGCCTGCCCAGCACACCCCTGCTGTCCCTCTCCGCGAGCGCCCCCGACCCGGACGAGATCCGGCCCCTGCTGACGGCACTCGGCACGAGCCTTGACCTCACGAGGGGCCCGGTGGGGATGTCGTTCACGGTGGACACACCCCGAGGCCCGGTGACCTTCCGCTGAAGCGGCGGCCTCGAGGCGTCCGATTCCTTCAAGACCGGCCACCCCCCGGCTGCCTACGGTGGCCGCATGACTCCACGATTCGATGCCATCGGCCTCGTCGTCTCCGACATGGCCGCCTCTGTCACCTTCTACCGCCGTCTCGGCTTCGCCTTCCCCCAGGGCTCCGAGTCCGAGCCGCACGCCGAGGCCGAACTGCCGGGCGGGCTGCGGCTGTTGCTCGACACCGAGGAGACCGTACGGTCCTTTCATGCCGGCTGGCAGCCGCCCACTGGCGGCAGCCGGGCCGGGCTGGCCCTGCGGTGCGCGGATCCGGGTGAGGTGGACACGGTGTACGAGGAACTGGTCGCCGCCGGTTACCACGGCGAGCTCAAGCCGTGGGACGCCTTCTGGGGCCAGCGCTACGCCACCGTGCAAGACCCGGACGGAAACGGCGTCGACCTGTTCGCCCCGCTAGCCGCCGGGCCGACCGAGTAGCTCACCCAACGGCATGCCCGCCAACTCCTTGACGTCCCGCGCCAGATGGGCCTGATCGGCGAATCCGGCCCGGGCGGCCGTGTCCGCGAAGGGCACACCGTCCCGCGCCAGGGCGAGGGCTCGCTGCAGCCGCAGGATCCGGGCCAGCGTCTTGGGGCCGTAGCCGAAGGCGGTCAGACACCGGCGGTGCAACTGCCGTGCGCCGAGGCCGAGTTCGTCGGCCGTGACACCGACCGGCTGCCCCGCCTCAAGGGCGGCCACGACCCGCCGCGGCAGCGGATCGGACGGCCCGGCGTCAGCGGCGCGCTCCAGCGCCAGGTCTTCGAGCGCGGTCACGGGGTCGGGCGCGGCCCCGATACGACCACGCAGTCGCCGTACGTCCGAGGCCGGCCACAGATCCGCGAGCTCGACCCGCCGGTCACGCAGTTCATGCGCGGGCACGCCGAGAAAGGCGGGCGCGGTCCCCGGATGGAAACGGACACCGATCCAGGTACTCGGCTCCCCTTCGGGGACGTGCGCGCGCGTGTCGGGCCCGGCGACCAGCAGCCTGCCGTCGTTCCAGAGCAGATCCATGCAGCCGTCAGGGAGGACACGCCCTACGCCGGCCTCACCCGGGGTGTTCGTCCAGACCACAGCACCAGCCAGCCGGGACGCCCGTTCCGCGTACACGAAGGCAAGGCTACGCTGCAACGCGCCAAAGGGGCGCGGGACTGTGTCAATGTGCGGCTCCGCCGCGTGGGCGCGACCAGCCACCGCGACCAGCCACAACGTACGCGCAGCCCGCAGACGACACGCACCCCCACCGCGATCCCCGCCCTACCCCACAACCACCCGCCCCCGATGCTCCTGCGGACTCACCCCGTACACCCGCTTGAACGCACTGGACAACGCGAACGCGCTCCCGTAGCCGACCCTGCGCGCAATGGAATCCAACGTGTCCCCGGTGTCCCGCAGCGCGTCCGCCGCCAGCGCCAACCGCCACCCCGTGAGATACGTCATCGGCGGCTCCCCCACCAGCTCGGTGAAGCGCCGCCCCAGCGCGGCCCGCGACACCCCCGCCTTCGCGGCCAGCGAGGCGACCGTCCAGGGATGCGCGGGATCGTCCTGGACCAGCCGAAGGACCCGCCCGACGACCGGGTCCGCCAGCGCCCGGTACCAGGCCGGCGCCTCCGCCTCCGGACGGGAGAACCAGGCCCTGAGCGCGGCGATGACCAGCAGATCGAGCAGCCGGTCCAGGACGACCTCCTGACCGGGCTCGTCGCGGACGATCTCCTCCATGAGGTACGGCGTCAGGGGGCAGTTCCACACGTCGGCCGTGAGCGCCAGCAGCGGCGGCAACGCGTTCAGCAGCCGCCCGCTGATCTCGCCCTCCCACAGATACGTGCCGATCAGCAGCACGGCCGAGCCGTCCATCCGGTCGCCCCAGGTGCGCACGCCGAGATCCATCGAGCCGTTGAGGGCGCGTCCGTCGGGGTAGCGGCACTCGGCGCCCGGCAGGATCAGGGCCTGGGGTGCGGTGCCGGGGTCGTCGGCGCAGGTGTAGGGGTCGGGGCCGCGGGCGATGGCGAGGTCGCCGGGGCGCAGCCGGATCCTCCCCCAGCCTTCGGCCGGGGGGACCCCCATCTCGCTTCGCTCCCCCTGGTCCTGGTCGGGGATCACCCAGGCCTCGCCGCGGACCATGACCATGACGGTGAGCGGGGCGCGGTCCTCGACCCGGATGGACCACGGCGGCTCGAAACACGCGCGGATCATGAAGGCGCCACGCGCGCGTGGACCCTCCAGCAGGCCTGCAAGGGCATCCATGCCGCCAGCGTAGACGCGCGCGCATGGGAATGAGCCGTTCAGCGATGGGCCGTTGAGGCGCGCGACCGTTGACTGGAGGCATGACTCAGAACGCGGCCGACAAGGCGAACACGCAGCAGATGACGGTAGTGGTGACCGGTGCCTCGGGTCGTACGGGGAGCCGGGTGGCGCAGGCGGCACACGCGGCGGGGCTCACGGTGCGGGCCGCGTCCCGGGCGCAGGGCTTCGACTGGGAGGACCCGACGACGTGGGCTCGGACCCTGCGGGACGCGGACGCGGCGTACCTGATGTACCCGTTCGACATCGGCTTTCCGGCGGCGGCCGAGGGCATCGGGGCACTCGCCCGGGAGGCGGTCGGGCTGGGCGTACGGCGGCTCGTGCTGCTGTCGGCGCGCGGCGAGGACCAGGCGCTGCCGGCCGAGGAGGCGCTGAGGTCGTCCGGCGCGGACTGGACGATCGTACGGGCCACGTGGTTCTCGCAGAACTTCAGTGAGGGGCCGCTGGTGGAGGGGATGCTCCACGGGGAGCTGGTGTTCCCGGCGGGCGAGGTGCGGGAGCCGTTCGTCGACGTGCGGGACATCGCGGACGTGGTGACGGCCGTGCTGACGTCCGGGGACCGCTATGCGGGCCGGACGCTGGAGCTGACCGGGCCACGGCTGCTGTCCTGGCGGGAGGCGGTCGCGGAGATCTCCGCGGCGACGGGCAGCACCATCACGTACACACCGGTCCCGACCCGGGCCTACGGCGAGGTCCTGGCCGGCTTCGGGCTGCCGCCGGAGGAGGTGGAGCTCCTGATCGAGGTCTTCGCAGGTGTCACGGACGGCCGCAACGCCCATGTCACGGACGACGTCCGCGAGGTACTCGGCCGTGAGCCGCGCGACTTCGGTGACTTCGTGCGGGAGGCAGCGGCGGCGGGGGCGTGGAAGGTCTGAGCGGCTGTCGTCCGTCCTCCGCCGTCCGCCCTCCGCCGTCCGTCCTCCGTCGCCGGTCCTGCTCGCGACCCGGATCCGACCCGCTCAGGGCCGCTCCGAGTCCTCCGGCTTGTGCGGGGTGTGGTGCGTGCTCTTCACATGGGTCCGCAGCCGTGACGACACGTCCTCCGGCGGCAGGAAGCGCGACCACCGCTCGGGGAACTCCGACGGCATGTCGGGGTCGTCGGGGTCCTCGAGCCCGGGCTCGCGGCCGGCGGCGTGGCGGGCGACGTACTCGGCGACCTGGGCCTCGCGCAGCCGCTCGTTGGCGGCGCGGGCCGCGGCCGTCGCGGCGGCCGGCCAGACCCGGTCGATCGCGGCGTTGACCGCGGCCCCGACGAGCACGGCGAACGCGGACACACCGATCCACAGCATCACGGCGACGGCGGCGGCGAGGGAGCCGTAGATCGACGCACCCTCGATCGTGTTCGTCAGGTAGATGCGCAGCAGGAAGCTGCCCAGCACCCACATGCCGAGGGCGACCAGCGCGCCGGGCACGTCCTCGATCCAGGGGGAGCGGACCGGCACGGACACGTGGTACAGCGTGGTCAGGAACGCGATCGACAGGACGATCACGACGGGCCAGTACAGGACCTGCACCAGGGTCTCCGACCAGGGCACGATCCGTACGACCGCGTCCGGTCCGGCCACCATCAGCGGCAGCGCCACCGAGCCGATCAGCAGGGCCGCGATGAACAGCAGGAACGCCACCAGCCGAGTCTTGACGATGCCCCGGACGCCGTCGAGGCCGTACATCACGGTGATGGTGTCTATGAAGACGTTCACCGCGCGCGACCCCGACCACAGGGCGAACAGGAAGCCGACGGAGATGACGTCGGGGCGGCCGCCGTGCATCACGTCGTCCAGGATCGGCTGGGCGATCTGGCGCACGCCCTTGTCGGACAGGACGGTGCGCGAGGCCTCCAGGAGGTTGGCCTCCAGGCTGCTGATGGTGTCGGTGCCGGTCCAGTCGTCGACGTAACCGAGGAGGCCGATGAGGCTGAGCAGCAGTGGCGGGACGGACAGCAGCGTGAAGAACGCGGCCTCTGCCGCGAGACCCAGGATGCGGTACTCGATGCAGGAGTTGACGGTGTCCTTCAGCAACAGCCAGACGGTCCTGCGTTTCGAGACGTTCCGGTAGAGGACACGCGCCCGGTGGAGGCGGCCGGGGTTCGGCTGGGGGGATTCACTTGCCTGCTGCACGACCTAAAGGTATCCGCCCCATGGGGGCGCATTCATAGCGGCGCCGGGTGCGCACACCGTAGCCACCTGCCCGGTCCCCCGCGCCGCCGACGTGTCAGGGTGGAAACCACCGCCCCACCGAGGGATAGGTTCACAGGCATGGCAGGCAGCACGCACACCGTGACCAACCAGCCCCCACCCCTGATCGGCCACGACGTCTACACCTCCGACCGGGCCCTGACCGCGGCCGTCGAACGTCATCTCGCCCCGGAACTGCTGGACGAGGCCCGAGGCGAGCTGGCCGCGCTCGGCCGGACCTGCGGCTCGCGGCAGGTGCAGGAGTGGGCCGTCCTGGCCAACGAGAACCCGCCGTGGCTACGCACGCACGACCGCTACGGCCGGCGTATCGACGACGTCGAGTTCCATCCGTCCTGGCACCGGCTGCTCGGCAAGGGCGTCGCGGCGGGGCTGACCGCGGCCTGGGGCCGGCCGGGCGGGCATGTGCGACGGGCGGCCGCCTTCCTGCTGTGGACGCAGGTCGAGGCCGGCAACGGCTGCCCGCTGTCCATGACCCACGCGGCCGTGCCCGCGCTGCGGACGGAGCCCGACCTCGCCGCCGAGTGGGAGCCACTGCTGACGTCCAGGATCTACGAACACGAGCTGCGGCCCGCGGGGCAGAAGGCCGGGGCGCTGTTCGGGATGGGCATGACGGAGAAGCAGGGCGGCAGCGACGTACGCGCCAACACGACGGCGGCGCACCCCCTCCCCGACGGCGAGTCCTACGAGCTGACCGGGCACAAGTGGTTCTGCTCGGCCCCCATGTCGGACGGGTTCCTCGTGCTGGCGCAGGCGCCGGGCGGACTCACCTGCTTCCTCGTGCCGCGCGTCCTGGCGGACGGCAGCCGCAACGTGTTCCTGATCCAGCGCCTCAAGGACAAGCTCGGCAACCGCTCGAACGCCTCCGCCGAGGTCGAGTTCGAACGGACATGGGCGCGCCGGGTCGGCGAGGAGGGCCGCGGGGTGCGCACCATCATCGACATGGTGGCGGCGACCCGGCTCGACTGTGTCCTCGGCTCGGCGGGACTGATGCGTCAGGCGGTCGCACAGGCGGTCCATCACTGCTCCCACCGCGAGGCGTTCGGCGGGAAGCTCGTCGACAAGCCGCTCATGCGCAACGTACTGGCCGACCTGGCCGTCGAGTCCGAGGCGGCGACGACCCTCGCGCTGCGGCTCGCGGCCGCCTACGACGACGGCGGCGAGCAGGAGCGGGCGCTGCTGCGGATCGCGGTGCCGGCCGCCAAGTACTGGGTGACCAAAAGGTGTGCGCCGGTGACGATCGAGGCGTCCGAGTGCCTGGGCGGCAACGGGTACGTCGAGGAGTCCGGGATGCCCCGGCTGGTGCGCGAGTCACCGCTGAACTCGATCTGGGAGGGCGCCGGCAACGTCCAGGCGCTGGACGTACTGCGGGCGTTGCAGCGGGAGCCCGCGGCGCTCGACGCCTATCTCCGCGAGGTCGGCAAGGCACGGGGCGCCGACCACCGGCTCGACGACGCGATCAGGGCCCTGCTGACAGAACTCGCCGACCTGGAGGGCATCGAGGCAAGGGCCCGACGGCTCACCGAGCGACTCGCCCTGGTGCTCCAGGGCTCCCTGCTGGTCCGGTTCGCGCCACCGGAGGTCGCGGACGCGTTCTGCGCGTCGAGGTTGGGAGGCGACGGAGGCGCGGCCTTCGGCACGCTGCCCCACAGCCTCGCCCTCGCATCGATCGTGGACCGAGCCCTGCCAACCTAGGGGCGCGGGGAACTGCGCGACCAACCACAAACCGGCCGGCAGCCGCCAACGCACATCAAGCGGCACCCCCTGAGGCGCAACGGCTGAACCACCGGAGGTAGGGGGTGGTGCTGCGCCGACACGGCACCACCCCCACCCAGGCCCGTTCGAGCCCTCGAACGCCGCTCGGGACGGCGTTGCTCAAGTTTCAATCAGGCCGGCGCGGACCACCAGGGTTGCAAGGGGTTGCAACTTGTTGGCGTCTGTGTGCGGAGTGTGTGCCTCCGCGAGAGGCGGACGGCAGTATGAGACACACAGCCCGTGTGAGCCCGAACCGGGAGGACCCTTGGCGCTCTCGCCGACGGACGTGACACAGCTGGCCGCCGTGGACTCGGCACGGGCGGCCCGGGTGCTCAGCGAGGTCCGCGCCGCCACGCTCGCGGGGCAGCGCGCGCCCGTCGCGCCGCGCCCGGTGATCGAGCAGTCCTGGGAACGCATGCTGCGCAGCGGGGTCGATCCGGACCACGACGTCCGCTCCGGGCTGCTGTCCCGGGAGGAGGTGCAGCGGCGCCGGGAGACCACCGCGCTGAGGCATGCGCTGCCGGTGCTGCGGGAGGGGCTGCTGTCGGTCGCGGACGTCACCCACCACATCATGGTCGTCGCCGACGACGAGGGCCGGGTCCTGTGGCGGGAGGGCAGCTCCGCCGTGCTGCGCAAGGCCGACGGCCTCGGGTTCGAACTCGGCGCCGACTGGCGGGAGAGCGTCGTCGGCACCAACGGCGTAGGCACCCCGGCAGTGGTGCGCCGACCCGTGCAGGTCTTCGCCTCCGAGCACTTCCAGCGCTCCCAGACCTCCTGGACCTGCACCGGCGCCCCCATCACGGACCCGCGGGACGGCCGGCTGATCGGTGTGGTGGACGTCAGCGGGCCGCTGGAGACCATGCACCCGGCCACGCTCGCCTGGGTCGACTCGGTGGCCAAGCTGGCCGAGGCCCGGCTGCGTGAGCTGCATCTGACCTCGCTGGAGCGGCTGCGCGCGGTGGCGGCGCCGGTGCTGGCCCGGATCCCCGGGCGGGCGGTCGTGGTGGACCGGGACGGCTGGACCGCCGCGGTGACCGGGATGCCGTACGCGAACCGGGTCGCGCTGCCCAAGTCCCTGTCGCCGGGCCGCCGGTGGCTGCCGCCGCTCGGCCTGTGCTCGGTGGAGCCGCTGGCGGGCGGCTGGCTGCTGCGGCCCACCGACGAGCCGGTGCCGGCCGGGGCGACGCGGATCGCGCTGGACCTGACGCAGCCGCGCCGCTGGTCGGTGACGGTGTCCGGCAGCGCGGGTTCCTGGAGCCATGAACTGAGCCCCCGGCACGCCGAGTTGCTCTACCTCCTGGCCCTGCACCGCACGGGACGCAGCGCGGCGGGGCTGGCCGAGGACATGTTCGGGGACGCGGGCCGTACGGTGACGGTGCGGGCCGAGATGTCCCGCGTACGGCGTTATCTCGGGGCGTTCCTGGAGCACCGGCCGTACCGCTTCCGCGAGGACGCGGAGGTCGGGGTGCTGCTGCCGGACGACCCGCGCGAGTTGCTGCCGCATTCGACGGCACCGGCGGTGCTGAGGGGGAGGTCGTCGGCCGAGGTGTGACCGAACCGGCGTTTCGAAGAATCCGCATATTTGCGGGGTCTTAGTCCGCAAGCGTGCTCACCTGCCGTAGCATCCCTCTACGAGCCACCCCACCTGCTCCTTTGGTCAACCTACGGACCAATAGAGGCAGTTGGCTCGCCTCGGGAGGTTTGATGAAGCACCGCGGCAGACACCGTCGACGAAAGCAGGGGCGTGCGGTACGCGCGTTCCTGGCCGGAACCGCCCTGGCACTCACCGCCGCCGCCACGATGATCAGCGCCTCACAGGCCACCGTCGGTGACAACCCCGGGGCGCTGGAGCCTCTCACCAGGGACGCCGAGACCCGCGCGCTCCGGCTCCAGGAGCAGTTGGTCCCGCAGACCACGCTCGACGAACTCGCCTCCGGGATGGGCAAGCCGGTCGGTGTACGCGCCGTCCTGGAGAGCGCCGACCGGACTCTGCGTGCCGCGTCCGGCTGTACGGCCGACGAGCGCACGGCGCTGCCGGTCGCGCCGGCCGCCACCCGCGCGTACTGCTGGGACGCCGCCGACACCCGGAACTGGCGGGCGGGCGCGGTCACCACCTCGGGGGACGCCGACGACGACGGCTGGTGGAACGACAACCGCGTGCTGCTCTCCGGCTGGAGCCGGGGCACCGCCGACCGGGGCCTCGCCCGGGTCGCCTTCGTCGACGCGAACGACCTGGGCCACCTCAGGTACGCCTCGGCCCTCCTCGTCGTCCCGGTGGACGGCGGACGCGACTACCGCGCCCTGTCCTCCCGGCTGACCGGCATGGTCTGGTACCAGGACAAGCTGCTGGTGACCGCCGCCGACGGGCTGTACGTGTACGACATGAACCGCGTCCAGCGCACCACGGTCGACAGCGCCGCCGTGGGCCGCGTCGGGGGCGGCTGGTCGGCGCACGGGCAGCGCTTCGTCCTGCCGGCCGTCGGCTCGTACCGCCTGAACAACGCGGGCACCGCACCCCGCCTCGGGGCCGTCTCCCTGGACCGCAGCACGGCGCCCGACAGCCTGGTCGCGAGCGAGTGGACGCCGGCGGACAGCGAGGAGCACTCCCGTCTGTGGCGCTACGACTTCAGCAACGACCCGGCCCGCGCCGGCCTGCCGGCCACCGACGCCACCGGTTCCGCGTCCGCGGTCGAGGCGTACGAGACGGAGGCGTCCGGCATCCGGGGCCTGCTGTCGCACCGGGCCGACGGGACGGACCGCTCCGACTGGTACCTGGGCCGCGCCCCGGGCGCCACGGACCGGCAGGGCAGCCTGTGGCGCCAGGACACCGAGGGCGCCGAGGCGACCCGCTGCGGCTCGGAGAACGCCCCGCGCTGCTGGGGTGTCCAGGCGGGTCCGCTCTCCTACTGGGAGGCGACCGGCGAGGTCTGGTCCCAGTCGGGCCGGACGCTGTTCGCGGTGCCGCTGACGTCGATCGACAGGGCGCTGGGGTAGCCACCGAGGGACGCGGAGGCTGTCGCGTCGAAGGCGCACCGGCCGCCGATCGACAGATCGGCCGTTCGGATGATTCCCTGACGGCCATGACCAACATCCCCGTGACCACCTGGTCCCTGGAGCAGACCTCGCCGGACGACCTCCTCCCGGCCGCCGCCCCGGAAGGGGACGTGAGGATCGTCCGGGCCGAGGCGCCCTCGCCGGAGTTCAGCCGGTTCCTGTACGCCTCCGTCGGCGGGGACATCCAGTGGATCGACCGGCTCAGCTGGACGTACGCGCAGTGGCAGCGGCAGCTGGAGCGTCCGGGTGTCGAGACGTGGGTCGTCTACGACCGGGGGACCCCGGCGGGGTACGTGGAGCTGGATCCGCAGGACGACGGGGTCGTGGAGATCGTCTACTTCGGCCTGATCCCGGCCTTCCGCGGACGGCGGATCGGCGGGCATCTGCTGGCGTACGGCGCGGCCCGCGCCTGGGACCTCGCGGAGCGCTGGCCCGGACTGCCGCAGACCAAGCGGGTGTGGCTCCATACGTGCAGCAAGGACGGGGAGCACGCCATGGACAACTATCTGCGGCGCGGCTTCAAGCTCTTCGACACCAAGGTCGAGGAGGAGGCCGAGACGGCCACGCCCGGTCCGTGGCCGGGGGCGTACCCTGGCTGACCAGGGCAGAAACGGCCGATTCGGGCCATGTGACCGACGACACCCTTGTCTCGCTCTTCGGGACAAGGGTGTCCGCATGACGGACAAAGCTGGACTGTGTCCAGATCTCCGTGCCACGCTTCCGTCATGTCTGGAACTGGAATTGCCTTGGTGAGTCGGCGGCACGTCGACCTCGGCCGCATGTCCAGCGCCATCTGTCCGGCGCGCTGAGTACAGTCCATCCGCGCCCGACACTCCCCTTTCGTCTCATTCCTGCGCAATGAAGCGCATGTATGCCCATGCGCCCGTACGCGCAGGTCAGAGCCGCTTTCCCGCCTGTCCCGAAGGACGTAACAACCATGGCCGCCACCCCGCAGAAGCCTGCCGCCGCGACTCCCCGCCGCAAGGTGAGCCGTCACCGCGGTGAGGGCCAGTGGGCCGCGGGGCACTTCACCCCGCTCAACGGCAACGAACAGTTCAAGAAGGACGACGACGGTCTCAATGTGCGGACACGCATTGAGACGATCTACTCCAAGCGCGGCTTCGACTCCATCGACCCGAACGATCTGCGTGGCCGTATGCGCTGGTGGGGGCTGTACACCCAGCGTCGCCCGGGGATCGACGGCGGCAAGACCGCGATCCTGGAGCCGGAGGAGCTGGACGACTCCTACTTCATGCTGCGCGTGCGGATCGACGGCGGGCGGCTGACCACGCAGCAGCTGCGCGTCATCGGCGAGATCTCGCAGGAGTTCGCGCGCGGCACCGCGGACATCACCGACCGGCAGAACGTCCAGTACCACTGGATCCGGATCGAGGACGTGCCCGAGATCTGGAACCGCCTGGAGGCCGTCGGGCTGTCCACCACCGAGGCCTGCGGTGACACGCCCCGCGTGGTCCTCGGCTCCCCGGTCGCCGGTATCGCCGCGGACGAGATCATCGACGGCACCCCGGCCATCGACGAGATCCAGCGCCGGATCGTCGGCAACAAGGCGTTCTCCAACCTGCCCCGCAAGTTCAAGTCCGCGATCTCCGGCTCGCCGCTGCTCGATGTGGCGCACGAGATCAACGACGTCGCGTTCGTCGGCGTGAACCACCCCGAGCACGGCCCCGGCTTCGACCTGTGGGTCGGCGGCGGCCTGTCCACCAACCCCAAGATCGGCGTGCGGCTCGGCGCCTGGGTTCCGCTGGACGAGGTGCCGGACGTCTACGAGGGCGTCATCTCGATCTTCCGCGACTACGGCTACCGGCGGCTGCGCACCCGCGCCCGCCTGAAGTTCCTGGTCGCCGACTGGGGTGCGGAGAAGTTCCGTCAGGTGCTGGAGGACGAGTACCTCAAGCGCAAGCTGGTCGACGGCCCCGCGCCCGCGCAGCCCGTGGAGCGCTGGCGGGACCACGTCGGTGTGCACCGGCAGCAGGACGGCCGTTTCTACGTCGGGTTCGCCCCGCGCGTGGGCCGCGTCGACGGCACGACCCTCACGAAGATCGCCGAGCTGGCCGAGGCGCACGGCTCCGGGCGGGTCCGTACCACCGTCGAGCAGAAGATGATCATCCTCGATGTCGAGGAGGCGCAGGTCGAGTCGCTGTCCGAGGCCCTGGAGGCCCTGGACCTGACCACCAGGCCGTCCCCCTTCCGGCGCGGCACCATGGCCTGCACCGGCATCGAGTACTGCAAGCTCGCCATCGTCGAGACCAAGGCGCGCGGCTCCCAGCTGATCGACGAGCTGGAGCGCCGGATCCCGGACTTCGACGAGCCGATCACCATCAACATCAACGGCTGCCCGAACGCCTGCGCCCGTATCCAGGTGGCGGACATCGGTCTCAAGGGGCAGCTGGTCCTCGACGACAAGGGCGAGCAGGTCGAGGGCTTCCAGGTGCACCTGGGCGGCGCGCTCGGCCTGGAGGCCGGGTTCGGGCGCAAGGTGCGTGGCCTGAAGGTCACCTCCGAGGAGCTGCCCGACTACGTCGAGCGCGTCCTGAAGCGGTTCCAGGACGAGCGCGAGGACGGCGAGCGGTTCGCGACCTGGGCGGCGCGCGCCTCCGAGGAGGCCCTCTCATGAGCGAGCGGGCCGCCCCCTTCTACTGCCCCTACTGCGGTGACGAGGACCTGCGTCCGGGTGAGCAGGGCCATGGCGCATGGGAATGCGCGGCGTGCAATCGGGCCTTCCAACTGAAGTTCCTCGGGCTGCTCGCCCGCGGTCTTCAGCGCACCGACGCAGGGGGAGACGAGATATGACGACGGCACAGGAAGAGCGCACGACGGCGGATCTCAAGGCGCTGGCCGAGCAGGCTGGCCGTGATCTGGAGAACGCCTCCGCGCTGGAGATCCTCCAGTGGGCGGTCGGCACCTTCGGCAAGCGCTTCTGTGTGACCTCGTCCATGGAGGACGCGGTGGTCGCCCACCTCGCCTCCCGCGCCATGCCAGGCGTGGACGTCGTGTTCCTCGACACCGGCTACCACTTCGAGGAGACCATCGGCACCCGCGACGCGGTCGAGGCCGTGATGGACGTCAACGTCATCACCCTCACCCCCGTCCAGACCGTCGCCGAACAGGACGCCGAGTACGGCCCGAAGCTGCACGACCGCGACCCCGACCTGTGCTGCAAGCTGCGCAAGGTCGAGCCGCTGGAGCGGGGCCTGAAGAGCTATGTGGCCTGGGCGACCGGTCTGCGCCGCGACGAGTCCCCGACCCGGGCGAACACCCCGGTCGTCGGCTGGGACGAGAAGCGGCAGAAGGTGAAGATCTCGCCGATCGCCCGCTGGACCCAGGACGACGTGGACGCGTACGTCGCCGAGCACGGTGTCCTGACCAACCCGCTGCTGATGGACGGCTACGCCTCCGTCGGCTGCGCGCCCTGCACCCGCCGGGTGCTGGAGGGCGAGGACGCGCGGGCCGGCCGCTGGGCGGGCCGCGGCAAGACCGAGTGCGGGCTGCACGGCTGACCATGACCGAGCTTGCTACGAATTTGGAGAACCACGTGACGAGCGGAGCCACCGTCTGGCTCACGGGTCTGCCGAGCGCCGGCAAGACCACCATCGCCTACGAGCTGGCCGGCCGGCTGCGCGAGGAGGGCCACCGCGTCGAGGTGCTCGACGGCGACGAGATCCGCGAGTTCATCTCGGCGGGCCTCGGCTTCAGCCGCGAGGACCGGCACACCAACGTGCAGCGCATCGGTTTCCTCGCCGAACTGCTCGCCCGTAACGGCGTCAAGGCGCTCGTCCCGGTCATCGCGCCCTACCAGGACAGCCGGGACGCGGTGCGCAAGCGCCACCAGGAAGGCGGGGCGCCGTACCTCGAGGTGCACGTGGCCACGCCGGTCGAGGTGTGCTCCGTGCGCGATGTGAAGGGTCTGTACGCCAAGCAGGCCGCGGGCGAACTCAAGGGCCTGACCGGGGTCGACGACCCGTACGAGGAGCCCGAGTCGCCCGATCTGCGCATCGAGTCCCAGAACCAGACCGTGCAGGAGTCCGCGGCGTCGGTGTACGCCCTGCTCAGCGAAAGGGGACTGGCATGACGGCGACCGTCGCCACGGTGAAGGGGGGCGAAGATGGCACGGACTCCCCGTACGCCCTCTCGCACCTGGACGCGCTGGAGTCCGAGGCGGTGCACATCTTCCGTGAGGTGGCGGGCGAGTTCGAGCGGCCGGTGATCCTGTTCTCCGGCGGCAAGGACTCCATCGTCATGCTGCACCTGGCGCTGAAGGCCTTCGCCCCCGCGGCGATCCCCTTCTCGCTGCTGCACGTGGACACCGGGCACAACTTCCCCGAGGTCATCGAGTACCGGGACCGCACAGTCGAGAAGCACAACCTGCGGCTGCATGTCGCGTCGGTGCAGGACTACATCGACCGGGGTGTGCTGCGCGAACGTCCCGACGGGACACGCAACCCGCTGCAGACGGTCCCGCTGACCGAGAAGATCCAGAGCGAGAAGTTCGACGCCGTGTTCGGCGGCGGGCGGCGCGACGAGGAGAAGGCGCGGGCGAAGGAACGGGTGTTCAGCCTGCGCGACGAGTTCTCGCAGTGGGACCCTCGCCGGCAGCGCCCCGAGCTGTGGAACCTGTACAACGGCCGCCACGCACCCGGAGAGCACGTCCGCGTGTTCCCGCTCTCCAACTGGACCGAGCTGGACGTCTGGCAGTACATCGCCCGTGAGGGCATCGAGCTGCCGGAGATCTACTTCGCTCACGAGCGCGACGTCTTCAAGCGCGGCGGCATGTGGCTGACCGCCGGCGAGTGGGGCGGGCCGAAGGACGGCGAGACGGTCGAGAAGCGGCTCGTCCGCTACCGGACCGTGGGCGACATGTCCTGCACCGGTGCCGTCGATTCGGACGCGGTGAGCCTGGAGCAGGTCATCACCGAGATCGCCGCCTCCCGGCTGACCGAGCGCGGCGCCACCCGCGCCGACGACAAGCTCTCCGAGGCCGCGATGGAAGACCGTAAGCGCGAGGGGTACTTCTAAGCATGAGCACGACGACGACCGAGGAGCTCTCGGCCACCACCCTGCTGCGGTTCGCCACCGCGGGCTCCGTCGACGACGGCAAGTCCACCCTCGTCGGACGGCTGCTGCACGACTCCAAGTCGATCCTCACCGATCAGCTGGAGGCCGTGGAGCGCGCCTCGGCGAGCCGCGGGCAGGAGGCCCCGGACCTCGCGCTGCTGACGGACGGCCTGCGTGCCGAGCGGGAGCAGGGCATCACGATCGACGTGGCGTACCGTTACTTCGCCACGCCCCGGCGCCGGTTCATCCTCGCCGACACCCCCGGCCATGTGCAGTACACCCGCAACATGGTCACCGGCGCCTCGACGGCCGAGCTGACGGTGATCCTCGTCGACGCCCGCAACGGTGTCGTCGAGCAGACCCGCCGGCACGCCGCCATCGCCGCGCTGCTGCGGGTGCCGCACGTCGTCCTCGCCGTGAACAAGATGGACCTGGTCGACTACCAGGAGTCCGTCTTCGCCGCGATCGCCGAGGAGTTCACGGCGTACGCGCTGGAGCTGGGCGTCCCGGAGATCACCGCGATCCCGATCTCGGCGCTGGCCGGCGACAACGTGGTGGACCCGTCCGCGAACATGGACTGGTACGGCGGGCCGACCTTCCTGGAGCACCTGGAGACGGTCCCGGTCAGCCACGACCTGAGCCACTGCCACGCCCGGCTGCCCGTGCAGTACGTGATCCGGCCGCAGACCGCCGAGCACCCGGACTACCGGGGCTACGCCGGTCAGATCGCCGCCGGTTCGTTCCGCGTCGGCGAGTCGGTCACCGTGCTGCCCTCGGGCCGTACGTCGAAGATCTCCGGCATCGATCTGCTGGGCGAGCCGGTCGACATCGCGTGGACCACCCAGTCGGTGACCGTTCTCCTGGAGGACGACATCGACATCTCGCGCGGCGACCTGCTCGTGCCGACCAAGGACGCGCCCGCGACCACGCAGGACATCGAGGCCACGGTCTGCCATGTCGCCGACCAGCCGCTGACCGTCAACCACCGGGTGCTGCTCAAGCACGGCACCCGCACGGTCAAGGCGATCGTCAAGGACATCCCGTCCCGGCTCACGCTCGACGACCTGTCCCTGCACCCGCACCCGGGGCAGCTCGTCGCCAACGACATCGGCCGGGTGAAGATCCGCACCGCCGAACCGCTGCCGGTGGACTCCTACGCCGACTCGCGCCGCACCGGCTCCTTCATCCTCATCGACCCGAACGACGGCACCACGCTCACCGCGGGCATGGTCGGCGAGTCCTTCGCCTCGCCGGAGCCGGTCAAGGACGAGGCCGAGGACGACGGGTGGGACTTCTGAGATCTCCGGTGCCCACCCGCTCATCTTCAGCCCACTGCAGCGACGGGTCCTGCGCAGCCGCGGCCTGCCGGTAAGGAGCTGACGTCCCATGTCCATGAAGCCGGTCCTTCTCGTCATCGCCCACGGCAGCCGCGACCCGCGGCATGCCGCGACGGTGCATGCCCTGGTGCGGCGGGTGCGCTCGCTGCGTCCTGACGTACGGGTGGAGACCGGCTTCCTGGACTTCAACATCCCGTCGGTGCAAGGCGTGCTGGAGTCGCTGGCGGCGGAGGGCGTGCGGGATGTCGTGGCGCTGCCCCTGCTGCTGACCCGCGCCTTCCACGCGAAGGCCGACATCCCGGCGGTCCTGCGGGCCGCGCCCCCGCAGCTGCGGATCCGGCAGGCGGAGGTGCTGGGCCCGTCGCCGCTGCTCCTGGCCGCCCTGGAGCGGCGGCTGTACGAGGCCGGGCTGACGCCCGCCGACAAGTCCTCGACCGGGGTCGTGCTGGCCTCGGCGGGGTCCACCGACCCGGAGGCGATCGCAGTGATCGCAGAAATCGCGCGGGAGTGGCGGCACACCGGTTGGTGCGCCGTGCGGCCTGCGTTCGCCTCCGCCGGTTCTCCCGCGGGGTTCCCCCGTACCGAGGACGCGGTGCGTGAGCTCCGCGAACTCGGCTGCGAGCGGGTGGCCGTCGCCCCGTACGTCCTGGCTCCCGGATTTCTCCCGGACCGCATCGCGCGGGGCGCGGCCGATGCTGACGTCCTGGCGGACGTGCTCGGAGCGGCGCCCGAGGTGGCGCGGGTACTGCTGGACCGGTACGACGCGGCCGGGCTGCCGGTGCTGGCGGCCGTCGGGGCCTGAGGCCGGGTCGGGACGGCGGGCTCTGCCGGTCCCACCTGGTCGGATTCCGAAAAAACCGCCTCCCCGAGCACGGGGATCTGCTGGGATGGTCCCTCGAAGTTCTATCGGGGGAGAGCGGCACACGTGGCTGGGCGCGAGTTCGGGCATCACCTGGGGCTGCCACGGGCACTGTCCGGGCTGCCGTTGAGTCCGCTCGTACCCGGTTACGCCGACCTCGCCACGGCCCAGCACGCGGCAGGGTTACGGCACATGGGCGCGGCGCTGCTGCCCCCGGGCGGCGGCGGGTTACGCGTCCTCGACGGGCTGTACGTGCCCTCCGGGCCCCGTGGCCGGCAGCGGGTGGACGGCGCGCTGCTGGACGGCCTCGCCCGTGCCGCGACCCCGACGGCGTCCCTCGCGGGGCTGCTCGCCGCACTGCACCGCCGTGATCCACAGGCACCGCGCAGGGTCGTGCTGTACCAGTTGATCGGCCTGCTGCAGGACCGGGACCGAGGTGAACGCCCGCGTGTCGCCGTCGAGTTGGGGGTGCACCCGGACGAGGTCGCCGGTCTCGTGGCGGCGGCCCGGCTGCGGCCCGCCCTCACCCGGCAGCAGCGCGACGCCGCCGAGTCCCTCGCCGACGCCTGGGCACGGCACCGGCTGCACCGGGTGCGGGCACTGCTGGAGCGGCTGCCGCAGGACCGCACCGACCCGGCCCTCGATGCGCTGCGGGGCTCGCTGACCGCCCGGTTGGCGGTGGTGGAGGCGGCGCTGCGGGCGGCTCGAGAGGCCGAGGGGCGCGGGGACACCGAGCGGGCGGGCGAGGAGTTGCTGCGCGCGCTCCACGAGGCCGCCGACGACCGGCGCGCCCTGCGCGCCCTGGTCCGTCACCACAGTCCCGATTCCGGGCGGCACGCCCCCCTGCACGCCGAACTCGCCTCAGAACACGTCGAGTTGACCTGGCCGGAGACGGACGCCGACGGCAACGGCGACTGGTTGCTGCTGTGCCTGTACCGGGACGAGAAGGGGACACCGAAGGTCCGCGAGGTGGCGGGGCAGGATGCCGGAGCGGCGCGGGACACCTCCGTCGCCCTCGGGTCCGCCGTCCGGTATGCCGCGCTCCCGTTGCGCGACGGTCGCGTCGCCGGGCCGCCGCTCGTCTCGCGCCGGGTGCTCGTCGCGCCCGAGGTGGAGGGGCTGACGCTCACGGACGGGCCCGAGCGGATCGAGGCCGCCTGGCGGCGGCCGGGCGGTGCCGCTGAGGTGACGGTCGAGCGGACCGGGCCGGACGGGACCGTCGGTCAACTGCCGCCCCGCGCCGACGGGTTCACCGCGACCGGCCTCGCGACCGGCGCCCACACCTTCCGCGTCGTCTGCCACTACCGGGCGCCCGGCGGGGCCCTGGTCCCCTCCCCCGGCGTCCACGCCACCCGCACCGTCCACCCCTGGCCCGAAGCCGTCCGCACCCTCACCGCACACCCCGACGGCACGGCACTGCGGTTCGGCTGGACCGGCGCGCGGGACACCGAGGTCCGGCTGGTGCGGTGGCCCGGCGAGGCCCCCGCCCCCGGCAGCGAGCTGCACACCGACCGACTTCCGGCGCGGCTCGACCGGCCCGAGCGGGCCGGGGTCCTGGATCCGCCGCCTGCCGGGTTCACGCGGGTCGCCGCCGTCGCCGTACTCGGTGAACGCGCGCTGGCCGGTCCCGCGGTCGACGTCGAGGTGCTGCGCCCGGTGACGGGGCTCGCCGCCCAGCGCCTCCCGGAGGGACACGCCGCGGTCACGCTCGACTGGCCCGACGGCGTCGGCCATCTGCTCGTGAGCTGGGAGCACCTGGACGGGGGTGGGGCGGGAGACGCCGGCGGCCGGCTTCAGATCGGCGGCACGGCCACCGGCACCGGCACCGCCGCAAGTACCGGCACAGCCACGACTGTCGGTACGGCCACGAGCACCGGCACGGCCACCGTGACCGCCAGTGGGGGCCGACGTACCGTCACCGCCCACGCCTACCGCCGCAGCGGACTGCGACTGCCCGTCGGACCGGGCGGCGTGCTGATACGGGCCTCGACCGCTCCGCAGGCGCCCGGCGCGGTCGTCGTACCGGCCGCGGACGCCGAGGTCGTGCTGCCGCCGGACACCACGATCGGCTATCAACTCGTACGCGCACCACGCCGGTTGCTCGGCCGCGGCCGAACCCTGTTGCGCGTCACCCTGACCGCTCCCCGAGGCCACATGGGCCTCCCCGAGTTCGTGTGCGTCGCCCGCAGCGGCACGATCCGCCCGCGCAGCGCGACCGAGGGCACCACCGTGCTGCGCATCCCCGGCACCGATCTGGCCCGCCTCGGCACGGTCGAGCAGGAGCTGCCGGCCGCGCCCTGCCCGGCCCCCTACACCCTGCGCGGCTTCCTGCTGGGCGAGCACGCGACCGCCGTACGTCTCGAAGAACCGTCCCCCGCGACCCTGGTGGTGCGCTGAGCCATGACGACCGTGATCTGCCCCTACTGCTTCGACCGCTCGTCCGCGGCCAAGCTGCCCTACCGCTGTCTGATGACCCCGAGCGGCGTCCGCGGCGGCACCCCCTGCGGCCCGCAACGCGACGACATATGGGCGGGGTTCATGGGGCCCGGCGCTCCCCCGGCGGCCCGGATGCGCGGCCCCGTGTTCACCCCGGCCCGCAGGCTCGCCGCACTGCCCGTGCCCGTCGGACCGCGCGGCGGCAGCAGCGTGCCCTGTCCCGACTGCGGGGTGCGCACGCCGGTGCGGGTGTGCCGGGGCTGCCACAACGACCTGCCGAGCGACTACTGCGACCAGGACAGCCGCATCATCGCCCTGGTCGGCGCGAAGGCCTCCGGCAAGAGCACCTACGTGTCCGTTCTGCTCAACGAGTTGAACCAGCGTGTCGGGCAGGCCTACCACGCCTCGCTCGCGGCGATGGGGCAGACCACCCAGCAGCGGGACAAGGAGATGGCCGAGGACCTCTACGAGCGGCTGCGGCTGCCGGACGCCACCCGCCCGGCCGCGCTCGGCTTCAACGACCCGCTCCTGTACCGGCTCAGCGTGCCCAGACGCGGCCGCCCGGGCTCCGGCACCCGGCACACCACGCTGGTCTTCTTCGACGCGGCGGGCGAGGACCTCGCCGGCGCCGAGGCGATGGACCGCTACACCCGCTATCTCAGCGCCGCCGACGGCATAGTCATGCTGGTCGATCCGCTCCAACTCGGCTCCGTGCGGGACCGGTTGCCGGTGCACGACGGCCCCCCGCTGCCCGTCGTCGAGACCCCGCCGCAGCAGATCGCCGCCGACCTGGCGGCCCAGCTGCGCGCCCACGGCAAGGGCGGCTCCCGCGGCCGGGTGTCCACGCCGATCGCGGTGGCCGTCACCAAGACGGACATGCTCAGGTCGCTCCTCGACCCGCACTCCCCGCTGCTGCGCAACGCACCCCACACCGAGGGCCGGTTCGACGAGGACGACCGGCTCGGTGTGCACGAGGAGATCCGGTCGCTGATGGCCGACTGGGACTCGGGGGCGCTGGTACGGCAACTCGAGCTGGACTTCGCCGAGTTGTCGCTGTTCGGCCTGTCGGCGCTCGGTGCGCCGCCGCCCGCCGAGGCGCCGGCCGACGTACCGAAGTCGGGGCCGCAGCCGGTGCGGGTGGAGGACCCGCTGCTGTGGCTGCTGGCCCGGAGGGGCGTGCTGCCCGTGCGGTCCACCGCGAAGGGACGCGTAGGAAAGGGGCGTGTCAAATGACCCTCGCCCAGCTGCACTACACCTCGGCGCCGCCCGGGCCCGACGGTTCGGGGTTCCGGTTCACGGCGGTCACCGCCGGGGTCCCGCAGGGACTGCTGCGGGAGGCCGAGCAGCTCATCGGCTACGAGCCCCCGCGTGACTTCCCGGCCCGCCCCGACGCCGAGCAGCTCAAGAGTTTCCCGAAGGCCTTCAGCTTCTCCGAACTCGCCGACGGCGGACGGCTGCTGAGCCGTTCCGTCTACACCGGCGCGGACTACAGCGGCCGTTGGGGCAACTTCCACGCGCACGCGCTGCATCTGCCGCCGGGCACCAGGCTGCCGGACGGTGCGCTGCCCATCACGGCGTGGGAGTCGCCGCGCTGGGCCGACACCACACCGCCGGACGGCCGGCCCGGCCCGGTCGACCGTTTCGAGCCGTCGGGGCTGCTCCGCAAGGCCGGTCTGATCGCGTTCGCCGTGTCCCGGTCCGACCGCCTGGCGGCGTTCTTCGCCGACCTGCGGGCGTTGACGGAGGAGCCCGACACCGCCGGCCAGATCGTCATCGTCGAGCACGACAGCGCGGACGTCGCCCAGTGGATCGCGCTCGCCTGCGCGGTGCTGCCGCGCGAGCAGGCCCACCGGCTGACGTTCACCACCTACACCCGCCGCCCGCAACAGGCCCGTCAGCAGATCATCGGCGTCCTGCCGTCCTCCGAGCCGGTCGCCCACGACCACCGCTACCGGGTCCACGACTGTACGACCGGACCGGCGCCGGCGACACCACCGGTGACCGACGTGTGGGCGCGGATCTGCGCGCACATCTGGTGTGCCGGACGACCCGACCTGTTCCGCGACACGTCCGCGGAGACCGGGCCGTTGGCGGTGGCGGCGCTGGTCGCGGGGATCGAGCTGGGTGCGGTCGGGCGTACGGCGGCCGCACGGTGGGCGGTCGATCACGCGGGCACGCTCCCCGACGACACGTTGACCGCGCTGGTGGGAGCCCTGTGCGAGAGCGGCGAGCCCTTCGACGGCCGGGGTGCGGGCCACGCCGGAGCCCGCTCGGACCTCCACGGCAGCATGTCGTCCGCCCCGGACGACGCCGAACAGGCCGCGCTGGCCGCCCTGTTGGCCCGGCTGGAGGGCCAGGTGCCGACCGTCGTGACAGCGCCGCTCGCGGCACGGGTGCTGGCCGCGGCCATACGGGGGCGTGGGCCGATTCCGGCGCTGCGTGCCGGGTCGCTGACGGCGGAGGCCCAGGCCGCGCTGGCCCGGGATCTGGCGCCCGCGCTGCGTGCCGGTATCGCCGACGAGCGCGAGCCGGCCGCCGGCCGCCCCCTCGCACTGCTGCGGATCGCGGACCTGCTGGACATCGACTGCCAGGACCTGCTTCCGGAACTGGCGGGCCGGCTGGCCCGGGGTCTGGTCACCGAGCCCTCGACGGGCGGGGCGGGCACGGCGGACGCGGGGAAAGAAGCCGCGGGGCGTGGGCCGGCCGACCCGGCGGGGTATGCGGAGGGGCGGTCCTCGGGAGCCAGCGCGGGGCGTGGGGCGGCAGACGGCTCGGGTCGCTATCCGGCCGACGGCACGGGTCGCCGTCCGGCCGACAGCGCGGGTCACCATCCCGCTGAAGGCGCCGGGCGCCACCCGGCCGACGCCTGGTGGAGCCAGGCCCCGGCCGACGGCTCCGGCACGTCGGCCGTCGA
>NZ_BAAAZY010000008.1:244143-315293 GCF_039537145.1 Streptomyces shaanxiensis
GGCCGCCGAGCCACCGACAGTTCGGGCCGCCGGTCCGCCGACTGCGCGGAGCGTCCGTCGGCCGACGGCACGGATCGTCGCCCGGGCGACGCGTGGTGGAGCCAGGCCCCCACCGACAGCCTCGGCAGGACGCCGGCCGACGGCCCCAACACCGCGGCGGCGGGCGGCCCGCCCGCACAGCCCCCGTACTCCTCCTCCCCCTCCCCCGCCCTGCTCGACGCCGTACACGAGCACCCAGCCCTGCGCATCGCGCTGTTCGGCGCCCTGAACGCGCTGGCCGCGGCCGATCCGCCCGGGGTCGCGCGGAGGCTGGCCGGGTCGGGGCTGCCCGTCGAGTTGCAGACCGGGTTCCCGCATCTGCGGATGTGCGTCATGGCGGGCGAGTCCGCGGGCGGTTCCGGCGGTGACCGGCTCGGGCGGTTCCACGGCGTCCTGCGCACCGCCGGTGTGTCACCGCACGCCGACACGGCGGTCCTGCGCACCGCGCTCGGCCTGGTGTGGTCCGGCGATCTGCCGACGGGGCAGGAGGCGAGCCTGCTGCTCAACCAACTGGGGTCGGACATCCACCGCGCGGCGGGCACCCGGGACATACTGATCGACGCCGCGCTCGCCGCGCCCCCGGACGACCACGACGTCCCGGATCTCGCCGCCGACCTGCTCCGCTGCTTCCCGACGGAGCTGCGGCCAGGGCAGCGCGCGGCCCTGCTCCTGCTGGAGTTCGCCGGTCTGCTCGGCACCGAGGGCGAGGGCGAGGACTGGGTCGGCCGGGCGCTGGCCCTGCGGGACGGTGCGGCCGAGCCCGTTGCGGAGACGGTCGTGGAGCGGGTGTTCCACGCCCTCGCGCGGCGGCTCGTCCTGGGACCGGCGCCCGAGAGCGAGCTGTACACCCTGGCCAGGGCGGCCGAGCCGGGCCTGCTCGCCGCGTACGAGCGGGCGGCGCGTTCGGACCGGGTGGGCGACCGGCTACGGACGGTGCCGTCGTACGTCGCCACCTGCTTCGGCGCCTGGAGTTCTTTCGCCGGGACCCGCCCCGCGTGGGACGAGACACGGACGGCCCTGCTGACGAAGGTGCTGCGGCCGATCGTGCGGGCGCTGCCCGCCGAGGACGTCGCCGCGGTCGAGGAGGCCCTCGGCCGCGCGGGCCGCGGCAGGCTCGACGCGTTCCGCACCTGGAACCGCCCCGGCGCGCTGGGCCGTCTCGCCGGCCGCCTGTCCGGCCGCGGCCGCCGCGGCACGGACCAGCCGCCGGTGTGGCCCGGGGACGTGGAGCCGCCGACCGAGGGGCGTCGCCGATGAACGCCGTCATGACCGGGGGAAGCGCCGCCATATCCGCCGGTGGCAGGCCCGGCACGCCCTCCGGCGGAAATCCCCGCCGGACCATACCGAGCCCGGCGTTACGCACGGGCCTCCCGCCCGAGGCGTTCGCCACGCCCGTCATCACCACGGCCACCCACGTCATCACCACGGCCACCCCCGACTCGCCTCGTCAAGGGGGCCGCCGATGAACACGGTCACGCTGGCCTTTCCCCTCGCCCTCGTGCTCGGCTCCGCCCTGCTCATAGGCGTCGGCCTCTGTGTCTTCCGTCTGCTGTGGGTGTTCCTCGGCGTCGGTGTGCGTGCCGTGTGGCTGGGGCTCGGGCCCTGGCAGACGGGGCGGACCGATCAGCGCGTGCCGGTCGTCGGGAAGGGCGAGCCCGCTCAACTCGGCTACTGGTGGCGGCAGATGTGGGTGGACGCCGTCTCGGCCGCCGGCTACGGGATGCGGGTCGTCTGGACCGTGCTCTCCGACCCTTGGATGGGCCGGTTCGTACGGAACCTCTTCCACGGGCGTCGCCCGTCGGGCATCCGCGGCAGCTCACCCGGCTCCCGCTTCTGGATGGTCGTGTTCGTCGCCCCCGGCGTCGCCCTGGGCGCGCTGCTCGGTGCCGCGCTCGCCACCGTCGTCCTCGGCGTCGTCCATGCCGTGTTCGCCCTGCTGCTCGGCCTGGTGTGGCTGGGCTGCGCGGCTGCCGTGCCGGTGCTGCGGGGTGTGGAGCGCGGGTGGCTGCTGGCGCGGGGGGTGCGCGTCAAGTGCCCGTATCCCGGCTGCTACCAGCCCGTCCCGCTGGCCGTGTACCGCTGCCCGACCTGCCGGGCCGAGCATCGCGGGCTGCGGCCGGGACGGTACGGCGTCCTGTGGCACGCGTGCGGGTGCGGGCACCGGCTGCCGACGACCCGCTTCGGGGGACGCGGGAAGCTGACCGCGCTGTGCCCGCACTGTGACCGGCCGCTGCCGGAGACGGCCGGCAGCACGCGCGTGGTGCACGCGCCGCTGGTCGGCGGGACCTCGTCCGGCAAGACCATGCTGATGGCGGCGATGGTGGAGGGCCTGCACGCGTGGGCGCGGCGCGGCGATCTGACCATCGAGTACGCCTCCGCCGACGACCGCCGTACGGCCGGCGACCTCAACCAGGAGCTGAAGCAGACCGGTTGGGCCCATGCCACGACCGGTGGCCAGCCGCGCGCCCTGATGCTGACCGTGGGACGCGGCCGGCGGCGCAGGCTGCTCTACCTGTACGACCCGATGGGCGAGTCGGTGAGCGACGCCGAACGCGTGCGCGCCCAGCACTACCTGGCGCACACCGACGGTGTGGTCCTGGTCGCCGACGTCCTCGCCGAACCCAAGGTGCGCGGGCAGTTGAGCGCCGACGACGCCCAGCGGGCCAAGGCGGCCCGCCCCTCGCCGCAGGGCCCCTGGGAGACGTACCAGCGGCTGATCGGCGAGCTGACGGCGCTGGCCGGCCGGCGTGGGCGGCTGTCGGTGGCGACGGTCGTCACCAAGCGCGACGTGCTGGACCAGCTGGGCTCGCTGCCCGTGGCCGGCGCGCGCATCGACAGCTGGCTGGAGGAGATCGGCCTGGGCAACCTCGTCCGGGCCCTCGGGCACGACTCCAGGTCGGCGCGTTACTGGGCCGTCAGCGCGCACGCCGCCACCGGCACCGGCCCGCTGGAGCCCGAACAGCGCAGGGCCGCCGAGCCGGTGCTGTGGCTGCTCGCGGCCTCGGGGCTGAAGACCGGGGCGCTGATCGGCCCCGGCGACCAGGGCGAGAGGAGGTAGGCCCGGCATGACCCAGGTGACCCGACCGATCGGGCGTGGACGGCGCATGGCGGCAGGCCTGTTCGTCGCCTCGCTCGTCCTGACGGCAGCCGCCCTGGCCCTGCTCGCGCTGTGGCTGCTGCCGTGATCCCCGACTTTTGACGGACAACCCAACCACCGGAAAGGACAAGCCAAGTGAGCGACATTCCCGGCGGGCCCATGGCCAACCGGCCGGTCCACTTCATCTGGCTGCTCGACTGCTCGTACTCGATGCAGGGCGAGAAGATCGCCAGACTCAACTACGCGATCAGGGAAGCGATTCCCGAGATGCGTTCCGTGGCCCACGACAACCCGGCCGCACAACTGCTGCTGCGCACCATCACCTTCTCCACCACGGCCCAGTGGCACCACCCGACGCCGGTCCCGGTCGACGACTTCACCTGGCAGGACGTCGAGGTGGACGGCATGACCAACCTCGGCGAGGCGCTGTCCCTGGTCTCGCGGGAGCTGCAGAGCCCGCCGATGCCGCAGCGGGCGCTGAAGCCGGTGCTGGCGCTGGTGTCGGACGGGGTGCCCACGGACGACTGGAAGGCGGGCCTCAAGGCGATCGACGCGACGCCGTGGGGCCGTAAGGCGGTGCGGGTCGCCATCGCGATCGGCGCCGACGCGGACCGCTCGGTGCTCCAGGAGTTCCTCGGCAACCCCGAGCTCCAGCCGTTGGACGCCAACAGCCCCAAGCAGCTCGCGGCCGCGATCCGCTGGGCGTCGACGGCGGCCGTGAAGGCGGCCTCTCAGCAGGTGGCGGCCCCGGTGGATTCGGGCGCCGTGAAGCAGCCGTACGCGCCGCCGGTCCTCGACGACGATGACGACGACGTGTGGTGACGCTCGGGGTGCGGCGCTGGGAGACGCTCGGCGACAGCGTCCAGGGGGTCAACAAGCGGCACAACCAGGACTGGTACGCCTGCGAGGGCACCGGCGGCGGTGACGACCCGCTGGTGCTGGCGGTCGCCGACGGGCACGGCTCGGCCAAGTACGCGCGCAGCGGGCTCGGTGCGCGGTTCGCCGTGGACCGGTTCCTGCTCCGGGCGGCCGAGTTCGGGCGGGCCGCCCGGGACTGCCATGAGCCGGGGCGGCTGGCCCGGCTCATGACGTACGCCCGGGACGACTTCCCGCGTGCCCTGGTGCACGACTGGCGGGAGGCGGCCCTCGGTCACTGGGCCCGCAACCGGTCGGTCGCCGACGAGGGAGCGCGGGAGCCGGAGCAGGACGAGAAACTGGTGCTGTACGGCACGACGCTGATCGGCGCGGTGCTCACGCCGTGGCTGTTCGTGGCGTGGCAGATCGGCGACGGGGATCTGGCGGTCGTCGAGCACGACGGGGTGCTGCGCCGGCCGCTGGCGCCCGCCGAGGAGGACCTGGGCGACGAGACGGAGTCGCTGTGCGGTCCGCAGGCCTGGCGTGCGGTGCGGACGCACTGGGCGCCGGTGTTCGACGAGGCGCGGACTCCGCGGCTGGTGGTGCTGTCGACGGACGGGCTGTCGAAGAGCTTCGCCTCGGCCGACGGGTACCGGGAGTTCGTGGCGGGCCTGGACGATCGGCTGGCGGCCGAGGGCAGCGAGGGCGTGCGTTCCGCGCTGCCCGAGTGGCTGCGGCAGGCCTCGCAGTACTCCGGGGACGACACGACTCTGGCGGCAGCGCTGCGCCCGGTCGGCCCGGTGCCCGAGGACGGCGGGGCCATGGAAACGGAACGGAAGACGGAGACGTAGAAGATGAGCGGCATGCTCGACAGCGGGACGCGGCTGACCGCGGAGAACGGCGACGAGGTCGAGATCATCGACATGCTGGGGGCCGGCGGGCAGGGCGAGGTGTACCGGGTGCGGACGCCCGGCGGTGACAAGGCGCTCAAGTGGTACTACCCGACGTGTGCCACGCCCGAGCAGGAGGCGATCGTCAAGGAGCTGGTGAGCCGGGACTTCGACGACGACCGGTTCCTGTGGCCGGAGGCGTACGTCAGCGCGCACCGGGGTTCGTTCGGCTATCTGATGGCGCTGCGCCCGGATCGCTTCAAGGGGCTGCCGGATCTCTTCCGGCGCCAACTGCGCACCACCACACGGGCGTTGCTGACGGCGTGCCTGTACACGGTGGAGGCGTACCAGGCGCTGCACTCGCGCGGTATCGCCTACCGGGACATCTCCTGGGGGAACGTCTTCTTCGACCCGGCCACCGGTGAGGTGCTGGTCTGCGACAACGACAACGCGGTCGTCGAGGGCGACGTCAGCGGTATCTCGGGGACGATGAAGTTCATGGCGCCGGAGCTGGTGCGCGCCGAGCCGGGTGCGCGGCCGGGCACGCAGTCCGATCTGCACTCGCTGGCCGTGCTGCTGTTCATGCTGCTGATGAACCATCATCCGCTCGAAGGTAAGCGGGAGTTGGGGATCCACTGCTTTGACGAGGCGGCGGAGAAGCGGCTGTACGGCAAGAGTCCGCTGTTCGTCTTCGACCCGGCGGACGACTCCAACGCGCCCGACCCGATGGAGCACACGACCGTGCTGGCGACGTGGGACGCGGCGGTGGGGACACTCCAGGAGCTGTTCCGCCGCAGCTTCACGATCGGGCTGCACGACCCGGCGGCCCGGGTGCGGGAGACCGAGTGGCGCAACGCGCTGCGGGCGGTGCTGGACTCGGTGGTCGAGTGCGCGTCCTGCGGGCGGCAGAACATGACGGAGCCGGGGGAGAACCCGCCGTCGCGCGCCTGCTGGGGATGCGGGACGCATCTGGTGCTCCCGCCCCGGCTGACGGTGACCACGCCTCCGCCACGCGCCCAGCACCACATCCGGCTGCGCCGCGCGGCCCGCGTGCACGCCCACCATCTGCTGCCCGAGCCGACGCGGCACGACTTCTCGGACGCCTCCCTCGTCGCGGAACTGGTCGAACACCCCAGCAAACCGGGCCGCTTCGGCATCAAGAACCACTCGAAGGACACCTGGACGGGCACCCGCTCCGACGGCACGGCCCAGCAGATCGGCCCCGGCCAGACGGCCCCCCTGCGCTCGGGCCTGGAGCTGGACCTCGGAAGCGGGGTGCGGGCGGTCGTACGGGCCAAGTGACCTGGTGGTGCGCCCCACATCCTCCTGTGGGGCGCACCCCCCTCACAGACCGAGCACGCGCCCGATCTCCTGGACCAGTGCCAGGCTGCCGCTGCCCGCCGCCACACCGATGCCGATGGTCTCCAGGGCGGAGCGGATGCGGCCGCCGTTGGCGGGCCGGCCGTCCTGTCCGGCGTCGGCCAGCTCCCCCTGGATGATCTGCGCCTGCGGGACGAGCGCCGGGTTGTCGGTGCGCAGTCGCTCGACGAGCTGCTCCGCGAGGCGGACGACCGCGGCCGGGTCAGCGCCGTTGTTGATCTCGATACGTCCGTGGTCGCCGATGTTGGCCGGACCGTTGATGTTGCCGATGTTGTACGTGCCCATGTCCCGTCTCCTGTGATGTGCGCGGTTCAGGGCTTGGCCGGAGGCGCCCCGCCGCCGCCCTGGGGCCCTGAAGGACCGCTCCCCTGTTGCCCGTTGTTGTTGATCTGGCCCTGGTTGCCGAGGTTGCTGTTGCTGACGTTCTCGATGTTGTACGTCTGGTTGCTGATGATCTGCTGCGCCTTGTCGAACGAGCTCGTGTCGACGTTGTGGTCCTGGAGGAACTTCTCGGTCGCGGTCAGCACGCCCTGCTGGAGCCGGAACAGGAAGTCCTGCGAGTCGATGCGCTCGGCGTAGCCCGCCTCGTCCCAGTCGGCGTGCCGCTCGCGCAAGCTGTCGGGGGCGCCGTAGTCGTAGATCACGTGCTGGTCGGTGATGTCGCGGCGCACCTTCTTCAGGAACCGCGCTCCGGCCCGGCGCCGGCGTCCCCGCTCGCGGATGCGGCCGAGGGCGCCGCTGAGCTCGGGCCAGGTGCGTGTGGTGGCGTACGAGACGAGGCTCCACCAGCGGTCGAAGGGGGCCACCGGCAGCCGGTCCACCCGGTGGAAGCGCCCGCTCAGCGGGGGAATCGCATAAGCGGCGACCTCCCAGGTGAGGCTGGGCTGGTTGAGGATCGCCCGCAGGTACAGGGAGACGATGAGCCGCCCGCCCTCTCCGACGCGTTCCAGGCAGAGGTGGGTCCGCATGCCCGCGCCCGGGTTCAGCAGGCCGGCCTGGACGAGCTGCTTGGGGAGCTGGGCGCGCGGCCGGCGCGTGCGGTCGGGCACCAGCTCGCCGAGCATGTAGGCGTTGCTGCCGAGGACGTAGAGCCGGTTCCTGGCCCGCAGTCCGTCCAGGCCGGAGATGCCCTCCATGTGGCGGGCCACGTAGGTGTGGAGGTCGACGGCGTCGAAGGGCTTCATGGGGAGCTTGCCGCCGCTCGGTGCCTCGGCGGGCTTGCTCACGTCGATGGGCTGCCAGACGACTTCCTTGATTTTGCTGCCGCTGCCGACGAACGGGTTGGTGAGGGCGGCCGCGTCGGCGTACGGCAGGACGTTGGCCCGCTTGAGGTCCTGCAGCCAGGCCTCCGCCTCCGGCTCGACGGGCGGGGCGAGCTTCTCGGCCTTGTCGGGGTTGCGGAGCACCTCCTGCGCCCCCGCGCGGGCCTGGGACTGTGTGCGGTGGACCAGCCACCAGCAGGCCGCGAGGATGCCGAGGGGGCCGTACAGCCCGACCTGAGCGACCGAACCGTTGCCGCCGGTGAGCCCCGACAGGCCGACCAGCAGGGCGATCAGCAACGCCAGTCCCAGCCAGGCCAGTTGCCGGTCCAGAGCCTCGCGCCGCCGGACGGCCACGCGCGCGTGCCGGGCGAGGGCCACGTAGTTGACGCCGAGGGTCAACCCGATGGCGCGCAGCCGGTCCCCGGTGAGATCCCGGTCGACCTCGAAGGCGAAGTCGTCATCCACGTGAACCGACGCACACAGCCGCCGGGTCACCCCGTCCTTGCGGTACTGCGGCAACGACGGTAACCCTCTGCCCGCCACGGTGACCTGCCCTTCCTGCTGTTCTCGCGCGCTTCACCATAGGGACAACGCCCGCCATTTGTCCCGGAGTTCGGGCGAGTCACCCGCAGCGGTTCAGCGCGCCGCCCGGACCGCGTCGTCGGCCAGCCGCACCAATTCCCCCACCTGCATCGATCCCGCCGCGCGCCGCTCCCGCGCGAAGGTGTCGGCGAGGTGCTGGAGGAGCTCGTTGAGTGGGGTCGGTACGCCGTGCAGGCGGCCCAGCAGGGCGATCTCGCCGTTGAGGTAGTCGGCCTCGATGGTGCCGGTGCCGCGGACGAGGGACTGCCAGGAGGAGCCGCCGCCGCGCGGGGCGCCGTCGAGGGCGACCTGGGACACCTTGTCGCCCCGTACCGCCCGCTGTTCCTCGGCGCCCGCGTAGGCGATCCCGGCGGCGTCGAGGACGGCCGCGCCCTCGGCCCGTACCCGCCGGAACAGCCCCGCGCCCTCCTCGCTGTCGACGGGGCCGGCCACCGCTTCCAGGGCGTTGCCGAGGTTGGCCAGCAGCTTGGCGTACTGCCAGCGGGCCACGTCCGGCACGACCGGCGCCTCGAAGTGGGACTTCTCCAGGTCGGCGGCGACGAGGCGGGCGGTCTCGTCGGTGCCGTGCGGGTGGCGGCCAGGGCCTGTCCGGCAGGCGGGGATTTGCCAGACAGGCCCTAGGTGCAGGATGCCGGTGAGGGGGTGGCCGGCGGCGGAGACGACGCCGGGTTCGACGTACGTCGACGGCAGCCACACGCAGACGCCGTACACCCGCCGGAAGAGCCGCAGGGCGAGGCGCTGGCTCTCGACGCCGTTCTGCATGCAGAACAGCGGCAGGCGTTCGGCAGCCGTACCGCCGCCGGCGACCGGTACGGATGCCCACGTCTGCAGCGCGGCCGCGCTGTCCTGCGTCTTGACGGCGAGGATCAGCACGTCGTCGGTGCGCAGTTCACCGAGCGCGGCCGGCCCGTCGACGACCGGCAGCCGATGGGTCAGCTCGCCCTCCGGCACCCGCAGCCGCAGCCCGCTCTCCCGCAACGCCTCGAAGTGCGGTCCCCGCGCGACCAGTACGACCTCGTGTCCCGAGCCCGCGAGCCGGCCGCCGACGACCCCGCCGATCGCCCCTGCCCCGATGATGATGTAGCGCATGGGAGGAGCCTCGCACAGCTGTGTGTTCGTTCTGACGGTGCTCGTCAGAGGCTGCGTGCGGTGATGTCGCCGTAGGCGGTGGTCGCGTGGATGTCCAGCCGGGCGGCGGCGCCGTCGGTGTTCACCAGCGCGTTGCGGATCCGGCCGTAGGAGGTGCCGGCGTCCAGGGACGCGGAGACTCCGCGGGCGGCACCGACCGAGATCTCGCCGTGCTCGGTGCGCAGCGTGACCGTGCCGCGCACGGCCTCGGTGATGCGGATGTCGCCCTTCTGGGTGCCGATCTCGCCGGGGCCGCCCAGGCGGCCGACCGAGACATCACCGGCGAGGAGGGTGAGGCGGGCGCTGTCGGTCTCGTCGAGCTTGACCGAGCCGTGCGCGCTCTCGAAGACGACGTCGCCGAGGCGTCCGACGCCCCGGAACTCGGCGGCGGCCGCCTTCGCCTCGACGCGGGAGCCGGCAGGCAGCTGGATGGTCACCTCGACGGCCCCGGAGGGGCCGAGGATCTGGTTCTTCGCCGGGACCTCGATCCGCAGGACACCGTCGCCGTATTCGACCCTGGTCTGCTCCGCCGCCTTCACGTCGCGGCACTTCGAGGCGTCCGCGGGGAGGACCTCGACGGTGGTGTCGGCCCGGTCGGCGGCGATGAACCGGATGCGTCCCGCGGGGATGTCGAGGACGGCGGAGACCGGGGCGGGGGTGTCGAACTTCTGCATCGTGCTCTCCTTCGACTCACTGTTTCTGATGACGGAAAAGCTACGTTGCATTCAAAGATCCTTCAATACATTCATTGCGCGAGATCGGCATCAGTGCAGGTAAAGGCCGAGAAATCGTTGCAATGGATCTGAAACTAACGCAACATCAGCTACCCGTTCATTGCAATGAATTGGGAATGAACGCTATGCTGACGACACCAAGGAGCACGAAGGAGACCGCCGATGCCGGGAGGCAGACTCACCCAGCAGGACCGCCAGCAGATCGCGCTGGGACTGGCCGACGGCCTCGCCTACGCGGAGATCGCCAGACGTCTCGACCGCCCGACCTCGACGGTCACGCGCGAGGTGATGCGCAACGGCGGCCCCACCGCCTACCGGGCCGACGCGGCCCACCGCGCCACCGAACGCCGCGCCCACCGGCGCAGGCAGTCCGCGCCCCGGGGGCCACAGGCGCCCGAACAGGCCTACGGACGCGACGCGGAGGCCGTGCACGAGTACGAGGAGACGTTCACCACCGTCATGACGGCTTCGGGCATGCCCACGATGCCGGCCCGGGTGATGGCCTGCCTCACCCTCACCGACTCGGGCAGCCTGACCGCGTCCGAACTCGTCCAGCGCCTCCAGGTCAGCCCGGCGTCCGTCTCCAAGGCGATCGCGTTCCTGGAGAGCCAGGGCATGGTCCGCCGGGAACAGGGCGAAGGCCGTCGCGAGCGCTACGTCGTCGACGACGACGTCTGGTACCAGTCGATGATGGCCAGCTCCCGCGCCATCGCCCAGCTCGTCGAGACCGCACGGCAGGGCGTCCGCGTCTTCGTCTCCGGGACCCCGGCCGCCACCCGCCTGGAGAACATCGCCCGCTTCCTCGACTTCGTCTCCGAGAGCACCGCACGCGCCGCGGAACAGGCCCGCGAGATCCTCCGCTCGAAACCCGAAGCACCCTCGGACGGCACTGCCCCGTCAGGTTCGGAGCGGATCAGGCAGTGAACGGCGTTCCCTGGTGGAACCACATCCGCCAGCCGTCGTCGGTCCGCCGCCACAGTGAACTGCGGTGGGCGTACTGGCCGTCGTACACCGTGTCGAAGGTGAGGTGGACGACGTCGGGGGCGAGCCGGACGCCCTGGATCTCGGACGTGACGACATAGCGGTCCGCCGTGTCGGTTTCGGCGGGCACGCGGTACACGGTCGACTCCCAGTCCCAGCGCCGGCCCGACGAACCGAACTCGTGGAACTCGGGGTGCAGCAGCGCCCCGAGCAGTTCGGGCGAGCGGCGGACCTCGGGGTCGAGCAGCCTCAACTCGCCCTCGATGGCGGCCTGTACGGCGGAATCAGGTTCGGTCACCTGTCATCTCCACGAGTTTCACGACGGTGTTCCAGTTACGGCTGGTGGCGATCAAACCCTTGTTGAACCGAGGCCGCGACAGCATTTCGGCGAGCTTGGAGCGACCGAGGCCGTTCGGGGCGTACAGGTACAGCGCGCGGTCACCGAGGCGGAACTCCTCCGGGAGGTGGGCGGCCTGGTCGATCTCCGCGAAGCGGTCGGCGTCGACCGGGGCGGAGAAGTAGGTGACATGGAGCTGCTTGGGCTCCAACTCGGCTGCGGGGAAAGGGCAGTTGTCGGCGATCGCCCGGAGGTAGGCGTGGTCGCGCACGATCACGTCCACGGCGAAGCCGAAGTGCTTCTCGATCGCCGACGCGAGCTCCGCGGCCAGGGACTCCTCGTCGCCGTGGTCGGCGGTGAAGACCACCTGACCGCTCTGCAGATAGGTGCGCACGCCGTCGTGGCCGAGGCCGGTCAGCAGGGTGCGCAGGTCGGCCATCGGGACCTTCCTGCTGCCGCCCACGTTGATTCCGCGCAGGAGTGCCGCATACGTCGTCATCCGGCCACCTTAAGGCGGTCCGGCCGACCGAGGGCGGCTGTCATGCCCCGTGGGGGTGGGCACGACAGCCGCCCGGGCCCGTAAGTTACTTACCGGTCAGCACGAGCACAACCGCTTTTGCCCTGACCGTCGTCCCCGACACCACCGGATAGATGTAAGGGACCCCCATCCTCCCCAGTGGGGAGAGCCCGGGGGCCGAGGGGATGAGTTCCGGCCGCCGCACTTCACCGGGCAGCACGACGAGATGCCTTTATCCGGCTCATACCTTCGAAACGAAAGGAGGCGGCAGGGGGCCGCCACCGCAACCAAGGGGGCAAGCCCGTCATGGGGAACGGAGACACACGCGTGCGGGGCATCGCCGCCCGCGCAGGCGGCTGGAGCGCCCGCCATCGATGGGCGGCCGTCGGCATCTGGGTGCTGTTCGTCGTCCTGGCGATGGGGCTCGGTTCGGCGGCGGGCCGGGTCGACGTCAAGGACAGCGACCAGCTGAAGGGCGAGACACACACCGCGGCCAGGATCATCGAGGACGCGGGGATCGAGGAGCCGGCCAGCGAGACCGTCCTGATCCAGGCGAAGGACGGCGGCCTCAAGGCCACGGACGCCGAGTTCAGGTCGGCCGTCACCGCGGTGGTGAAGGCGGTCGAGGGCACCGGCAAGGTCACGGACGTGACGTCGCCTTACGACACACAGACGATCTCGAAGGACGGCCGCAGCGCGCTGGTGCAGTTCGACATGCGCGGCGAGTCGGACACCGCGGGTGAGCGCGTGGAGCCCGTGCTGAAGGCCGTCGAGGACGTCCAGAAGGATCATGAGTCGCTGCGGATCGAGGAGATCGGCGGCGCGAGCATGATGAAGACGTTCGACGACGCGTTCGGGGACGACTTCCAGAAGGCCGAGTACTCCGCGGTGCCGGTGGCCCTCGGCATTCTGCTCATCGCCTTCGGCGCGCTGGTGGCGGCCCTGCTGCCGGTGCTGCTGGCGGTCACCGCGATCATGGCGACGATGGGCCTGATGGGCATCGTCAGCCATGTGATGCCGATGAGCGACACCGCGAACTCCGTGATGCTGCTGGTCGGTCTGGCCGTCGGCGTCGACTACTGCCTGTTCTATCTGCGCCGCGAGCGCGAGGAGCGCGAGGCCGGCCGGGACGCGCAGACCGCCCTCAGGGTCGCCGCCGCCACCAGCGGCCGCGCGATCATCGTCTCCGGTGTCACGGTGTGCGTGGCGATGGCGGGCATGCTGTTCACCGGTCTCGCCGAGTTCGAGGCGATGGGCCTGGCCTCGCTGATGGTCGTGGCGGTCGCCATGGTCGGGTCGGTGACCGTGCTGCCGGCGCTGCTGTCGCTGCTCGGCGAGCGGGTCGAGAAGGGCAAGATCCCGTTCCTGCACCCGCAGAGCAAGCTCCGTCGCAACCGTGGGCGCGGCAACCGCGAGAGCCGGTTCTGGACGGCCGTACTGAAGGGCGTGCTCGCCCGGCCGGTCATCTCGGTCGTCGTCGCGGCCGGTGCGCTGCTCGCCATCGCGGCTCCCGCGCTCGGCATGAAGACCCAGAACCTCACGCTGGACCAGGAGTTCGGCGACTCGCTGCCCATCGTGCAGACGTACAACCGCCTCAACGAGGCCTTCCCCGGCGGTTCCGACCCGGCCGAGGTCGTCGTCAAGGCCGACGACATCAACGCCCCCGAGGTGCAGTCCGCGCTCGCCGACTTCCGTGAGCGGGCGATCAGTTCGGGTGCCTCGCGCGGCCCGGTCGAGATCAAGCTGCACGACGAGAAGAACATCGCCTTCGTGTACGTCCCGCTGGTCGGCGGCTCCGACCTCGACAAGGCGGGCGCGAGCCTGGACAAGCTGCGCGATGACGTACGTCCCGCCACGCTCGGCAAGGTCGACGGTGTCGAGGCACCGATCACCGGCCAGGTCGCCGGTTCGAAGGACTTCAACGACCAGCTGGCCGGAGCGGTCGTCCCGGTCTTCGCGTTCGTCGTGGTCTTCGCCTTCGGCCTGATGCTGCTGTCGTTCCGCTCGCTGACCATCGCGATCACCTCGATCGTGCTGAACCTGCTGTCGGTGGGCGCGGCGTACGGCATCCTCGTCGCCGTCTTCCAGCACGGCTGGGGCGCGTCCCTGGTGGGCGCGGAGGGCGTAGGCGCCATCATCACCTGGCTGCCGCTGTTCCTCTTCGTCATCCTGTTCGGCCTGTCCATGGACTACCACGTGTTCGTGGTCTCGCGGATCCGCGAGGCGCGGCTGCGGGGCCGTACGACGAAGGACGCGATCCAGCACGGCGTGGTCACCACGGCCGGGGTCGTCACCAGCGCCGCGGTCATCATGGTCGCCGTGTTCGCGATCTTCGGCACGCTGTCCATGCAGTCCATGAAGCAGATGGGCGTCGGCCTCGCGGCCGCGGTGCTCATCGACGCGACGATCATCCGGGGCGTGCTGCTCCCGGCGGTGATGGCGCTGCTGGGCGAGCGCAACTGGTACCTGCCGAAGTGGCTGCACCGCCTGCCGGACCTGACGCACGACGAGGCGCCCGAAGCCGTGACGCGCGGGACGGCCCGGGAGGACGAGGGCGAGCGGGTGCCCGTCTGACGCCGTCTGCCCGACCTGCACGGACAGGGCCCGTTGACTCCGGGGGAGTCAACGGGCCCTGTTTCTGTGAGGTGTTCTGTCACCGTTCTCGCGCGGCGGCCAGTTCGGCCTCGATCAGATCCGCCGCCCGCCTGGTGCCGCCCTCCTCGGCCATCTGCGCCTGGATGTCCTTCAGGCGCCGGGCGACCTCGGGGTCGTCGACCAGGGCCAGGGCGGTCTCGCGCAGGACCTCGGCCGTGGCGTCCTCGGTCGCGACGTGGCGGGCGACGCCGAGCCCCTGGAGCATGTCCGCGTTGCCGAACTGGTCCACGGCCTGCGGTACGGCGATCATCGGGGTGGCGGTGGCCAGGCCCTCCTGGCTGCCGCCGGCGCCGGCGTGGGTGACGAACAGGTCGGCCTGCTGCAGGATCGCCAACTGCGGTACCCAGGAGCGCAGTTCGACGTTGGCCGGTACGTCCCCCAGCTCGGCCGGGTCGACATGCCGGCCGATCTGCAGGACCAGGTGCCAGCCCGGCAGGTCGCCGAAGGCGCGCACGCACTCCCGGTAGAAGGCGGGCTGCTTGGTGAAGGACGACCCCAGCGACACGAGGACGACCTTCTCGGCGTCCGCCGGCCGCTGCCAGTCCCCCTCTGCGGCCCGGTCGCCCTGGCAGGCGCCGACGAACGTGTACACCGTCTCGTCGACGCGGTCGGCGTTGGGCTGCAGCGCCCGGGGGATGAGGACGAGCGAGCGGTCGGGGCGGCCGCCGAACGCGTCGGGGTGCAGGGTGATCCCGTTCTCCTCCAGCCAGGCGTGGAAGCGGCGGTAGTACGCCTGGCCGCGCTCGGTCTGCTTGGGCTCGGCCCACATCGGCTCGGCGATCTCCTCCTCGTAGCCCTCCCAGGCGACGAGGTTCGGCGAGAGCGAGATCACGGGCACGTTCCAGCGGTGACCGAGGACACGTGCCGGGTAGGCGGTGATGTCCTGCAGCACGAGGTCCGGTTCGTCGCCGTCGTACGCCTCGATCAGCTGCGGGAGCGCCTGGATCGCGTCGGCCAGGAACGGCTCGACGTTGTCCAGCAGGGTGCTCCCCCAGGCCTCGGGGTCGGCGTCGGGCCCGGGCAGCGTGGAGTTCCAGAGCTTCGGCTCGGCGCCGGTCTCGGCGACCTTCTCGGCGAAGGCCGGCGGGATCGCGTAGGTGACCCGGTGGCCGCGCGCCACGAGCTCGCGGATCACTTCGAGGCTGGGGTTCACGTGGCCGTGGGCGGCGATGGAGAACATGGCGATGTGAGCGGGGCGGGGGGTGTGAGCGGCACTGGTCATGAGGTCGACCCTAAACGAGACGAGACGTCTCGTGCAACGCGGTTTCACGGACACGTCTCCTGCAGCTCGGCTCACGGCACCAGCACCTCGTGCAGCCTCAGCCACGCCTGCGGCGGCACCTCCCCGACGAGGACCCGCGTGTCGAGGCGTGCCACGCGGAACGCCGCGTCGACCCGCCACCTCGGGTGGGCCCGGCGCAGCGACGCGTGCAGCGAGCCGCCGACTCCGGAGAAGCCCAGCTCGACCAGGCGCCGCCAGCTGTCGTACGCGCCGGCGTCGAGCAAGGGGGTGCGGCGCCGCTCGATCCGTACGATCCCGGCGTCCACGCCCGGCACCGGCCGGAAACTGCGCCGCCCGACCCGGCCGACCAGCCGCCACTCGTGGCGGGGCCAGGTCAGCACCGTCAGCCGGCTCCAACTGCCGTAGTCACCCGTGCGTTTGCGGGCGTACTCGAGCTGGGTGAGGAGTGTGGCGTCGGTGAGGGCGGGCGCCCGCAGGCACCAGTCGACGACGGCGGCGGTGCGGGAGAAGGGCACGTTCCCGGCGACGGAGAACGGGGTGCGCGGGGGCCGTGCGGTGAGGAAGTCCTCGCCGACGATGCGGACCTGCGGTGTGCCCGTGAAGCGGGTGCGCAGGACGGGGACGAGCCGTGGGTCGATCTCGTACGCGAGCAGACGCCGGCAGCGTGGAGCGAGCAGCTCGGTCAACGCGCCCTTTCCGGCGCCGACTTCGAGCAGCAGGGGTGCCTCGCGGCCGTACGGTACGGCTAGCCGGGCGAGCTGTCCGGCGGCGGCGCGGTCGGCGAGGAAGTTCTGGGAGAGCGCGCGGGATACGCGGGTGGGGCGGGCCATGGCCTGCGGTCC
Source organism: Streptomyces shaanxiensis (assembly GCF_039537145.1). NCBI lineage: Bacteria > Bacillati > Actinomycetota > Actinomycetes > Kitasatosporales > Streptomycetaceae > Streptomyces > Streptomyces shaanxiensis. The sequence goes on from NZ_BAAAZY010000008.1 coordinate 260,707, forward strand.
TTGTCTTCCGTGGAGAGGGAGAAGGGCAGCCGAAGGCCCTGACCGGAAGACAGGAGAAAGGGGGAGGCGGAGAAGTGGGTCCGCCGCGGATCAGCGGGCGTGGCTCCCCGGACCGGTCAGGGCTCCGGGGCCGCGGCGCATCCGTACGGAGTGCGCGTAGCCCCGGCCGAGACCGGTGTTGATGATCGCGTTGTTCGCTGCCACGGACGGCACGTTAGGCGGGGCCAGGGACGCGGACAACCGAATTACGCCCGCGCCGAACGCGAGGCGGTGGAGGCGTACGTGGCATACGTGGCGCACGTCAGCGCTGGTAGCGGGCGAGTACGAGGTTCCCGTCGTCCTCCAGACGTCGACGCAGCTCGGCGAGGCCGATGGCCCCGCTGTAGTACTCCTGGAAGGCAGGCGTGGCGACCTTGTCCTTCCACTCCGGATAGCCCCGTACGGACTGTGCGGGCGCCGAGCGCAGATGCCCGGCGAGGGCGGTGCCGGTGGCCCAGTCGTTCTCGGCGGTGTGCAGGGCCGGGTCCTTGAGCGCCTCGGTGCCGGTCGGCAGCATCCAGTCCCCGAGCGCCAGCCGGACCATGTTCTTCGGCCGGAGCAGGAAGTCGATGAACTCGGCCGCCTCCCGCTTGTACGGGCTGTCCTCGGCGATGGACAGGGTCTGCGGACTGACGCCCTGCGTGAGCCCGTCGGTGCCGGCCGGGGCGGGCAGCACCTGCCAGTCGAAGCCCTTCGGCGCCTGCTGGACGATCTGCTGGCGGTACGACAAGCCGAGCGGGACCATCGCGTAGCGGCCGCCGAAGAAGCCGGGCAGGGTGTCCGAGCCGCCGCTGCCCAGGGTCGTGGGCGAGGCGCTGCGGTCGGTGTTGGCCTGGTCGTGGACGGTGCGCGGCATCACCTCGTCGGCCGCCTCGAAGCGGACGGTCACCTTGCCGTCGGCGTCTCGGTGGAACAGCTGTCCGCCGGCCGACAGCGACAGATTGAGGGTGGCGGAGACGGGCTCCTTGAGCGGCCAGGCGACGCCGTACTTGCCGTCCCCGCTCAGCTCATCGGTGATCTTCCGGAACTCCGCCCAGCTCCAGGGCCGTTCGGGCGTGGGGATGCGCACGCCGGCGTCCTTCAGCCACTTCGCGTTGGCGATGAGCACCCGGGGCTCCTGGAGGAAGGGCACGCCGTAGATCCCGCCGCCGAAGGTCGCCGTGTCCCAACTGCGCTGCGGGATGTCGGACCTGAGCCGCCGCGGCAGCAGGTCGGTCAGGTCGGCGAGGTAGCCGCCGTACGCGAAGTCCGCGAGGTCGTCCGAGGCGTCGTGGATGATGTCCGGCGCCTCACCGCCCTCGAAGGACGTGAGCAGCTGGTCGTGGACGCTGTCCCAACTCCCCTGGACATACTCGACCTTGACGTCCGGATGGCTCGCGTTCCACTCCTTCACCAGTTCCTGGTTGGCCTCGACGGACTCCTCCTGCCAGGCCAGGGACTGGAAGCGCAGGGTGACACGCCCGTCCGATCCGCCACCGTCGTCACCGCTGCATCCGGTGAGCAGCAGAGCCAGGACGACCAGGGGCAACAGCACTCTCGTACGCATCAGCTCTTCACCGCCCCGGTGAGCATGCCGCCCGTGATCCGCCGCTGGATGACCGCGAACACCACCAGCGAGGGCAGCGTCGCGAGGAACGCGGCGGCGGCCAGCGGGCCGAGGTCCGCGACGCCCTCCGCGCCGATGAAGTGGGTGAGGACGACCGGCAGGGTCTGTTTCTCCGGGGTCTTCAGCAGAACGAGCGCGAAGAAGAACTCGTTCCACGCCGTGACGAACGCGAACAGTGCCGTCGCCACGATCCCCGGCGCCAGCAGCGGCGCGGTCACCGACACCAGGGTCCTGAGGCGCCCGGCCCCGTCCACGGCTGCCGCCTCCTCCAGTTCGGGCGGCACCGCACGGACGTATCCCACGAGCATCCACAGCGCGAACGGCAGCGCCCACACCACGTACACCATGATCAGCCCCGGCATCGAGTTGATCAGCCGCAGGTTCTTCAGCACCAGGAACAGCGGGATGATCACCAGCACGAGCGGGAACGCCTGGCTGACGACCACCCAGCCGGTCGCCGCCCGCGCGAGCCGGGTGCGGTGGCGGGCCATGACGTACGCCATCGGGGTCGCGAGCAGTACGGCGATCAGGGCGGCGCCGAGCGCGGCGATGAGCGAGTTGGCGGCGGCGTGCAGCAGGGGCTGTTCGTCGAAGGCCTGGCGGAAGTTGGCGAGGGTGGGGTCCTCGGGGATCCAGGTGGGGTGCAGACTGCCCAGCTCGCGGGGCGGTTTGAAGGCGGTGGAGATCAGCCAGAGGAAGGGGAAGGCGAGGAAGAGGAGGTAGGCGAGCAGGGCGAGGTACTGGCCGGCGCGGCCGGTTCGGCTGGTTCTCACGCCTCGTCACCTCCCCTGAGCCGTCCGGCGAGGAACACGGTGAGGAGTATCGAGATCGCCGCGACCATCACGCATCCCATCGCCGCCGCGTAGCCGAACTGGCCGTAGCGGAAGGCCTCTTCGTAGGCGAACAGCATGGGCAGCCGGGTGCGGCCGCCGGGGCCGCCGCTGGTGAGCACGTAGACCAGGGCGAAGGAGTTGAAGTTCCAGATCAGGTTGAGTGCCGTGATGGAGAGGGCGACCGGTCTGAGGGCGGGCCAGGTGACCGTGCGGAAGCGGCGCCAGGCACCGGCGCCGTCCACGGCCGCCGCCTCGTGGAGTTCGCGTGGGGTGTTCTGCAGGCCGGCGAGCAGGGCGACCGTCGTCGTCGGCATGCCTGCCCAGATGCCTACGACGATGACGGCCGGCAGCGCGGTGCCGAGCCCGCTGAGCCAGTCGCGGCCGTCGCCGAGGCCCAGGTTCCGGATCGTCTCGTTGAGAATGCCGGCGTCGGGGTTGTAGACGAGCCGCCACATCACGCCGACGACGACCTCGGGCATGGCCCACGGGACGATCGCGAGGGCGCGGGCCAGCCAGCGCAGGCGCAGGTCCTGGTTGAGGAGCAGGGCGAGACCGAGCGCCAGCAGGAACTGCGGGACGGTGACGCCGACGGCCCAGACCAGGCCGATCCGGAACGACTCCCAGAACAGCGTGTCCTGCAGCAGATCCCGGAAGTTGAGACCGCCGATCCACTGGGTGGGCGCGGTCCGTCCGGACTGCGCGTCGGTGAAGGCCAGCAGGATGCCGTAGAGCAGCGGACCGACGCTCAGGATCAGGATGGGGATCAGCGCGGGCAGGACGAGGAACCAGGCGCCGTGATCCGCGACGCGCCGCGGGATCCTGCTCCGGGGCGCGCGTCTCACCGCCCTCTGCGCCTCGGTCACCGATGTCACGGAATCAGCCCCTTTGCGCGGCTCGGGTGGGCCCGGTCATGGTCGTGAAGGCGCTATGCCCCGTCAAGACCGCGCGCACGCGGTCCGACCTGTGGGAATGCGAGACTGAGCGCCGATGGCGGGAATCCGACGCCGTTCACGGAGGCGTACGACCACACGGAGGCGGACGATGGACGAGGCACGGGCGCGGGACGTACTGGCCGCGGCGGGCGTGCTGCCCGCTCCGGCGCGGGACGCGCGACTGCTCGCCCTCGGCGAGAACGCGGTGTTCGCCGCCGGTGACCTGGTCGTCAAGGTGGGCCGCGACGCGGAACTCCTCGACCGGGCCCGACGCGAACTGGACATCGCGGGATGGCTGGCCGAGGCGGGCGTACCGGCGGTGCGGGCGGCCGAGCCCAAGGCGCTGCTCGTGGAGGGGCACCCGGTGACCGTGTGGCACCGGCTGCCCGATCCGGTACGGCCCGCCGAGCCACAGGATTTGGCCGAACTGCTACGGGTCGTGCACGCCCTGCCCGCGCCCTCCTTCGAGCTGCCTCCGCGGGAGTTGCTGGGCGGCGTGGAGCGGTGGTTGCGGTTGGCCGGCGAGGCGATCGATCCGGCGGACGCGGCGTATCTGCGTGAGCGACGGGACGGGTTCGCGGCGGCTGCGGCGGGGCTGACCCCGCATGTGACGCCGGGGCCGATTCACGGGGATGCGCTGCCGCGCAATGTGCATGTGGGGGCGGACGGGCCGGTACTGGTGGATCTGGAGACCTTCTCCTTCGATCTGCGGGAGCACGACCTGGTGGTGATGGCGCTCTCGCGCGATCGGTACGGGTTGCCCGCGGCGGCTTACGAGTCGTTCGTCTCGGCCTACGGCTGGGACGTGCGGGAGTGGGAGGGGTGTTCGGTGCTGCGCGGGGCCCGGGAGACCGCGAGTTGTGCGTGGGTGGCGCAGCACGCGCCGGGCAATCCGAAGGCGTTGGTGGAGTTCGGGCGGCGGGTGGGTTCGCTGCGCGAGGGCGATGAGACGGTGCGGTGGTATCCGTTCTGACGCCTTGCTGCCCGGAAGGCTCGCCGTTGCCTGGCGACTGCGGGACCGATGTGGCTGGTCGCGCCCCCGCGGCGGAGCCGCATATCCCCGGCCCCGCGCCCCTTTGGGGCGCTTCTCCTCTCCGGCGATATCGCTCTACTGGATGGTCCGCGCGGCGTGGCGCAGCTCGGTCAGGACCTCGCGGACGGCTGCTCTTGCCGTGCGCTCCGGGCGGTAGAGGGCGTCGATGTGGCGTCGCGCCTGCACCCCGCTGAGCGGTCTCAGTACGAGCGCCGGATGCGGGCGCATCGTCCAGCGCGGCATCAGCGCGATCCCGCCGCCGGCCGCCACGACCTCCGCCACCACCGCGAACTCGTTGATGCGGTGGGCCAGATGGAGGCGGCGGCCCGCCGCTGCGGCGACGGCCTCGATGACCGCCAGGACCGGAAAGCCGTCGTGCACGGTGATCCACGGCTCGTCGGCCACGTCGCGTGGGGTGACGCGGCGCTTGGCGGCCAGGGGGTGGTCGGCGGGCATGGCCACGTCCAGTGGTTCGCGCAGGAGCGTCGTCGTGGCCACCGTGTTCGGCCACGGCGGGGCGTGGTCCAGGCGGTGGGCGAGGACGATGTCGTACTCCCGGGTGAGCCGCGGGAAGTCCTCCTGGGGTACGTCCTCGTCGGCCAGCCTCGGCACCGGCCTGCCCGGGCCGGCCAGTGCTCGCAGGAGGAGCGGGAAGAACGCGGTGGCCGCGCTGTGGAAGGCCGCCACCGACACCTCCCCCTCCGGTCGCTCTACGAACTCCTCCACCGCGTGCCTCGCCCGAGCGAGCGCCGTCTCCACCTCGACGGCCGCGCCCGCCAGCGCCTGCCCGGCGTCGGTGAGCACCAGGCGGCGCCCCTGACGCTCGGTGAGCGGCACCGGGATCGCGCGCTGCAGCAGCCGTAGCTGCTGGGAGATCGCCGACGGTGTCACCAGCAGCGCCTCGGCGACCGCGGTGACACTGCCCAGTTCGCCGAGCTCCCGCAGGATCCGCAGCTGCCGTTCGTCCATGGCCCCAGTCTAGGGACGATGTAGTGCTGCTAAATGATCGTTTTAGAAAGTGGTACTGGGCTTCAGGGTCGCCTCCGGTGCACCGTAAGGGCGTGTCCGAAGTCCGCCGTACCGATGCGGTACTCCTCCTGGTCGCGCTCGTCTGGGGTTCCAGCTATCTGTCCGCCCAGACGGCCACCGCCGCACTCCCCGTCCTGCTCGTGCTGTTCGCCCGCTACGCCCTGTCCGCCGTCGCCTGTCTCGGTGTCGTCGCCGTCCGGCGGCGCGGGTCTCGCCGCTGGACGCGGGACGAGCTGCGGGCGGGGGTGCCCCTGGGGGTGACCCAGGCCGCGGTCCTGGTCGTGGAGACGTACGGCGTCGCCCACACCAGCGCCGCCAACGCCGGACTCATCATCAGCCTGACCATCGTCCTCACCCCGCTCCTCGACCGCGGCGGCCGCCGCGGCACGCTGCCCGCCCCCTTCTTCGCCGCGACCGGCGTGTGCGTGCTGGCCGTGGGACTGCTCATGTCCGGCAACGGCTTCCACGCCCCGCGCCTCGGCGACCTGCTGATGCTCGTCGCCGCGCTGATCCGCGCCGGGCATGTCGTGCTGGTCGGCCGCTGTACCGCGGGACGGGCGATCCGCCCGCTGCAGCTGACGACCGTGCAGACCCTCGTCGGCACGGCCCTGTTCCTGCCCGCCGCCGTCCTCGACCTGCCGACGCTGGTCCACGCGGACCCGGCGACCTGGGCCCAGCTCGTCTATCTCGCCCTGTTCTGCAGCGTGTTCGCCTTCCTCGCCCAGACCTGGGCCGTGCAGCGCACCTCGGCCAGCCGGGCCAGCCTGCTGCTGGGCACCGAGCCGATCTGGGCCGTCGCGGTGGGCGTCGCCCTCGGCGGCGAGCACCTCACCCCGCTCACCGGCCTCGGCGCTGCCCTGATGCTCGCCGGCACGTACTGGGGTCAGTCGGTGGAACGGGCCCACCGGAGCGCACCGGAACGCCGACTCCCCTCGACCCACGCCCTCGACAAGGAATCCGCATGCCCGACAGCACACACGACACCTACGACCACCTGATCTCCCTGCTCGACTCCTCCTCCGTCGACTACCGCCTCATCGACCACGAGCCCGAAGGCAGCACCGAGGCCGTCTGCGCCCTGCGCGGGCACCCGGCCTCGGAGGCCGCGAAGTGCATCGTGCTGCGGGTGAAGGTGGACCGGCGCACGACACGTCACGTCCTCGCGGTCGTCCCCGGGGACCGACGGGTGGACCTGGACGCCGTCCGGACACTGTTCGCCGCGCGCTACGTCGGCTTCAGCGACCCGGAGACCGCCGAGCGGCTGGCCCGCGCCGTCCCCGGCACGGTGCTGCCGTTCAGCTTCGATCCCGACCTGGAACTGGTCGCCGACCCGGACGTCCTGGACCGGCCGAAGTTGTACTTCAACGCCGCCCGGCTCGACCGCTCGCTCCTCATCTCGGGCGCCGACTACGAGCGGTTGGCCAAGCCTCGGGTCGAGCGCATCGCGGGACCCGGGGAGGGGTGAGGGAGGGCGCGGGGAAGGCTCGGGGCGCTGCGGCCACCGGCCCGCGCACCGGCACACGGGCACACCGGCGTGCCGGACTCGACCCGAACCGGGCCCGACTGCCCGCCGGCCCTCAGACCGCTTCCCCGGCGACCTTCTCCCCCGTCGGCTCCCTCAGCGGCCACGTCCCGTCGACCACCGCGGTCGCGTCGCCCTTGCGGCGCAGGAAGTTCTGGAAGTCCGCCGCCCATTCGGCGTACCACTCGATCTGGCGGCGGTGGAGCTCCGCCGGGCCGAGAGCCGCGATCTTGGGGTGGCGGACGGCTATCGCACCGGCGAGCCGGGCCGCGGCAAGGGCGTCGGCCGACGCGTCGTGCGCGGAGTCGAGGGAGATGCCGTACTCCCGGCAGACCGCTTCGAGGTTGCGCTTGCCCCGGCGGTAGCGGTCGGCCCAGCGGTCGATGGTGTACGGGTCGATGACCGGGGCCGGGTCCTGGCCGCCCAGGCGGTCGCGCAGGGACGGCAGTCCGTACCGCCGCAGCTCGGCGGAGAGCAGGCTCAGGTCGAAGGCCGCGTTGTAGGCGACGACCGGCACGCCCGTCTTCCAGTACGTCACGAGGACGTCCGCGATGGCGTCGGCCACCTGGTCGGCCGGGCTGCCCTCGGCGGCCGCGCGTTCGTTGCTGATCCCGTGGACCGCGACCGCGTCCGCCGGGATCTCGACGCCCGGATCCGCCAGCCACTCCTTGTGCCCTATGGGCTGCCCGTCCCTGACCTCGATCACGGCGCCCGTGACGATGCGCGCCTCGCGCGGATCGGTTCCCGTCGTCTCCAGGTCGAAGCCGATCAGCAGCTCCCGGTGCCAGCCCATGGGCGGTCCCCCTTCTTGGTGGTGCTTTCCCCCAGTGGTCTCCACCTTCCCATGGGCCACTGACAATCAAGGGACCGCATTCCGTTTGTGCGGTGGGAGGTGGGCACCGCGGGACAGTTCAGGACACCGGACGCGAATCCGCCCACATGAGCTCGAACTCCTCGCGATACGTCGGGAAGAGCCCGCCCTCGTCGATCTCGTCCGACTTGACCACCCTGCTGCCGTTGCGCAGCACCAGGACCGGCGCCTCCAGCCCTCGGGTCCGCCGCAGATAGGTCTGCACGACCGCGATGCCGTCGGAGCCGTCGCCGTCCACGAGGTAGGCCGTGAAGCGGGGCGTCTCGTCGAAGACCTGGATCTCGAAGGCGCCGGGGTCGCGCAGCCTGGACCGTACCCGGCGCATGTGCAGGATGTTCATCTCGACCGCGCGGCTCAGCTCGCCGCGCTTGATGCCCAGTTCGCGCTCGCGCCGCTTGACCGCGCTGGAGGCCGGGTTCAGGAACAGCAGCCGCACCCGGCAGCCGGACTCCGCGAGCCGCACCAGGCGCCGCCCGGAGAAGTTCTGCACGAGCAGGTTGAGGCCGATGCCGATGGCGTCGAGCCGGCGCGCGCCGCCGAAGATGTCCTCGGCCGGGAACTGGCGCAGCAGCCGCACCCGGTCGGGGTGCACGGCGACCACGTCGGCGTACCGGTCACCGATCAGGTCCTCGACCGCGTCGATGGGCAGCCGGCGCGCGGACGGGACGTCACCGCCCGTGCCGAGGATCTCGAGCAGACGCGCCGAGGCCCGCTCGGCCTGGTTCAGGACCGCCTCGGACAGGGCCCGGTTGCGCGAGACGACGTTCCGGGTCACCTCGAGCTCGTCCAGGGCGAGTTCGACGTCCCGGCGGTCGTCGACGTACGGCTCGAAGCACGGCCAGTGCTGGACCATCAGCTCGCGCAGCTGCGGCAGCGTGAGGAAGCTGAGGACGTTGTCGTCGGCCGGATCGAGCAGATAGCCCTTGCGGCGGCTGACCTCGCGGACGGCGACCGCGCGCTGCACCCACTCCTGGCCGGCCGGCCCGGCCGCCGCCACGACCCAGTCGTCGCCGTGGACGGGTTCGTAGATGGGACGCAGAACAGCGGCCACGACGGCGCGCAACCGCTGTTCGACGAGGTTCAGCCAGATGTAGGCCCGGCCTGCCCGCTGGGCGCGCGTACGCACCTCGCGCCAGGCGTCGGTGTCCCAGTCCAGCTCCGGGCCGATGGAGCTGGTCTCCATCGGCCTGGCCAGGGACACCGTGCCGGGTGGGACGTCTGTGGAGTTCCCCTCGTGACCCTCGTCACCAGGGGGCAACTCCAGCCCTCCCGAGCCCACCCGCGCACCGCCTTCCGCTCCCCCGAGCACTCCCCGTCCCAACGATCAAGGAAGGGTACTCCGGGAGCGGTCGGCGGTGCAGCCGGATGGACAAGAGGGATTCTCAACTATCGCGGCCGACATGGCCATTGATGCCCTTGAGGTCCGCCGGAGTGAGCGGATTCATAGCGGTGACGTCCCGCGGGGCGATGGAGAAGCCCTGCCAGTGGACCGGCATCGGCTGCTGGTCCTCGTCCCGCACGATGTGGTGGAAGCCCACGTTCATCCAGACCACGGGGTGAGTGAGGGACTGCCCGTTGACCCACTTGTCGACGTCCTTGGGGTGTCCGGCACCGCAGGCGCCCAGGTTGCCGCTCGCGTACTGCTCGCACTTGTTGTACTCGGTGAAGTACACGTCGTGCGCGGTGAAGGGACGGCCCGGAAACTTGGTGGTGGCACCCGGCACGAGCTCGTAACTGCGCGCGTGCCCGTCCTTGTTCTTGCCCGTCCCGCTGACCACCCGCCACCAGCGCATGTTCTTGGCGTCGCCGGCGAGTTCCTTGGTGACCTTCGTGACGGTCGTCTTGTTGGTCGGCCCGCGGTCGCCCGCCGCCGGGCTCACCTTCGAGTCGTACTGCTCGACCCGGGTCTTGGAGGAGCCGTCGAGGCCGAAGTCGAGCCGCCAGAAGACGTTGTGGCTGTGGCTGTCGGCGTAGTCCTTGGCGCCCTTGCCGATGGGCCAGCCGCGGCCGTCACCGGCGTCGTAGTCCTCGGGCGCGAGGCTGCCGGTCGCGCCGACGTTCATGCTGACCGTGCCGTCGTCCGAGAAGCGCCACTCGGTGATGTACTCGTACCAGCTCACCTTGTTGATGGTGTAGAGCAGCAGGTCCTTGCCCTGGGCCTGGTAGGTCTTGCCGATACCGCCGTTCAGCGGATCGGTCTGCATGTGGTACGCGTGGCCGCGCGAACGGGTCGTGGCGCACAGGCCCTTGACGTCCTGCGAGGCGGAGTAGGCGGGCTCGCGGACCTTGACGGTCTTGATGGTGCCGCCCGGGCATTCCGCCGGCTTCATGTTCAGCAGGCCGTTGCCGAAGTTGTACTCCGTGACGTCGTTGAACTCGGAGTCGCCGTCGTCGTAGGGCACATGGATCTGGGCGAGCTTGGCGCTGTTGAGGACCTTGATCGGCTTGGCCTCGCCGGGCGGCTGGTAGGAGATGTCCTCCAGCATGACCCCGGCCGTGCCGTTGAAGCGCCAGCACATCCGCCAGGTGGTCCCGGTGGAGAGTTTCTGCTCGATGCGGTACGCCGCGCTGCAGTTGGGGGTCGGGGCGGCGGCCGCCTTCGGCTGGGCGACGGCCGGTCCCGCTCCGGTCGTCGCGCCGGCGGCCAGCGCGGCCAGGGACAGGCCGAAGGCCGCCCGCCTGCGGGCACGGCTGATTCTGTTGACGCGCATGAAGAGGTGACTCCCTTACAGGAGGTGCAGGGTTGGAAAAGTGAACGGAGTCGGCTCAGCCGAGCCGGATCACCTTGCGGGCGCTCAGGTCGATCACGAAGTCCCGGAGGTCGACCCACGACCCGTTCTTGATCTTCGGGAACAGTCGGGTACAGCGGTGCTCGCCGCACTTGGCGACCGATGCCGACCCGCCCGGGTTGGCCTTGTACACCATGCTGTTGAGCTGCAGCTGGTCCGGGGAGGTGAGCTCCTTGCCGGTGGCGTCCTTGTAGTCCGCCTTCAGACCCGCGCCCAGCGGGTCGGCGATCAGCAGCTTGGCGGCCTCGGTCTCCTCGGAGCGGCTCAGCGGCGGCTGGACACCGCGCTGGGTGGCGGTGTGCTCGACCTTGCCCGTGTCGAGGTTGACGGTCCGGGTGACGAGGGTGTCGTCCCGGTAGTCGTAGAAGGTCACCTCGGCGCGCCGGGGCGCGTTCACGTCGTCGACCTCGTCGGCCTCGGGCTCGGCGAGCTGAGTCTCGATCCGCTGCAGGCCGCGCGCGCCCCTGACGTTCTCGCTCCCGTCGAACAGCTGCCGGTTCACCGCGAGCTTCTCGACGCGCGTGATCTCGTCGTCGGTCAGCGGGTCGTTACCCTTGCCGCGGTCGCCCTCGACGGGCGCCTCTTCGACGACGCCGGGCTGCACGGCCGCGGCGCCGTCCTGCCCCTGGGCCGCCTGCTGCGCGGACCGGCCGCTGCCGTCGGCCCCTGCCGTCGTGTCGGCCCCCGCCGTCCCCGGCAGGGTGATCCCGACCATCACGGCCGTTCCGGCCACCGCGATGGCCGCACCTGCCACCACCTTGCCCAGATGGCGGTGCACTATCTTGCGCACATCTTCCCCCTACTCCCCCCTACATCCCCGGGAGTACGTCTCTGCCCCACTGGTAACGCCCTTGATGGCCGTACCCGCATCTGCACTGGTCGACCGGTAAGAGGGACGTAAGTCATAGGTGGTTCCCTCACTTTCGGGGAGACTCGACGGCAAGGCGCCCCCGACGGCGGGCCCGAGCTGAAAGAGTCGTGTCCATGCAGGTCTGGCCTGGAGAGGCATATCCACTCGGTGCCACCTACGACGGCGCCGGCACGAACTTCGCGGTCTTCACGGAGGCCGCGGACCGAGTAGAGCTGTGTCTGCTGCACGACGACGGCTCGGAGACGGCGGTGGAACTGCGGGAGAGCGACGCGTTCGTGCGGCACGCGTACGTGCCGGGCGTCATGCCGGGGCAGCGGTACGGCTTCCGGGCGCACGGCCCGTACGCCCCCGAACACGGCCGGCGCTGCAACTCCGCGAAGCTGTTGCTCGACCCGTACGCCAAGGCGATCAGCGGCGCGATCCGCTGGGGCGAGGAGGTGTACGGCTACCACTTCGACCGGCCCGAGCAGCGCAACGACCTGGACTCGGCGCCGCACACGATGTCGTCGGTGGTCGTGAACCCGTACTTCGACTGGGGCGACGACCGGCGCCCGCGCACCGAGTACCACCACACGGTGATCTACGAGGCCCATGTGAAGGGCCTCACGATGCGCCATCCGGGGCTGCCGGAGGAGCTGCGCGGCACCTACGCCGCCCTCGCGCACCCAGCGGTCATCGAGCACCTCACCGAGCTGGGCGTGACGGCACTGGAGCTGATGCCGGTCCACCAGTTCGTGAACGACCACCGGCTGGTCGACATGGGCCTGAACAACTACTGGGGCTACAACACGATCGGCTTCTTCGCCCCGCACAACGCGTACGCCTCCTGGGGCGACCGCGGCCAGCAGGTCCTGGAGTTCAAGTCGGCGGTGCGGGCGCTGCACGAGGCCGGCATCGAGGTCATCCTCGACGTGGTCTACAACCACACCGCCGAGGGCAACCACCTGGGCCCCACGCTGTCCTTCCGGGGCCTGGACAACGCGCAGTACTACCGCCTGACGGACGACCCGCGGTACTACATGGACACCACGGGCACCGGAAACTCCCTGCTCATGCGGTCCCCGCACGTCCTGCAGCTGATCATGGACTCGTTGCGCTACTGGGTGACCGAGATGCACGTCGACGGCTTCCGCTTCGACCTCGCGGCCACCCTGGCGCGGCAGTTCCACGAGGTGGACCGGCTGTCGTCGTTCTTCGACCTGGTCCAGCAGGACCCGGTGGTCTCCCAGGTGAAGCTGATCGCCGAGCCGTGGGACGTGGGCGAGGGCGGCTACCAGGTGGGCAACTTCCCGCCGCTGTGGACCGAGTGGAACGGCAAGTACCGCGACACCGTACGGGACCTGTGGCGCGGCGAACCGCGCACGCTGGCGGAGTTCGCGTCCCGGCTGACGGGCTCGTCCGATCTGTACCAGGACGACGGGCGGCGCCCGCTGGCCTCCATCAACTTCGTGACCTGCCACGACGGGTTCACCCTGCACGATCTCGTCGCGTACAACGACAAGCACAACCACGCCAACGGCGAGGACAACCGGGACGGCGAGAGCCACAACCGGTCCTGGAACTGCGGGGCGGAGGGCGAGACCGACGACCCGGCCGTCCTGGAGCTGCGTGCCCGTCAGATGCGCAACTTCATCGCCACGCTCATGCTGTCCCAGGGCGTGCCGATGATCAGCCACGGCGACGAGTTCGCGCGCACGCAGCGCGGCAACAACAACGCGTACTGCCAGGACAGCGAGCTGGCGTGGGTCGCGTGGCCGGAGGACGGGGCGGACGGCTCGGACGACGGGGCCGCGGCCGGTCTGTCCCGTGAGCTGCTCGCCTTCACGCGCGCGATGGTGTGGCTGCGGCGGGACCATCCGGTCTTCCGCAGGCGCCGCTTCTTCCACGGGCGGCCCGTGGAGGGTACCCACGACGATCTGTCCGACATCGCGTGGTTCACTCCGCAGGGCACGGAGATGACCCAGCGGGACTGGGACCGGACGCAGGCGTCGGCGCTGACCGTGTTCCTCAACGGCAACGCGATCTCGGAGCCGGGTTCGCGCGGGGAGCGCATCGCGGACGACTCCTTCCTGCTGATGTTCAACGCCTCCCCCAAGACCCTTGAATTCGTCGTGCCGATCAACCACGGCCGCCAGTGGCAGGTGGTCGTCGACACGGCCCGCGCGGACGGGGTGCCGCCCGGGACGGGCGCGAAGGTGCAGGCCGGGGACCGGTTGACCTTGGTGGACCGGAGCCTGACGGTGTTGCAGCGGCCGGTCTAGGGGCGGGTGTCGGCGGGTGCCTGCCCGGTCGCGTCGGGACGCAACTGTTTCGTCCTGTCGTCCACGTCGGGACGGCACCGGCTCGTCCTGCCGGGGACGTCGGAACGGCACCGATTCGTCCTGTCGGGGACGTCGGGACGGCACTGTTTCGTCCTGCCGGGGACGTCGGAACGGCACCGGCTCGTCCTGCCGGAGACGTCAGGACGGCACCGGCTCGTCGTGTCCTCCCCCGCGTCGGGACGCGACCGTTTCGTCGTCTCGCGCGCGGCCCCACGTGGCGGGGACGATGACACGAAGCGCGGCGAGGCGGGTACGTAGCTTTCCATGACGTCTGAGCGACCTGACCCGACGGTGCCGACCGCCACCTACCGGCTGCAGCTGCAGCCCGCGTTCCCGTTCGCGGCCGCGGCTGCCGCCGTGCCGTACCTGGCCTCGCTCGGTGTCTCGCATCTGCACCTGTCCCCCGTCCTGGAGGCGGTGCCGGGTTCGGGGCACGGCTACGACGTCGTGGACCCCGCGCGCGTGCGCGAGGAACTGGGCGGCGAGGAGGGGCTGCGCGCGCTGGCGCGCACCGCGCGCGAGCACGGCCTGGGCCTGGTGGTGGACATCGTGCCGAACCACATGGCCATGGCCCCGCGCCACAACCGTGCCCTGTGGGAAGTCCTGCGCGAGGGCCCCAAGTCGCCGTACGCGCGCTGGTTCGACATCGACTGGGAGGCGCAGGGCGGCCAGGTGCTGCTGCCGGTGCTGGGGCACCCGCTGGGCGAGGAGCTCGGCAACCTGGAGGTGGACGGCGACGTCCTGCGCTACTACGACCATGTGTTCCCGCTGCGCGAGGGCACCGCGGACCTGCCGCTGCCGCAGCTCCTGGACGCGCAGTGGTACCGGCCGGTGTGGTGGCGGCTGGCGCGTACGGAGCTCAACTACCGGCGGTTCTTCAGCATCTCGGAGCTGATCGGGGTGCGGGTCGAGGATCCGGAGGTGTTCGAGGCCACGCACGCCAAGATCCTCCAGCTCCTGCACGAGGGCGTGGTCGACGGGCTGCGCATCGACCATCCCGACGGCCTCGCGGACCCCGACGCATACCTCCAGCGCCTCCACGAGGCGACCGGCGGGCGCTGGACGGTCGTGGAGAAGATCCTGTCGGACGGGGAGCACCTGCCGGCCTCCTGGCCCGTCGCGGGCACCACCGGCTACGACGCGCTGCGGCACGTGGACGGCCTCTTCACCGACCCGGCGGGCTTCGGGGAACTCCTGGGCCAGTACCGGCGGTTCGCGGCCCCGCAGACGGACCGGGGCGGCGACTGGGAGGCGACGGTGCGGCGGGCGGCGTACAAGGTGCTCACGCATGAGCTGGCCGCGGAGATCGACCGGCTGACGCGGGTGGCGAACCGCGTGTGCGTGACCTCCCCGGAGCTCGCGCTGCGCGATCGCGCGCCCTGGGCGCTGCGCACCGCGCTGCAGGAACTCCTCGTCCGGCTGGAGGTCTACCGGCCGTACGCCTCCGGTGACGCGGCCCGCGTGGTCACCGAGGAGGCCGCCGAGGAGGCCCGGCTCGCCTTCGTCGTGCCCGAGGAGGCCGCTGCGGTCGACGCCGTGCGCGAGCTGGTGCTCGGGCGGGCCGGTGACGGGCCGGAGCACGTGGAGTTCCGGACGCGGTTCGCGCAGACGGCGTCGGCGCTGCGGGCCAAGTCCGTGGAGGACACGGCGTTCTACCGCTATGTGCCGCTGCTGTCGGCGACCGAGGTGGGCGGCAACCCGGGGAGCCCCGCGGTCTCGCCGGACGAGTTCCACGCGTACTGCGCGCGCGTGCAGCGCGACTGGCCCGTGACCGGGACGGTCATGTCGACGCACGACACCAAGCGCAGTGCCGACGTACGGGCCGCGCTGGCCGTGCTCACCGAGTGCCCGGAGCGCTGGGCGGACGTCCTGACGGAGGTGACGCGCGACGGCGAGGGCGTACCGGACGCGCAACTGGCGTGGGCCGCCTGGCAGACGGTGTTCGGGCTGGGCGAGCCGGACGTGGAGCGCGTTCAGGGGGCCCTGCTGAAGCATGTGCGCGAGGCCGGGCTGTTCACCAGCTGGACGGAGCAGGAGCCGCCGTACGAGGAGGCGGTGGCGGCGTTCGTCGCGGCGGGGCCCTGCGGGGCGCCGGGCGAGCGCGTGGCCGCCGTCCGGAGCAGCCTGGAGCCGCACATCCGGGCGAACCTGCTGGGCATGGCCCTGGCCCAGCTGACGATGCCGGGCGTCCCGGACGTCTACCAGGGCACCGAGGGCGAGTACCGGGCGCTGGTGGACCCGGACAACCGTCGGGCGGTGCGGTTCCCGCACGAGGCTCCGGGCGACAAGGGCACGGTCACCGCGGCCGCGCTGCGGCTGCGCAGGCGGCGCCCCGACGCGTTCGGCAACTCGGCGTCGTACGCGCCCCTGACCGCCGAGGGACCGGCGGCCGCCCACTGTGCGGCGTTCGAGCGCTCCGGCGAGGTCGTCACCGCCGTGACCCGGCTGTCGCTGCGGCTGGCCCGGGCGGGCGGCTGGCGCGACACGCTGCTGCCGCTGCCGCCGGGGCGGTGGGCCGATGTGCTGGCTCCGGAGCGGGAGTTCACCGGGCACGCGCGCGTGGAGGAGCTCTTCGAGCGGCTGCCCGTGGCGTTGCTGGAGCGGGTCGGCGCGGAGGAAGGGACCGAGGGGGCGGAGAGGACCCAGCGGACGTAGTGCCGCTCGCGCCGCCCGCCCCGCGGCCGCCGTGGCCGAAGAAGCGCTCGTCAGGCGCGTACGACGTCACCGCGCGCTGTGGCGTCCTGCCGACGACCGGCTCGTACCCGCGCGCGCTCCCGGCGCTCGGGTACGACGGTCGGCGCGTGGTGACGAGCGGCGATGCGTACCGGCCGGCAGGCTCCGGCGACCTCCTGAGGGCCGGCGGGCGGTGCTCGGCGGGACGTACGCCTTGCCGAGTCACTCCTGAGGCGCGCAGGCCGCTCTCCCGGAGCGGTCGGGCGGGCCTCGCCCGGCCGCTGACGCCGACCGTTCCTGCCTGCCGGCGGTGAATGCAACTGGGCGCCCCCTGGAGCCTCCCCCGAGAACTCCTTGACACGTCAACGAGACCGTGGGGTACTGCGGATTGCGAAGCCGGGCGGATGTGACCGTGACGGGGGTGAGTCTCCTGCCGGAGCTGCGCTACCCCACCGTTGCCGAACTGGTCCTGTCCGCCCGGGCCCTGGCCGCTCACCGACCCGGCTTGTGCACGCTGAGACAGGTGGGGACCTCCCGGGGCGGCAGACCCCTCCATCTGCTGTCCATCGGCCACGCCCGCCGCGCCGTCCTGGTCGTCGCGGGCGCACACGCCAACGAGCCGACAGGGAGCTCCACGCTCCTCGCGGTCGCCGAGCGCGTCCTGCACGAGCGGGACCTTCGGGCCGACATCTCCTGGCACTTCCTGCTGTGCGCGGACCCGGACGGGGCGAGCCTGCACGTCACTCCGGCGCCCCGCAGTCTGTTCGAGTACCACCTCGGCTTCTTCAGGCCGGCTGCCGCGGAGCAGCCGGAGTGGGCGCCGGCCGCGCTGCCGCCCGACCGGCTGCCGCCGGAGACCCGCGTGCTGACCGGGGTCATCGACGAACTGCGCCCCTACCTCCAGGTGACCCTGCACGGCACCGATCTGGGCGGCAGTTGGGTGCAGCTGACGAAGGACGTTCCCGGGCTCGCCGAGCCGTTCGCGAAGTCCGCGGCTCAGCTGCACATCCCGGTGGAGACCGGCGCTTCGGACGCGGCGGGCTGGCCCGCGGCCGGACCCGGGGTGCATGTGATGCCGGCGCCGGGCGCGGGGGCGGCGTACCCGAGCATGCCGGACGACGCGCGCAGCAGCACCTGGTATCACGTGCACCGGTACGGCGGCCTGACCGCGGTCGTCGAGGTGCCGATGTGGGCGAGCGACCTGGTGGACGACCCGGCGCCGCATCCGGATCCGGCCGGGGCGATGCGGCGGCTGGGCGGCCGGCTGAGGCGGGACGCGCTGGAGGTGGAACTGGTGCTCGCCGAGGCGCTCCCCCGTCTGGACGGCCTCGACGGGCCCCTGTTGCGGGCCTCGAAGTGGGCGCTGGAGCTGGTGCCGGGGCTGGCCGCCGACTGGATGCACACACCGCCCGCCGACGACACCAGGGCGTACGTCGGGAGCGTGGACGCCTTCGGGCGCCGGCTCCCGCTGCGGGCGGCGGCCATGCTGCTGCGCGTCCTGCAGGAGGCCGACGACCGCGCGGCACCGCGCCTCGAACACCTCGTGGCGACCTGGAGCGACGCCTTCGCCGAACGCTTCCGTGCCCGCTGGGTGCCCCTGGAGCACCAGGTCGAGCACCAGTCCCGCACGGTCGTCGCGGCGGCGTTGCACGCACGCGACCGAGCGGCGTGAGACGGAACCCCGCCGTGCGGGCAGGCCGGCGCCACGCGCGCGTGCGGCTCGCCACCGGCATGCGGCGACCCGGGCGGCCCCGTCGGCTCGAACACCGTGTCAGCTGTCCAGCGTGAACAGCGAACCGGTCCGCGCGGCCAGCGCGCAGGAGTTGGAGAAGGTCTCCCGGTACTCGACGGACCGTCCGCCCCATGTCCCGCGCGCGTGAGCGGTGACGGGCGCGTAGATCATCGGGCAGAAGGTGTTCTTGGGCTGGAGTCCCTGGAGCCGGCTGATGTCGCCGTCCACCTTCGTGAGCTCGGCGCAGGCCTCGACCGCCCGATCGTGCCCCTGGGGCGGGTCGCACGAGAGGAGGACGCCGCGGCTGTGACCGCCTTCGCCGCGCGTCCCGCCGTGTCCGCCGTCGCCACGCGCGTCGGCGCGCCCGCCGTCGCCGGGGGTGATCGTGAGGAAGAGCCAGTGCGTCGGCCCGGGCTCCAGGAGCGGGTCGTGCGCCGCCGCGGGCGCCGGAGCGGCGCCGAGGACGAGGAGGGTGGTGGCGGCCGCCAGGCCGGCCTTCGCCGCGCGGGAGTGTCCGGTGAGGTAGCGCCTCGTGAGGGATTGTGTCATTCCCGATGCATCGGCACGGCGGCACCGGCATTCCAGCCCGGCTCACCCGAACGGGAACACGCGGGCGCGTACCGGCCGGCGAGTTCGAACGTGGCGAGCACGACCCGCGACTGGTACTCCACCTGGCGCGCGACCGGTATCCAGCGCGCCCCGCAGCCGTCGCGGTAGTCCTCGCACCACTCGTCCAGCAGGCGGTTCAGTTCCGGCATCACTGCGGCCGGGTCGCGTCCGGCGGCCGTCACGAGCTGGTGCAGCAGCCCGGCCGTCCGCAGGGCGAGGCGCCGCCCGGCGATGCGCAGAGCGGCCAGATGGGCGGTGCTGAGCGGGGGAAGGGGGCGGGCGTCGCCGGGTTCCTGGAAATCGGGGTCCCAGGTGTCGGCCAGCCCCGGGCAGACCAGTAAATAGTCGTCCACCGGGGCGAGCAGCCGGGCCGTCTCGGGCCCGGCCGGCAGGTGCGGGCGCAGGCGCTCCAGCAGCCGCTCCAGCACCCCGGTGTCGTGGCGCAGGGTGTGGCTCACCATGCGCAGGACCGTTTCCTCATCGACGGGCCGGGCGCCGTCCTCCACTGCTGCCACGCCCCACATGGGGGCCTCGACGACCGCCGTGACCGTGCCGTGCCGGTGCGGATGGAACCAGGTCGACTCGACGGCCGCCTCGGTAATGGCGGCGGCCAGATCACCCCGGCGCGGCCTGGGGATCCGGTAGACGGCGGGTCCCAGTTCCGGCCAGTACAGGGTGTCGTAGGGGCCGAGTTCGCGCGGTATGCCGAGGCGGGCGGCGGAGTGCGCGACACGCTGGGCGAGACCGGGCAGGTCGTGGGTCAGCTCGACGAAGCCGCCGCCGACGTCGACGCCGTGCAAGGAGCACTGGAGGAAGGGCCGCAGTTCGTCCTGGAGGTCGAGCAGGGCGCGGGTCTCGGGCAGCGAGGCGGCGTCCGCGCCGTCGGGCAGCCACTCGGGCTGTTCCATGAATCCGGGCCGGAAGAAGTGCCGGAAGTAGCCGCCGAGGGTGTACGGGCCGTGCAGCCAGCCCTCGTTGCGGCGCAGGCCGTCGGGGTCCAGGCACAGCAGCAGGTTCCAGGTGGCGTCGGCGCCCTCGTGCAGGCGGGGGTCGGCGAGCACGCGTTCGGCCAGCCGCAGTACGGTCGCACCGCCCACCGGTTCGTTGGCGTGCGGGCCGGCCACGACGAGGGCCTGGCGGGTGCCGTGACCGACGGACAGCAGCCACAGCGGGGTGCCGGCGCGGGACGTCCCCACACGGCGCAGCCGCGCGTCACGGGGACGGCGGGCGACGAGTGCGGCCGCCCGGGCGCCCAGCTCGTCGAAGGTCGGGTAGCGGAGGAGTGGCGGCAGGGCACACCTCCACAATGTGGTGCCGTCGATTCACCTGGTGTACATGGTGTACGCACAGTCAGTCACGAGTTGACGGGTACGTCAACACCACAGAGAGCAAAGGGACTTCGGTCGAGCGTCACGCGGAGCCGAGGCCAGAGCCAAGGCCGGAGCGGAGGCCGCGCTCAGCTCGCGGCGAGCCGGAACGACATCCGGCCGAAGCCCACCTGGTCGCCCTCGCGGACCACCACGGCGCCGATGACGCGTCGGCCGTTCACCGTGGTGCCGTTGGTGGAGCCGAGGTCGCGCAGGACCCATATGCCGCCCTGGTTGCTCAGTTCGGCGTGCACCCGGGAGACCGTCTCGTGGGTCAGCCGCAGCCCGTTGGCGGGGTCGCGGCCTATGCGCAGCGGATGGCCGGACGCGGGGTGCGGCAGCAGCAGCTTGGGCAGCCGCTCGGCCTGCCATGCCCTGCGCAGTCGTACGGTGAAGCCGGAGACCGCCTCGACGGTGCCGAACACCAGGCGGGACACACGGCTCTCGACGGGGAGGTCGGCGGTGAGGACGGCGAGCTCGTCCGCGCGGCGGGCGGAGAGGGCGAGTTCCATGCGGCGCACGAACGTGTCGTGCGACAGCCGGCCCATGGCGACGCCGTCGCGGAGCACCTTCAGCGCCTTGTCGCGCTCCGCGTCGGAGAGCCGCGCGGGGTACGTGTTGAACTCGAATGACGACGTCACGCTGCTGATTGTCGGTCAGTGAACCCCAGGTGTCCAGAAAACGCGGAAACGGCGGCCACGCGCGCGTGCCCGACGGGACCGGTCACGACACCCGCCGCAAAAGGGAAGATTCAAAAGCGGATTGATCTCGTTTGAAGCACCATGGACGGGCTACATCACGGTGAGCAGACGAAGGGGAACCGTCCGTGCAGTTCGAGGTGTGGGCACCGCAGGCCGACCGAGTGACGCTCCATTGCGAGGGCGCCACGCGCGCGTTGGGGCGCGATCCCGATCGCGCGGGATGGTGGTGGGGGGAGGCAGATGCGCGGGACGGCACGCGCTACGGCTTCGCACTCGACGAGGGCCCTGTGCTGCCCGACCCGCGCTCCCGCCGGCAGCCGGACGGCCCGGACGGGCTGAGCGCGGTCGTCGACCACGGGCAGTACGCGTGGCGCGGCGAATGGGGCGGGCGTCCGCTGCCCGGCGCGGTGCTGTACGAGCTGCACGTGGGCACGTACACGCGTGAGGGCACGCTGGACGCGGCGGCCGAGCGGCTCGGGCATCTAGCCGAACTGGGGGTCACACACGTCCAGTTGATGCCCCTGAGTCCCTTTCCCGGGCGGCACGGCTGGGGCTACGAGGGGGTCTCCCTGTGGGCCGTGCACGAGCCCTACGGCGGCCCCGAGGCGCTGAAACGCTTCGTCGACCGGGCGCACGAGCTGGGCCTGGGCGTGGTCCTCGACGTCGTGCACAACCACTTCGGCCCGTCCGGGAACTATCTGCCCGCCTTCGGGCCCTACCTCACGGACACGCATCAGACGCCCTGGGGCGCGGCCGTCAACCTGGACGCGCCCGGCTCGGACGAGGTCCGTGCGTATCTCGTGGAGAGCTCGCTGGCCTGGCTGCGGGACTACCGGATCGACGGGCTGCGTCTGGACGCGGTGCACGCGCTGGTGGACACGCGCGCGTGCCACTTCCTGGAGGAACTGTCGACGGCCGTCGACACCCTCTCGGCCGAACTCGCCCGGCCGCTGTATCTGATCGCCGAGTCCGATCTCAACGACCCTCGGCTCATCACCGCGCGCGAGGCGGGCGGCCTCGGTCTGCACGCCCAGTGGAACGACGACTTCCACCACACCCTGCACACCGCCCTGACCGGCGAGTCCCAGGGCTACTACGCCGACTTCGCCCGCGCCCCCATGGCGGGCCTGGCCAAGACGCTCACCGACGGGTACTTCCATGACGGCACGTACTCCAGCTTCCGGGGCCGGCGCCACGGGCGCCCCCTGGACCGCACGCGTGTGGCGGCGCACCGCCTCCTCGGCTACGGCCAGACCCACGACCAGGTCGGCAACCGGGCCCAGGGCGACCGTCTGGCCGCCTCCCTCTCCCCCGGCCTGTTGGCCTGTGCGGCCACGCTGACGCTGACCGCCCCGTTCACGCCGATGCTGTTCATGGGCGAGGAGTGGGCGGCGGGCACGCCCTGGCAGTTCTTCACCGACCACACCGACCCGGAGCTCGCCGACGCCGTACGGCGGGGCAGGCGGCGGGAGTTCGCCGCGCACGGCTGGGCGGAGGAGGACGTGCCCGACCCGCAGGACCCGGCGACCCGGGACCGCTCCTGCCTCGACTGGTCCGAGCTCGACAGCGAGCCCCACGCGCGCGTGCTGGCCTGGTACCGCCGTCTCATCGCCCTGCGCCACGAGCAGCCCGACCTCACGGATCCCGACCTCGCCGACACCAAGGTGGCCTACGACGAGCAGCAGCGCTGGCTCGCCTTCCGCCGCGGCGACGTACGCGTGGCCGTCAACCTCGCCAAGGAACCCGCGGCGATCCCGCTGGGCCCCCGCAAGGCGGCCGTACTGGCCGCGTGGGAGCCCGTGGAGGCGCCGGGCGCGGACGGGGTGCTGCATGTGCCCGGGGAGTCGGGCGTGGTGCTGTTGCAGGGATGACCGGGGAGCCCGGCATCGAGCTGTTGCCGGGCTGACCGGGGAGTCCGCCATCAAACTGTTGCGGGGCTGGCCGGGAAGCTGTCAGAGCTCCTCGTCCGCGTCCTCCTCCCGGCCCTCCCCGGCCTCCCTCAGCTCCGTCACGCGCTCCAGCAGGATCGCCTCCCACGCGTGGCGGAGCTGTGTCCTCAGCAGCGGCAGTGGTGTCTCGCCCTTGCCGTCGAGGCGCCCCGCGAGGTGGACGAGCGCGTCGCAGCGGGCGAGCCAGAGGCCGCGCAGGCAGGGGCGGGCGCCGTAACCGGCCAGGGTGGCGGCGCGCACTGCGGCCGGGGAGCCGACGGCGAGGGCGAGACCGGCGATGTCCTCGGCGGGGTCACCGAGGACCGTGTCGGCCCAGCCGAGGATGCCGCGCACCCTGCCGTCGGCGCTGACGACGAGGTGGTCGCCGGTGAGGGCGTGGTGGACGAGGACCGCGGTGCCGGGCTGGGCCGCGAGCTGGACGGCGGCGGGCTGGGTGAGCTGACGCAGGCGGGCGGCGTCGAACTCGTCGGCGGCGGCGAGGCGCGCTGCGGCGGGTTCGGCGGCGCGCCGCATGGACTCCAGGGAGCGCGGCGCGGCGCGCGGCACGCCGAGCGTCTCGGCCTGCCGTACGGGGACCTCTCGCAGCCCCGTGAGCAGCCCGGCCAGATCGGCCTCACCGACCGCGGACACGTCGTGCTGGGCGCCCGCCCCGCCGGGCACCTTGTTGTCCAGGGTGTAGCTCAGCCCGGGCGCCCACTCGCCGTACGCGACGCTCGTCGGGACCGCCACCGGGACGTGCGGGCGGACCAGGTCGCGCAGGCGCAGTTCGCGGCGCTGGCGGACGGCGGCCTCCCGGTCGGGGGCGAGGCGCAGCACATGGCGGGTGCCGACCCACCAGGTGGCGGGTTCGGCGCCCGCTCCGGCGGGCCGGACCTCGGGTCCGGCCGAGTCGGCCACGTTGTCCTTGAGCAGGGAACGGACCAGTCGGCGGACGGTGTCCGCGGTGGGTGTCGGTGCCTGGGTCATGGTCGCGCCGTTGTCGCTCGGGGGTCTACGGGGGCTCCTTGCTCCGGGACGGGTCGCCGGGTCAGTCCACTATGACCATCTCGCGGGTGGTGTCGTTGAGGCGCCGGCCGCCGTCCTCGGTGACCGTCACGATGTCCTCGATGCGCACTCCGAAGCGGCCGGGCAGGTAGACGCCGGGCTCCACGGAGAAGCACATGCCCGGCACCAGGGGCTGCTCCTCGCCCTCGATCATGTACGGCGGTTCGTGCGTGGTGACGCCGATGCCGTGCCCGGTGCGGTGGATGAAGTAGTCGCCGTACCCGGCGTCCTCGATGACCGCGCGGGCGGCCCGGTCGACCTCCTGGCAGGCGGCTCCGGGCCGTACGGCGCTGAAACCCGCCTCCTGGGCCGCGCGCACCAGGTCGTGGACCCGCCGCTCCTCGTCGGTGGGTTCGCCGACGTGGACGGTGCGGGAGGTGTCGGAGCCGTAGCCGTTCTTCAGGCCGCCGAAGTCGAGGACGACCATGTCGCCGCGTTCGATCACGCGGTCGCCGACCTCGTGGTGCGGGTTGGCGCCGTTGGGGCCGGAGGCGACGATGGTGAAGTCGACCTGGGAGTGGCCGAAGCGTCGCAGCAGGTGGGCGATGTCGGACGCGACCTCGGACTCGCGGCGGCCTCCGAAGGGAACCTTCCGGATCTCCTCGAACGTTGCGTCTGCGGCCGCACCCGCGGCCGCCAACAGCTCCAGCTCGGCGGCGTCCTTGACGGCCCGCAGCATCGGCAGGGCGTCGGTCAGGGAGGCGTACGAGGTGCCGGGCAGCTCCTTCTGGAGCGCCAGCAGATGCATCGCCCAGGCGTTGTCGCTGATGCCGAACCGGCCGCTGGTGTCCAGGAGGGCGGCGGTGGCGGCGTAGGGGTCCTGGCCGTCGGTCCAGTCGCGCAGGGTCAGGCCGGGCGCGCCGACGGCCTTCGCGGCGTCCGGGGCCTCCAGGGCGGGGACGACGAGGACGGGGTCCCGGCCGGGGACGAGGACCAGCAGGGTGAGCCGCTCGGTCTCCGCGGGGGGCGCGTAGCCGGTGAGCCACACCAGGTCGGGGCCGGGTGCCACCAGGAGCCCGGCCAGCCCGGCGTCCGCGGCCGTCCGCGCGGCACGTGCCATACGGGCCCTGTAGTCGTCGGCGGTGAAGGGCGCGGGTGCGGTACCGGTCATCCGGGCCTCCCTGGGCGCGTGAAAGGACTACGGGCAGCATCCTGCCCGTACGGAGGGGGTGGCGCGAGCCGATCGGCGGAGCTTTCGGGCGGCTCGCCGCGAGGCCTGCCGGGCATGGCGTCAGGTGTCCAGTGCCATACGGACGCCGAGGAGCAGCAGCACGCCCCCGGAGACCTGTTCCAGGCGCCGGCGCACGCCCGCGCGGGAGAGCAGGGTCTTCATCCGGCCGACGAACCACACGTACAGGCCGTAGTAGCCGACCTCGTAGACCGCCCACAGCGCGGCGAGCCCGACCATGGTCGGCAGGTGCGGGGCCCCTTCCGGCACGAACTGCGGGAGGAAGGACAGGGCGAAGACGGCCGCCTTGGGGTTGGCGAGGTTGAGCAGCAGCCCGCCGCGGTAGGAGGCCCAGCCGCTCTTCCGGGCGCCCTCCCATGCGACCTCCGGCGCCCCCTTGGCACGGCGTGCCTCCCGCAGCGCCTGGACGCCGAAGCCGACGAGCACCACCGCGCCGACGATCCGCATCACGTCGTACGCCGCCTCGGAGGCGGTCAGCAGCGCGGTCAGGCCGAACGCGGCGACGACGCCCCAGATGAAGACGCCGGTCTCGTTGCCGAGCACGGTCAGGAATCCGGAGCGCCTGCTGTGCAGGGACTGCTTGATGATCAGCACGGTGCTGGGCCCCGGCGAGGCGGCGACGAGGGTACACGCCCCCAGGAAGGCGATGAGGCTGGTCGGCATGGGGTCATCGTGGCCCTGTCGACGGAGCGTGGCGAGTGGTTTTCGCGTCCTCGACCGGGAGTGCGGGGCGGTCAGGTGACGACGCCCGGGACCACTCTCAGCTGCTGGTAGCCGCCGCTGCGGTGGCGCACCGTCAGGACGGCGTCGCGGCCCGGGCGGGCCCCGGCGACGGCGCGCGCCAGGTCGGCGGCCGAGTCGACGCGGGTCCTGTCGAACGCGAGGACCACGTCGCCCCGGACCAGGCCGGCCGCGTATCCGGGACCGGGCACGTGCACGCCGACGACCAGGGCACCCGGCTTCTCGGCGTCCACGGCCTCCACGCCGAGGATCGCGACGGCGGCGGGAGTCGACGCGGAGGGCGACGACCGGGACGGCCGGGCCGAGGAACCGGGCAGTGCGGAGGTGGCCGGGCTTCCGGGGGCGCCCTGCTCCGCCTGGTGCCGCAGCTCGGCGAGTCTGCTCATACCGATCACCGTGGCCCCCATCGCACCGAGTCCGACTCCGGACAGGAGCAGGACCAGCCCGGCCAGCAGCGCGAGCAGCAGGGTCGTGAGCCGTCGGCCGCGTCGAGGGGGCGCGGCGTGCGGGCGCCGTGCGCCGGGGCCCGGCCTGTCGCCGTCGCCGGGCCCCTGACCTGGCATGGGCTTCGGTCGCAACGCAGTCTGTTCCATCGGATCGCCTCCGCCTGGTGACTACCCTGCGCACCGGCGCACAACGAGCCACGATCGAGTGAGACTGACCGGTGGTCAGGAACGGGAAGCCCCTGAAGAGGCCATGGACGTCACGACGGACACGGGACGTCGGTAGGCGGGCGGCGAGCGGGTCCCGCCTCACTCCCGTTCGGCCAGCACCTGCGCGAGCGCCGCCGCGGCTCCCCCGAGTGCCCCCGCGTGCACCAGTTCCGTCCGGTGCACGACACGAGGTTCCGTGACGGGTACGGCGACCGTGCCGGGCACGCCGTCGGCTACTGGGCGTGGCAGCAGGGTCAGGCCGTGACCGGCGGCGGCGAGCGCGGTGAGGGCACGGACGTCGGTGCCCTCGTAGCGCAGGGCGGACCGGAAGCCGTGGCCGCCGTTCGCGGCGCGGAGGTGGGCGAGCGGCAGGCCCGCGTCGGGGGCGTCGAGCCAGCGGGCGTCGGCCAGGTCGGCGAGGCGCAGGGCCGTGCGCCGGGCGAGCGGATGGGTGTCGGGCAGGAGGGCTCGGACGGGCTCCTCGCCCACGCCGAATGTGGTCAGTGGTGCCACGTCGGGCAGGGGCAGCGGGTCGCTCGGGGCGGCCAGGCCGTCCACCAGGCCGAGGTCCGCCGTGCCGGTGGCGACCGCCGCGGGGATCTCGTCGCGGGGCAGCACGCGCAGGGTCACCCCGGAGGCCGGGAGCGCGGCGAGGACGCGTGGTCCGAGCGCGGTCGACGAGGCCGCGAGGGTCAGTCCGTGGGCGGGTGCGGACGCCATGCGTACGACGTCCGCGCGGGCCGCCTCCAGACGCAGCAGCAGCGGGTCCGCGTGTTCCAGCAGCCGTGTGCCCGCCGCAGTGGGCGCGACGGGGCGGCGGGTGAGCAGCGGGGCGCCGAGGTCCTGTTCGAGCGCGGCGATGTGCTGGGAGACCGCCGACTGGGTGTAGCCCAGCTCGCGCGCGGCCTCGGAGAACGAGGCGAGGCGGGCGACGGTGACGTACGTGCGCAGCAGGTGCGGGTCCATGTCCGACAGCATCCCGTACGACATCAGCCTCGCTTATCGAGCATGCAGAAATCATCGTTGGACGTGAACTCGGGGCCGCGCCCAGGATGAGCCCATGACACACACCGCCGCTCGGACGGCCAAGCTCGCCCTGGTCGGGGACCGCTCTCCCAATGTCGCCTCGCACACGCGCGTGCCGCTTCTGCTGGACGCCCTGTCCGAACGCGACCGGCTCGTCCTCGACGCCTACTGGATCCCGTCGCAGGACGCGGCGGACGACGACGCGGTGCGCGGCTTCGACGCCGTGTGGGTGCTGCCGGGCAGCCCGTACCGCAGCGAGGCGGGGGTGCTGTCCGCGATCCGCACCGCGCGCGAGGAGGGCATCCCGTTCCTCGGCACGTGCGGCGGCTTCCAGCACGCGCTCCTCGAGTACGCCCGTGACGTGTGCGGACTGAACCGTGTCGCGCACGCCGAGAACGACCCCGACGCCGACGACTTCCTCATCGAACCCCTGGCCTGCTCGCTGGTCGGCCATGAGGCGGTGGTCCGGATCGAGTCCGGCTCGCTCGCCCAGTCGGTGATCGGCTCGGAGCGAACCGTCGAACGGTACTTCTGTGCCTACGGACCCACTCGCCACCTCGACACCCTCAGCGCGCACGGGCTGCGCTTCTCCGGGCACGACGAGGACGGCCACCTCCGGGTCGCCGAACTGCCCGGCCACCCCTTCTTCCTGGCCACGCTCTTCCAGCCGGAGCTGTCCGGGGACGGCTCGCGCCCGCACCCGGTCGTCCGGGCACTGGCGCGAGCCGCGGTCGAGCACGCGGCGAGCAAGGCCACCACGCGCGCGTGACGCACCCCCCCCGGCACGGGACGCGCCACGCGCGCGTACGTCAGCCCGTGTGCCCCTCCCCGTGACCGCCGTGACCGCCGCCGTGGTCGAACTTCAGCGCCTCCGCGGGCATGACGACGAAGGGCCGCATCATGCCCATGTCCTCGTGCTCGAGCAGGTGGCAGTGGTACATGAACCGGCCGTATGCGCCGTCGAACTTCCCCATCACACGCAGCATCTGGTTGCCGGGCACCTGGAAGACGTCCTTGTACCCGAGCTCGTTGGGTGCGAGCGGGATCGACGAACCGGCGTCGAACCGGATCGGGCCGCGGGTGCCGCCCACCGCCGGGTCGAAGCCCGAGACGTCGTAGGCGTCCCTGCCCAGCAGCTGGAAGTCGGCCAGGTGGATGTGCATGGGGTGGATGATGGGCGCCAGGTTGAGGAAGCTCCACTGCTCGTGGCTGCCCTCGGCGATGGTGAAGCCGAGGCCGTCGTTGAACGTCCGTGCCGTGCGCCGGTATGTCCTGGTCCTCCCGTCCGGGCCGGTGACCTGGATGACGCCCTCGGTGGGGACGTGGATGTCGCCCGGGTGCTCGACCTCCGCCATCTCCCAGATCTCCGGGTGACCGCCGGCGCCCTTGGTGGCGGGCGGGGTGAGCACGATCAGCCGGTGCCCGTGCTCGATGTCGTGCGTGAGCCGCCGGAAGGAACCTGAGAGCACCTCGGGCAGCTCGAAGGTGTCCGCCTCGCAGCTCTCCCCGACCCGGAACTCCATGACCGCCGGATAGCGCACGTCGCCCGCCGGGTCGGGTACGCCGGGCGGCTGGTTGCGGCCCTTGTTGACCAGGCGGAGCGTGCGGCCCGCGAGAGCGCGGAAGTCGACGAGCAGGTCGAAGCGCTCGGCCGGCGCCGCGCTGAGTGTCGGCAGCGCGCCGTCGAAGTCGATCGGCACCGGGCGCGGCAGCAGTCCGCCGTCGCTGCCGATCTGGTGCACGATGCCCGGGACCGGGTTGTCGTCCTCGTCGACCACGACGAGGTTGTAGATGCGCGCGTTGGACGCGTTGACCAGCCGGAAGCGGTACCAGGCGGCGTCCACCTCGGCGTGCGGCCAGATGCGGCCGTTGACGGTGGTGTACGGGCCGGTGAACGGGATGGAGACCGGCTTGCCCGTCTCCGGGTTCTTCGCCTGGACGATCACCGTCTTGTGCAGCAGCCGGCCGTTGAGACGGCCGTCCTCGTCGGTGTCGAGGTTGCGGTCCGCCAGCAGCAGCGGGATCTCCCGGTCCCCGCGGGGGAGATGAAGGGCGTCCTCCTCGTCGTCACGGACGAGGTAGGTGCCGTACAGGCCCGTCATCACGTTCCACCGCGTGATGTTCATGGCGTGGTCGTGGCCGAAGGGTGCAACACCGCCTCTGACCTGGGATTTTGAGTCATACCAGCGATTCGCCTCCGTCTACCTGGCGTTCGACTCGCTCGAAGACTGCGACGCCCCAGCACAAACGGGCGGTACGACTTCGGCGAACGGAACACGATGGAACGGGCAGACCTTCCAGCGCTGCGAGCACTTGGCTTCAGCGATGACGAGATCAAAGAGCTAGGGCTTTGGGAACCAGCGACCGGTGACCCTGCCGATTTTGCAGAGGCCTACCTCAGGCGCTCCAAGAAGAAAGACACTCTTACCGCGCTGCGTGGTCATCTGCGCGATATCTGCCGCCGTGCACACGAAGAGCGAAAGCAGATCCGGCACGTCTGGTTTGAGCAGCGCAGCGCGAGCAAGGCACACGTACGGCGCGAGGAATTCGACAGCGCATGTGACGCCGTTCTGCGCGGGCTTTCCAAGACGCTGTACGTATGGCGCACTGACCGGCTGTCCCGGCGAGGAATGGGCGCCGTAGACAGGCTCATTGACGATTTTGAGCGAAAGCAGCGCGCCCGGATCGTCTCTACCAGTGAAGGCTTGGACTCCGCACAGCCTGGCATGCGAATCGTCTTCGGAATCCTCGCTGACCGCGCACGCGAAGAGGCCAAGTCAATCACGGACCGTACACAGTCCAGCTCTGATGAGGAAAAACGAGAGGGCAATTGGCACGGCGGGATAGCCCCGTTTGGCCTGTACTCGCCCAAGGGCTCAAGGAAGCTAAAACGACTCGCATCTGAGCACCCACTAGCCCGGCGCATCGCCGAGTACCTCCTCAGCGGCAAAGTGCCTCAGTGGATCGCACAGACCCTCAACAACGAGGGGAAGCGCACACGCAAAGGCAAACTGTGGCGAGCGCAGACCATCATCCACCTTGCACACTCCCCAGCGTGGGCCGGTCTGGTCCCGGACCGTGAGCGGGTATTCGACGAGGACGGAAACCCGCTGGACAAGTGGATCAAGCGCGCTGAGCCGTTGCTCGATGACAAGGGCAACCCGGTGAGCTGTGGCGAGGGTGTCGTCACATACGCGGAATGGCTCAAGATTCAGAAGATCTTCGCGGGACGCACGGGCAGCGAACGCGGGAAGGGACGCACCAAGGGCACCGGACGGGGCGTGCGCCAGCACAAGACAGTGGCAGGGTGGATTCTGCTCTGCCCTCGCTGTAAGGGACCCATGAGCAACGGAGGGACGAACTACAGGTGCGAGACCCGCGTATCGCAGGGAGAGACAGCGTGCAAAGGCACAGTAACTTCACGCCAACGAGTTGATGAGGCCGTAGCTGTTCTCTGGATAAACCACATCCTCAGTTTGTCCCCCGAGTCGCCTACGATCCATGACATTGCTCGGCGGTGGCTCGCATACGCCGATCCCGAGAAAGAAGCGCGCAAACAGAAGACAACGGCCCTGTATGACGCTGCCATTGAGCGACAGGCGAAGCTTCGCAAAGAATTCTTCGTGTTCGGCCGGATGGATGAGGCCACATTTGAAGAACTGCGCAAGCAACAGGATGAGCTGGTTGCCGAACTGCGCACAGAGCTTGATGAGCTGTCAGTGGAAGCTGATCTCACGCCGCTGATGGACCCTTACGCACTGACAGCCATCTGGGAGGCCGAAGGCATCGAGGGGCGCCGGGCACTTTTCAAGGCAGCGTGTAAGAGCCTGACGATTTCGCTGCCGACTAAGCCGGGCGACCGGACACCCATTCTCGATCGGCTTGAGCCTGAATGGCGCGACGACAGCGTAAACCCAGCGGTAGAGGCCGCGTGGGTTGCGTGGGAGAAGAGCCGTACGGCATCCGCTGTCTGATTCAGCGGTAACCAATAG
This sequence comes from Streptomyces shaanxiensis, assembly GCF_039537145.1. Classification (NCBI taxonomy): domain Bacteria; kingdom Bacillati; phylum Actinomycetota; class Actinomycetes; order Kitasatosporales; family Streptomycetaceae; genus Streptomyces; species Streptomyces shaanxiensis. The sequence goes on from NZ_BAAAZY010000008.1 coordinate 292,229, forward strand.
CACCGGTCAGGCCACGACTTGACGGAAGAGACCTGACCGGTGCTCCCACTAAGGGAAGGACCAGTTTAGATGACCAGAGACCAGTTCGACGCCGAAGAAATCGCATGGGCGCGCGAGGTCGAGTACCGAACCATTGCCCGCCGACTGGACAGGCTCTACGCCGCCCGCAGCGCTGGTGACGACAGCGTGTACCTGGCGCAGCGAATAGACCGCACAGAGCGGCTTCAACAGGCCATGCTCGGCTTCCCGGAGATACTGGCCCAGTAGAGCCCTGAGAGGCTCACACAGCGCCTTACAGCCCCGTTGGACGGGATTCCCCCAGCGGGGCTTTTTCATGCCCTCAGACGGGCGCACAGGGCCTCGGCGCCCCAACTACACAGCGAGTGAGGGGCGGGTGATCGCACCCCCATGTAGTTCCAAATCTGACACACCGTCAGAATACCCTTCTGACCTGCAAGAATGTAGAAATGTAGTTCTGTAGCCATTTCCACAACCATCTAAGGCCTATAGGGGTAAACCCGAGTGCCCTTCATTCCTACATTTCTACACAGGCGACCGACTCGCTAGTTACTGATTAGGCACGACGAAGCGCGTGCCCCTCCGTACGTAGGTGCCGCCAGCACAGACCACGCGTACACCCACAGACCAAAGGCCCTGTGCCTGCGTCGAACTGATCCCTCTTCCTGGCGGCAGGGGACCGGTTCCGCAGGCACAGGGCCTTTTCTTCGTTTCTGGAGAAATCCATCATGCCGCCATACCGCAAGCTACTGGCTGCCACGTGCCGCCAATGCGAAAACCTGACAGACGCAACCAGCCTAATTCGCGCCTCCAACACGTGGTCCGGGTTTGCCTACCTGTGTCGGCCGTGTGCTCGCGAGAGGGATCGTAAATACAACAAGACACCCGCTGGCCGTGCACGTTGGCAGCGCCGCCAGACGGGGGCAAACAGAGAGCCGCACAGGCGTTACCGGGACGCACATCTGCGGATCGAGAAGGAACGTGGCAAGGCCGCCGACCACACCTGCTACTGCGGCGCGCCAGCCGCCAGCTGGTCACTACTCCCGATGGTGCCGCACCTGAAAGATGGGCCGTTCGCCTATTCGCCGGACCCCGCCGACTACACACCTATGTGCAAGCCCCATCATTCCCTCTGGGACGGTCAGTTCAGGCGACTTAAGGGCGCGTAACTACCACAGCACCTACCAACTTTGGTACCTGCCTCGCTGCACGATTGCGAACCACCCGCCCATCCCCGTCCATGCCGCTGACCTGGGTAGATCTCCGAGCCGGCTGGGGGTGGCCTTTTTCGAAAGGGAACTACGATGCCCGACCCTGCCCCCACCGCTGACGATATAACCCGTGCGCTGACGGAAGTTGACCAGAAGGGGCGAGCGACGATGGCGAGCGACGCAAGGGCCCGACTGTCCAGCGCGATTCGGATGCTCGGCCACGACGGACAGTTGTTGGTCTTCAAGGATCCTGACGATGCGCTCGGTACTACGGCTGATGGTGCCGACCCTGCACCACATTCTGGTATCGAGCGTCCGGCGCTGCGGGAACGAGTCGCCAGGGCCAACGCTCGAAGCCGTGGCGAAATCCTGTAGTGGCACGCACAGACCCGCGTAGGCCCGTATCGACCATGTATGCGCTGTGGTCGTTCGGTGAATACTGCGGGATGTGTACCGGGCATAGGGAAATCTGGTGCCCGATCTGTTTCGGATTCGAGGGGTGTTGGTCTTGCAATCATCGCTGCAAGGTCCCATGTCCCTTGTGCGCGGGTGGGCAACTGATGCCCCTTCCATGGTGATCAATATCCGTCGCCGTTTCGCAGACAGCGGGACGGTTCCAGCGGCAACATCAACCGGGAGGTACCCAAGTGCGTGACTTGTGGCTGACGATGGCCGACGGTGGGCAGGACGACAGCGACAGCGGGAACAAGCACGGTGGAGGCGGTTCGGATGAGGGCGGTAACACGAACGACGGCCAGGGACCGGCGGACGGCAAGTAAGTGAGCACTCCCGGTACGAAGGGGGCGGGCCCTGAGGGGCTCGCCTCCGTACTCATGGAAAAGGGTGCGCTGAAAGCCGATTGGCTGCCAGCGTTCAAGGCCGTACCACGCGAACTGTTCGTTCCTGACGTGATCTGGCCGGGGCGCGCTGGCATGAATCGGCAGGGTGACCGAGTCATTCGCAGCGAGGAACCTGACACGTGGTGGGAGGCTGTCTACCAGGACGCTCCGATTACGACGCAATGGGATGACGGCGCGTACACCGGCCCCGGAAAAGGCAGGATTCCGTCTAGCTCAAGTTCTATGCCGACCATGGTGTTTTCGATGCTCGATGCGCTGGACGTTGATGCGGGTCAGCGGGTGTTGGAAATCGGCACCGGTACCGGCTGGAATGCCGCCCTGCTCTCTCACCGGCTCGGGGGCGAGAACGTGTTCACGGTCGAACTGGACGGGACCAGCGCGAGGGAAGCGCGTAAACGCCTGAATGACGCGGGATTCGATCCCGTGTCCATCATCGGCGATGGGGCAGAGGGTTACCCCGAGGGAGCGCCGTACGACCGGCTGATTGCCACGGCCTCAATCGGCAGCGTTCCCCGGCGATGGATCGAGCAGACGAAGCCGGGCGGGATCATCCTCGCGCCGTGGGGACCGACGTACGGCGGGGAAGCCGTTGTGCGGCTGAGCGTGTCCGGGGATGGATCGGCTTCCGGCTGGTTCGTCGGCTCGTCGGCGTTCATGCGGCTTCGCGCTCAGCGAGTCCAGCGCACGCACGTCCGGGAATACCTCGGTGGTCGGAAGTGGCCAGCGGACGGCACCCGCAGCGTTACGGCTGTTTCCCCGGATGCTGTAGGCGACTGGCCCATCATGTTCGCCATCGGCGTGCAGGTGCCCAGTGCCTTTCCGTGGATGGAGTCATACGACGACGGCTCATACACGCTGTGGCTCCGGGATACGGCCGTAACGTCATGGGCAACGGCGGACTACGAAAAGGGCCGAGAGGAATTCGAGGTCTATCAGTCCGGCCCACGCCGACTCTGGGATGAAGTGGAGGCCGCCTATCTCTGGTGGGAAAAGCAGGGCCGCCCCGGCTTCGACCGTTTCGGGTTGACGGTGGACGCTGACGGCGAGCATGTGTGGTTGGACTCGCCCGGCAACCCTGTACCCGTCCGGAGCGCCTAACCCTCCAGCCCCGTTCCTCTGCCCTCCCCCGGCGGGTGAACGGGGCTGTCTGGCCTCAGCGCGGGCTCATAGTCTCGCGTAGCGCCGTTTCCAGCGCCCTTGCTGCCGGTGCGTTGAGCCGTTCCCCGCGCAAGTCGAACCCCTGGCGAAGAGCCCTGGTCCCTGTGGAAGCACGGCGAACTATGCGGATGCTGCGCTGGCCACCGTGAAATTTGGTGCGAAAGCTGCTGTGGCTTCGGCGGGTGTCGGCGCTGCGGGTGGACCGAACGGCTTCCCTGCCCCGTGTGCGTAGGCGGCGACGCTGAGCCCGTTCGCTGGGGATGAAGACTGCCCCCGTCTGAGTGCGTACATCCCCCGAGACGCACCGGGCGGGGGCTTCCTGCTGCCCAGCCATAGCCCCTGGTCAGAGGTTCGCGATAACCTGTTGCTCTCTTCAGTCACGCGTGGTCGTGGTACCACCACTGCACCGACTGATGGTCGTTCGGATACTCGGACAACTGGGCGTCACCGAAGCCGACCGCGTTGTCCGCCCAGCCGTCGTTGCCGCCGCCCGTCTGGGCGCCGTGCAGATGGGTCACCGACCAGGCGGGCAGGGCGGCGACGTCCTTGTTGGGCTCCACGCCGTCGCGGCCGGGCTCGGTGGAGGACTGCGGGCGGCCGTCCGTACGCAGCGGCACCTCCACCGAGGTCACCGGGTACTCGCCGTCCTTGGGAATGCGGTTGGTCCACGCGATGCGCACCCGCTGTCCGCGCCGCACCTCGATGGTCGGGCCCGGCACCTGGCCGTCGTACCCCCACATCAGGGTCGGCGGCAGCTGCGGGTGCAGGCGGACCCAGGTCGGGCGCAGCGCGATCTCGGTCTCACGCAGGACGTCGTCGGAGGCCGGGCGCAGGACGGTCGGGACGGGCAGCGGGGCCACGTACGGCGTGAGCTCGCCGGTGTCGAGCGACCGCTCCCCCGTCTCGGTCTTGGCGTCGCTGTCCGTGAACCTCTCGATGATGTCGGTCAAGGTCGAACACCCCCGTGTGTTCTCGTCGTCTGTTCCCCTCATCCCAGAAGACTCGCGGCGCACCGCCGAAGTTCCCGGAATATCCCGTTCCGTACGAAAAGTTTCGGAAATGGCACCCGGAGGCCGGAAGTCCGTTGTCAGCGGCGGCTGTTACGTTCTGTGACATGACCGATCACGCGCTGCGGCTGCTCCGGCAGAACCCCCGCCTGGCCGAACTGGCCGCCTTCCCCTTCAACTTCGACCTGGCCCGCGCTGCTCACGGCCATGTCGAGGAGGTCCGCCTCGCCTCGGGCGGGCCGCTGGAGATGGTGGCGGGGGACGACACGGGCGGTACGTATTTCGTGTGCGCGGACGGCTCGATGCTGTACGCCGACTCGGAGGGCAGCGCCGGGATCATCGGCTCCGGTGTCGACGAGGCGCTCGAGATCATGATCGGCCTGCCCGGCTGGCACGACTACACACGCCTGTCGCCGGACGACGGTGCGGAGAAGATCCTGGCGTGCGTCGCGGAGACCGAGGAGGAGATCCGCGAGTACCACGGCATCGACGAGGAGCGGACCGAACTCCGCACCGCGCTGGGCTTCCCGGAGCGCTCCCCCGTCGAGCTCGTGGGCATGCTGCATGCCGCACTCCTGCGCACCGAGCCCGACTTCGTGCTGCTCAACGCCGACGAGGGGTGCGCGTACGAGTTGCTCGGCCCGCCGGTTCCTCCGCTGTGGGAGCCGGTACTCGCGGCGGGCCGCGCCGACCTCGCGCTGCTGCGGGCGGGCGACCGCACGGCCCTGGACGCGGTCGCCGAGGATCCCGTACGGCGTCGACTCGCCCTGCGGGCCGCGCAGTTCGACCGCGCCGAGGGGGACCTGCAGTTGCTGCGTCATCTGGTGCGGCATGAGGCGCAGTCCTCGATGACGGACGAACTGCGGCTCGCCGCCGTGCTGGTGGGGCTGCGCGGCGACACCCGGGATCTGCCGCTGCTGCACGAGGTGCGGGAGACGGACTTCGACACCGCGTGCGGCCTCGGCGGGATGCCGGAAGCGGGCGCGAGTTCGGACGAGTTGCGGGAGTGGGCGCGAGGGCTCGACGACTCGCTGTTCGGTGCGGATCCCGAGGACGAACCGGTGGGCACCTGGACCGACCTGGCCCGGGACCAGGGCATGACCGAACTCGCCCGGGTCTCGCTGATCCGCGAGCTCGACGGGATCTTCATGGACCAGAGCAGACTCCGCCGCCCCCACGCGCCACGTGCGCTGACCACGGCCCCACTGCGCGCCCTCGCCCACGACTTCGAGGAGCTCGGCGACCTGCCCCAGGCACTGCGCGCCCAGCGCCTGTACACCGCTTTGCAGGAGTCGGCGTGGGACCGGGTATCGGCCCGCCTGGACCAGGCCCGCCTGGAGCGTGCGGCCGGTGAACTCTCGCAGGCCGTCCGGACCTTGGCGGCTCTGGTCGAGATCCTGGCGGAGCCCTCGGACGACTCCCTGCAGCACTGGCAGGGTGTGAACCTGGGCCGTTTCATCGCCGAGGAGCACTACCGGCTGACCCTCGCCCTGGCCGACGCGGACCTTCCGGAGGATGCCCGCGCTCTCCTCACGGCCGCCGACGCGATACTCGGCGAGCTCTCGGAGAACGCCGCGAAGGGCGTACGAGAGCTCGCCGAGGAGACTGCCACCCGGGTGTGGGAGGTCAGCTGAGGACGGGCACGGCGGGCGCGCGGTCCGGCAGGAAGCCGTGGGCGCGGCGGGCCAGGTACTCGGCCTTGTAACGGTCGACCTGCTGGTGCCAGTGCAGGATGCCCGCCAGCCAGTTCTGCAGGTCGACGACGTAGTTGCCCATGATCTCCCGAGCCTCGTCCGAGAGCCCGAAGTCCTCGTAGACGATGGGAAGTTCGTGGGCCGCCACATGCTCGAACTGCTGCATGCGCTGGGTCATCAGATCGTGCACGACCTCCAGCGCGGTGGGGTAGTCGATGCCGAAGAAGTTCTGCACGACGAGGATCGCGTTGTGGATCTCGCCCTCGTACTCGATCTCCTTCTGGTACGAGAAGACGTCGTTGATGAGGCAGGCGTAGTCGACGGCGGCGTTCTCCAGCGCGCGCACGGGCCCGCTGCGGTACACCTCCGGCGGGATGGCGGGCCCGTGGCCCATCCGGCACAGGCTGAGGGTGAGGTCGGAGCCGAAGGTGGCGCGGCGCATCTCCAGGTAGTCGACGGGGTCGGGGATGCGGTTCTGGAGCTGGTTGGACAGCTCCCACACCCAGCTCTCGGTCATGACGTCCACCGAGTCCTTGAAGGTGCGTCGCTGGTCGGGTGTCATGTCCGCCGTCGTACGCGCCCACAGGTCGATCAGGCCGCGTTCCATGCCGTTGACGGGGACCGTCACCGGCTCACCGTCGAGGGGCATGCAGTCCGACAGCCGCTGGGTGGTGAGCCGCGCGGCGGCCAGGTCGCGGCGGTTGCCGAAGACGAGGGGGTAGTAGTCGTCGCCGTAGGTGCCCCAGGCCAGCCACTGCGCGCTGAGGTCGAGGGCCTGCGGTGTGGCGTCCGGATCGAGGCCCGCCGAGCACAGCGGGAGATCGTAGGCGGCGAGCTTGTCCTCGTCCCAGACACCCTCCTGGAGCATGCCCATGCGGTGCATCCACTCGGTCAGGCGCGGGCGGGCGTCGTTCAGATGCGGGCTCAGCTCCACCTGGAACGGCATGTAGAAGTCGGGCAGTCGGGACGGGCCGACCTTCTGGAACGGCACATGCGTGTAGGCGCGCAGGCGTTCCGCACCCGCCGAGGCGAGCAGCGCGCCGATGTCGGCGGCGGAGGTTCCGGGGCCGGTCAGGCCCCGCCAGGGGGCGGTGGAGACGGCGTGCTCGTTCATGTACCGGCTGGAGCGCAGGTGCCACTCATGGCCCCCGGACTGCCAGTCCTGCAGCCCCTGGGTGTACGCCGCCACCGCCGCGACCTCCTGCGGGGTGAGCCGCTTCTCCAACGCCACGGCGGGGACTTCGGTGAGGGCGGTGTGCTCGAACTGGTGGAGCCGGGAGGTGAGGACGTCGTTGACGGTGTCGGCGGCTTCCTGGGTGGTGCAGCCGAAGAACTTCTCCAGCACCAGGACGCCGTTGCTGAGTTCGCCCTCGTCCTCGACCTCGCGCTGGTAGGAGAACAGGTCGTTGCGCAGGTGCACGGCGTCGGAGAACGTCTCCATCAGGACCCTGAGTGGCCTGGACTCCGCGACGGCGGCGGGGACTTCGGCCGTCGCGTACTCCACCAGGCCCGACGACCAGGGGGCGCCGCCCACCTTGCGGCGCATCTCGATGTACTCGACGGGGTTGGCGACGCGGCCCTCGTTGATGTTGGACAGCTCCCACAGGGACTCGTTGAGGAGGTGCTCGGTGGCGACCGCGAACCGGCGGCGCCAGTCGACCGACATCGCCGGCACCGTACGCGTCCACAGGTCGGCGAGGCCCGCCTCGACCGGGTTCTGCGGCTCGGGCATCGGGGTCGACAGGTCCATCGGCATGAACAGTGGGAGCCGGTCCAGATAGGCCTTGCCGCCGGCGCGGTCCTGGGTGCGCTTGAAGATCTCCAGGAAGTGGTCGTCGAAGAAGAAGACCCACACGTACCAGTCGGTGATGAGGGAGAGAGCGTCGGCGTCGCACTCGGGGTGGGTGTAGGCGCAGAGCAGTCCGTAGTCGTGCGCGTCGAGGTCGGCCTGCTCCCAGACCCCGGATCCCTCCAGCATGCCCATCTCGCGTGCCCACTCGGTCGAATGGGCACGCGCCTCGTCGACATGTGGGTTCAGCCGCGCGGGATACGGCATGTAGAAGTGCGGGAGTTCGAAGGGCTGCTGCGTCATGGCCCGGCCCTACCCCCGGGTCCCAACAGGCATCCGCGGCGCGGCACATGATCACACCATCGCGTGAATCGTGGGTGAATCCGGGAGTTCTCGCCGGGCCTTGTGGCGTTCATCTCTACGCGCGCAGACTTTTCGAGCTTCATGTGTCCCCCGTGTCCCTCTCCCTCCCCGGAGTCGCGATGAACCACACCGCATCTCTCTCCCGATCTCCCTCCCGCCGCACCGCGCTGGCCTCCCTGGCCGGGGCGGCGCTGGCCACGACCGCGGCGTTCCCGGCCACGGCGGCCGAGCGGCACGGCCGCCGGTCCGTTCGGTTCGCCACCTTCAACGCCTCCCTGAACCGCTCCGCCCAGGGCGCGCTGATCACCGACCTGTCCACGCCGGACAACGCCCAGGCGCGCAACGCCGCCGAGACCATCCAGCGGGTCGACCCGGACATCCTGCTGATCAACGAGTTCGACTACGACGAGCAGGGCAGAGCCGTCCGCCTGTTCCTGCGCAACTACCTGTCCGTCGGCCACAACGGAGCCGAGCCGGTCCGCTACCCGTACCACTTCACCGGCCCGGTGAACACGGGCGTCGCCACCGGGGTGGACCTCGACGGGAAGAACGGCGCCGTCACGACGCCCGGTTCGGACGCGTACGGGCAGGACGCCTTCGGCTACGGCTGGTTCCCGGGGCAGTACGGCATGGCCGTCCTGTCGAAGTACCCGATCGACACGCGCGCGGTGCGCACCTTCCAGCGCTTCCTGTGGAAGGACATGCCGGGCCACATCATGCCTCCGGGCTACTACAGCGAGGAGGCCCGCGCGATCCTGCGGCTGTCGTCGAAGAGCCACTGGGACGTGCCGGTGCGCATCGGGCACTCCACCGTGCACTTCCTGGTCTCGCACCCGACGCCGCCCACCTTCGACGGCGCCGAGGACCGCAACGGACGGCGCAACCACGACGAGATCCGGCTCTGGGCCGACTACATCGGCGGGCGTCGGCGCAGCTCCTACCTGTACGACGACAAGGGCGTGTGCGGCGGACTGCGGCCCGGGGCGCGGTTCGTGATCGCCGGTGACAACAACGCCGACCCGTACGACGGCGACAGCTTCGACCACGCCATACGGCAGCTGCTCGACCATCCCGCGGTGAACCTCCCGGCCAACCCGCCGTCCAGCGCGGGCGGCGTGGAGGCCGCGAGGCTCCAGGGCGGTGCCAACGCCTCGCACACCGGCAACCCGGCATACGACACCTCCGACTTCGGCGACACCGCTCCCGGGAATCTGCGCGTCGACTACGTCCTTCCGTCCAAGGGGCTGATACCGGGCGCGAACGGCGTCTTCTGGCCGACGTCCGACGACCCCCTGTACCGCCTGGTCGGGGACGGGAAGACGGTGCCGACGTCCGACCACCGGCTGGTGTGGCAGGACGTGCGCCTGGGCTGACGGCCTACCGGTTGCGCACCGCCCGCCCCACCTCCGACCTCAGCGCGACGAACTCCGCCAGGCCCCGGGTGGTGATCTGGTCCCGGGTGCCGGGGAGTTCGACCGGCAGGTCCAGGACGACCTTGGAGCCGGGCCCCGGGGAGAGGACTACGACACGGTCGCCCAGGTACACGCTCTCGTCGATGTCATGGGTGACGAAGACGATCGTCGCGCCGTCCGTGCGGTGGACCTCCAGGAGGAGGTCCTCCAGGTCCTCGCGGGTCTGGGCGTCCAGAGAACCGAAGGGTTCGTCCATGAGGAGCAGGGAGGGGCGGCAGACCAGGGCGCGGGCGATCGCCACGCGTTGCTGCATGCCGCCCGAGAGCTGCCAGGGGTGGCGGCGGGCGGTGTCGGTGAGTCCGACCTCGGCCAGGATGCGGTCGGCCTCGGCCCGGCGTTCCGCTCTCGGCAGGCCCCTGCGGCGCAGTGGCAGCGCCACGTTCTCGCGGACCGTGAGCCAGGGGTAGAGGGAGCGGGCATAGTCCTGGAAGACCACGGCCAGGTTGTCGGGGACGCCACGCACGGGTGCGCCGTCCAGCGTGATCGTGCCGTCGTACGCCGGCAGCAGGCCCGCGACGGTGCGCAGCAACGTGGACTTGCCACAGCCGGACGGGCCCACGACGCACAGGAGTTGGCCGTCCGGCACGGTGAGGGTGATGTCGTGCAGTACCTGGTGGTCGCCGTAGTGCTGGCCGACCGTGTCTAGGCGGAGCATGGCTGTCCCTGGACGGAGTGGGTTGGGGGCGTTCGGGTCATACGGTCGTGGTCCTCCCTCTGCCGACGAGCCGTTTCTCGACGGCCAGCAGGCCGGTGTTGAGGAGGTAGCCGAGGGCGCCGAGCAGGACCAGTGCCGCCCAGACGGTGAGCAGGTCGGAGCGGGACTGGGCGTCGGTGAGCGTGAAGCCGATGCCGTTCGCGGTGCCCGGCAGCAGCTCCGAGAACACCATGAGGATGAGGGAGAGCGAGAGGCTCAGGCGGAGACCGGCGAAGATGCGGGGCAGCGCGGAGGGCAGGACGAGGAAGCCGAGCCGTTCGGCGGGGGTGAGACGGAGGACCGCGGCGACCTCGAGGCGGAGCGGGTCGGTGTCGCGGGCGCCTTCCGCGGTGTTGATCAGCACCGGCCAGACGGCGCTGAAGACGATCGACGCGATCTGCATCGGCGTACCGAAGTCGAAGATCACTACGAAGACGGGCACCAGGGCGGGCGGCGGGACGGCGCGGGCGAACTGCAGGACGGGGTTGCAGAGGGCGTACGCGCGCCGCGAGCGGCCGACCGCGACGCCGAGTGCGATGCCGACGACCGCGGCGAGCGCGAACCCGGCGGCCATCCGGCCGAGGCTGGGCAGGATGTCGGCGATGGCGGCCTCGGTGAGGAAGACGTCCCGGGCGGGGCCCGAGAACCACAGGGCGTGGGCATGGCGCGCGATCTCGGCGGGCGGCGGGAAGAAGACGCTCCCGTGCGCCCGGGCGGCCAACTGCCACACGGCCACCGCGAACGCGAGCACGATCCAGCGGAGCAGGGCGTGGCGTACGGCGGCGGAGGCGAGGGGGCGGCGCAGAACCGACGCCGATCCGGCGGATCGGGATGGGCCGCCGCGAGGCTGCTTCATTCAGCGCTCCTCACGGCACGGCACGGGGAGCTCGGAGTGGGCGCGGTACGCATCGGTACGGAAACTGACGAGCGTCTCACAGGCATGGCGCCCGGGACAGTCCGCCGGCACACCGGCCGCGCCCGCCCCGTCACCCCACACCCCGCCGCCCCGGCGTCCAGGGAAACAACCGCCGCTCCCCCCACACCAGCACCCCATTGATGACCAGCCCCAGAACCCCCGCCCACACCACCCCCGCCAACACATCCCGCGTCCCGTCCGTGGCCAGCCCGGCCTGGGCGATGAAGATGCCGAGGCCCTCGCCGAAGCCGGAGAGGATTTCCGTGGCAACGGCCAGGATGAGGGCGACGGCGGCCGAGATGCGGATGCCGGCGGCGATGAAGGGGGCAGTGCCCGGCAGTTCGACACGCAGGAGGACGGAGAGGCGGCCGAAGCCGAAGGCGCGGAGGGTCTCCTTGGCGAGGGGGTCGGTCTCGCCGAGGCCGTAGACGGTGTTGAAGAGGATCGGCCAGACGGACGCGTACGTCACCAGCGCGACCTTGGTCTCGGTCCCCGACCCGAGGAGCAGGGAGACCAGCGGGATCAGCGCGACGGACGGCAGCGGCCGCAGGAACTCGACGATCGCGCGCGCCGCGGCGTCGACGACCGGCACACTTCCGAGCACCAGACCGACCGGGACGGCGATGGCGCACGCCAGAGCGAGACCGAGCGCCCAGGCACGCAACGTCGCGGCGATGCCGTCCAGGAACACCGGGTCGCCCGCCAACTCCACGGCACGGGCGAGCACTTCGGACGCGGGCGGCAGATAGCTGCGCCGCACCACACCCGCACGGGAGACGGCCTCGCAGGCACCGAAGGCCAGCAGCACCCCCGAAGCACCCAGCAGCAGCTGCTCCTGACGGCCCTTCACGTCACGTCACTTGACCATCAGCGTCGCCGGATCGATCGGCTTCTGCAGCATCCCCTGCTTCTTCATGAGGTCGATCAGCCGTTTGAGCTGCGCGACGTCCATCGTGGGCGGATAGACGGGCAGATCGATGGCCTCGGCCTGCTTGTCGGTCACCTTGGTGTACGTCGGCAGGGTCTCGCGCACGACGGACGGGTCCTTCTCCGCGATCCGCACGGCCGCCTTGATGGCCCGCTGGAACGCGGCCAGCGTCTTGCCGTTCCCGTCGACGTACTCGCTCGTGCTGACGTATCCGCTGAGGGGAATGGCCTCCACCGGAGCGGACGAGCCGTCGGCGAGGACCCTGGCCTTCAGCTCGTCCTGGATGGCGCTGTCGTAGGGCTCGACCGCGTGCACGGCGTCGACCTGCCCCTTGTCCAGGGCGGCGCCCATCTGCGGGAAGGGAATGGCCCGGTAGACGGGGCGGCCGGCACCCTGTTTCGCCAAGATCTCGTTGAAGGTGAGCGACTGGACGTTGTTGAGGACGTTGACCGCGAGCTTCTTGCCCTCAAGGTCGGCGACGGTCTTGATGTCCGAGTCCTCGGGCACCAGGACCTCCATCATGCGCGGCGCGGCCCTGATCGCCTCGGCGACGATCCGGATGTCGAGGGTGCCCTTCTCATGGGCCTGCAGATAGGTCACGTAGTTCGCGCTCGCGACCATGTCGATCTGCCCCTTGGCCAGGGCCGGCAGCGCCTGGAGGCTCTGCTGGACCTGCTGGATCCGGACGTCGAGGCCCTCCTTCTCGAACAGGCCGCGATCCCGCGCGATGTAGAGGGCGACGCAGTCGATCAGTGGCAGGGCGGCCACGGTGACGGTCTCCCGTCCCCCGGCCCCGGACGAGGAGTCCCCGTCGTCGCCGCAGGCCGTGAGCGCCACCAGCATGAGGGTGGCCGCGGCGGCCGCCGCTGTCCTCGTTCCCGAGCGCAATTGACGTAACGGCATGGCGACATGACTACCAAGAATTTGTCATGATCACCACAGCTCCACACGAGACATGTGAACGGTGAACAGCGACAGCGGGCACACCTGTACCGCGCCGGTCAGCACACCAACCCGGACGCGCCCATCTGTCGGTCTTCACCGATATACGCCACCTTGGTCGCATGACCTCCTTCACGCTCCCTCACGAGCTGCACGGCGACGGCGCCCACAAGGTGTTCGCCGTGCACGGCTGGTTCGCCGACCGGTCCGCCTACGCGGGCGTCCTCCCCGACCTCGACCGTACGGAGTTCACGTACGCCCTCGTCGATCTGCGCGGCTACGGCCGGGCCAAGGACGCCGTGGGCGCGTACACGACATCCGAGGCGGCCCTCGACCTCGTCGAACTGGCCGATCGGCTCGGCTGGGATCGCTTCTCGGTGGTCGGGCACTCGATGGGCGGCTCGGTCGGACAGCGCCTCCTCGCCGTCGCACCGCACCGGCTGCGCAGGCTGGTCGGGGTCTCGCCGGTTCCGGCGTCGGGGCTCGCACTGCCGCCCGAGCAGTGGGAGTTGTTCGCGGACGCGGCGCACAAGCCGGAGAACCGGCGCGCCATCATCGACATCACCACCGGTGGCCGCCGCCCGGCCGCCTGGCTCGACCGCATGGTCGCCCGTTCGCTCGTGGTCAGCGACCAGAAGGCGTTCCGCGCCTGGCTGGACTCCTGGGCCGGGGAGGACTTCCACACCCGGGTCGAGGGCTCCCCGGTCCCCGCGCTCGCCGTGACCGGCGCCCTCGACCCGGCCCTGTCCGCCGACCTCATGCGGCAGACGTGGATGGCCTGGTATCCCCGCGCCGAGCTCCACGAGCTTGCTGCCGCCGGCCACTACGCGATGGACGAGACCCCGCTGGAACTCATCCGGGTGGCGGAGGACTTCCTGCGCGCCGACGAGGGCGAGCAGGCGTGACCGTCCACCACGCACCCCCCGTCCCCGACGTCTTCGACCCCCGCCGGTACGCCACCGGCGTCCCGTACGACGCCTACCGCGTCCTGCGCGACCACCACCCCGTGGCCCGGCAGGACGAGCCCGAAGTGCTGGGCTGGCCCGCCGGGCCCGGGTTCTGGGCGGTGACCCGCCACGCGGACGTGGTGCGGGTGCTCAAGGACTCGGCGACCTACTCCTCGTACATCGGCGCGACCCAGATCCGCGACCCCGACCCGGACGACCTGCCGTTCATCCGGCGCATGATGCTCAACCAGGACCCGCCTGGGCACGGGCGTCTGAGGCGGCTGGTCAGCCGGGCCTTCACGCCCGGACGCATCGAACGCTTCACGAAGCTCGCCGGGGACCGTGCCCGGACGCTCCTCGCGCGCGCCCTGGACGAGGCCCGCGCCTCGGACGGCACGGTCGACGTGGTCACCACCGTCACCGACGACTACGCCCTGCTCAATCTCGCCGACCTGCTCGGCGTGCCGGAGGCCGACCGCAGGCTGCTGCTGCACTGGACGCAGCGGGTCATCGGCTACCAGGACCCCGACGAGGCGGGTCCGCAGGTGCTGGACCCGGCGGGCAAACCCGTCAATCCACGGTCGCCCGCGATGCTGCGGGACATGTTCGGGTACGCCCAGCAACTGGCCGCGCACAAGCGGCGGTACCCCGACGACGACGTCATGACGACGCTCGCCCACGACGCCGAACTCTCCCGGGCCGAGCTGGAGATGTTCTTCTTCCTGCTCACCGTCGCGGGCAACGACACCGTCCGCAGTGCGGCACCCGGCGGGCTGCTCACCCTCGCCGAGCATCCGGAGGCGTACGCCCGCCTGCGCGACCGACGCACCGAACTCCCTTCGGCAGTCGACGAGTTGCTCCGCTGGCATCCTCCGGTCCTCACCTTCCGCCGCACCGCCGCGCAGGACACCGAGCTCGCCGGACGCCGCATCCGCGCGGGCGACAAGGTGGTCGTCTTCCACGCCTCCGCCAACCGCGACGAACGGGTCTTCACCGATCCTGACCGACTCGACCTGTCCCGCACCCCGAACCCGCACGTCTCCTTCGGCGACGGTCCGCATGTCTGCCTGGGCGCGCACTTCGCGCGGCTCCAGCTGCGCGTGCTCTACCGGGAGACCCTGCGGGCACTGCCCGAGCTGCGAACGGCGGGCACGCCCGAGCGCCTGGTGTCGAACTTCATCAACGGCATGAAGTCGCTGCCCTTGCGGATCGGTTGACCGTGACCTGGCGCGGTCGTCACGTCCGCACCTGGATCAGCGCATGTGTCCCGCCGGTGCGCCACTTCTGCCCCTCCGCCTCGACCAGCGCCGCCTCGGTGCGGGCGTCCAGCCCGGTGATCACGTCGGACTTCAGGGTGCGCAGGGCCGCGACCGGTCCGGGGAAATGCGCGGTGACCTCGGTGAACGGCGTGGTCGGCGGCCAGCGGCGGTCGCCGACGAGGCGGCGGTAGTTGAGGTCGCCCTTGACGATCGTGAGGGTGGCCGCGGCCAGCTCCTCGCGGAGGTCGCCGGGCATCTGCGCGAACGGCAGCGGGGCACTGGAGAAGGGGTGTGCGCGGACGGTGAGACGGCCGTCGGTCATCGCCGCCCAGAGCGCGTCTCCGTACGTCGCGGCCGCGCCCGGAGCCGCCGTCAGCCGGCGCAGGGCGTCGAGTACGTCGGAGTGCGTGGCGTCGGAGACGTAGTAGGGGTACGGCTTGACGTGGAGGACGGCCCGCCCGACGCGCCCCTGGGTGAGGAGGTGGGCGATGAGGAGCAGGTCGGGGACGAGTTCGCGGCCCGCGTTGTCGGCGATCAGGCACAGGGTGGCCGAGCCGGCGGGCGGCAGCAGGGACCAGAGGGTCTCGCTGTCGTCGGCCACCAGGGGCGGGGTGTCCGAGGAGGTCTCGCCGTGCGCGGCATCCAGCCGGAAACCGAGGTCGGCGCGGTTGCCCCACAGGGAGCCGTGCAGCAGCGCCCGGTCCCGCTCGTCGGCGGGCCGGTCCGCGAGGGCGTCGAGGGCGGCGAGTTCCTCGTCCGTCTCCGGGGCGTCGAGTTCGGCCAGCTTGGAGGGGCGGAAGGGGTCGATGCCCTGCCAGGGGCCGGGGGCGAAGTAGCCGACGGCTTCGAGGAGCCGGCGGTAGAAGTAGCTCTCCGACCACAGCCACGGCACATCGAACCAGGACCGGCCGCAGTACGTGTCGGCGCCCCAGGCGGTCCAGCGGTCCCGGTCGTGCGCGTCGGCGGGCAGTGGTTCGAGCACCCCCTCGGTGCAGCTCGCGAGCAACGCGTCCAGCGCGCGGTGCCGGTCGGGGCCGTACGGGAAGGACTTCCGTACCTGCCGGATGATCGCGGGATGCCGTTCGGCGAGCACGCTGTGCGGGAACGAACCGGGTTCGTCGCCGAGGAGTACGGGCGCGAGCGGGGTGTCGGACCTGTCGGGCATGCGGCTCACCGTATCGCGGGCGTCATACGGCTCTGATCTCCCGCTCCAGCTGTGTCGCGAGGGTGAGATAGGGGGCGCGGCGGGGTACCGGGACCAGGCCCCGGATCATGAGGTGCCACATCTCGGCCACCCTGCGGGGCTGGCGTGCGACGGGTTCGAGGGAGCGGCCGACGACGCGCGTGCCGACGAAGAAGCAGACGAGGGAGTGGGCCGCGGCCTCGACGTCGACGTCCGGGTGGATGTCGGACTCCTTGGCGGCGCCGTGGAGTTTGCGGGTGGCGATGTCCACCAGCTCGGTGAACGGGTGCCGCAGGGGCGGCCGTATCACCACTCCCCCGGTGGCCAGGCGCAGACCGGCCCGGGGTATCGGGCCCTCGACGCTCAGGCGCGTGATGCCGAACGTCGTGCGGATCAGCGACTCCAGGGAGGAGTGGCCGCGCACGTCCATCTCGCTCGCCACCTGGCGGGAAGCCCTGGACTGGAGCTCCATGATGGCCTGCGCCAGGTCCTCCTTCGCCGCGAAGTGGAAGTACAGGGCTCCCTTGGTGACTTGGGCGTGCTCGACGATGTCGCTGAGGCTGGTCGATTCATAGCCGTGGCGGTCGAACAGTTCCGCGGCGGCTGTGAGGATCGTGGTGCGGGTCTGCTCGGCGCGTAACTGCCTCACCATCGGCTGGACTCTCCTGGGACTGAAAAGAACGGGTCATGCCGTTTGTTTTTTACTCTCCGTACAAGATAACTCACCCTTCCTCGGTTCCCACCGCACACTCGAAAAGCGTCGACTCCCCCTGCCGTCCCACGACTTGCACATCGGCGTCGTACACGTCCCGCCGGTCGACCGCCTCTATCCAGGTGGGCTGGTCGAGTTCGACGTACTGGTGGAAGACGGTGCGGAACGAGACGGGGGCCCGACGGCCGTTGCGGGTCCGGGCCCGCACGGCCTGCCGGGCTGCCTCCAGCAGGAGCATGCCCGGCACATGATCGAGTGGATGGTCGAAGAAAACAGCATGGCCGGTATCGACTCGCAGCCGCCAGCGGTCGGGTCGGCCGGACGGGGCGAGCACGACGTCCGCGGGCAGGGCGCGGTCCACCGCGGCGGGCGGGAGACCGGGCGGGACCGGCAGTGTGGACACGGTGGCCGCGGTACGGCCGCCGCGCAGCCTTCGGTAGACGGCGTCGCTGGTCCAGGTCGCGGCTATCCGCGCGGTCGCGACCCGCTCCCGGCCGATGCGCACGTCCGCGTCGTAGGTGAATCCGACCGGGCGACCGCCGCGTCGGTCGATGTCGGAGACGGCGATGTCGATCGCGGGTTCGGCGGGCACGGTGCCGACGGCCAGATGCTCGGGGCGCGTGGTGATCCGCATTTCCTTGAGCACGAACTGGTGGCCGAGGGGCACCTGGTAGGCGGTGTGCGCGAGGAGCGTGCCGGCCTGGCGGACGGTTTCCGCGACGAGCAGCGGATCGTACGCCGTCCG
This sequence comes from Streptomyces shaanxiensis, assembly GCF_039537145.1. Lineage (NCBI taxonomy): Bacteria > Bacillati > Actinomycetota > Actinomycetes > Kitasatosporales > Streptomycetaceae > Streptomyces > Streptomyces shaanxiensis. Next base: position 310,127 of record NZ_BAAAZY010000008.1, read on the forward strand.
GTCCGGCGACACGTGTAACTGATGAGCGCGCGGCCACTGGGCGAAGACGGTGAACCGGTCGGTGTCCGTGCTGGTCCCGCCGGTGAGCAGCGTTTCGGCCACCGAGGCGCGATGAACGAGTTGGCGGGGTACGGTGGCCGTCAGGCCGTCCGGCACTGCCAGATTCTCGGCGAGCGGGTTCGTGGCGAGCTGCCGCGGATGAGGCATGTCCCCTCCTTGGGTCCCCCGTGTGTGCGTTGACAGACGGCGAGGTGCCCGTGCCGCGAGCGTTAGAATACGAGCCGACCGGTTTGTTTTCAATGCGGCCTGAGGTCGCCCGACCGTGCCCGACTCCGCTCCGGCGCACTCCGGGGCGCACAGGTCAACTCGGCGCAGTGGAGGGGCGGTTATGGCGAGGCAGGAGCGCGCCGTCAGGACGCGGAGACTGATCCTGGAGGCCGCCGGCGCGGTCTTCGACGAGCACGGGTACACCGCGACCACCATCTCGATGGTCCTGGAGCGGGCCGATGTGACCAAGGGCGCCCTGTATTTCCACTTCGCGTCGAAGGAATCCCTCGCCCAGGCCGTCCTTGACGAGCAGGTGGCGCTCGGCGCGGTGCCGCCGCAGGCGTGCAAGCTGCAGGAACTGGTCGACATGACCTTCGTGTTCGGGCAGCGGCTGCTCTCCAACTCGCTGCTCAAGGGCAGCGTGCGGCTGGCCGTGGACCAGAGCGCGCCGCCCGGCGTCGACCACGCGGGGCCGTTCCGGCAGTGGGTGGAACATCTGGTGGTGGTGCTGGAACGCGCCCGTGAGCAGGGCGAGTTGCTGCCCACGGTGCAGCCACGGCAGACGGTGGAACTGCTGGTCGGGGCGTTCGCGGGCCTCCAGCTGATGTCCCGCGCGCTGACCGACCGGGAGGATCTGGCGGAGCGGATCTCGGTGCTGTGGGGACACATCCTGCCGAGCATCGCGCTGCCGGGCCTGCTGATCGGCATCGACCGCAGGCCCGACCGAGGGATCCGGGTGCTGGCCGCTCTCGACGCGGCGGACGACGAGCAGGTCGCCATGGACGTGCCCGCACGCTGAGTACACGACACCGACCGGAGTGACGGTTTCCGTCATTCCGGTCGGTGATCACGGCTGTCGGTCATGGACTCGACGTAAGGCGGGCCCGCCGATGCCCCATCCGCATCGGCCGGCCCGCCCGCTTGTGATACGGGCCCGTTCAGGACCCGTGTTCAGTGCTCGCTCAGAAGGTCAGCTTCCAGCTGTTGAGCGTGCCCGTGTCCTGGGCCGCCGTGTCCTGGACGCGCAGCTTCCAGGTGCCGTTGGCGGTCTCGCTCGACGCGTTCACCGTGTAGGTGGTGCTGACGTTGTCCGCGGAGTCCGAGGAGCTGGCGGCCTTCAGACGGTAGGTCGAACCGTCCGGGGCCACCAGGTCGATGACCAGGTCACCGCGGTAGGTGTGGGTGATGTTCACGCCGACCTGGAGGGCCGAGGGGGCGTTGCCGCTACGGCCGCTGACGGTGATGGAGGACTCGACGGCCGAGCCGTTGTCCGGGACGGAGACCGCGCCGGAGCTGGTGAAGGTGGTGCCCCCCGTGGAGCCGCCGGAGCTGCCGCTCACCGCCTGCACCGTCTTGGCCGCGTCGGCGAGGCCCGCACCGCAGCCGCCCGAGCAAGTGCCGGGAAGAGTACGCGAGTTGGTCTTGATCGCGGACTCGATCTGGGCCGGGGTCAGCGCGGAGTTCGCCGACTTCGCCAGCGCGGCCAGGCCCGCGACGTGCGGGGCGGCCATGCTGGTGCCCTGGTAGTAGTCGTAGTTCTCGGAGGACGGGCTCTGCTCGCCGGAGTTCAGCGTGGACAGGATGCCGTTGGAGGTGACCGAGTTGGTCTCACCACCCGGGGCGGCGATGTCGACGACCGAGCCGAAGTTGGAGTAGTAGGAGCGGTTCCCCTGGCGGTCGGCGGCGGCCACGCTGATGACGTTGTTGCAGCTCGCCGGCGAGTAGTTGGCCGCGTTGGCGTTGCTGTTGCCCGCCGCGACGACGACCGTGGTGCCGCGGTTCACGGCCGCGTTGATGGCGCTCTGGGTCGCGGTGGAGCACGCACCGCCACCGCCCAGGCTCATGTTGATGACCTTGGCGACGTTGGCGTTGGCCGGGACACCGGAGACCGTACCGCCGGACGCCCAGGTGATGGCGTCGATGATGTCGGAGTCGAAGCCACCGCACTTGCCGAGCACACGCAGCGGGGAGACCTTCGCGCCGTACGCGACGCCGGCGACGCCCTTGCTGTTGTTGGTGACGGCGGCGATGGTGCCCGCGACGTGGGTGCCGTGCCAGGAGGAGGGGGAGGCCGGGTCGCCCGACGCGCACTCGTTGGCGGCGGTCCAGTCGCCCGGGTCGGCCGGGTTGCTGTCGCGGCCGTTGCCGTCGTTGCCGACCGTGGCGTCGGAGATGAAGTCGTAGCCCGCGACGATGTTGGCGCCGAGGTCGGAGTGGGAGACGTAACCGGTGTCGATGACGGCGACGGTCACCCCGCTGCCGGTGGCGACGTCCCAGGCACCCGGCACGTTCATGCCCGCGGTGGTCTCGAACAGGTCCCACTGCTTGCTGTACTCGGTGTCGTTGGGGGTGGCCAGCGGCTTGTTCAGCCGGTCCGGGACGACGTAGGCGACCTGCGGGTCCGCCTGGTACTCGGCGACGACATCGGCGACGTCCGCCTTGGTGAGGCTCTCGCCGAGGTCGACGAGGGCGGCGCCGGAGCCGAGGCGGCGCTGGAAGTCGAGGTCCTCGCCGGCCTCCTTGCCCTTGGTCGCGGCGTCGGCCTCGGCGGCCTTGTTCGACTTGGCCTCGGCGGCGCCGGACTTGTAGCCGACGATGAGGCGCTCGGCCGTGGCGCCGGGGGCGGCTTCGGTCTGCGCCGTGGGTACGGCGGCTTCCCGGGGAGCGGGTTCCTGGGCCACGGCCACCGAGGTGGTGGCGGCCGTGAACAGCGCGGCGGAGACCGCGGCGACGGATATCAGCTTCCGTCTCGTGGATGCGGAGGTACGCAAGGAGTTTGCCTTTCGTGGCCGGCCGTATCTCCGGGCAGCGCGGAGCGGCGGTCGAATCGCTTCCTCGTCGAAGCGGAGGGGGGTACGCCGAGAAGGCGGGAGAGGTGACGCCGGGAAAGCAGGTGGGGTGACGCCGGGAATGCAGGTGCGGTGACGCCGGGAATGCAGGTGGGGGCAGTGCGGCAAGTGGGGGGCGCGCGGCGGCCGGCCTGGCGCGGGCGCCGGCCCGTTCGGGGTCACCTGTGGGTCGGCTGTGGTCGAACGATAGGCAAAGAAATGGTCATCGGGATACAGGGGAAACCCTCGATCAGGCCGGAAACCCACCCTCTACGTCGGAGAGTTGACCGGTATGAGCGGGCTCTGCCCGGTTCGTCGCGCAGTGAACGCGCCGGGCCGGTTTCCCGTACTGCACGAGGACCGTTCCCGCGCCGGCCGAGGAGACGTTCCGGATGCCCCGGATGCCCTGGATGAGATCGCACCGCACCGCCCTGGCGGCCGCCGCCGTCACGCCGTTGCTGCTCACGGTGTGGACGGCGGCCCCCGCTCACGCGCACGGCGCGCCGACGGATCCGGTCAGCCGGGTGTACGCCTGCTCCCCCGACGGCGGCGGCGCGTCCCGGTCGGCGGCCTGCGAGGCGGCGGTCGCCTCGAACGGAGCGCCCTTCACGGCCTGGGACAACCTGCGGATCGCGAACGTGAACGGCCGGGACCGGCAGGTCGTCCCCGACGGAGAGCTGTGCAGCGGCGGGCTGCCCGCCTACCGGGGCCTGGACCTCGCCCGCGCCGACTATCCGTCGACCCGGCTGACCCCGGGCGCAGACCTGACCATGCGGTACGTCTCGACGATCCCGCACACCGGTACGTTCCGGCTCTACCTCACCAAGCCCGGCTACGACCCGAAGAAACCGCTCACCTGGTCCGACCTCCCGGAGCAGCCGTTCGCGCAGGTGAAGGACCCGGCACTGACGGACGGGGCGTACCGGATCAGGGCGAAGCTGCCGTCCGACCGGGCGGGGCGCCATGTGCTGTACACGATCTGGCAGAACACCAGCACGCCGGACACGTACTACTCGTGCTCGGACGTGGTGTTCCCGGAGGCGAAGGAGCAGGGCGGCGAGAGCTCCGCGGCGGCCTCCGCGAACAGCGGTGAGAAGCGCGCGGACGACAGTCCTTCACCTACGGCGGAGAAGAGTACGGACGGCAGTCCGTCACCGGCGGCCGAGCGGCGCACGCCTCGGCCGCCGTCGCGGACCCCGGTGTCCTCGCGCCCCCAGGGCGACAGCACCCCGGTGGCCTCCGGCACGGACACCGGCTCGGGGCCGTCCACGCCCATGCTGGCGGGCGGCGCCGCGGCGGTACTGGTGCTCACCGGCGGCGCCGCCCTGGTCATGCGTCTGCGTCGGCGGTGAACCACCGCCGTACGACGGTCAGTTGACGTTGACGGCGACGCCCGAGCTCGTCACCGGGGCGTACTTGGCGGTGAAGTAGGCGTTGCTGAAGCACAGCGACGAACCCGACGTCTTGGTGAAGGGCTGGTTGGCGAAGGCGATGCTGTTGTCGGCGTTGCTCGACGTGCCGGAGAGGCTCGGCGCCTGGTAGACGCAGGTGATGCTGCCGAGCAGGGTGCGCAGCCGGACCGTGGACTGGATGGCGGAGCCCTCGGCCGGAGTCACCGTGACGGTGCCGTCGGAGGACACGCTGGTGGTGTACGGCAGGTTGTCGACGGTGATGCCGCTGACGCCGAGCACACCGGTGACGTTGGCGGTGCAGCCGCCGGTGTCGAAGGTGTGGGAGGTCAGCGACTCGGTGGCGGCGCCGGGGGCGGCCGGGTTGTCGGTGACGGTGGCGGAGAACGCCGAGCTGGTGCAGGAGATGCCGCTGGTGCCGGTCGCGCTCGAGTAGAACGTGGCGGCGGTGCCGCTCGCCAGGGACGCGTCGAGGACGTCACCGACCGCGACGGCCGCTCCGTCGGTGGTGGTCAGGACCGGGGTGTCGGCGGCCGACGCGGGGACGGCGAGCCCGAGGGCCGCGACGGTTCCGGCGAGGGCGATGAGGGTGCGTGCGCGCATGCGGGTGTACCTCGGCTTTCGTTGCGGGGGTGTGCCCTGAGGGTCTGAGGGCTCAGGGGG
>NZ_BAAAZY010000009.1:0-131868 GCF_039537145.1 Streptomyces shaanxiensis
GAACGTGCTCTCCGGCGGCACCGACGTGCACCTGATCCTGGTCGACCTGCGCGAGTCCGAACTGGACGGGCAGCAGGCCGAGGACCGTCTCCACGAGGTCGGCATCACGGTCAACCGCAACGCGGTCCCGAACGACCCTCGCCCGCCGATGGTGACGTCGGGCCTGCGGATCGGTACCCCGGCCCTGGCCACCCGCGGCTTCACCGCCGAGGACTTCACCGAGGTCGCCGACGTCATCGCCGAGACACTGAAGGCGCCCTCTCCCTTCGGGGCGGCCGACGCCGCAGCGCTCAAGGCCCGCGTCAAGGCACTGGCCGACAAGCACCCGCTGTACCCCGGTCTGTAACCGACAACCTCCCGCAAGGGCGAGCCCGTGACTGCTCGGCACGCCCCTCCAACCCCCGGAGTATGGCGTGGCAATCAGCGTCTTCGACCTGTTCTCCATAGGCATCGGCCCGTCCAGCTCGCACACCGTCGGCCCGATGCGCGCCGCCGGGATGTTCGTCGCCCGGCTGAAACAGGACGGTGTGCTCGCCCAGACCGCTGCGGTACGGGCGGAGTTGTTCGGCTCGCTCGGCGCGACCGGCCACGGCCACGGCACCCCCAAGGCGGTACTGCTCGGCCTGGAGGGACACGAGCCGCACACGGTCGACGTCGCCCAGGCCGACCTGGACGTCGAGCGGATCCGCGGCACCGGGCGCATCCGCCTCCTCGGTGCCGAGATCGGCCCGGCCCACGAGATCGAGTTCGACGCCTCGACCCAGCTGGTGCTGCACCGTCGGCGCTCGCTGCCGTACCACGCCAACGGCATGATCCTCTTCGCGTACGACGGTGACGGTGTGCCGCTGCTGGAGAAGACGTACTACTCGGTGGGCGGCGGCTTCGTCGTCGACGAGGACGCGGTCGGCGCGGACCGGATCAAGCCGGACCACACGGTGCCGGCCCACCCGTTCAGTACCGGCGACGAGCTGCTGCGGCTGACGAAGGAGACCGGCCTGTCGATCTCCGCGCTGATGCTGGAGAACGAGAAGGCCTGGCGCACCGAGGAGGAGATCCGCACCGGCCTGCTGGAGATCTGGCGGGTGATGGAGGCCTGTGTCGCACGCGGGCTGGGCCGCGAGGGCATCCTCCCCGGCGGTCTGAAGGTCCGTCGCCGGGCCGCGGCGGCGGCCCGGGCGCTGCGCACCGAGGGCGACTCGGCGGGCCGCGCCATGGAATGGGTGACGCTGTACGCGATGGCGGTGAACGAGGAGAACGCCGCGGGCGGCCGGGTCGTCACCGCCCCGACGAACGGCGCGGCGGGCATCATCCCCGCCGTCCTGCGGTACTTCCTCGACTTCGTGCCGGGCGCGGCCTCCGAAGGGGACAAGGAAGACGGCATCGTCCGCTTCCTCCTCGCGGCGGGCGCCATCGGCATGCTCTTCAAGGAGAACGCGTCCATCTCCGGCGCCGAGGTCGGCTGCCAGGGTGAGGTCGGCTCCGCCTGCTCGATGGCCGCCGGAGGTCTCGCCGAGGTCCTCGGCGGCAGCCCCGAACAGGTCGAGAACGCCGCCGAGATCGGCATGGAACACAACCTCGGCCTCACCTGCGACCCGGTCGGCGGCCTGGTCCAGATCCCCTGCATCGAGCGCAACGGCATGGCCGCGGTCAAGGCCGTGACCGCGGCCCGGATGGCCCTGCGCGGCGACGGCCGCCACCACGTCTCCCTCGACAAGGTGATCAAGACCATGAAGGAGACCGGCGCCGACATGAAGGTCAAGTACAAGGAGACCGCCCGCGGCGGCCTCGCCGTCAACGTCATCGAGTGCTGAGGAGACGAAGGGAACAGGGGAGAGCCGGAGTGGGAGAAAGGGCCGCAGCCATGCCCGTCGACACCTTCGGCCGTGTCGAACTGGTCTACGGCGCTCGCTCACCGAACTCAGCGTCGGCGAGGTCCGCTTCCCCGGCGGCGACCCGCTGCCGCGCCCGGGGCTCGCCGGCATCGTCGAGCGCTGCGCCGCCTTCGCACCCCGCCCTCGGCCGTCGCTGCTCCTGGAGGGCCTGCGCACCCGCTTCACGCCCACTCCGAGGGCCGCCTCCGGCCTGCACGACCCGTCGTTCCGGCGCCCCGACCGGCCGATGTCGGCCCTAGGGGCTGACACCCCGCGCGGGAAGCGGAGCGACGTCCACCGACAGAACTGGGAGCGAGGCCATGGGACGGGTCACCGAGCGACGGCGCGTGGTGCGCATCAGGGACGGTGCGCAGAGCACGCGCCCGGACACCCTGGTGGCGGAGGAACCACTGGAGATACGGCTCGGCGGCAAGCCGCTGGCGATCACCATGCGCACACCCGGGGACGACTTCGCGCTCGCCGCCGGCTTCCTGGTGAGCGAGGGGGTGGTGGGCCGGGCCGAGGACGTGGCGAACATCGTGTACTGCGCCGGTGCCACCCAGGACGGTTCGAACACGTACAACGTCGTCGACGTGCAACTCGCCCCGGGCGTACCGCTGCCCGACATCACGCTCGAACGGAACGTGTACACCACGTCGTCGTGCGGCCTCTGCGGCAAGGCAAGCCTGGACGCCGTACGGACCACGGCGCGCCGGCCGATCGCCGACACACCCCCGGTCCGGGTCACCCCGGAACTGCTGGCCGCCCTGCCGGACCGACTGCGCGCCGCGCAGCGGGTGTTCGACCGCACGGGTGGCCTGCATGCCGCCGGACTGTTCTCGCCCGAGGGCGAGCTGCTGGACCTGAGGGAGGACGTCGGCCGGCACAACGCCGTCGACAAGCTGATCGGCCGCGCGCTGCTGTCCGGCCAACCGCCCCTGTCCCGGCACATACTGCTGGTGTCCGGGCGGGCGTCCTTCGAGCTGGCGCAGAAGGCGGTCATGGCGGGCATCCCGGTGCTCGCGGCGGTCTCGGCGCCGTCCTCCCTCGCCGTGGACCTGGCGGCGGAGACGGGGCTCACGCTCGTCGGTTTCCTGCGCGGCGGCTCCATGAACGTGTACGCGGGCGAGCAGCGCCTCGACCTGCGGGCCGGGGCCATGGCCGGAGGGCCGGCGAGGTGAGCCAGTACCGGGCCCGGCTCGAAAAGCTCCAGCACGGCTGCGCCCACGGCAGCACGCTGGTCGGCCCGCCCCGGTCGCGGCCACCCGACGCCCGCCACCGCCCCCGCCGCGTCGCGATGCTCAGCGTGCACACCTCACCGCTGCACCAGCCCGGTACCGGCGACGCGGGCGGAATGAACGTGTACATCGTCGAGTTGGCCAAGCGCCTCGCCGCCCTCGACATCGAGGTGGAGATCTTCACCCGGACGACCTCCGCCGCGCTTCCGCCCAGCGTCGAACTCGCGCCCGGCGTCCTGGTCCGGCACGTGAACGCCGGCCCCTACGAGGGCCTCGCCAAGGAGGACCTCCCCGCCCAGCTGTGCGCCTTCACGCACGGCATGACGCAGGCCTGGGCCGACCACCACCCCGGCCACTACGACCTGGTCCACTCCCACTACTGGCTCTCCGGTCACGTCGGCCGGCTCGCCGCCGAGCGCTGGGGCGTCCCGCTCGTCCACGCCATGCACACCATGGCCAAGGTCAAGAACGCCAACCTGGCCGACGGCGACACCCCCGAGCCGGCGGCCCGTGTGCTCGGCGAGACCCAAGTCGTACGGGCCGCCGACCGGTTGATAGCGAACACCGGCAAGGAAGCGGACGACCTGCTCCGCCACTACGACGCCGACACCGGCCGGGTCGCCGTCGTCCATCCCGGTGTCAACCTGGAGCGCTTCCGGCCCGACGCCCGGGGTGTCGAGGCCGGACGGGCCGCGGCACGGTCCCGCCTCGGCCTCCCGCAGGACGCGCTGATCCCCTTGTTCGTGGGCCGCGTACAGCCGTTGAAGGCGCCGGACCTACTGCTGCGCGCGGTGGCCCGGCTGCTGGAGGAGCGGCCGTGGCTGCGTGAGCGGATCGTGGTGCCGGTCGTGGGCGGGCCCAGCGGCAGCGGCCTGGCAGAGCCGGAGGGACTGCAGAAGCTGGCGGCCCGCCTCGGCATCGGGGACGTCGTACTGTTCCGGCCGCCGGTCGGCCAGGACCGGCTCGCCGACTGGTACCGGGCGGCGTCCGTCCTGGTCATGCCGTCCCACAGCGAGTCCTTCGGTCTGGTCGCCGTCGAGGCACAGGCCTGCGGCACCCCGGTGATCGCCGCGCGGGTCGGCGGCCTGCCGGTGGCGGTGCGGGACGGGGTGAGCGGCGTTCTCGTACCCGGGCACGACCCGGCGGACTACGCGCGGGCCCTGTACGGCTTCGCCGACGCCCCCGCCCGCTCCGCCCGGATGAGCGAGGCCGCGGTCCGGCATGCCCGGTCCTTCGGCTGGGCGTCGGCCGCGGCGGCGACCGCGGACGTGTACACGGCGGCCCTGCTCCGTCGAGGCAGCGGTTCCGGCGTGCTCCGCGAGGGACAACTCCGGTAGCCCCGGCCCGACCCCGGCCCGAACTCCTGTCCGGGCGGGCAGGTGCGCAGTACCGTGCGGGCAGTGCGCACGGCAGGGGGTGGCGATGTCCTGGTGCGACATGCGCGTCGCGCGCGTGGATGGGCCGTACAACCATGGATGACCAGCGGACTTCCGGCAGACCCGAGGGTCGCCACGGTGTCCGGAAAGCGGGTCGGATGGCTGCGCAGGGCGGTCCGTACGCCTACGCTCGCTCCGTGCTGCGCATCATCGACGCCCGAACCGGCGAGCCCGTCGACGCCGCCCCGGCCCGCCGGGGCCTGACCCGCATCGAGGCGCATACGGAGGGCTTCGACGTCACCGCCCTGCGGATACTGCTGGTCGCCGATCTGCTCGTCCGCGCCCTGGAGCTCGGCGGTACGCCGGTCTGGGCGCTGCTCGACGAGGAGCGGCAGCAGGCGGAACTACGGGCCGGCGCCGCGGCGCTGGGCGTCCGGCCCTTCGAGGACGGCCGGGACGCCGCGTCCGGACTCGGCGAGGCGCAGGTCCTCCACGTCGTGCGCGAGGGAGGCGCGGAGCCCGACGGGGTGCGGGTCACCGTAGCGCCCGTGCACTCGGAGGCACCCCCCGACGAGGCCGACCCCGCCGCGCTGCGCCTCGCCCTGCTCGCCCGGCGCAGAAGCGTGCCCGTACGGCTCGACACGGCCGCCCTCGCCGACGCCCACGACACCCTCGTACGCTGGCGCCGTGCCGTCGCCGGCTGGGCGCAGCGGCCGTCCCGGCCCATCCCCGACGAGGTGCGCACAGAGCTGCGCACCGCCTGGGAGGACGATCTCGACGTGCCCGGGGTCCTCGGAGTCCTGCGCTGGGTGGAGAGCGCGCCGGACCTGCCGGACGGCGCCCGCTTCGAGACGTACGCCTACGCCGACCGTCTCCTCGGCCTCGACCTCACCCACGACCTGGGAACCTCCTCATGACCGCTGCCCGGATCGGAGCCGGCCCGCTGCGCCGACTGGTCGTCCTGCGGCACGCCAAGTCCGCCTGGCCGGACGGCGTCGCCGACCACCAACGCCCACTCGCCCCGCGCGGCCGCCGGGACGCCCCGGTCGCGGGCCGGATGCTCGCCGAAGCCGACTGCCTGCCGGACCTCGCGCTGTGCTCGACCGCGGCACGCGCGCGTGGGACCTGGGAACTGGCGTCCGCCGAGTGGGGCACGCCACCACCGGTGCGCCACGACGAGCGGCTGTACGCGGCCGACGTGCCCGACCTGCTGGAGGTCGTGCACGAGGTGCCCCCCGAGGTGGAGACGCTGCTGCTGGTCGGGCACAACCCCGGCCTGGAGGACCTCGTCCTCACCCTCGCCGGGGACGGTCTCGACGACACCCTGGACGAGGTGCGCACGAAGTTCCCGACGTCGGCGATCGCCGTACTGGCCTGGCACGGGGCCACCTGGCACGCCCTGGCACCCGGCACGGCGCTGCTGACGGACGTGATGGTGGCGCGGGGCAGGAAGAAGTGAGTCCCTCCCGCGCGGGCGGGCGTCGGCGCTGCGCATAGGCTGGCCCGATGCAGGACGAGTACCGCACAGTCGCCCACGCGGGCGTGCACGAGACCGAGGTCAACCGCTCACGCTTCATCTGTGCGCTCGCCCCGGCCGCCACCGAGCAGGAGGCCCAGGAGTTCCTCGCCGCCGTCCGCAAGGAGCACGCGGACGCCACGCACAACTGCTGGGCCTACGTCATCGGCGCCGACGCCGCGATCCAGAAGGCGAGTGACGACGGCGAACCGGGCGGCACGGCCGGCGTCCCCATGCTCCAGATGCTGCTGCGCCGCGACATGCGCTACGTCGTCGCCGTCGTCACCCGCTACTACGGCGGTGTGAAGCTCGGCGCGGGCGGGCTCATCCGGGCGTACGGCGGAGCCGTGGGCGAGGCCCTGGACGCGCTCGGCACGCTCACGCGGCGCCGCTTCCGGCTGGCCACGGTCACCGTCGACCACCAGCGCGCCGGCAAGGTGGAGAACGACCTGCGGTCGACCGGCCGCGAGGTGCGGGACGTGCGGTACGCGGAGGCGGTCACCATCGAGGTCGGTCTGCCGGACGCCGAGGTGGAGGCCTTCCGGGCGTGGCTCGCGGACGTCACGGCGGGGACGGCGGGGTTCGAGCTCGGGGGAGAGGCGTACGGGGACGCGTGACGGGCTGAGCTGCGGTCACGTCGGGCAGGCTCGGGTGAAATGTCCGTAACGGGCATATGGCGGGCCTGTCATGACGGGGCGATACGGGCGTAACCGCCCGTGCTGTCAGACCCGGCCGTTAGTCTCGGGGATCATGAGGCTGCTGCACAAATTTTCGGGATGCCGCCTACCATAAGGTGCGCCGGTTCGGCAAAGGTGCAGGTCAGAGGGGTGTCGTTCCGTCAATGAGGGGCTCGTCGGTGGTGCCGGTGCTGGTTCGGTGCTGACCTGTGGGCACCCCTCGTCATCCCTGGTGACCCGTCCCGTGCTGGTTCCGTGCTGGGTGGGGAGGGCTTCAAGTTCCAGTCGATGGAGCGAGGTCTGGCCGCCGCCTGTTCGCAGTCGCCGCCATCATTGTTGTAAGCACACTGCGTGACCGCTGTGAGCGGGGGTGCGCCCCGTGGTAGCCGCAGATTTGGTTGAGCGCGGTTTGGTGGTGGTACTGCGCAAAAGGCGGGGGCTGAATGCAAGGTGTGGGCTACTTTATGTCGAGCGGGGGAAGTGGTGGAGTTCAGGTTCAATGTGTAGCGGCTGACGCATCACCACGTCGCTGATCTTGCAAACATGCAGGTCAGGAGGGGTCCGGCTCTTCGGGGTCGGGCCCCTGGTTTTTTCCCGTGCTGGGATGGCGCTGGGATAGCTGACCCCTCGTCACCTGTCGTCATCCCTGGTCATCCGTACGGTGCTGGGATCGTGCTCGGATGGGATGAGAAGCCCGTGCTGGGTTTTGGGTGGTGATCTGCTCGATACGAGGGGCGGGCGGGAGGGGCTTCATCTGCACGTCTTCTACACGGCTCTGGGGTGCTGTGCGGGTTCGGGCGTGGCGCTTTTCCTACTCGTTTGACACGCTCGTGGCATGGGTGAGAATACGTACGGCATCGGGGAAGGCCCGGCGACGCGGGTGAGCCTGTCTCTGCCGGAGGGGACTGCGGAGGCGATCCGGGCGCGGGTGGGCAAGCGGGAGTTCTCCGCGTTCATCGCCGAGGCGGTCGAGCGTGAGCTGCGCGGGCAGGTTCTGGACGAGTACCTGGCGGACTACGAGAGCCGCAAGGGGCCGGTCTCCGAGCCGGCCCGGCAGCGGGCGCGGCAGGTCTTCGACGAGGTGTTCACCGAGGAGGGTGAGTGGCCCGCCGCAGGCTGAGTCACGAGGGGACGCTGGTCCTCGACAGTGAGGGACTGTCGAAGCTGCTCGCCGACGACGAGCAGGTGGTGGCTCTGATCGCTGAGGCGCGCTCGCGCGGCATGGAGGTCGTGATCAGTGCGCTCACCATTATCGAAGCGGTCCATGCCCGTGCGAACAAGTCCCGCCTGAATTGGGTGCTTTCCGGGCTGCGGGTCGTCTCGGTGGGTGACGAGGAGGCGAGGGCGGCCTCGAAGTTGCTGATGAGTGCCGGGTTGCACGGGCACAAGTACGCGATCGATGCGACGGTCGCCGGGGCGGCGCTGCGGCAGCACCGTCCCGTGGTCATCCTGACTTCCGATATCGACGACATGGCCAAGCTGTGTGGTGAGCGGGTCCGGCTCGTGGCGGTGTGATTTCCCCTGGTCGGCTTTCTGCCTTTCGGCGGTTGGTCAGTGAGTGGCGGGGAGCTCCAAGTATTCGGTGCTGCTGATGTAGCACCCTTTGGGCTGGCTATTCGTACGGCTGAATTGTCGGCACCTGCTTGCAGGAGACGGTAGCGGGGCGGTGTATGCGCGTCGGCCGACAGTGAAGGCACCTGGGGGTGGCTTGCTTGGATCGCGCACTTGAGATCGTCCTGGTTCGTGACATCCCCGATGGGGACCGTGATGTGGACGAAGGGCGGTGTTACCGTTTCGGTCACTTGCCGACCGAAACGGTAACCTTTGGCCATGAAGCCAACCGTGAGGCCCACCAGCGAGGAGATCGATCGTGCCCTGATCGACGTGGCGGCCTTCGTCTTTGCGCGGCACGGGTTCGCTCAGGGCCCTGTGCAGGCGATCGCTGACGGTGCCGGCTACTCCAAGGCGGCTGTGCTGAAGCGCTTTGGCTCGAAGGAGCGGATCCAGGACGCCGTGGTGGCTCGCGCGGAGGAACATGCCGCACGAGTGGCGGCTGCGGGTGAGGGCCTCCCGGTCGGGCTCGAGCGGGACGCCGCCCTGCTCGGTGCACTGGTCGAGTTGATCGAGGAGTGGCCGGGGACTGGTGCGCTCACCGTCGGCGCCTTCTGGCTGACGCGAGAGCCCGAGATCATGCAGCGCCTCTCCGGGGCGCAGCGCATGTTGATGGAAGCCTTCGATCCCGATGTCTGGACTGATGAGGAACGGCATGTGCGGGTGGTGTCCGCGATCGGTGCTGTGACCGTCACGATGATGGCGAACCGTGAGGCCAGGTGGACCGAGCGCACCGATGTGGTGATTGCCGCGGGCCTTGGCGCACTGGGCCACAGGGGCAACGGCGATGCCGGCACGGGTGATTGAGGCACTGCGACGGGGTAGCTGGCGCTGCAGTACGGAACAACGGGCCCGGCGACCAGTGCGCAGCGTCGGCTGAGGCAATGACGCGTCACTTGTACAGTTCTGCCGGGGCAGGGTGCCTGACGTGGCTCGAGGAGCCACTCGTCATGGCTTGCTGGCCGCACCCGCCTGGCAGTGACGACGGCTCAGGATCGCGGCTCGAAGGACTCCTTCGTCAAGAGGGTGGACTTGAGGTGCAGAAGGTCGGCCTCGGGTTGGCCGGGGCGCCCGCAGAGGAACACTGCAATGGCCAGCGTCCATGCCCCCTTCTTTTTCTGTGGCGGCGCCAGCGCATCAGGAGGCGGCGGCTCCCTGTGCAGGCGGCACGGCGGCAGACAGCTGCTGCCGGTGCAGCCAGTCGCCGATCACGGTGTAGGCGTGTTCGCGGTGGCTTGCGGCGGGAGAGCAGGACGTCGTGGAGGGCGCCCGGGACGGGGACGACGGTGGCTTCGCTGCCGAGGCAACCCGACCAGCGGGCAATCTGGGCGACGTCCAGGACGGTATCGGAGCGGTCGCCGACCTCGGACGAGCGGTCGTCGATGGGCTGATCGAAGGGGGCGCCGCCGCTCCGTGCCCAACCGGCGATCTCCATACTGGATACGGTGTTGCTGTTATGGTGCTGGCCGAGGAGGTGGACGTTCAGTGGCAGCAGCTGGTCCTGTGCGAGCGACCACGGCATCGGCTCGGCGCCCGGGGCGTCCGCCCGTGCCGCTGGAGCGCATCGTCTCTACCGCACTGCAGATCGTGGACGATGAAGGGGCCGACGCTCTCTCGATGCGGACGCTGGCCCAGCGCCTGGGCTCGGGCACGGCGACGCTGTACCGGCATTTCGACAACCGGGCAGCGCTGGTCGCCCATGTCGTGGACCGCATGTTCGGCGCCGTGGAACTGAAGGGCGACGAACTCCTCGCGATGGGCTGGCAGCAAGCGCTGCGGACGGTCGCGCACACCATGTTCGAGGCCCTGGCCCGGCACCGGAACGCGGCGCGCCTGATGGTCGAAGAGATTCCCCTGGGGCCGAACGCCATGGCGCTGCGGGAGCACTGTGTCGCGGCGCTGCTCGACAGCGGCTTCCCGCCGCGACTGGCCGCGCACGCCTTTGCCACCCTCTCCCGCTACGTCCTCGGATTCGCCATACAGGTAAACGGTCATGGCGGCGGCGGGCAACTCGACGATGCACAACTGTCCGCCGTCTTTCAGAGCGTCGATCCAGCCTTGTTCCCGGCAACGGTCACCGTCGCCGGGTCGATGCCCGTTCCGATCGAGGACGAGTTCTCCTTCGGACTCGAACTCCTTCTCAGCGGGCTTGCCCACCTGCGCGACGACGCCTGACCGGCCAGGACGATGCGAACCTGAGGCCGCCCGCCTACGGAGTCAACTCGGTCGGCATGGAGCGAGGCTGTCAGGGACTCGTGATCGACCCGCCGGCCCCGGCCAAGGGCGAATGCGCCGGCCGAACCGGCCCACCGGTGCCCGCGCGAGGAAAGCCGTCTGCCCCGGGCACTCAACGTTGCAGTGCCCGGGGCAGACGAGTTGAACAGCCGCTCGTGGTGAGCCTACGGGGATGCTGTGGAACATCCCCAGCGGAGTCTGTCCGTCACTGCCCGGCGACGGCAGGGGCGCTGTGCTTCCTGGTCAGCCCCTTGAGGTCGTAGGCACGAGTACCCAGGGCCCCGACGAGGAGGCCGAGGACAAGCGCGATCACGGAGGTCAACACGGCACGCGCCAGCCCCGAATCCCAGGTGGCTCCGAAGTACAGGATCGAGCGCGTACCCAGATAGATCTGGTGCATGGGCTCGAACGAGCTGAGGAAGCGGACGAAGGGGGGCATGGCTTCCAGCGGTGTCGTACCCCCGGAGCTGGGGATCGACAGCACGATGAAGAGGAAGAGGTTGACCACCATGCCCAGACCGCCCAGCAGGGCGAGAATCGCCTGAGCAACCACTGCGACGGCCGAGATGCTCAGCACGCTGAACAGCCACAGCTCCCCTGGATGGTCCAGCGGCATGCCGATCCAGTCCGCGATGCCCAGATAGACACTGCTGACGAGCACCGCGATACCCGCCATGATTCCCCACTTCAAAACAAGGGTGGCCAGGCGGCTGCGACCCGAGTGGCTTTCCATGCGGTAGAGCGGACCGATCTCCGACGGAGTGAAACCGAGCTGGGAGTCGACGAGACTGGTGGCGATCAGGGAGCCCGTGAACCCGGCCAGCGCCAGCAGGAGGGCGTAGTAGAAGGCCGAGAGGCCGCCGCCGGTCCCGTCGGGAACCGCCTTGAACGGCGTGACATGCACCGGCATCGGTTCGGACAGAACGATGCGTGCCGTTCCTGTGACGGACTGGCTGCCGGATGCCGCCTTGTCCCCGGCCTGTGTCGCAGTGGCGAGCAGCTGCTTGCCCACGGTCTGGTTCGCCTCGGCCAGCGCCTGAGAAGCGAAGGAATTGACGACGGACACACTGGAAGTGTTCGCGAGGGGATTGGTGTACACGGTGACCGCGGGCTGCTGTGCGGCCCCACCGGTCGCCGCGCTCGCCGTGAGAGCCACCAGCTCTTTGCTCAGGTCCGAGGGCAGAACGATCGCGCCGTAGAGCTTCCCCTTGCCCATGTCCTCCTTCGCTGCGGCGAGGCTGACGAAGCGTAGATCGAACTTGTCGTCATCGACCCCCTTGCGCAGGCCGTCGGAGATCTGCTCGCCGACGTCGATGTGCTGCCCCGATGGGCTGGTGGCTCCGGTATCGGCGTTGACGACCGCTACGGGAAAGCCGTTGAGCTCTTTGGAGGAGTTGACCGTTGACCCCAGATACAACGCTGCCAGGGCAGCCATGACCACGGTGACGATGACTGCCGGGGTCAGCCACAACCGCGGCCCCAGCCTGCTTCCTGCGGGCTCGTTGTCGTTCGTCATGGTGTGCACATCCCTTTGGGTGACCATTTCGGTTACTAGGTGACCAGGATGGTAACTATGCTGTGCAAAGTCAAATGACTGCTCGTGTCGAGGACCACATGGCGCCTCATCGGTGCGGCCGGCGTCGGACGGCCTGAGGGCTGACAGCGGGGACGCTGTGGTTCTCCAGGCCTTGATCGGTGTGAACGCGACGAGGCCGTGAACCGGCGCGCTCATCATCGGCGCCTTCCCGCTGACGTGCGGGGACGGACGAGGAACGGCACGTCCGTGTCGTCGCTGCCCTCGGCGCCGTGACCGTCCTCATGATGGCCAACCGTGATTCCAATTGGGCCGATCTCGCCGGCGTCGTACGGATTGCCGCGCTCGGGGCCCTGGACGGAGGCTCTGGCAGCGCCGGCGGCAAGGCTGCCTGACCGGCAAACTTCGCTCGCAGCCGGGGCTCTTTCCTGCGAGGCGAGCGCAGGTGGGCATCATGCCGCTAAGCGGGTCTGGCGAAGTCGGCTGCGGTTCGGCCGCGCCCTGAAGGGGCGCGGGGAACTACGCGATCAGCCACGTTGGTGCCACAGACGATCGACGGCATGTCGCCGCACCTCCAGCGGAGCGCCTAGCCACCGACTGGACTCCGCCGCCGTCCCGCAGGACCCTGGGGAGAGGCCGGGAGGACGCATGGGGAACGACGACCGCTCCGCCGCCATCGCCAATCTGTGGCGCTACTACGACGAGCACGCGGCCCAGGCCCGCCAGCACGAGACCCTCCGGGCGACGGTGACGAGCATCCTCGCGGCGATCTCGGCGGCGGTGGTGGCGCTGTCCGGCGTGGGCGGTCTGTCGACCGCGGACATCCCGGCCGGGGTCGTGGTGCTCGTCCTCAGCGTCCTGGGCGTCGCGCTGAGCATCAAGCACTACGAACGGAACCGGTTCCACACCAAGGTCCTCTCGGCGACCCGTACGGCGATCGACGACCTACAGCGGAACCCGGCGCTTGAGGTGCCCAGGACGGGCGACCTCCGCAAGGCCGGCAAGAGGGAGCACAAGGAGGAGTTCTCCGTACGGCGCCGCCCCGCCGAACACTCCCCCGAGCGCCCGGCCGTCAAGGTGTCGCCCTGGGTTGACGTCCGGCTGCACATGCTCTGGCTCGGCCTCCCCGTCTGCATCGGTCTCGTCGGTGTCCTGCTCATCGTCCTGTCCGCCATCGGGGTGCGGCGCTGAACCTCCCTTCCTGAGCCCGCGATTAGCCCTCCCTTAACGCGGCCATAAGGATCTCCGTCACCCGCCTCCAGCAGGCGATTTCGCGGTTTCTTCGGGCTAAGTTGCCGGCTGTCGGATGCGGTCTCGTTGCCGTGTCATGGCGCGGTCGACGGCTTCGCCGATGGCGTCGATGCTGGTCTGGGCGCGTTGCGGGTAGTCCTGGTATTTCGCCTGGCGCCAGACCAGTTCGATGTCGTTCAACTCCGGGCTGCGCGGCGGCAGGTAGAAAAGGTCCACGCCGATCTTCGCCAGCTGACGGCGGCGGCCCCTGAACGCCCTGGCCACGTGCGAGGAAGCGTTGTCCAGCACGACCGTGCACGGCCGTCGTCGCTCCCAGAGGGGTATGACATCGGCGCCCAGGCCGTCCGCGGCCAGCTCCAGGACGGCAGCCCCGCCGCCCAGGCCCGCCAGCTGGACGCAGACGAACTCCAGCAACATCCCGGCGTCGATTTTGCCGCTGGTGCGCTGCCAGAGAAGGTCCGGCCCGGTGCCGACGATCTTCGCGCCGACTACGTTGACCCGGCGGTCCCTGGTGTCCTCCTTCGGCACCACCGCCCGCTGCCCGCTGCGGGACCAGGTGTAACCGGTGGGCATGGTCGGGGCGAACCCGCACTCGTCCAGGAAGATCAGATCCCGCGCGCCCGCGTGCGCCTCCATCCGTAAGTCCGTAAGTCCTCCAGCTGTGCCTTCGCGGCCTGCTGGAGGACGGGGTCGGCCTGGTGCCGCAGGCTGTCGCGGGTCCGTTTCCAGCGGAAACCATCACGGCGCAGCAGCTCCCACAGCCAGTCGGCGGAGATCTCCACCCCGCGCTGCGCGCGCAGCCACTCGCGCAGGGCCGGCACGGTCCAGGTGACGCCGGCCGCGGCGGACCGGTCCAGCAGTTCGGCCAACGTGGCACGGTCATCGCCGCCCAGCACCTTCCCGGGGCAGCCCGGACGCGGGGCGTCGGGCAGCGCCCCGATTCCACCACCGCGGAAGCGGTGGACCGCCGAGCGGACCGTGACCGGATTGCATTCGAGCAGGTCGGCGACCTCGGGCGCGGTCCTGCCCCGGTCGAGCAGGCGGATGCACTCCGCCCGCAGCCGCGTGTAACGGGTCAGATCCCGCCGCGCCAGCAGAACGTGCAGCTCCCGGCGTTGATCGTCAGTCAGCTCGATGCGGAGGATGTTCGACATGACGTCCCTCCCACAGGACGCCTACCCAACCCGCAGCCGACTTCACGCTTAGAAGCGGAGTGCCCCTTCGGGCAGATCCCGTTCAGCAGTGAGCGGCAGCTCCAAAGAGGTGAGCATGTCCCGGTACCGCTCGGCCAGTTGGGAGGGGAGCTTTCTGCTGAACACCACCAGCTCCCGGAAATAGCCGGGCCCGATTCGCCGGGCGTGCCTCGACCAGCGCAGCGGCACCGCGTTCTCCGGAGTCACCGTCACGCCGATCCCCTCGACCGCGAACAGGAGCGCTGCGGAGACCTGGCCCGTGCGTGCGACGGCGCGCGGCGTGAACCCGAGGTGCCCTGCCAAGCGGTCCACCACTTCGCTCATGCCCTGTTCCTGCTCGTAGAGCACCCAGTCGGCAGCGGCCAGTTCGGCCGGATCAGCCGCTGTCCCCGCCGGGTATTCGGCCGAGCCGGTCACCACCATCTCCTCATACCCCAGGGAGATGACGGGCCCCTCCCACGGGTCGGGCCGTGGACCGACCGCGATGTCGCCTTGGCCACTGCGCATGGCCTCTTCGAGGTTCCGGCGGTGGGAGTAGTCGTGCAGTCTCAGCACGGTGGAGGGGTACGTCGAGTGCCAGCGCGCCGCAGACGGCGGCAGGATCCCCGACGCGACGGACCGTACGGTCAGGACGTGGACATCGCCCTGACGGCCCTCCACCACCTCGCGCACCGAGTCCTGTGCGTCTTGAACCGCACGGACGACATCCTGCGCACGGGGCAGAAAGACACGGCCCGCGGGAGTCAGCGTCACCCCTTGCCGGCCGCGCTCCAGCAGGACCGCGCCCAGCTCCTTCTCCAGGGCCCCGATCTGCTGGGAGAGCGAAGGCTGCGTGACATAGAGCCGCGCAGCCGCTCCGCTGAAGGAGCCCGCCTCCCAGACCGCGAGGAAGTACTCCAGCTGACGTAGCTGCATGTGATCAAGCTACTCGGCCGAGCGTTGCCCAGTACTCGTGCTGTGACCACAAATCCGGTGTCTTTCAGGATCAGTCGGCATGGCACGCAGCTCGCGTTGGCGGGGATGTGCGAGGGCAGCGCGTGTCGGATACAGGAGACGGGTGTTCCTGAATCGGCAGAGTCCCGGTCTGCTGGTGGGGCGGGGCCAGGTGACGTGGTGCCGTACTGCTGTGCTGCTAAGGGGTGTTACTTGTGCGTCATGCCATGAGTGCGACCCTGCTGTCCTTACGGGTGAGCCGGGACAGCAAGTAGTCGACCTCGGTGCGGGCACGCGCCGACAGCGCGGCCCCGGGCTTGCGCTGGGTGTCGGAGGCCAGGATTCCGCGGCGCTTCATGACGTACTTGCGCACGGCCAGGCCGATGCCCGGCTGCTGTTCGTAGCGCAGCAGGGGCAGGTGGGCGTCGAAGACGTCATGGGCGGCATCACGATCGCCGGCGGCGGTGTGGCGCACCACGTCGACGAGGAGCTCGGGAACGCAGTAGCCCGTCATCGCTCCGTCGGCTCCGCGTTCGGTCTCGAAGTCCAGGAAGAGACCGCCGTTTCCACACAGGATCGACAGGCGGGGCATCGCTCCATCGGCTTCGAGTTGCCGGAGTGCGCTGATCTTCTCCAAGCCCGGCCAGTCCTCGTGCTTGAGCATCACGCACCCCGGCGCGGCGTTCGCGATGCGGGCGATGACGGCAGGGGACATGACGACGGAGAACGACAGCGGATAGTCCTGGATCACGAACGGCACGTCCGCGCCGATGGCGCCCGCCGCTCCCTCGTAGTAGCTCACGATCTGGTCGTCGGTACGCAGCGTGTTCGGCGGGGCGATCATGACGCCCTCGGCACCGGCTGACATGACGTCAACCGCGAGAGCCCGCATGGCGGCGTAGCCGGGTGCGGAGACGCCCACGATGATCGGCAGATCGGTGCGCTTGATGACGTGCTGGACGATGCGCACGCTTTCCTCGTGGGACAGCTTGGGTGCTTCGCCCATCTGGCCCAGGAGGGTCAGTCCGGTGACGCCGGCGTCTGCGTAGAAGTCGACGAGTCGGCTGAGTGAGTCGAAATCGATTGCGCCTTCCTCGTCGAAGGGCGTTGGTGCGATGGCGAAAACACCATTGGTGTTGCGGTCCAGGGGTGCCATTGTTCTGCCTCCTCAGAAGTCCGATGTCTTTTTCAGAGGCTGGCGATGAGTCCGCCGTCGACGCGAATGACCGAGCCTGTGATGTAAGAGGCCTGGACGCTTGCGAGGAAGGCGACGGCGGCGGCGTATTCCCGCGGTTCGCCGTAGCGGCCCACAGGGATCGACGCGACGCTCTCGGCGGACGTCTCCGCGACGGACCTGCCCTCCCGATCGGCCTTGGCCTGATCGAGGAACTTGATCCGCTGGGTGCCGATCCGTCCCGGAACGACCACGTTGCAGGTGACACCCTCGGCCGCGACTTCCCGGGCCAGCGTCTTGGACCAGCCGAGCAGGCTGCCCCGCAAGGCGTTCGACAGCCCCAGGTTGGGGATGGGGGCGATCACCCCCGAGCTGGCGCTGGTGATGATCCTGCCCCAGCCGCGGCTCCGCATCAGCGGCACGACCCTGTCCGTGATCGCGATGACGGACAGCACCATGGACTGGAAGTGCCTCAGCCAGAGTTCAGGGTCCTGCCCCGCAACCGGCGAGGGCGGCGGCCCTCCCGTGTTGTTGACCAGGATGTCCACGGGACCGAGCGCCCCTTCGACTGCCGCGATGTGCTGGTCGATCGCGCCCAGGTCCGCGAGGTCCCATTCCAGGGGCACGGCTTTCCCGCCCGCGTCGGCCACCGCCTCGGCGGTGCTCTCTGCCGCCTGCGGGCTGATGTCCGCGACGGCGACAGCGGCGCCTTCCGCGGCGAGGGCCTGGGCGATCGCGCCGCCGAGACCCCCACCTCCGCCCAGTACGAGCGCGGTCTTGCCCGAAATTCCCAGATCCACAGCTTCGCTCCTTGGGCGGTGGCCCCGTTCCCCGGCCGTACGGCCGACGGCTACGTCCGTCGTTTCCACATGACACTGCCACGAGGTTGTGGTGGGTCTCCAATAGGAATCTCTCGCGACATGCATAAGGGATGCCTATGCGCCGCGAAGAGGGAATAGGCGTTGCCGGCGTGCAAGATGAGGTGGGGAATAGGGCCGTTTCGGCCCGTCGATTCCCGACGCATTTTCATGGCCGTAACTGGAGGCCCCTATGTCCTTGCCGGAAACCATGCAGGCCGCGGTGCTGGGCGAGCCCGGCACCCTCGCCGTCACGACGCTGCCCGTGCCGCAGGTGGGACCGGAAGACGTTCTGGTACGCGTCCGCAGGGCGTCCCTGTGCGGAACGGACTTGAAGATCCGCAGTCGGCACTTCTTCAAGGACGGCGGCCCGGCCGCGGGCGAGTTCGTACCCGGCCACGAGTACGCCGGCGTCGTCGCCGCGGTGGGCAGTGCCGTGGACGAGCTCCGGGTCGGCGACCGGGTGGTGACGGAAGCCCACCGCGGCTGCATGCGCTGCGCCAACTGCCTGGCCGGGGCCTACACGGACTGCCTCAACTACGGCCTGCGGCACACCGGGCACCGCGTGCAGGGGATGACCGTCAACGGGGGCTTCGCGGAGTACGCGCTCAACCACGTGGCGACCCTCCACCGGTTGCCGGACACCGTGGACTTCGACGCCGCAGTCGTCCTCACCACCGTGGGCACCGTGATGCACGCCTTCGACGTGCTCGGCACCCTGCTCGTCGGATCCACGGTCGCTGTGATCGGCCCCGGACCGATAGGTCTGCTCGCGGTACAGGTCGCACGTGAACTCGGGGCCAGGACCGTAGCCCTGGCCGGCACGCGGGAAGCCAGGCTCGCCATCGGCAAGTCCTTCGGCGCGGACCTGGTCGTCAACTCCTGGGAGGAGGACGCCGTAGCGGCGGTTCGGGAGGCGACCGACGGGATCGGAGCCGACATCGTCCTGGAGTGCTCTGGCGCCCCGAGTGCGGTGGACGACGCGCTGCGCATGGCCAAGCGGTCCGGGAAGGTCGTCCTCGTCGGCTTCTTCGAAGAGCCCGTACAGGCCGACCTCAACCACGCCGTGATGAACGGCATCTCGATCCAGACGGTCCGCGGCGAGGGCACCGGTTCGGTGGCCCGCGCCGTGGGCCTGGCCGCCCGGGGTCGGCTGCGCACCGCGGAACTGGTCACCCACCATTTCGGGCTGCCCGACGTCGCCGAGGCGTTCGACACCTACGCCGAGCGCCGGGGCAACGCCATCAAGGTCATGCTTGACATCTCCGAGGACCCGGAGTCCACCGGTGACCGCTGACCGAGAGGGCACCGTGCCCGACGCCCTGGCAGCCGGACGGGAGAAGGCAGCGGCCGCCATGGCCCATGCTGCCACCGCCTGGCTGAACAGCCTGAGCGAGGACCAACTCCCGCTCGCCGCCTACGACTCCCCGCTCCACCCGTATGCGGAGGCCGAGCGGCTGCGTTGGTTCTACACCCCCACCGAACACGGCGGGCTCGCCGTCCGAGACCAGAACGCCCGCCAACAGAGCCTGGCCATGCGGCTGGTGGCCACCGGACTGTCCATCCCGGGCTACGCCACGGTCACCACCGTGATGGGACTGGAGAACGTCCTGGACCAGCTGGAAGGGTGGCGGGTCCACTGGGGCCGGCAGCGCGGACGGGACCCCGGCCTGTACTGGCTGAGGATCTTCGGCCGCCCCGGCGACCGTGTCTGGGCATGGCGGTTCGGCGGCCACCACATCTCCCTGAACAACCTCGTCGTCGCCGGCCGGCTCGTCTCCACGACCCCCTGCTTCATTGGTGCCGACCCGGCCACGACCGAGCTGATCGGAGGCACCCTGCGGCCCTTGCAAGGCCCTGAGGAGACGGCCCGTCAACTGGTCCGCAGTCTGGACCCGGGCCAACTCCAAAGCGCCCTGCTCCACCCGTCCGCAGTCTCGGACATCGTCTCCGGCAACCGCCCACGCGTCGAACACGGCGACACGATGATGCACATGCAGGACCTGTGGCGCGGCCAGTTCGCCGACCCTGAGCTGGACCGGCTTGTCAACGACATCGACCGCCGGGCGGAAGCGGGCAGCGGGTACACCGAGAACGATCACGCGCGCGTGGCCATCACGATTCCCCCCAAAGGCATCAGCGGTCGCGACCTGAACAACGAGCAGCGGCACCTGTTGCGCCGGCTCGTCACCCTCTACACCGGACGGGCACCCGAGTTCCTCGCAGACGCCTACGACACCCACTACGCCTCTGACACCGTCCTCGACGCGGTGCATTTCGGCTGGGCGGGCAGCACGGACGCCGGGGAACCGCACTACTACCGGGTGCAGGACCCTCGCGTCCTCATCGAGTACGACAACACCCAGCGGTACGCCAACCACGCCCACTCGGTGTGGCGTGACCTGACCTCCGACTTCGGACTGGACGTGCTCGCCGAACACCGCGCACACATCGCACACGAGTAGGGCGTAATCGGGGAGCGCCGTACACCCGTACCGCCGGTCCACCCCCCCCGAAAGAACCAGCACCATGACCACCCTGCTGATCGTCGACGACGAGTCTTCTGCTGTGTCGGGTCAGGTACGGGCGACAAGCCTGGCTTCGACGCCGTCGAGAAGCGACTGCAGTCCGAAGGACACATACGGGCGAGGGGTGTCTGCGAGGGCGGCGCCGATCGCGAACGTGACGACGCTCTGGGCGGCTTGCTCGGCATCCCGCCTGGTGAGGCCGGACGCCTCGCAGACCGCGAGCAGGTGCTCGTCATGGCGGTCCCTGGCCGGGCCGTCAAGAGGCTGGATGGTCATGGCGGCCAGCAGCCAGGGGTGCCTGAGAAGCATCGAACGCAGGTTGTCGGCCATGGCCAGGAGGGCCGGACGCCATTCGAGGCCGTCGAGAGCGGGGAGAGGCGTCTGCCCCCAGACGGTGTCAGCGGCCAGCAGGAGCAGCTCGTGTCGGCTTTTGATGTGCCAATAGAGTGCCGCCGCGGTGATGCCGAGACGGCTGCCGAGTCTTCGCATGGTCAGACTCTCGATGCCGCCCTCGTCCAGAAGGGCGATGGCCGCCTGGATGATCTGCTCCTGGTGCAGGGCGTCGCGGGGCATCCCCGCAGTAGGCGGCATGGGGCTGCTCACGGGACCTTCTTGCTGTGGGAACGAGGCCGCGGTGTGCGGCTCTGAGGGCGCGTGGCCATCGCGCCGACGAGGACGGGGTGTCGTGCGCGTCGGCGCGCGGTTCATGCGTGGGGGCCGTTGCGGTATGTCAGCCGGGAGAGCCCGCGGGCCTGATGCTGCGCAGCAGGCGCTCTCCGGACTCGCGTAGCTGGTCCTTGACGTCGTCGAGGCCGGATGCGAGCAGGGCGTGATCGCGTTTGCGCCAGGTGCCGGCGACCATCACGGCTTCGATGTTGGCGATGTCGGCGTGCAGGACCGTGGCGACCGGGTCGTGCGCCGGCCACAGGTTGAGCGCCCGGGCGTCGACGGCGACCAGGTCGGCCTGCATGCCCACCTCGATCCGGCCCACCTTGTCTGCCAGGCCCAGTGCCTTCGCTCCTTCGACCGTGGCCCAGGCAAGCGCCTGTTTGCTGGTGACAGACGGTGTGTTGGCGTACCTGCCGGTCGTCTGCCGGTGGTGGGCGTGGTCCAGGCTGCGCTGGTGGGCCAGAGCGATCCGGGCGGCGGTGAGGACCGTGCCGGGTACGGCGGTGTCGATGTCGGTGCCCAGGGAGGGTGCCGCGTCCAGGCGCAGCAGGGATCCGGTGATGGGTGTGCCGTGTCCCTGGCCCAGTTCGTTCTCCGGGGTGGTGGTGAAGGTGACGCCCGCCTCGACGAGCGTCTTGATCCAGTCGTCGGGCAGGTCGGCTCCGTGCACGACGTTGGTCAGGGGGCTGAACAGCCCGGCGTTGCGCACGGCTTCCCAGCCGGGTGAGGGTTCGCCGCCGCTCTGGTGCATCGAGACGACGAGGCCGCGTTCCGCGCCGGCCTGGAAGTCGGCCACCGCGGTCTCGGCGGAGGAGTACTGCGGCCCCTGGAGTGCCATGCCCAGGGTGAGGAGGGCGTGGTCGCGGACGGGGCCGTCGAGCAGCCGGTCGATCTCGGCGAGCGGGTGGGGTGTGTCCGGCGAGCGGTAGGGCGTGCCGTGCAGGAGGACGGCGCGGATCCCGGCCTGGATCAGTCCCTCGACGGCCGCGTCGGCGTGTTCGGGCGACAGGGCGTTGTGACACCAGTCGCCGAGGGTGGTGGTACCGCAGTTGAGCTGGTTCAGGGCGCCGGCCAGATTGCTGATGTGCATGTCGGCCGGGGTGTAGTGCCCGACGCACTCGCCGTGCAGGTGGGTGAGGTACTCCATCAGCGTCCAGTCGGCGCCCGCGGAGCGCAGCGCGGTCTGCCAGGTGTGCAGATGGGCGTTGACCAGGCCGGGGATGATGACGCGGCCGGAGAAGTCGACGACCTCGGCGTCGGGCGCCTGGATGGTTTCGCCAACGGCGGCGATGGTCTCGCCGTCGACGAGGATGTCGACATGCTCGGCGTCCGGCCGGTCCGGCGTCATCGTGATGACTTGCGCCCCGCGCAGCAGTATGCGGCTCATTCAGTGGCCCCCGAACCGGGGGAGGTGTGGCTCTGCTGGGACATGGTGCGGCTCCTTGCCTGCGGCGTCATTGCCCGCACGGCGGCTTGTGTGGTGGTGAGGAAATCCCGAGTGGCGATGTGCCCGATGTAGCCGTCGGGACGGATCAGCAGCAGCGTGTCGCCGGTCAGGCCGTAGGCACTCTGCAGCGTGTTCTTGGGGTCGGAGAAGGCGCGGCCGTCGCCCGCGGCCGATCCGACGGTCAGCCGCTTCAGCTGGGCGCCCGTCGTCGGCCAGTCGAGGAGTTCGAGGTCCCGGGCGGCGCCGGGGCCGTAGGCGATGGCGGTGAAGTGCGGTCCCTGGAAGAGGTTGAACAGGCGGGTCTCGGCGCCGTCGGCGCAGAGCAGTCGGGCGTCCGGGGCGCGGTCGCCCACGTGCAGCGTGCTGGTGTCGCTACTGTCGCCGTCGGCGGGGGCGAGCGGGCCGCCGTAGTAGGTCAGGGCGAGCTGCTGCTCGTCCTTGCCGCGCTTCATGCTGGAGGGGTCGAGCTTGGCGATGCCGCCCCACTTCTCCGTGGACAGTCCCAGGACCCCGGCGGCGATCGGCTGCCGCTCGGCCTCGTAGGTGCCCAGCAGGGCCGGGTCGGCTCCGGCGAGGACCTGGCCGAGCTTCCAGCCGAGGTTGTAGCCGTCCTGCATACCGGTGTTCAAGCCCTGGGCACCGGCCGGGGTGTGGACGTGCGCGGCGTCGCCGACGAGGAAGACACGTCCGCGGCCGTAGTGCTCCGCAAGACGGATGTTGGGCCGGAACACGGACGTCCAGTGGATCTCGTGCAGCTGGATGTGCCGGTTGCGGGTGTGGGAGTGGATCCGGTCGATGATGGCGCCGATCTCCTGGGGCGGCTTCTCGTCGGGCGTGAGCCGGATCATCCACTGGAACATGTCGCTGTGGGGGAGCGGGCAGGCGCCGATGAGCTTGCCGCCGAGGCCGGGCCACATGTGCCACCGGTTGCGGGCCAGGCCACTTACGGAGGCATCCACGATCAGCACGCGCTCGGCCTCGTCCGTCGTCCCGGCGAAACCGATGTCGAGCTGCTTGCGCACCACGCTGGAGCCGCCGTCGGCCCCCACGGCATAGCGAGCGACGATCTCCTCGACCCCGTCCGCGCCCACCACCTTGGCGACCACCGTGTCCTCGTCCTGCGTCAGCTCGGTCAGTTCCTTGCTGAACTCGACCTCGCGGCCGAGCTCACTGAGCCGGGCGTGCAGGGCGCGGTCCGTGCGGAACTGCGGGATCAGCCAGGTGTTCGGGTACGGGACGTCCGGGGTTGCCTCTTTGTGGGGGAACATCTTCCACGGCACGCCGATGGGTCCTGCATGGATCCCGAGCTTGGGATAGATGTCGCCGCCGGCCAGCACGTCGTCGAGAGCGCCGAGGTCTTCGAGGACTTCGAGGCTGCGGGGCTGGATGCCCTTGGCGCGCGAGCCGTCGAAAGCGTGGGGGGACCTGTCGACGATCCGGACGTCGAGTCCGCGGCGTACGAGGTCGATCGCCAAGGCGGAGCCCGAGGGGCCGGCACCGATGATCAGTACGTCGATGGCCTGCGGGTTGTTCATGAGTCGAGCCTTCCAGCGCGTGCGGACACGAACGAGACGAGCTGATCGGCGACGTCGCGAGGCCGTTCGTATGGGGCCATATGCCCGCATTTGTTAATTACGTGATGTTTCTGAGGCTTCAGCAGAGCGCGTGCTGTGTCGAACTGCACCAGCGGCGTGACGTCGTCCTCGTCGCCCCACAGCAGCAGCGTCGGAATGCCCAGTGCCCCCGTCCGCCGGAAGAGGTCGTCACGGCCGGTGAAAGGCAGGTGCTGCAGGGTGTCGAAGACCGCGTACAGCGAGCCCTCGAAGCGGAGGGAGCCGAGGACCATCTCGGTCAGCTTCGCGCCGAGCTCGGGGTCCCGGACGTTGTGCCCCAGGTGCCCCTGGAGCAGCTGAAGGCCGCGACGGCGGGCGACCACTCCGGCCAGCAGATCGCTGCGCAGCAGCCGGTTGGGGGAGGCCAACCGCGGTTTCGCGAGACCGGCGGGTCCAACGATGGTGAGAGTGGACACCGATGAGCGGTACTGGGCGGCGTACGTCATGCTGACGAGCGCGCCCATGGAGGTGCCGACCAGGTGCAGGGGCCGCGCCGTCAGGCCGAGCCGGCCCGTCAGCTCGGCCAGCTGCCGCGTGAACAGCGTCTCGTCGTATCGCGCCTGTACCCGGTCGGAGTAGCCGCGGCCGTAGGCGCTGCAGGTCAGAGTGCGCAGCCCGCGGGCGTGCAGCTCGCTGACGAGGCCGTCCCAGTAGAACAGCGGGATGGTCAGACCGCCCGCCATCAGGACCACATCCCCGTCCTCGGGCCCCGTCAACTCGTAGTGGGTGACGCCGTCGGACAGCTCGATGAAACTGCCGCGCAGCGCATTGCGCGAGTCGGCGGTGAGCTTGCGGTCCTCGCCCGAGGTGACGAAGTACTTCATGGAACGGGCCTCCTTGCCCTCAGTTCGCGGGGGTGTCGGCGCAGGAGCCGAGGAACTTCGCGATCGCGTCCGCGACCCACTGCGGTTCCTCCTCCGGCAGCAGATGTCCGCCGTGGGGGTGGACGAGCTCCTGGGCGCCGGGGATGTCGCGGGTGAAGTGCTGGCCGTCGATGCTCGCGCTGCGCAGCACCAGCGTGGGCACCGTGATGCGGGGGATCTGCGCGCTGCGGTCCGGCTGGTCGGTGTTGCAGAAGTCGACGAAGGCCGAGCGGTTACCGGGGCGGCTCATGAGCTGATGGGCGCGGTCCACCATGGCGTCGTCCACGATCTGCGAATGCGGCCCGACGGCGTCGCGCAGGTTGCGTTCGAGTGCTCCGCGCGGCATCACCCGCCTCAGCAGGGGCCGCACCAGCGGGTTGCGGGTCAGGCGCATCCCCGCGGGCACCGTCTTCTCCGGGTAGCCGGTGGCATTGACCAGCACCAGGCCGGTCAGCCGCTCCGGATGATCCAGCGCGACGTTCCAGGCGATGTTGCCGCCCAGGGAATTGCCGGCCAACGCGTAGCGCGGCACGCCCAGCGCCTCCATGAAGCCCGCCACCGTCGCGGCGTACGCCGGAACGCGGTAGTCGCGGTCCTTGCGCGGGCCCGTCAGTCCGAACGCCGGCAGGTCGGGACGGATGACATCGAACGAATCCCACAGCAGATCCGTCGCGCGGTCGAAGTGCTGCAGGGATGAGGCACTGCCGTGCAGCAGCACGAGTGCCGGGCCGTGCCCAGCACGCTTGTAGTGGATCCGCAGGCCGTCCACCTCGACGAACCGGGAATCGGGCTGGGGCTCAGACCAGGTACTCATAATGGCTACACTGTTACCGATAAGATGGTTGTGTCAAGAGGAAGTCCCCGCGTGTTACGACCACGGTGGGGTCAGTGGGGCGTTCACGGCATCGGTGCTGGGCGCCGATGCCGATCCCCCGTGGATGGCGACGCAGTACTTCGACGCCCCGACCCTGTCAGAACGCGTGCGCAAGAACGGTGCGTCCGACGGTGACGTCGTCTGGCGGCTGGGCCGGGGACTCACCGAGGCTCTGCGTGACATCCACCGGGCCGGTCTGGTGCACCGCGACTTGAAGCCGAGCAATGTACTGCTGACCGAGGACGGCCCCCGCGTCATCGATTTCAATGTGGCCCGGGTGCTGAGCGCGGAGCCGCTGACGCGAACTGGCAAGGTTCTCGGCACCGCGTCCTTCATGGCACCGGAACAGCTGAGCATGCCGCGTGACGTAGGCGCGGCCGCCGACGTGTTCGCACTAGGAGGAGTCCTCACGTATGCGGCCACGGGCTGGGGACCGTTCGATGCCACGGGATCGATCTTCGCGGTTGCCCCGCCCACTCCATGAGCGTGCGTAGGTGGTGGAGCGAAATGCTTCATCTCGACTCTTCAGTGGGGCACTTGCAGCTCACTTCCCATGAACGTCTCTTCGCCCCTGTCCTCATGGACAGGGGCGAAGGCGTCTTGTGGTTGCGCAGGTCTCGCTCAGGGGCGCTGGTCGGTCGTCTCGTCCTTCCTGGCCTCGATCATTCATGAGTCCCCGTCAGCTTGCTGACATATCGCGGTGTCCAGGCCCACCTTGCGGACCGTCTCGACCAACAGCACCGCCCCGGCCTGCGAGACCACCGCACTGCCACCGCCCTCGACACGAACACGCGGGTACAACCCGATACGCTTGCTCACCTGGAGAGTGCTTCTTTCCGTGCAGCCAACAGGACCCTGGAAAAGTCCCATCGTTGCAGGTCAGAAGCACTCTCCGGTTATTTGATCAAGACGTGGAGTGTCAGGCTGGGTGGCTGGGAACGGTCAGCCGGCGCTGCCGATCAGCTTCCAGGGCTCGTGGTCGGCGTCGGCCCCGGTGCCCGGGGCGCTGCCCTTCGTCTCCCACTTGGCCTTCCAGACCTTGCCGTTGTACTTGACCGTGGTCTGCTCAATCGGCTGGCTTGCCGGGGAGTAGATCTTGGTCGCGTCCCAGTTCCCGGCACTGCAGCCACCGGCCGGCGGGGTCGCCGTACCGAGTCCCTTGAGGTTGTCGGTCACCGGCGCGTACGCCGTACCGCCGATCGACAGACTCGTGTTCACCGGACCGGTGATCGGGAGGAAATAGATGATCGGCAGGTCGAGGGACTTGCCGGCCGGGATGATCTGGCAGTAGTCCAGCGTCGTGCTGACCCGGTGGAACGTCGAACCGGCCGTCACCTGCCACTGGCCGCCTTGGTCGCCGGTCTGCCAGTTGCCGTCCTTGACCAGCGGTGACGTCGAGGCGGGGATGTCGAACGACAGCTTCATGTCCTTGCCACCGCCGAGCGTGCGCCCGGTGTTGTTGGTGATCCGGACGGTCGGCTGCAACGGCCACAGGTTCGCCGTGGAGGTCGGGTAGTTGACCATCTCGACGCTCACGTTGGCGGTCACCGTCGGCCCGGCACCACCGGTGCCGGCGCGCAGACTGTTGTTGTAGGCGCCGATGTTGCCCAGCTTCTCGTTCAGCCGGGTGGTCAGCGTGTACCCCATCCCGCACGGGGTGTCCGGCTGGACGTCCGTCGGGCAGGCGTAGTCGCCGCCGAGCTCCCACATCATCACGCCGCCCGCGCCGGTCGACTTGACCAGATCGGTGACCGCGTCGATGCCCTGCTCGTCCTCGGTCGACAGGAACACCTTCTTCTCGGCGTTCCACAGCCACGACGTCTTCGTGGTGTCGTCCCAGTACCGGACGTACTGGCCCGTGCGCCGGTCGGTGCTGTCGGTCTGCGGCTTCAGCCCGACGCTGGGGGCGTAGACCGGCGTGATGTTCTTCTCCAGGTTCTTGGTGTGCCACAGCGGGTTCGTCCCGGAGCCGAGCTCGCTGCCGTTGTTGGTCTCGTCGTGCCAGATGTTGTCGATGCCGAAGGCACCGTCGCCGCACGGCCGTTTGATGCCGGTACCCGGCTCGCAGCCGTTCGGCTTCTGCGACTTGCCCCACAGACCGTTCGTACCGCCGGTGACGTTCTGCCAGCCGCGCGTGTAGTAGGGGACACCGATGTTGACGCGCCCGGCCTGCATCGCGCCGCGCATGTACTTCATCGCCCAGTCGGTGTTGAAGTACCCGATCTTTCCGTACTCCGGGGTGGCGTACTGGTCGGCCAGTTCCGGGTCCTTGCCGTCGTCGAACAGCGCCGCGTTCGGACCCACGACGTCGTTCCAGGTGCCGTGGTAGTCGTAGGCCATCAGGTTGGTGAAGTCCTGGTACTTCAGCGCCGTCTGGTTCGCCATACCGCGGGCCAGGTAGCCGGAGGCCGACGATGCCGAGGTGAGCAGGTAGTACTTGCCGTCCGCGACGGAAGCCCGGTTCAGCGAGTCCCGCAGCGTCTTCATCAACGCGGCGTACGTCGTGGGCAGACCCTTGCGACGCGGGTTGGACACCGCCCAGTCGGCCGGATTGCCGGTGTCCTCAAGGACCGTGGGGTACTCGAAGTCGATGTCGACACCGTCGAACCCGTAGGTCCGCAGGAAGTCCACGACCGAGCCGGCGAACGTGTCGATCCCGCCCTGGTTGACCGAGCCGTCGGCGTTGGTGGTCATCGCGTAGAAGCCACCGGAACCGGCCCAGCCACCGACCGAGATCAGCGTCTTCACCCGCGGGTGCAGGCGCTTGTACTTCGTCAGCAGGTTGAAGTGGCCCTTGTAGGGCAGCGAGGCATCCATCTCGGCGCCGACCTCGCCGGGCCACTCCTTCTGGGTGGCGTTCGAGTCGACCTTGATCTTGTTGTTCTCCACCGACGCGAACGCGTAGTTGAGGTGGGTCACCTTCGACCACGGGATGTTCTTCACGAGGTAGTGCGGGGTGCCGTCGGCGCCCGTGCGGCCCCCGTTGAA
Organism: Streptomyces shaanxiensis; assembly: GCF_039537145.1. Lineage (NCBI taxonomy): Bacteria > Bacillati > Actinomycetota > Actinomycetes > Kitasatosporales > Streptomycetaceae > Streptomyces > Streptomyces shaanxiensis. Next base: position 28,449 of record NZ_BAAAZY010000009.1, read on the forward strand.
GTAGCCCACGACCCTACGGCCCCGGCCCTCGCCGAGCCATTCGCGGCCGTCGCTCTGGTAGACCTTGCAGTACGGCGTCGCCACGCCCGGCGTGGTCGCCAGGCCTTCCGGCCGGCAGTCGCCGGTCGCGGCCGGACGCGTGCCGCCGTCGTCGCCACCGGGGTGCGACTCCATCGGGTCGCCGACACCGCCGTTGATACCGAGATCACCGGCGCCGCCGTCGGTGCGGCTGCCGTCGCCGTAGCTCGGCACCAGCCAGCCCTCGATGTCACCGGCGCCACTCGCTGCGGCCGCCTTGACGGTCGCCTTGGCGGCGGTCTTCGCCGTCGTGGTCGTGCCGGAGCGGGTCATGGCGAAGTCCTGGATCCCGTCGCCGTTCAGGTCGGCGAAGGTCCCGAAGGTGCCCTGGAACGGGTCGTCGTTGCGGATCACGCCCAGCGACTTCCAGCCGGTGGTGACGCTCCACGGAGAGCCGGTGTTCTCCCAGGCCCGGACCTCACCGGTGGTGAACTCGACCCGGACCGTGTCGGCCTTGCCGTCACCGGTGATGTCGGCGAAGGCGACCTGCGCGCCGCGCGCCTCACCCGGGGTGGCGAAGCCCGAGATCTTGGTCCAGCCGCCCTCGGTCGGCATTCCCTTGCCCTTGTTCTGCCACGCGGTCGGGAAGCTCATCCGGTCCAGCGTGATCAGGTCGTCGCGGCCGTCACCGTCGAGGTCGGTGAAGTACAGCTCCGGCTCGTAGCCGAGGCTGTTCGCGACGATCGTCGCGCTGCCCCAGCTGACCTCGTCGCCGCTGCTGGTGTTGCGCGACATCCGCATCGCGGGGATGCCGGTCGGCGAGTCGGCCGCCGGCAGGATCCGTACGTAGTCGTCCTTGCCGTCACCGTCCAGGTCGGCGAAGTAGACCAGCTCCGGGTTGTTCCCGCGGTCGGCCGGGCTGATGTCGCCCAGTGAGACCGCTTCCTTGGTCGGGTCGTCGTTGCGCCAGCCGGTGACCTTGCCGTCCGTACTGACCACCGCGTAGTCGGCCTTGCCGTCGCCGTTCAGGTCGGGGAAGGCGATCTTCGAGCCGGCCGCGGTGGCGTCCCGGATCTTGCCGATCGGCTTCCAGACGTACGAGCGGCCGCTGATCAGGCCTTGCAGGACCGCGATCCGGGTGCCTGCGCCGAAGGCGTCCGCGATCTTCTTGTAGCCGGCATCGGTCGGGTAGATCTCGTTGGTGATGTCCTCCGTGGTCACCGCGCCCAGGTCGACCAGCACCAGCCGTGCGCCGGCCTCGATCTTGGCGTAGGCCATCGTGCGGAGCGCTTGGTTGTAGGCGTCGATCCGGGCCTGGTACGTCGGGTTCGTCGACGGCGGCAGGGTCCCAAGCAGGACCGTGGTCGTCGGCGAGGTCCGGTGGATCGCGTCCACGAAGCCCCGCATCTTCTCGGCCGTCGCCGCACCGTCGGCACCGCCGGTCAGATCGGCCGTGCCCGCGACCAGGGTCATCATGTTCGGCCGCAGTGTCTGCAGCGCGGGGATCGTCTGGGCCTTGATGTCGTCGATGCCCTTGCCCTCGAACCCCATGTGGTCGGGGTCGCCGCGCTTGCCGTTCTTCAGCTCACCGACGAAGTCCGTGCGCTTGAAGATGAGAGTGGCCGCCGTTCCGACACCGAGCACCGCAAGGGTGTCCAGACCCTTCACGATGGTCTCCAGGTATGCCCGGAAGCCGGTCTCGTCGGTGCTGTTCACACCGGCCGTGATCTCGTCACCGGCCGCCATCACCCGGAGCTCTTCGATGTCCGGGCTGGCGGCGGGCGACGGAGTGGGCCCGGCCGCTCTGAGCCGGTTGGACCGGACCGGCCAGTGGTCGGAGGTGCCCTCGCCGGTGACCGTGACAGGCAGGTTGACGGTCTGGTGGGTGGTGACGAAGTAGTCCAGCTCACTTCCATGGATGTGGGTCGCCAGACCCGAGCTGTGGATCCGCATGTCCTGCGACGGGAAGCTCGCCCGCTGGCCGAGGTCCTCCGGGTCGACGTTGAAGTCGCCACCGACCGTCGCGTTGTAGGTCGCGCCACGCTGGGTCGCGAGGGCCCTGATCTGGTCGTGAATGGCCCTCATCATCGGCCCGGAGTCACCGCCACCGCCGGACAGACCGTGGAAGGTGAAGTACCACTCGTTGCCGAACCGTGCCCCGAGCGCGTTCCGGCCGGCGTCGATCGGGTTGCCGACGACGATCAGCTCGTCGGGCGTGTCGCGCAGGACGAGCGCGATGTTGACCCGGCCGCCGATCCGACGCGGGTTGGTGTTGTCGTCGGCGGTCTGCAGGTAGTAGACCTCACGGGTCGGATAGGGGGCGCGGGTACCGCTGTTGACGTTCCACCTGTGGTGCAGCACGGTGTACTGATGCGTGGCGCCCGTGCTGTCGGTCGTGGTGAAGGTCTGGGAAGGCTGTGCGTCGCTGTTCGCAGGCGGGTGCGGGCCGACCTCCTGAAGCATCAGGATCGGCGACTGCTGCGTCAGCTCCACGACCGTATTGGTCCACTTGCTGCCCGTCTGATCGTCGTTGTTGGCCCCCTGCATGTTCCAGGAGATCAACTGCGTGCTGTCCACAGGGAAATCGGTGGCGGAGGCCGGAACGACAAGCGCCGCTGTCAGCCCGGCCATCACCACCACTGCGGCGATTAATCGGCGGAACAAGAGTTCCCCCCGTTTCTCACATCCAACAGATCGGGCACAACCGCACCGTTGGAAACTAATTGACTTCTCAAGTATAAGTCTTGACGCGTTCATGAAGCTCCGTCAGCTTGCTGGCGGGGCCCTTGTGATGAGTGTTGGTGGTGATGTCGGAGTCTGGGCAGGTTGAGCGCCCGGATGTCGCGTCGGGTGGCCGCCGGGTTCCATGGCTCCGGTGGGCTCGTTCTGCTCGCAGGGATGGGAAGGTGCTGGCCAGCCGGGGTTCGGGAGGGCGTGGAGCCGGTCCAGGGCGTCGGTGATCACGTCGGTCCAGGGTCAGTGTCCGGCGAGGCGGAGGATGCGGCGGCGGCCTGGTGGTGACGAGTTGGGCGGCGGCGGAGAAAAGGGGGAGCCGCAGGCGGCGGGGCTCCCGGAGCCGGGCCTTGCCACTCAGTGCAGGCATCGGTATCCAGGCGAGCAGGTCAAGGGCGATCTGGGTGATCTCCAGCCAGATCTGGTTCTGCGCGGCGTCGTGCAGTGGCGGATTACGCAGGCCAGTGGCGCGGGTGGCACGGATGCGGTCCTCGGCCCGGGCCCGCTGCCGGTGACGCAGTTCGAGGGCAGCGATCGCCTCACCCGCCGTGTTGGTGGCGAAGCAGGTCAATTGCATGCCGTCGGCGTCGATGAAGCGCAACTGGGCGCCGGGGTCTGGCCGTTCCTTGCGCACGATCAGCCGAAGCCTCTTCGGTCAGCCGGTCAGCCGGTCAGCCGGTCAGGCAGTCGCCGGCGAGTTCGGCGCTCAGGTGCCGTCGCGGATGTCGCCGTCGGGTTCAACGGCCGGCGTCCAGGCCGAGGCAGAGACCTTCAAGACGGCCTGGTGGGTGGCGTCGGTGACGGTCATGCCGACCGAGTACGACAGCCACCGCCCGCGCCGGGTGAACCAGGCGACGAACTCGTGGGTGCCGCCGCCGGAGTCGGTTGGGGGTCCGGCGTCCCCCCCGGAGGTGTTTCGGCAACTGGGCCAGGGCCAGTCGATGTGGTCGGCGGCGGTGTTGGAGCCCGCGTTGCCGGGCCGAAGCAGGCCCACGACCGGCTCGCCGGAGCTGCCCCCGGCCGTGGTCGACGGACCCCATCAGCGGGTGGTGGCCGAAGGTCTTCTTCCCGGTCGCGGTGGCGTCCCGCTTCTCGGAGTGCGCCAGCACGAGAACGCCGTCGATGCCCATGATCACCTGCCCGCCCGCGTCCGGCGCCGCATCACCGGCCAACTTCCAGACGTGTTCGCGCACTTCGGCGCGGTCGGTGCGCAGCGCGGCCAAGACCCGCTTGCCGCCCGATGCCAGCTGGCCGACCAGGCGGGAGACCGTCGGGTCGGAGGCCACCGGCCCGAACACGGCCGGCTCGGTCCGCAGCAGCGCCACATCGGCCAGGCAATCGCCGCCCAACGCGACCGCGAGCGCCACATCCAGCAGGATCTTGCCGGGATCGTGAACAGCCCGGGCCTTCCGCCACGGCTCAAGCGCCGTCGATATCGCCGCATCCAGACCGGTCTTGCCGACCGTCTCGAGCAGCAGCACCACCCCGGCCTGCGAAGCCACTCCGCGACCGCCGCCCTCGACGCGGACACGCGGGTGGGACCCGATACGCTTCTTCACCCGGAAAATGCCTCCGACGGTGGCGGGAACAAGGACCTCAGCAATCCTCATTCTCGCTGATCAGAAGCACTTTCTGCTTTCGTGATCACCAGTGGGACAGCCACCTCGTGAAAGCGCGAGGTTAAAGCCAATTAACGCCCCCTATGAGGGCTACGGACTCTTCTCAAGTGCGAAGTGTTGGGCATATCGACTATGCGGATTCACGGACCATTCGCATGGTCTGCCTGTCGCAGCCCGGTTGCGTTGTGAGGTCGGTGGTGAATCAGGTGCAGCCAGGCGTTAGCGTAATGGGTGCCGGCCCGGGGTTTCCGTGCTGGTTTTTGAGGCGTTACCGAGAGAAACGTGCAGGTCAGAGCCGTTCAATGAGATTGCTGCACACTTCCGACTGGCATCTCGGCCGGGCGTTCCACCGGGTGAACATGCTCGGGGCCCAGGCCGAGTTCATCGGCCATCTCGTCACCACCGTGCGCGAGCGCGGCGTGGACGCGGTGGTCGTGTCGGGAGACGTGTACGACCGGGCGGTGCCGCCGCTCGCCGCGGTCGAGCTGTTCGACGACGCCCTGCACCGGCTCGCCGACCTCGGAGTGCCGACGGTGATGATCTCCGGCAACCACGACTCGGCACGTCGGCTCGGCGTGGGCGCGGGGCTGATCGGCCGTGCGGGCATCCATCTGCGCACCGAGCCGTCCGCGTGCGGCACGCCGGTCGTACTCCGGGACGACTTCGGCGACGTGGCCTTCTACGGGCTGCCCTATCTCGAACCGGCCCTGGTGAAGGACGAGTTCGGTGTGGAGAAGCCCGGGCACGAGGCCGTGCTCGCCGCCGCCATGGACCGGGTGCGCGCCGACCTCGCCACCCGCGCTCGGGGCACCCGGTCGGTCGTCCTCGCGCACGCCTTCGTCACCGGGGGAGAGGCCAGCGACAGCGAGCGGGACATCACCGTCGGCGGGGTGGCCGCGGTACCCGCCGGGGTCTTCGACGGCGTCGACTACGCGGCACTGGGCCATCTGCACGGCTGCCAGACCATCACCGAGCGCGTTCGCTACTCGGGCTCGCCGCTGCCGTACTCCTTCTCGGAGGCCGACCACCGCAAGAGCATGTGGCTCGTCGACCTGGACGCCGAGGGCGCGATCACCGCCGAGCGCGTCGACTGCCCGGTGCCCCGTGCGCTGGCCCGGATCCGCGGGACGCTGGAGGAACTGCTCGCCGATCCGGGGCTCGCGCGGCACGAGGAGGCGTGGGTCGAGGCGACGCTCACCGACCCGGTGCGCCCCGCGGACCCCATGGCGCGCCTCGCCGAACGCTTCCCGCACACGCTCAGCCTGGTCTTCGACCCCGAGCGGGCGCCGGACGACCCCGACGTGTCCTATGCGCAGCGACTCGCGGGCCGGAGCGACCAGGAGATCGCGGAGGACTTCGTGGCGCATGTGCGGGGGGCAGGGCCCGACGAACGCGAACAGGGCGTGCTGCGCGACGCGTTCGACGCGGTGCGGGCCGACGAGGCAGTGCGGGAGGTGGCCCGGTGAGGCTGCATCGCCTCGATGTGACGGCGTTCGGGCCGTTCGGCGGCTCCCAGCGCGTCGACTTCGACGCGCTGTCGACCGCAGGGCTCTTCCTGCTGCACGGTCCCACCGGCGCCGGCAAGACCTCCGTCCTGGACGCCGTCTGCTACGCCCTCTACGGCTCCGTGCCCGGCGCGCGGCAGAGCGGCCAGGGCATGACCCTGCGCAGCGACCACGCCGCGGCCGGCACGCGCACGGAGGTCCGCCTCGAACTGACCGTCGCCGGGCGCCGGCTGGAGATCACCCGGCAGCCGCCCTGGGAGCGTCCCAAGAAGCGCGGTTCGGGTACGACGCTCGACAAGGCCCAGAGCTGGCTGCGCGAGTACGACGCGCAGGCCGGGACCTGGAAGGACCTCAGCCGCTCGCACCAGGAGATCGGCGAGGAGATCACCCAGCTGCTCGGCATGAGCCGCGAGCAGTTCTGCCAGGTCGTGCTGCTGCCCCAGGGCGACTTCGCCCGCTTCCTGCGCGCCGACGCCGAGGCCCGCGGCAAGCTGCTGGGCCGACTCTTCGACACCCACCGCTTCGCCGAGGTCGAGAAGCGCCTCACCGAGCGCCGCCGGGCGGCCGAGGCCCAGGTACGGGACGGCGACGCCGCGCTGCTGGCCGACGCACACCGGATGCAGCAGGCGGCGGACGACGCCATGCGGTTGCCCGACCTCGCACCGGGCGAGCCGGGCCTCGCCGAGGCCATCCTGGGTGCCGCGGCAGTCGCCCGCAGCACCGCCCGCGAACAGCTGACCGTCGCCCACTGCCGCCTCCTGGCCGCCGAGTCCGCCCAGGCCGCCGCCGACCGCGCCCTGGCCGACGTACGCGAAGTGGCCCGGTTGCAGCGGCGGTTCGCCGAGGCCCGGCAGCGGGCTCTGGTGCTGGAGGAGCGGGCCGACGGCTATCGGCAGGCGCAGGTCAGGATGGAGCGGTCCCGCAAGGCGGAGGCCGTGGCACCCGCACTGGAGCTGCGTGAGGCGGCCGAGGCGGAGCACCGGCGGGCGGCCGCGGCCGAGGCACGCGCGCGTGGAGTGCTGCCGGAGACCTTCGTGGGGGCCGGCGCGGCCGGACTCGCGACCGCCGCGCGCCGGGCCGCCGAAGAACTGGGCGGACTGGAGTCCGCCCGCCGCGCCGAGAAGCGGCTGGTCGCACTCGTCGACGAGCGCGACCAGCTGGACCGTCAGGAACGCGCCGACGAGGGCCTGTTGCAGGACGCCGAAGCCTGGCTCGCCGAGTGGGACGAGAGCCGCGGCGCGCTCCAGAGCCGTATCGACGCGGCCCAGGAGGCCGCGACCCGCGCCGAGCAGCTCGCCGTGCAGCGCGACCCCGCGCAGCAGCGCCTCGGTGCCGCGCGGATGCGCGACCAGCTGGCCGGCGACACGGACGCAGCCGCCGAACAGGCCCACCTGGCACAGGAACAGGTGCTCGAGGCCAAGGCGCACTGGCTCGACGTCAAGGAACAGCGCCTCAACGGCATCGCCGCCGAACTGGCCGCCCGGCTCCAGGACGGAGAACCCTGCGCGGTCTGCGGCGCCACCGACCACCCCGCCCCCGCCCGCAAGGACGCCGGGCACGTGGACCGGGAGGCGGAGGAGCGCGCACTGGCCGCCTACCAGCAGGCGGAGGAACGGCACACGGAGAAAGAACGGCACCTGGGCGTCGTACGCGAGGCACTGGCCGCCGCCACCGCCGAGGCCGGGGATGCGCCGACCGAGCAACTCGCCGCGCATTGCGGCGAGTTGGAGCGCCTCTACGCACAGGCCCGGCGGGACGCGTCCGCCCTGCACCCGGCACACGAGGAACTGCGCCGGGCCGAGGCGGAGCGCGAGCGGCGGACCGCGGACCGGCAGCAGGCGGCGGTCAGAATGGCGTCCCGTGTGGGCCATCGAGAGCGGCTGGACCGGGAAAGGGCCGCCCTGGAGGAGGAGCTGACCCAAGCGCGCGGCACCGCCGACAGCGTCGCCGCGCGGGCCGCGCAGCTGGAGCGGCAGGTCGCGCTGCTCACCGAGGCCGCCGACACCGCGCGCGCCGCCGAGGACACCGCCCAGCGACTCAAGGACGCCGACGCCCGCCTGGCCGACGCCGCCTTCCGCGCGGGCTTCGACACCCCGCAGGCCGCGGCCGCCGCCCTCCTCGACGACACCGCCCACCGCGAACTCCAACGACGCCTGGACGCCTGGCAGTCCGAGGAGGCCGCCGTACGCGCCGTCCTTGCCGAGGCCGACACCGCGGCCGCCGCCCAGCAGCCGACCGCCGACATGGCGTCCGCGGAGCGCACCGCTTCGACCGCCGCCCAGCGCGCCCGCGACGCCGCCTCCGCCCGCGACGCCGCCGCCCGGCGCTGCACCGACCTCGACCGGCTGTCTCACCGAGTGGCCGCGGCCGTACGCCACCTCGCCCCGCTGCGAGACGAGTACGACCGGGTGGCCCGCCTCGCCGCGCTCACCGCGGGCACCTCGGCGGACAACGAACGCAAGATGCGCCTGGAGTCCTACGTACTCGCGGCCCGTCTCGAACAGGTCGCCGCCGCCGCGACCGTACGGCTGCAGCGCATGTCGTCCGGCCGCTACACCCTGGTCCACTCCGACGACCGGGCCGGCCGTGGCCGCAGCGGGCTCGGGCTGCACGTGGTCGATGCCTGGACCGGGCGGGAGCGGGACACGGCGACGCTGTCGGGCGGCGAGACGTTCTTCGCCTCACTCGCCCTCGCCCTCGGACTCGCGGACGTGGTCACCGACGAGGCGGGCGGCGTCCGGCTCGACACCCTCTTCATCGACGAGGGCTTCGGCAGCCTCGACGACCAGACCCTCGACGAGGTACTAGACGTCCTGGACTCCCTGCGCGAGCGCGATCGCAGTGTCGGGATCGTCAGCCATGTCGCCGATCTGCGCAGACGTATTCACGCGCAGCTGGAGGTCGTCAAGGGCAGAGGCGGGTCGGTGCTGCGGCAGCGGGGCGCCTAGGGCCCGCGAACCGTCGTACGGCCCGCCCGGACCGGATGCGGCCGCTCCGCGAGAGCGACGTCTCAGGGGAGGGGGCGGCCCTTCTGGGCGCGTTTGAGGTAACGGCGGAGGTTGCGGGTGGTGCTGTCCTCAGGGCGGCCCTGGGACCGGTGGGCCTGGAGGATCTGCGGGTAGAGGTCGGCGGCTCGCCGGGTGTTGCCGAGCATGTGGTGGGCCACGGCCAGAGAGGTCATGGCGAGGGCGGCGCCGGGTGCGGGGAGGGGGCGGGCGGCGACGCAGCGTTCGTAGAGGGCGATGGCCTCGTGGTGTCGGCCGGTGTGCGAGTACGCGGTACCCAGGCCGAACAACGCACGCCAGGTGTCGGGGTGGTCCTCGCCCAGGGCAGGCGCGAGGTGGGGCAGGGCCGCCTCGTACAGGGGGATCCCACGGTCGGCCTGCCCGGTCTCCACATACGCGCCGGCGAGGAGGACCCGTCCCTTGAGCGTCTCCGGGTGGAGCGCGCCGAACGCGGCGGTGTTGTACGGGTCGTTCTCCACGAGCAGTGCGATCGCCGTCGTGTGGTCCTCGGCATGGAAACGGTTGAGGGCGAACAGATGGCGGAACCCGGCGACTTTGGGGTGGCCCGGGCCGACGTGACTCGTCCCCTCGGTGATCAGCTGCTGCCACAGCGGCGCGGATGCCGCCAGTGCGCCCGCCGTCTCCAGAGCCGCGGCCTGCTCGAAGAGGGCGTCCAGCCGACCGGCCACGGCGCCGTGCGGGGCCTGGGACTCGCTCCGGGGCGGGCCGGGCGGCATCGGAGGGAGAGGCGGGACCTCGGGAACTGAAGGGGGCGGCGGGGTCGGAGGAGGGACCGCAGGGGGCGGTGGGACCGGAGGAGGAACCGCGGGAGGTGGTGGGACCGGAGGAGAAACCGCGGGGGCCGGCGGGGCGGAGGGACTGGGCGTGGCCCTCTTCCGGCCGGCGCGTGCCTCGTCCAGCATCTCCCGCGCATGCCGTGTCCGTTGATGCTCGGGTCCCAGGACCCGGTGGGAGTCGGCGGCCAGGGACGCAGCCGCCTCCTGTGCCCGGTCGACGCGCCCGGCTGCCAACAGGGCCATGACGAGTGTCTCGCGGGTGTCCAGGGAGCCCTCGTCATCGGCGCCGAGGGCGGTCGTCTGCTCGGCCACCGCCTCGTCCAGCGTCCTGATGCCCGCGTCGACGTCGCCCGCGACCACGAGCGCGGCGCCTACGAGACCCTTGGCTTCCAGGACACCGCGGTGCTCCGGACCCAGTTCGGCCTCCAGGTCGGAATGCACATCGCGATGCACGGCCACGCCCCGGTCGGTGTCGCCGGTGGCCAGCAACGCGTCGGCCAGCCGCTGCCGCCGGTACACCGTGTCAGGGTGGCGGGCGCCGAGTACACGGCGGCTGTCCGCCACCACGGCATCCAGCTCGGCCACGCCGCCGGCCGGGTCGTTGTCGTGGGGCCGGGCGAAGGCGAGATCCGTGCGGAGCGTGAGGGTGTCGGGGGCATCGTGCCCCTCGGCCTTCGCCACGTCCCGAACGAGCTGCTCGCGGATCCGCACCGCCTCGGCCGCGTCCCCGAGCGACGCTCGGACGTCGGCGAGGTGACGCCGGCAGTGGACGGACCCAGGGTGTGCGGGGCCGTGTACCCGTACCCAGGCAGCGGCGTTGATCTCCAGCTCCGCGAGGCAGGCATGGAGGTCACCGAGCGTGTCGTAGGCGTCGGCCAGATCGTCCCGGACCCACAGGACCCGCTTGTGGTCCGGGCCGAGCTTGCGCAGCAGGGTGTCGAGCACGAACCGGTACACGGCCGTGGGCTTCTCACGGTCACCGTCGAGCAGGTGGGCCTTGGCGACGTTCGCCATGGCGGTCAGCGTGAACTCGTCCTCCTTGCCCTTGGCGTTCACCCACGCGCCGAGCACCCTGGAGCGCAGTCTGAGGAGGTCGGTGGTCCGGCCGGCGTCCTGGTAGACCTGCGCCAGCTGCTGCTCCGCCACGTAGGTGGACGGGTGCTCGATCCCGAAGTAGGTGTAGGCATCGGCCCATGCCTGCTCCAGCAGGGCCACGGACCGGACGACCTCGCCCTGTTCGGTCAGATAGGCCCCCGTGCTGTTCGCGGTGGTCACGATGGCCATGTGGCGTCGGCTCGGTGCGTTGCGCTGCAGGGCCTCGACATGCGGCAGCAGCGCGCGCCACCTCGGCCAGGTCTCCGGATCCGTGGTCTGCGGCAGGGTGGCCGCCATGGCCAGACAGCATGCGGTGAACCCCTCGTCGATCCGCTCCTCACCTCGGCGGGCCGCTCGGGTACGGGTGCGGTACCAGCCCTGCAGCAGCGGATGGACGGAGATCGTCTCGGGGCTCAGGTCGATGAGTCCGTGCGCGGCCAGCACCCCGAGGGCGGGGTCGACGTCGTCCCTCGGGACCGCGGTTGCGACCAGCCACCGCGGGATCGCCTCGGGAGCGAGCCAGGACAGGAAGGCCAGCACGCGCAGCGCCTGCGGATGGCCCGAGATCCGCTCGGTGGTCATGCGCCAGACGGTGACGAGGCTCCGGTTGTCCGGTGCTCCCGGCGCCGGCTCGTGGTAGGCGCCGCGGGGATCCGACCGCAGGTTCGCCAAGTACTCGACCGGCGCGAGCCTGGTCTCGGTGAGGAAGGCCCCGGCCTGCGCGACGGCCAGGGGAAGGTGTCCCAGAGCGCGGCAGATGTCCGCGAGCACGGACGGTTCGGCCGCCAGGCCGCCCTGGCGCAGCTGAGCGGTGAGCAGCGACTCCGCGGTGTCCGGGGGGAAGGGGCCCAGAGCGGAGTAGGAGCCGAGGCCGGCCGCGAGCGACCGGCTGTCCGTCGTCAGCAGGTAGGCCCCGCCCGGAGCCCTGGCCAGAAGCTCGGAGACGTGCTCACGGTCGGTGACCTCGTCGAGCACCAGCAGCCAGTCGTCGCGGGCGCTCAGCCAGTTGAGCGCCCGCTCCCGCAGGAGGGCGGACGGCAGCTCGGCGAGGTGTGGTTCGAGGGCCAGTGCGATACGGCTCAGGCCGTCGTCCACCGCGCCGGGGCTGTCCGCGCGAAGCCAGCCGACCTGGGCGTACTCCGTGCCGCGGGTGGCCGCGTAGCGCGCCGTCAGGGTCGTCTTGCCGAGCCCGTCGAGCCCGCACACCGTGTGCAGCCGGCGACCGGCCGAGGCGTCGCGGAGCGCCTCGTCGAGCGCGGCCAGTTCGGCCTCCCGGCCGACGAACAGCGGTGCCGGGAGCGGTGGCTGACCGATCACACCGCCCACCGGCGACACCTCGGCCGGACGCCGCAGCAGCTCTGGGGGAGCCACCGTCATCCGCTCGGCGCGGTACAGCATGTTGACCGCGTGATCGCCGAGGGAGACGATCCCGTCGTTCTGCCCGATGTGCAGAGGCTCGGGTGTCACCCCTGCCGCCGGATGACGTTGTGGGCGCCATCGCCGGTGGAGATGATGCCTTCGTTGTGCCGGACCGCGACCGCGCGGTCCCCCGAGGCGGAGTAGGCGGCGTTCTGCGGCAGCAGCAGGGCGAGTTCACGCCGCAGGTCCTCGTCGTCCCGCAGCAGCTTGCGCAACTCGACGCGCAACGCGGCCTGTTCGTCCTCGCCGCCCCTTCTCTCGGCCAGGTCGGTGACGGCCCGTGCCACGCCGTCGGTGTCCTGCGGCCGACTGCCTGTCAGCCTGGCGAGCAGCCGCTGCCCCAGGTGCGCGGTGCCGGACGCGGCGACATCCTCGGCTCGCCGCAGCACATCCGCCCCGTACAGTGACACCGCTGCGCTGATCGCCGGCACCGTCTGGGCGAGCAGTAACTCAAGCTCCACTGTGGCCCCCTCCTCGCCGCCAGCATGCCGCCCCGCAATCGTCCTAGCAACTTCCTTCAGCACCGGGCCAGTTGTCGGCCACGTCCGTTCAGTTGCCCAGCGGCCGGCGGGGCAGCGGTGACGAGTAGACGACACTCGTCGTCACCGACCCCAGCGTGCCGATCTTGCCGGACACCTCCTCCAGGTGCCCCATCGAGCGGGCCGCGACCTTGATGACGAAGCAGTCGTCGCCGGTGACGTGATGGGCCTCCAGGATCTCCGGTGTGGTGGCGACCAGGTCGTGGAAGGGCTTGTAGTTGCCGTTCGGGTAGCGCAGGCGCACGAAGGCCAGGATCGGCAGCCCCAGCCGCTCGGGGGCGACGACCGCCGCGTAACCCTGGATGACACCCGCCTCCTCCAGCCGCCGCACCCGCTCCGTGACCGCGCTCGCGGACATGGAGACGGCGCGTGCGAGCTCGGCGAAGCTGGCGCGGCCCTCGCGCTGGAGGACATCGAGGATGCGCCAGTCGGTGGCGTCCGGGGAAAACGCGGTCATGGGCGAGGGATAGCAGGGGAATGCCCGGCGGATCAAGAGGAGCGCCGGGAATCCCCCCTTCAGGGAGCGGATCGCCGGCCGTAGATTTCTGATCATGACGACTGCCGCAGCCACCACCGCCAACCCCGTTCTCCGTGTCGCCCCCGCCGCCCCGGCCGAGGCCGCCGCCTACTTCCGGGCGAGCCTCGCCTTCCACGCGGACGTCTCCGACGTCGCCTCCGCCCTCGCCTCCGGCGGTGACCCCGGGTTCGTCGTCGTGGACTCCCGCTCCACCGAGTCCTGGGACCAGGGCCACATTCCCGGGGCGATCCACCTCCCCACCGCCCTCATCCCCGAGCAGGCCGAGCAGCTCCTCGACAAGTCCGTGCCCGTCGTGACGTACTGCTGGGGCCCCGGCTGCAACGGCGCGACCCGCGCCGCCCTCGCCCTCGCCGAACTCGGCTACCAGGTCAAGGAGATGCTCGGCGGCTTCGAGTACTGGGCACGGGAGGGCTTCGAGTACGAGACCTGGCAGCGCCGTAAGAACATCCCCATCGACCCGCTGACCGCGCCGGTCGGGGCCGACAACTGCGGGTGCTGAGGCCGGAGTTGACCACGGTGACCTGGGGAGGTCCGGGTGCGTGTAGGTTCTGCTGCCATGGTGCGATACGCGGAACCGGGCGCGGTGGAGTGGGTGGAGTCGGGCGGCGGCCCGCTGATAGCGGTGCCGGAGACGGTACTGCCGTTCTGGGCGGGCGCCGACGGCGACGAGACGGCGTCCGACTACGACCGGGCCTGCGAGGTCGACGGATTCGTCGGACTCCTGCCCGTCGGGGACAGCGCGGCGCTGGTACTCGGTGACGAGCCCGCGGCCACCTCGTACCTGCCCGACCACGGCATCTTCGTACGGTGGTGCGCGGCCGACTCCGAGGAGGAACTGCTGGCCCGGGTGCCGGCCGCCCTCGCCACGGCGGACTGGGGACACGAGGTGCGCTGGAAGGTGCCCGGAACCGTAGTCCTCTTCGACTCCGCCTGGCCGGGACGGGAGACGGACCGGACCGAGCATCTGCGGGTGGACCTGGAGCCGGGGGCGTACGCGGTCCGCGCCGCCCAGGTGCAGCCCGGGCCGGAGACCTGGCTGGGGCTCGTCCAGCTCCGACGGCTGCCGCACTGACCGTTCAGTGCCCGAAGGGTCTTCGTGACACCGAACCGACGAGTCTTCGTGAACAGCCGAACCGCCGGGTCTTCGTGAACAACCGGGCCGCAGGGCCTTCGCGAAAAGACCGAACCCAATGGCCTTCGTGAACAGCCGGGGGCCCTCGTGAATAACCGGGTGCGCCGGACCCGGCAGTTCCCCATCATGAACTGCCATGCCCCGACTCCCGCACCCCGCCCCCGAAGACCTGCGCCGCGACCCCCTGCCCCTGCGCGGCCGGACCGCCCTGGTGACCGGGGCCAGCAGACGGGCAGGCATCGGTCATGCCGTGGCCCGGCGGCTCGCCGCCTACGGGGCGAGCGTCTATCTGCACCACCATGTGCCGCACGACGCCGCCATGTCCTGGGGAGCCGACCGCCCCGAGGACGTCGTCGCCTCCGTGCGTGCGGCGCTGGGCGACCCCGACGCCCAGGTCCTCGCAGGTCCCGGCGACCTCGCCGACCCGGCCGCACCCGCCGAGCTGGTCGCCACGGCCGCCTCGGCGCTGGGCGGGCGGCTCGACATCCTGATCGCCAACCACGCGGTGAGCGGCTCCGACGGCGCCCTCGACGAGATCGACGCCGCCATGCTCGACGCGCACTGGGCGGTGGACACCCGTGCGGTGCTGCTGCTCGCCCAGGCCCACGCCCGGCTGAGGCCGGCCGGCCCCGGCGGCCGGGTCGTGATGATGACCTCCGGCCAGGACATCGCGGGCGGCATGCCCGGCGAGATCGCCTACGCCCTCCAGAAGGGCGCCCTCGCCTCCATCACCCGCTCCCTGTCGACCACGCTCGCCGAGCAGGGGATCACGGTGAACACGGTCAACCCCGGCCCCGTGGACACGGACTACCTGACCGGCGAGGCGTACGAGGCCGTGGCGGCCCGCTTCCCCGCCGGCCGGTGGGGCATGCCCGACGACCCGGCCCGCCTCATCGCCTGGCTGGCGACGGACGAGGCGGGCTGGATCACCGGTGAGGTCATCAACTCCGAGGGCGGGTTCCGGCGTTGAGGTGACCGTGTCCGGGAGCGGGCTACGGCCTTGGGGTAACCGTGTTCGAGGGCGGATCACGGCGCCACGGCGGCCGTGCCGCGTCAGAGCCGGGCCAGCTCGTCCACCAGGTCGTCCAGACCCAGCGAACCCTGGGACAGGGCCGCCATGTGCCAAGCCTTGAGATCGAAGGCGTCGCCGTGCCGCTCGCTCGCCTTCTCGCGGCCCAGCAGCCACGCCCGCTCGCCGAGCTTGTAGCCGATGGCCTGGCCCGGGATCGTCAGATACCGGGTCAGCTCGCTCTCCACGAAGTCCGCCGGACGGCTGCTGTGCGCGCCGAAGAACTCCTGGGCCAGCTCCGGAGTCCACCGCTCGCCCGGGTGGAACGGGGAGTCGGCCGGGATCTCCAGCTCCAGGTGCATGCCGATGTCGACGATGACGCGGGCGGCCCGCATCATCTGCGCGTCGAGGTAGCCGAGCCGGTGCTCCGGGTCGGTGAGGAAGCCGAGCTCGTCCATGAGCCGCTCCGCGTACAGCGCCCAGCCCTCGGCGTTGGCGCTGACCCCGCCGATGGTGGCCTGGTAGCGGGAGAGGTTCCCGGCGACGTACGTCCACTGCGCGAGCTGGAGGTGGTGGCCCGGCACGCCCTCGTGGTACCAGGTCGAGACCAGGTCGTAGACCGGGAAGCGGGTCTGGCCCATCGTCGGCAGCCAGGTGCGGCCCGGTCGCGAGAAGTCCTCCGTCGGGGGCGTGTAGTACGGCGCCGCCGCACCGCCGGGCGGCGCGATGCACGACTCCACCTTGCGCACCGGCTCGGCGAGTTCGAAGTGCGTGCCGTCCAGCTTCTCGATGGCCTCGTCCATCAGACCCTGAAGCCAGTCGCGGACCTCGTCGACGCCCTCGATGTGCTTGCCGTGCTCGTCGAGGTGCGCCAGCGCCACCCATGGCGTCGCGGCGCCGGGAAGGATCTTCTCGGCCTCCTTCTTCATCTCGCCGAGCAGCCGGTGGTACTCGGACCAGCCGTACGCGTACGCCTCGTCGAGGTCGAGGTCCGTACCGTTGAAGTAGCGCGCCCAGCGGGCGTAGCGCTCGCGGCCCACCGTGTTCGGCGCGCCCTCGATCGCGGGCGTGTACACGTCGCGCATCCAGTCCCGCAGCTCCACCACGGCGGCCGTCGCCGCGCGGGCGGCCTCGTCCAGCTCCGTGCGCAGCGCCTCGGGGCCGGCCGACGCGAAGTCCTCGAACCAGCCGCGCCCCTCACCGGTGTCCGCCCACTCGGTGAGCTGCTCCACGAAGGTGGCGGTCGGGCGCGGCGCCGCGTGCAGCTTGCGCTCCAGACCCAGCGCGAGCGACTCGCGGTAGCCCGCGTACGCACCCGGTACCGCGCGCAGCCGCTCTGCGATCGCCGCCCAGTCCTCGTCGGACTGGTTCGGCGTGACGGTGAAGATCTCGCGCACCGAGTGGGCGGGCGTGGCCATGTTGCCGACCGCGCGCAGGCCCTCCTCGGCCTCGTGCACGGCGATCTCCGCGGTGAGCCGCTCGCGCAGCAGGCGCGCGCACCGGCGCTCGATGTCACTGTCCGCGCCGGGCAGGCTCTCGGCCTCG
Organism: Streptomyces shaanxiensis; assembly: GCF_039537145.1. Taxonomy (NCBI): domain Bacteria; kingdom Bacillati; phylum Actinomycetota; class Actinomycetes; order Kitasatosporales; family Streptomycetaceae; genus Streptomyces; species Streptomyces shaanxiensis. The sequence goes on from NZ_BAAAZY010000009.1 coordinate 45,403, forward strand.
TCGAGCCGGGCGAGCGTGGCCCGCTGGAGCTGCGCGAGCGCCTCCTGGCCCGCGGGTGAGAGGTCGGGGAGCTTGCCGGAACTCTCCTTCACGCCGAGATACGTACCGGTGATCGGGTCGAGGGCGATGAGCTCGTCGACATAGGCGTCGGCGACCTCACGGGGCAGCGGGCTCTTGGTCTGTGACATGCGGTCCATCCTCATACGGCGACCGGCGCCGCGTCAGCCCGGTTCCCCCGGCCGTTGTCCCCGTCAGGCCGATTTCGCTGAGGGCTTGTCTCCCGGAGCGCCGGGTGGCAGCAGCGGCCCGCAGTCCCACTGCTGGAAGATCAACCGCGTCTCCACCCGCGCCACTTCGCGGTGGGCGGTGAACTCGTCCAGCACCAGCCGCTGCAGATCCGCCATGTCCGCGACCGCGACATGCACGAGGTAGTCGTCCGGCCCGGTGAGATGGAAGACGGTCAGCGACTCCGGCAACGCCCGGATCCGCTCCACGAACGGCCCCACCAGCTCCCGCCGATGCGGCCTGACCTGCACGGACAGCAGCGCCTGAAGCCCTCGGCCCAGCTTGGCCGGATCCAGCCGCAGCTGATGGCCGAGGATCACGCCCGAGCGGCGCAGCCGGGTCACCCGGTCCAGACACGTCGACGGCGCCACCCCCACCTGTGCGGCGAGGTCGCGGTAGGTGGCCCGGGCGTCGTTCTGCAGAAGCCGCAGCAGATGCAGATCGACCGGGTCCAGTGCGACAGATTCGGCCATTGGCCGAACGTAACACGGTGAATGGTCCTCGGACCCCGGCCGATGTTCACCCTTCCGCCATGGACATCGCCAGCAGGGAGGCATACGACGGCATGCCCGGGTACGACGACGCACGCACCGCATCCAGAGCACTCGCCACCGAGGCCGTGCACGCCGGCCGGGACGACCTGGCCCGGCAGGGACTGCACGCCCCGCCGATAGACCTGTCCACCACCTACCCCTCCTACGACAGCCGCGGCGAGGCCGCCCGCATCGACGCGTTCGCCACGACCGGCGCGGAGCCGGACGGCCCGCCCGTGTACGGGCGCCTCGGCAACCCGACCGTCGCCCGTTTCGAGACGGCCCTGGCCAAGCTCGAGGGCACCGAGGCGGCGGTCGCCTTCGCCAGCGGAATGGCGGCGCTGAGCGCGGTTCTCCTCGTACGGTCCTCGATGGGCCTGCGCCACGTCGTCGCCGTACGCCCTCTGTACGGCTGCAGCGACCACCTGCTGACCGCCGGACTGCTGGGCTCGGAGGTGACCTGGACCGATCCGGCCGGCATCGCGGACGCCCTGCGCCCCGACACCGGCCTGGTGATGGTCGAGTCCCCGGCCAACCCCACGCTCGCCGAGGTGGACCTGCGGGCGGCGGCCCATGCCTGCGGCTCCGTCCCGCTGCTAGCGGACAACACCTTCGCCACGCCGGTGCTCCAGCGCCCCGCCGAACACGGTGCCCGGCTGGTGCTGCACAGCGCGACCAAGTACCTCGGCGGGCACGGGGACGTGATGGCCGGCGTCGTCGCCTGCGACGAGGAGTTCGCCGGACGGCTGCGGCAGATACGTTTCGCCACGGGGGGCGTCCTGCACCCTCTCGCCGGGTACCTGCTGCTGCGCGGCCTGTCCACCCTTCCGGTGCGGGTCCGGGCCGCCTCCGCGACCGCCGCCGAACTCGCCCGCCGCCTGGCGGCCGACCCGCGCGTCGCCCGGGTCCACTACCCGCGCATCGGCGGTGCGATGATCGCCTTCGAGGTCCACGACGACCCGCACGAGGTCATCGCCGGCGTCCGCCTCATCACCCCCGCCGTCAGCCTCGGCAGCGTCGACACCCTCATCCAGCACCCGGCGTCCATCAGCCACCGCATCGTGGACGCGGACGACCGACGGGACGCCGGGGTGAGCGACCGGTTGCTGCGGATGTCGGTGGGCCTTGAGGACGTGGAGGACCTGTGGGCGGATCTGGACGGTGCGCTGGAGCGCCCCCGAAGGGGCGCCGCGCAAAGTCGACATGCGGCTCCGCCGCGGGGCGCGACCAGCGACAACGCACCCGCAGTCGCCGGCGCCCAGTAGCCCCTGCGGCCCTTAGGCCTTCCCCAACTCACCCGCGCTCGACAGCCGCTCCGCAACCTCCATGGCGCCCCCCGGCTCAACCGGCGGGGCCAGCCGAGCCGTGATGACCAGGGTCCCCTCCTCGATCTGATAGTCGAGGGGGAGCCCCAGTCCCCGCATCGCGGCGACCATCCCGGTGTTGGACGACTGCGTCACGGCGTACACGCTCTCACAGCCCGCCTCGACCGCCATCCCCACCAACCTGCGGAGCAACTCGCTGCCGACGCCCCGCCGCTGCCACGCGTCCTCGATGAGCAGCGCGACCTCGGTCTCGTCACCGTCCCACAGCAGGTGGCCGAGGGCGACGATGCGCCCCGACGCGGTCTGCACTGCGAGCGTGCGGCCGAACCGGGGGCTCAGCAGGTGGTTGAGGTAGCGGTCCGCGTCGCCGATCGGCCCGTGGTACCGCATCCCGAGCGTCCGCGTCGAGCACCGCTCGTGCATCTCCTTCGCGGCCGCCAGGTCACCGGTGTCCGCCCGGCGCACGGTGATGTCGTTGCCCTCGGGCAGCGTCAGCACGTCCTGGCTGCGCGGCACACGCGGGCCCAGCCGGGCGTCCAGCTCCACCAGTGCCCGCGCCCGCGCGAACTCGGTCGGTGTGAACGGCAGATGCGGCCGCTCCACAGTGATCACTCCACCTTCCGGCGCACGCAGCCGCATCACGGTGTCCTCGAGAGCCCCTTCCACGGGCACCGGCTCCGGCGTGCGGCTGCCCACGGCCGGGACGGCGGGCAGCGACCGGATGGTGCACCGGCCCAGCAACTGCCGCAGCGCCAGCGGAAGTTCCGCCGCGTCCAGGGCGGTGCGGGTGGCGAGGCCGAGCACCCGGGTCGGCGCGTCCACCAGGTCATGGGCGTCCGCCCGCTCGATCCAGGTGCCGGTGCCACCGGCCACCGACACCGCTCGGGTGATGTCGGCCGCCGCGAGCCCGCCCGGTGCCCGCAGCAGGAACTCGTCCACCGTGCCCTCGGCCAGCGGATGCGTCTGCAGGCTCAGGATGTCCACCCGCAGCACGGCGAGCGCCGTGCACAGCGCGGCCAGTGACCCCGGTTCGTCCTTCACCGTCGTCCGCATCCGCCACAGCGCACTCTCCTCGGACACCGTCGCGGACGCGTCCCGCGACTGGTCCGACGGCCCGGCCTGCTCCTCGGAGCGCGGCCGGGCACCGGTATCGCTCTTCGGCGGTGCGTGACCGTGGCGGCGTGCCCACCATGTGTGGAACCCCGCCGTGGCGACCAGCACGACCGCGGAGACCAGCAGCAGCGTCGGTCCGTCGGGCCCGTGCCCGATCAGGTTGGCCACGGCGTCGGCCACCGCCACCGCCGTGAAGAGCGCCGCGAGCTCGATGACGTCGCGTCGCCAGTGGTGTACAGGACGGCCGTGTTTTGCGCGCGTCACATCAGACATGTCTCGACTCATGCACCCACTGTGAAGGAAGGGTGTTGCGTGATCACGAACGCTTTGTGACCGGGCGGTAAAGAGCCATTATGTCTGGTTTGTGATCCTGTCTGTCCGGCAGCCTCGTGAAGCAACTCCGTCATGCGGCCCCAGCAGCCCCATGGGCAGCACCGTCATGCGGCCGGCCCCTGCGTCAGCGCGCTGCGCGGTCGCCGGGCCTGGGTCACGAGCCGGGACGAGCCACGGCGCTCCGCCGTCGCCGCCAGATGCGGCAGTTCTTGGCCGCCGCTGTCCGCGCCGACTCCACCAGCCGTGACGGCTTCACGGCCCCGCGCCACACCAGCTGCCCGAGATCCGCGCCCAGCCGGGCCGCGTCGAGCTGCCCCCGCGCCGCCAGCACCAGCAGAGCGTCCACGGCGGCGAGCCGGTCCTCCGGGCGCCGTGCACCGAGCCCGTACGCCACGGACAGGTGGACGGCCTCACCGGCACCTCCCAGTAGAAGACACCGAGGCCCCCCACCGGACTCGGCGAGGAGCGGGAGCATCGCGGCGGCGCCCCGGGCATCGTCCACGGCGACCGACGCGCAGCTGCCGCTGGTAGTAGCGAGCGGCCGCCACGTCGGCCACCGCGAGCAGCCCGGCGGTGGCCACCTGAGGAGACGTCAGGAAGCCTGCGAAGAACCGCGGATGCTCCTCGACGCCTGCGGGCGTCGCACCCCGTGAGGTCTCGAGTCCCAGGCGCTGTCCGGCCGCTGCGGACTCCAGCACGGAGGGTCGGCAATAGGCCACGGCCTGTAGGGATCGCGTCATGGAAAAACCGTGGAGGCGACCACTGACAATCACGCTGACCTGCACAAACGCCTTCTGGTGGAGGGAGTTCGCCAGGCGGCTACGACCGTGCCGCGTACCCGGGGATGACGCGGGTACGCGGCACGCGTCTTTAGGCTACGGGAGTCACTGGCCGACCCGGCCCGGCTGCAGGACCTGTGTGAACAGCACGGTGCCGTCCGACTCGCGCAGTCGCACCGTCAGTTCGCCGCTGCCGCCGTCGATGTCGACCTCGCCGAAGAACTGGTAACCGCCGGCGGGCGAGACGTTGGCCGTCGTCGGCGCCTTGATGAACACCCGCTCCGGGCCGAAGGTGTTGTCCAGGGTGTTCGCCGGGAACGCGCCCGCGTTGAGCGGGCCGGACACGAACTCCCAGAACGGCTCGAAGTCGGTGAAGGCCGCCCGCGACGGCTGGTAGTGCTGGGCCGAGGTGTAGTGCACGTCGGCGGTCAGCCACACCGTGCCGGTGATCCTGCGGTGCTTGATGAACCGCAGCAGCTCGGCGATCTGCAGCTCCCGCCCCAGCGGGGCCCCGGGGTCGCCCTGCGCCACGGCCTCGACGTTCGGCTTGCCGTCACCGGTGTCCGGCACCACCAGTCCGAGCGGCATGTCCGACGCGATCACCTTCCACACCGCCCGGGAGCGGGCCAGCTCGCGCTTGAGCCACGCCAACTGCTCGGCGCCGAGGATGCCCTGGGCGTCGGTGGGCTGGTCGTCCGTGGAGTTGGCGTTGCGGTAGGTGCGCATGTCCAGCACGAACACGTCCAGCAGCGGTCCGTGGTTGACGACCCGGTAGACCCGTCCGTCGGGGCGGCGCAGGGTCGAGATCGGGTAGTACTCCGAGAAGGCCTGCCGGGCGCGTGCGGCCAGCACGTCGACGTTCTTCTCGGTGTAGCGGGTGTCGCCGAGGATCTCGCCCGGGTACCAGTTGTTGGTCACCTCGTGGTCGTCCCACTGGATGATCGAGGGGACCTGGGCGTTGAACCGCTTGAGGTTGTCGTCCAGCAGGTTGTAGCGGAAGTTGCCGCGGAACTCGGCGAGGGTCTCGGCGACCTTGGACTTCTCCTCGGTCGTGACGTTGCGCCAGGTGCTGCCGTCGGGCAGGGTGACCGAGGCCGCGATCGGGCCGTCGGCGTAGATGTTGTCGCCGCTGCAGATGAAGAAGTCCGGATCCAGCGCGGCCATCGCGTTGTAGATCCGGTAGCCCCCGAAGTCCGGGTTGATGCCCCAGCCCTGCCCGGCGAGATCGCCGGACCACACGAAACGCACCCCGTCGCGCCGCCGCGCCGAGGCCGTACGGAACGTGCCGGTGACCGGCTCGCCGGTGCGGCGCGGGTCGTCCGGGTCGGCGAGCAGCACACGGTAGTGGATCTGCTCACCGGACGGCAGGCCGCGCAGCCGGGTCGTGCCGGTGAAGTCGGTGTCCGCGCCGAGCAGCGGGCCGTGCCATCTGCGCGCGCCCCGGAACGACTCGGTGGCGGACGTCTCGACGATCATCCGGGCCGGACGGTCGGACCGCACCCACACCAGCCCCGAGTCGCAGGTCACGTCCCCCGTCTGCACGCCCCAGCCCGCCTTGGGACGCCCCGACAGGGCGAAGGCCGGCGCCGAGCCGAGAGCTGTGGGCAGGGTCAGGGCCGCCGACGCGGCGAGCGAGCCGCGCAGCACGCTGCGACGACCCGGGAACGGACGGTGTGACATGGAGGCCTCCAGGGGCGGGATCCGGCCAGTGTGCAGTGCCACAACTACTGGGGCGCCGCAGCGCACACGGAAACCACAAGTGAACAACTGACCGCATCCGCAGGGGAACTGGTGTGTCACGTGGGGGACAGGCGGACGCAGGGTTCCGGTCACCTCCCGGTGGGCGCGGCGCGGCTCCCGGCCCTCCCGGCCCTTCCGGCCCTTCCGGCCCTCCCGGCTCTCCCGGTCAGCCCGGACGCGCGGCCACCGCCTCGGCCATCAGCCGTACGCCCGCCCGGATCCGTGTGGGCGACAGATGCGCGTATCCCAGGACCAGCCGCACACCCGGCTGCCCGATCTCACCGGCACGCGCGTGCGTGTAGTCCGTCACAGGGCGCACCGCCACCCCGGCCGCGGCCACACGCGCGAGGAACCGCTCCTGGGGACCGTGCCGCTCCGGCAGCGCGGCGATGACGTGCAGTCCCGCGGCGATCCCGGACACCTCCGCCCCCGGAAAGTGCTCCTCCAGAGCACCGACCAGGGCGTCGCGACGCTCCCGGTACGCCCGCTGGCAGCGGCGCAGCTGGCGGTCGTAGTCGCCGCGCTCCAGGAACCGGGCGAACAACGCCTGATCCAGGGTCGGATGACCGAGATCCATGGTCCGTTTACGCTCGACGACCTCCTCGGTCAGGGGCTCCGGTACGAGCAGCCAGCCGAGCCGCAGCCCCGGGGCGAGGGACTTGCTGACCGATCCCGCGTAGGCGACACGTTCCGGGTCGAGTCCCTGGAGGGCGCCCACGGGGGCGCGGTCGTACCGGAAGTCGCCGTCGTAGTCGTCCTCCAGGACGTACCCGTCGACGGACCGCGCCCAGTCGAGCAGCTCGGTACGGCGGCGGGCGGAGTACGCGATGCCGGTGGGGAACTGGTGGGCGGGCGTCGTGACGACGGACCGTACGCCCGACTCCCGCAGCGGGCCGACGGCGAGCCCCTCGTCGTCCATGGGCAGCGGCACCGTGGAGACGCCCGCGGCGGCGTAGAGGGCGTCGTGCTGCGGGCTTCCGGGGTCCTCGACACCGACTTCGCGCATCCCGCGCGCGTGCAGCACGAAGCCCAGCACCGTCGTCGCCTGCGACACCCCGGAGACGACCACGATGCGCTCGGGATCCGCGACCACGCCCCGCCGGCGGGCGAGCAGCTCGGCGAGCGCCGTACGCAGCCGAGGCAACCCGCGCGGGTCGGGATAGCCGAGCTCGTGGTGCGGCAGCTCGGCCAGCACGCCGCGTTGCGCCGCCGCCCACGCGGCGCGCGGGAACAGCGACACGTCCGGCGTGCCGGGTACGAAGTCGGCCCGGGCGTCGGCGGAGCGCGGAGCGAGGTCACGCGCGCGTGGCCGGGCCGCCCGTACGGCACCGCCGACCCAGGTCCCCGCACCCCGGCCGCTGCGCAGATAGCCCTCCGCCGTCAACTGCTCGTACGCCTCGGTGACCAGCCCTCGCGACACCCCGAGGTCGGCGGCGAGATCCCGGCTCGACGGCAGCCGGGTACCCGGTGCGAGCCGCCCCGACCGCACCGCCTCACGCAGCGCGGCCTGCAGCGAACGGCCACGCGCGCGTGCGGGCGCCGACACGGCCGGCAGCAGCAACTCCCAGGCAGGAGTGCCCGGATGGTGCTCCGGCCCACCCTCGGTCGGCGTCGCAGGGGGCTTCGCGGTCCTCCCGGCGGGATTGGTCTCCGATGACGTCATGAAAGTGGACCTTAAACCGGACCGCGCCGGTTCCTAGCGTCGCTGCCATGAACGCCACCACCACACGCGGTGCCCTCCTCGCCGCCCTCGCCTGCGTCCTCGTCGGAGGCTCCTTCACCGCCAACAGCCTGCTCGGCGAGTACCCGTACGCCGGCGGCCAGTTCCTGCGCTACGCCCTCGCCTGTCTCCTGCTCGTCCCCCTGGCCGGACGTGACGCCTCGGCCCGGCTGCGGGCGCTCGCCGCGCGTCAGTGGGTCCGTCTCGCGGCGCTGGCGGCCGTGGGCATGGTCGGCTTCAACCTGGCCGTCATCGCGGCCGAGCGCACCGCCGAACCGGCGGTTCCCGGTGTCTTCGTCGGCTGCGCGCCCGTGGTCGTGGCCGTCGTCGTCCCCCTGCTGGACGGGCGGCGCCCTCAACGTGCCGTCCTGTACGGGGCGTTGCTCGTGGCCCTCGGCGCGTTCGCGGTTCAGGGCTGGGGCCGTGCGGACGCCGCCGGCATCGCCTTCTCCGCGGGCGCGCTGGTCGGCGAGGTCGGTTTCGCGGTCCTCGCCGTGCCCGTGCTGCGCCCCCTGGGCCCGCGGCTGCTGTCCGCCGCGGTGTGCGGGATCGCCGCCGTCGAGTCGGCGGCGATCGGGCTGCTCCTGGACGGCCCCGCGTGGCTGCGCCGCCCCGACACCACGGAAGCCGCCGCTCTCCTGTGGCAGGCCGTGGTCGTGACCGTCGTCGGCTTCGTGTGCTGGTACATGGGCATGCAGCGGATCGGCGCCGAGCGCGCCACGCTCTTCTCCGGCCTCATCCCGGTCTCCGCCGCCTGCACCGCCCCGCTCGTCGGAACCGGCTCCTACGGCGCCGCCCAGGCCCTGGGCAGCGCCCTGGTCGGCGCCGGAGTCGCCCTGGGATCCGGTGCGTTGACGCGTGCCCGGCGGGGATCAGCGGCTGCCGTCGAGGATGACGCGCGCGACCAGGGCCGGGTCGTCGTTCATCGGGCAGTGGCCGCAGCCGGGCAGCCGGACGAGACGGGCCCGGGGAATGATCTGCTTGGCGCGCACCCCTTGGCGGCGCACGAGCAGCCGGTCGCGGGTGCCCCACGCCACGGTGACCGGGATCCCGGGGATGTCGTCGGTGAACTGCACGGCCCGGCCGGCCCGGAGGGTCTGGTCGAATCCCGTGGCCCGCGCCAGGGCGAGCGTCTCGGCGACCACGGCCTCGGGTGACCGCCGGCCGGGACGGGCGTAGATCGAGCTCGTCAGGACCGTACGACCGGCCGTCGACCTGGACAGCTGCTCCACCAGCGGCAGCGGCAGCCGTCGGGAGATGTGCCGCATCGCCAGCAGCACGCCGAAGGCATAGCGCCGTTCGGCCGCGGACCAGAAGCCGGCGGGGGAGAGGGCGGTGACGGACCGGACGAGCTTCTCGCGGCCCAGCTCCAGGGCGATCAGCCCGCCCAGCGAGTTGCCCACGACATGCGGCCGGTCGAGCTCCACGGCCTCGCAGAAGGCGGCGAACACGGCCGTCGTCGTGGCCAGGTCGTAGGAGAGGTCGTCCGGCAGGCCCGGAGAGGCCCCGAACCCGGGCAGATCCACGGAGATCACCTCGCGCTCGGTCGCGAGGATGTCCACCACCGGGTCCCAGACCTGGCGGTGGTGACCGATGCCGTGCAGCAGGAGCAGCGGTTCACCGCTCCCCACGCGCGCGTAGTCGACGGTCACGCTCTGTGGGCCGCGGGGAGAGGGGACCTGGAAGGAGACGGTGGCGGACATGGGGTGCTCCTCGTCTGGGACACGGTCTGGGACACGCTGACGGACGGCCGTAGACAGCTTGTCAGCAATTGCTACCGACGGGTAGACCTTGCTCGCGGCCGATCACGGCCGGTCCGCGGTTCCCCAACGCGCCCTGCGTGTCACGGGGTTGGACGACACCGGCCCTGAGGAGCCGATTTCGCCTGGACACCGCCGGACGCGTCGGCTGGGATGGTGCAGTGACCACCGAAACCGAGACCGACGTCTTCGAAGAGCACCGCCCCGTCCTCCTGGGAGTCGCCTACCGCATGCTCGGCCGCGTCGCGGACGCGGAGGACGTGGTGCAGGAGGCCTGGCTGCGCTGGTCCGGCGCCGACCGGTCCGAGGTGCGCGAACCGCGCGCCTACCTGGTGCGCATCACCACCCGCCTCGCCATCGACCGGCTGCGCCAGGTCAAGGCGCGGGGCGAGACCTACGTCGGCCCCTGGCTGCCGGAGCCGTACGTCACCGACTTCGGGGACACCGTCCCGGACACCGCGGAGCGCGCCGTTCTCGCCGACTCCGTCTCCCTCGCCGTCCTCGTCGTCCTGGAGTCCCTGTCGCCCCTGGAACGCGCGGTGTTCGTCCTGCGGGAGGCCTTCGGCTACCCCTACGCGGACATCGCCGCCATGCTCGACCGCGGCGAGGCGGCGGTGCGCCAGCTCGCCGGGCGGGCCCGCAAGCACGTCGACGAGCGGCGGCCCCGCTACGAGGTCGACCCCACGCAGCGCCGCGACCTCACCGAACGGTTCCTGGCCGCGGCGGAGGGAGGCGACCTGGAGGGGCTCATGTCACTGCTCGCCCCGGACGTCCGCCTCGTCGGCGACAGCGGCGGAAAGGCCAAGGCGCCGGTGCGCGTCCTGGAGACGGCCGACAAGGTGGGCCGCTTCATCGTCGGTGCCGCACGCAAGGGCGGCGTTCCCGACCTCTCCTGGCGCTTCCTGGAGATCAACGGCGGGCCCGCGGTGCTGGCCCTGTCCGGGGGCAAGCCCGACTCGGTCTTCCAGCTCGACGTGGCGGACGGGCGCGTCCAGGCGGTGTACATCATCCGCAACCCTGACAAGCTCCACGCCCTGGCCGCCGAGTAGAGCCACACCATCGCCCCGCCGGTGACGCCCCTGTTGTGCGACGGGGGTTTTACCGGCATGTCAAAGAGGCGGCCTTGTACGAACACGCCGTGAACGTTCCCGGGCCACATGCGTGCACCGCCCACAAGGGATGGAGGATTGGTATTGACCAAGGTTGAGGGCCGTCCTATGGTCGCAGAGAAGTGCAACAACCTTTAATAAACAAGGGCGCTAAAACGCCGCTGGGCCACGGCGATTGCGGAGGACAGGGTGGGGACCACGCAGCTGGAATCGGTGCCGGAACCGAAGTACTGGCACCTGAGGACCGTGCTCAGTGAGGCACTGGACTCCGAATTCACCGTGGGCGAGATCCTGCCCAACGAGCGAGACCTGGCCGCCCGCTTCGGCGTCGCCCGGGCCACGCTCCGCCAAGCCCTGGAGCAGCTGGAGCTGGAGGGCAGGCTGCAGCGCCGCCGCGGTGTCGGTACGACCGTCGCGCCGCCGCGCGTGGGCGTGGCCGTCGGCACCGAGCAGCATGCCTGGCCGGGCGCGTCCGACGACGTCTGGCAGCCCGCGGACTGCGCGCAGGCGGTTCCGCCCGCGTCCGTCGCGGACGCCCTGGAGAGCGGGCGCGACGAGCCCGTGCACACCGTGCGCCGCTCCCGCGTGACGCACGGCCAGCCCGTCGCCGCCGAGCTGCTCTACATCCCGCAGTCCTCGGTGCCCGACCTCTCCGCCATCGACGCCCCGTCCGGAGCGGCACGCGCGCGTGCCGTGCTGCGCGAGCTGCAGCGACTGGAACTGGAGGGCCAGGAGAGCGCCGTCGAGCTGGGCTCTGCCCGCGCGGACGACGCCAAGGAGCTGGACCGGCTCCCGGGGGCGCCCGTCCTCGTGGTGACCACCCGCTACCTCGCCGAGGGCCGCACCGCCGCGCTCGCCGTCGCCACGTACCGCGCGGACACCTGCCGGCTGACCTTCGGTGACTCCGGGGGTGTGGAGATCCACCAGGACCCGGAGCGCCGGGCGTCCTGACCGCCGTACCGACACATGCCGCGCGCCCCGGATCGACTCCGGGGCGCGCGGCATGTACGGCCCCAGACTCCGTGGCACCGCGGACGGCCGACCGGCGACCTTCTCAGCGCCGCCCCGTCACCGTCCCCTCCACCGCGAACAGCTGCTCCTCCACATGGTCGAGCGCGAGCCGCAGCGCGCCCGTCGCCACCGCCGCCTCGCCGAGGAGGGACAGGGCGACCTTCGGCGGGCGCAGACAGTAGCGGGCCAGTTCGCGTCGCAGCGGCTCAAGTACGCCGTCCAGGCCGGACGCCCAGCCGCCGATGACGACCAGTTCGGGGTCGAGGGCGAGGACGAGGGCCGCCACGTCGTGCACGAGACGCTGGATGAAGCGGTCGACCGCCGCGCGAGCCCGCTCGTCGCCCTCACGGGCCTGTGCGAAGACCTCGGCGACGGCGTGCTCGTCGAGCGGGCGCAACGGCTCGTCGGTGGTGGACAGCAGGGTCTCCGGGGTCACCTCGCGGCCCAGCAGATGCAGCGCGCCGATCTCGCCGGCCGCCCCGCCGAACCCCCGGTGCAACTGCCCGCCGATCAGCGAACCGGCGCCGGGGCTCAGCCCCGCCAGCACGAACACCACGTCGTCGGACTCGGTGGCCGAGCCTTTCCAGTGCTCGGCGACCGCCGCCGCGTTGGCGTCGTTCTCGACCAGGACCGGGCACTTGAAGGACCGGCTCAGCCGCTCGCCCAGCCGCAGCCCCGTCCACTCGGGCAGCGCCGCGCCCAGCCGCACGGTGCCGTCCGCGTCCACGATGCCCGGCGTCGCCACCCCCACGGCCCGCAGCGAGCCGCGCGCGACACCGGCCCGGCGCAGCAGTTCTGCCACCGCCGTACGCACCCGTTCGAGCCGCTCGTCGGCCGGAGCCGTCTCGTCGACGTCCTTGACGATCGAGCCGAGCACCCGGCCGTCCAGATCGGCGAGGAGCGCGGCGACCCGATGCGCCCCTATGTCCAGACCCAGCAGATGACCCGCCTCGGCCCGGAACCGGAACCGCCGTGCGGGCCGCCCCTGACGCCGTACGACACTCTCGTCGGCCGCCTTCTCGACGACGTAACCCGCCTCGATGAGCCCCTCGACCACGCCCTCGACGGTGGGCCGGGACAGTCCGGTCACCCGGGTGATCTCCGTCAGCGTCGCGGCGTCCGTGGCACGCAGCGCGTGCAGCACCACCGCGGAGTTGATCCTTCGCAGCAGCGAGGGATCCCCGCCGGTCAGCCGCGGCAACGTCCGTCCTCCCAGCTCGTGCGCATGTTGGCCGGATGGTACTCGCCGTGGCGGACCCCGGCGAGTGGTGGGCACTCACCGGCCGCCCGGCCCGGGCCCCGTCGGTGGCACGCCGCCCGGATCACCCCGGCGCCACGAACCCCGACTCGTACGCGGTGATCACCGCCTGCGTGCGATCCCGCGCCCCCAGCTTCGCCAGGACGGCACTCACATGCGACTTGACCGTCTCGGTCCCGACCACGAGCCGGGCGGCGATCTCCGCGTTCGACAGACCGCGCGCCATCAGCCGCAGCACCTCGGCCTCCCGCTCGGTCAGCCGGGCCCGCTCCAGCAGGGCGCGGGCCGCCCGGTTCCCGCCGTCCTCGCCGTACTGCGCGGCGAGCTGCCGTACGGAGGCCGGGAACAGCAGGGACTCGCCCTCGGCGACGAGCCGCACCGCGTGCACGATCTCGGCCGGCCGGGCCCGCTTGAGCAGGAAGCCGTCGGCGCCGGCCCGCAGCGCCTCGTACACGTACTCGTCGTTCTCGAAGGTCGTGACGACGAGGATCTTCGGCGGCTCGTCGACCGTCCGCAACACCGCGCGCGTGGCCTCGATACCGTCCAGCAGCGGCATCCGTACGTCCATGGCGACGACGTCGGGCCGCAGTTGCCTCACCAGCGGAATCACCGCCGCCCCGTCGGCCGCCTCCCCGATGACCTCGATGTCGGACTGCGCCTCCAGCACGGCCCGCAGACCGGCGCGTACGAGGGGTTCGTCGTCGACGAGGAGAACGGTGACCGGCATCCGGCCAGCCTAGATCAACTCAGCGGCAGCTCTACATGTACCTGCCAGTCACCTTGGTCGGGACCGGTCCGCGCGTGTCCGCCCAGCAGGGCGGCGCGCTCGCGTATCCCACGCAGGCCGCTGCCTCTGCCGGGCCCGGGTATGCCGGCGGTGAGCGGATTGCGGATCTCAAGGGTGAGCGTGCCGCCCACGACGGCGATGCGGACCCGGGCCGGAACGGACCCGGCGTGCCGCAGCACATTGGTCAGCGACTCCTGGAGGATGCGATAGCCCTCCCGGGAGACCGGGCCGGGCACGGTGTCCAAGGCCCCGGCCAGGTCGACGTCGACCTTCGCGCCGGAAGCACGCGCGGACTCCAGCAGGCGATCGGCGTCCGTGAGCGTGGGCCGGCTGCTGACCGGCCGCTCCGACTCGCGCAGGATGCCGAGGACGCGCTCCAGGTCCTCCAGTGCGGCCCTGCCCGTCTCCTCGATGGCGTCCAAGGCCCGCTCGGTGAAGGCGGGATCGCCGGCTGCGCGGGCCGCGCCCGCCTGGACGACGGCCACGGTCAGGGCATGGCCGATGGAGTCGTGGAGCTCGCGGGCGATCCGGGTGCGTTCCAGGAGCTGCTCGGTGCGCTCCTCCAGGGCGGCGAGGCGCTCGGTCGGTGAGGGGCCCAGGAGCCGGAGGGCGAGTGCGGTGATGAGGTGGCCGGCGGCGACCACGGTCACCGCCAGGGTGGCCAGGGTCACGGGCACGAGCAGCAACTGCCACCATGGGTGGCCCTGAAGGAACAGCCGGCCCTCGTCGAAGTCACGGCCGAACGGCGCCGACAGCAAGTCCACCGTGGCGAAGAGCAGTTGGCCGGTGACCGTCGCGGTCGCGTACCCGACCAGCAGCCGCGCCTCCAGCCACACGACGAGCCGCCGCCGGTCGCTCCAGGTGGCGGACGGTGCGACGACGATGTCGGCGCTCCCGCTGTCCGGCCCGTGACCGGTCAGCAGCAGCCTGGCCTGCAGCCCCTCCACGGTGCGCATCGCGGGCACCAGACCGGCGGGGGCGAGCGAAACGGCCGCCACCAGCCAGATCCACCACTCTTCCCGGATGAACAACCACATGCTCGGCCACACGACGGCGATGAACAGATGCAGCCATCGTGTGTACGTAACCGCCCGGCCGAACGGGCGCAGCAAGCGGGCCATTCCGTCATCGTGCCAGCCGCCACTGACAACGAGCCTCCCCCGCACGGGGGAGACGATCTCCACCCGCGAGGGAGGACCCGCAGCCGCCCCGGCGGCCAGGCTGCTGCCATGACCAGCATCGAAGTCCAGGCCCTCACGAAGGAGTTCGGTACCCGACGAGCCGTGGACGACCTCACCTTCACCGTCCTCCCCGGCCGTGTCACCGGCTTCCTCGGCCCCAACGGCGCCGGAAAGTCCACCACCATGCGGCTCGTGCTCGGCCTCGACCGGCCGACCTCCGGCACCGCCACCGTCGGTGGCCGCCCCTACGCGGCCCTGCGCGAACCCCTGCGCCACGTCGGCGCGTTGCTCGACGCCGGGGCCGCGCACGGCTCCCGCACCGCCCGCGACCATCTGCGCGTCCTGGCGGCGGGCAACCGCATCCCGAGCGCACGCGTCGACGAGGTGCTGGAGGAGACGGGGCTCGCGTCGGTGGCGCGGCGCCGGGTGAAGACGTACTCGCTGGGCATGCGCCAGCGGCTCGGCATCGCCGCCGCACTCCTGGGCGACCCCGAGGTGGTCATGCTCGACGAGCCGTCCAACGGCCTCGACCCCGAAGGCATCGTCTGGATCCGGGACCTGACGCGGCGCCTGGCGGGGGAGGGTCGGACGGTGCTCGTCTCCAGCCACCTCATGAACGAGACCGCCTCCTTCGCGGACCACCTCGTGGTCCTCGGCCGGGGACGTCTGCTGGCCGACACCCCGATGCGGGAGTTCATCCACGCGCGCGTGCGGCCGAGCGTGCGGATCCGCACCACGGACGCCGCCGCGCTCACGACCGCCCTCGCCCGGCACGGCCACGACGCCGTCCAGCACGACGACGGGCACTGGACCGTGCACCACGCGCGCGTGGACGACATCGGCCGCATTGCCTCGGAAGCGCACGTCCCACTCCTCGAACTCGCCGCTGAGGAGGGGACGTTGGAGCAGGCGTACTTCGATCTCACCGCGACCGAGGCCGAGTTCACCACCCAGTCACAGCAGCAGCCCCAGGAGGCCGGACCATGACCTTCGCACCCGTGCTCCACGCGGAGTGGCTCAAGATCCGCACCCTCCGTTCGCTTCCGGGAGCGCTGCTGGCGCTGTTCGCCGTCACCACGGGGTTCTCGGCGCTGGCCGGCGCCGACGGGAGTTCCGACCCGGAGTTCGACCCGCTGTTCACGGCCCTGTCCGGGATCCTGCCCGGCCAGATCGCGGCCATCTCGTTCGGTGCGATGGCCGTGTCGTCGGAGTACCACGGGGGTGCGCTCCGGCTGACGCTCGCCGCGACCCCGCAGCGCGGACGCTGGTTCGCCGCCAAGATGACGGCCATCGCCGTACCGGCCCTGCTGGTCGGACTGGTCACCGCCGGCGCCGCACTCGCCGCGGGCCGCGCGGGACTCGGCTCCGCGGCCGACGGGCTCACCGTGGCCGAACAGCTGCGCGGGGTCCTGGGCTGCGGGATCTACCTCATGCTGATCGCCCTGTTCGCGGCGGGTCTCACCGCCCTGCTGCGCAGCGGAGTGGCCACGCTGTCCATCCTGATCCCGTTCATCCTGGTGGTGTCGTTCGTCATCGGCGACGCCGCGGGCACCGTCGCGGACTTCCTGCCCGACAAGGCAGGCCAGATCGCCCTTCACCAGACGTACGACGGCCCTCTCGGGCCATGGTCGGGACTGACGGTGACGGCCCTGTGGACGGCGGCCGTGCTGCTGGCGGGCGGTTGGAGCGTACGGCGACGGGACGCCTGACCCCGCCAGTCGGAACCCGGTGAGCCGATATCCGGTGAGCCGACGGACGTCAGCCCTCCGCGCTCTCCTGAGCCTCGGCCGCCACCCGCAGCCGGGCGAACTCCTGCGCCATCGTCGCCGCCGTCCAGTGCGCGTTGAGCCCGCTCGGATTCGGCAGCACCCACACGCGCGTGCCCCCGATCACCCGCTCCTGCGGACCCACCTGGGCCTTGCGGTCGTCGAACGCCGCCCGATACGCGGTGACCCCCACGACCGCCAGCCAACGCGGCCGCAACCGTGCCACCTTGGCCGTCAGCAGTCGCCCGCCCTCGCGGTACTCCTCGGCGCTGAGTTCGTCGGCTCGTGCGGTCGCCCGCGCGACGACGTTCGTGATGCCGAGCCCGCAGGACGGCAACTCGCCCTGCTCCGAAGGCTTCATGAGCCTCGGCGTGAACCCGGACAGATGCAGGACCGGCCAGAAACGGTTGCCGGGGCGGGCGAAGTGATGGCCGGTCGCGGCCGTCATCAGGCTGGGGTTGATGCCGCAGAACAGCACGTGGAGGCCGTCCGCGACGACGTCCGGTACGAGACGGTCGCGGGCGGCCTCCAACTGCTCGGCGGTGAAGCGCGTCATGCCGGCAAGGGCTTCAGAGGATCGCCCCGGGCGTGTAACCGGCGGCCTCCGGGCGCTGCTTCACGATCTCCTCGATGCGGCCGACGACGATGCCGACCTGGTCGGCCGCGGCCCCCGTGAAGGACAGCTTGTCGGCCATCAGCGCGTCCAGCCCGGCGCGGTCGAGCGGGATGCGCTCGTCGGCGGCCAGCTTGTCGAGCAGTTCGTTGCGCTCGGCGCCCTGCTCACGCATCGCCAGGGCGGAGGCGACGGCGTTCTCCTTGATCGCCTCGTGCGCCACCTCACGGCCGACGCCCGCGCGCACCGAGCCCATCAGCACCTTGGTGGTGGCGAGGAACGGCAGGTAACGGTCCAGCTCGCGCGCCACGACCGCCGGGAAGGCACCGAACTCGTCGAGCACCGTCAGGAACGTCTCCAGCAGTCCGTCCAGCGCGAAGAACGCGTCGGGCAGCGCGACGCGGCGCACCACCGAGCAGGACACGTCGCCCTCGTTCCACTGGTCGCCCGCCAGCTCGCCGGTCATGGACGCGTAGCCGCGCAGGATGACCATGAGGCCGTTGACACGCTCGCACGACCGGGTGTTCATCTTGTGCGGCATCGCGGAGGAGCCGACCTGGCCCGGCTTGAAGCCCTCGGTCACCAGCTCGTGCCCGGCCATGAGGCGGATCGTCTTCGCCAGCGACGACGGCGCCGCCGCCAGCTGCACGAGCGCGGTCACGACCTCGTAGTCGAGGGAGCGCGGGTAGACCTGGCCGACGGAGGTGAAGGCCTGCGAGAAGCCCAGGTGACCGGCGATCCGGTCCTCCAGCTCGGCCAGCTTCGCCGCGTCGCCCCCGAGCAGGTCCAGCATGTCCTGCGCCGTGCCCACCGGGCCCTTGATGCCGCGCAGCGGGTAGCGACCGAGCAGCTCCTCGACCCGGCCGTACGCCACGAGCAGCTCGTCGGCGGCGGTCGCGAAGCGCTTGCCCAGCGTCGTGGCCTGCGCGGCCACGTTGTGGGAGCGGCCGGCCATGACCAGTTCGCCGTACTCACCGGACAGCTTGCCCAGCCGGGCCAGCACGGCCACCGTGCGGTCGCGCACCAGCTCCAGGGAGAGCCGGATCTGCAGCTGCTCGACGTTCTCCGTGAGGTCGCGGGAGGTCATGCCCTTGTGCACGTGCTCGTGCCCGGCGAGGTCGTTGAACTCCTCGATCCGCGCCTTCACGTCGTGCCGGGTGACCTTCTCGCGCTCGGCGATCGAGGCCAGGTCGACGGTGTCGAGGACGCGCTCGTAGTCGGCGATCGCCTCGTCCGGCACCTCGATGCCGAGGTCCTTCTGGGCCCGCAGAACGGCGAGCCAGAGCCGGCGCTCGAGCTTCACCTTCTCCTCGGGGGACCAGAGCGTGGCGAGCTCGGTGGAGGCGTAGCGTCCGGCGAGGACGTTCGGGATGCGGGGCTTGGCGGGCGCAGAAGTCACGTGTACGGAGTCTACCCGGCGTCCCGTGCGGCCCGGATCGCCCGTACAGCCCACAGCCCCCCAGGTCAGGGGTGCTGTGGACGCCGTCCTGCTGCGCTCGTCCGCGAGACGGATACGAACCCCGCACGCGGGCGGTACGAGCCTCCGCACGCGGGTGATACGGGCCTCGCATACGGGCGATCGAGTGAATTCCCTCGGCGTCGACGCGTCGTGGTTTCCAGGAGCCTCCACATCTCGTTCATAGTCTGCAGGTCGTGGCGAGTTCGAACGTGTGGCAGCACGGCTCCCGCGATGGCCCTGCGAATTCCGCCAATCCACAAGAACGCGTGAAATGACCGAAGTCGGCTTCCCCATTCCGCCTGAGAGAAAGACAACGAGAATGCGACAGGCCTTGACCAAGGGATTGATCGTGGCCGCCGCCGCGACCAGCGCCCTGTCCCTGTACGGCACGTGCGCGTATGCGGCTCCACGCGCACAGGGGGCTGTGGTGAACTCCGGCGCTGCGCTGTCGGCCCGTACGGATCCATGGGACTCGGACGGGCTGGACGACCTGGATGACAAAGTCGGCGAGATGCATGAAAAGTTCGGCGAGATGCGCGACAGGTTCCTCGAACTGAATGACAAGTTCGGCGGGATGTATCAGCCGGAATCCGCTTCCGAGAAGGACACCCCCGGATATGGCGGCTCCGGCTACGGCGCCGAGAAGCAGAGTGACCACGGCTATGGCGGCCACGAGCCGAGTGACCATGGCTATGGCTCGGAGAAGCCGAAGGACCACGGTTATGGCTCGGACAAGCCGAAGGACGATGGCTACGGCTCCGACAAGCCGAAGGACCATGGCTACGGCTCGGACAAGTCGAGCGACGACGGCTACGGCTACGGCTCCGACAAGTCGAGCGACGACGGCTACGGCTCCGACAAGCGGGACGACGACGGCTACGGCTACGGCTCGGACAAGCCGAGCGATGACGGGTACGGCTACGGCTCGGACGAGTCGGGCGACGACGGGTACGGGTACGGCTACGGCGAAGAGGAGAAGCCCAGGCCCGAACCCACGCCTCCGCACGAGCCGCCGCCGTCCAAGCCCGGGAAGCCGGACCACCCCAAGATGCCCGAGACCGGCGCCGAGAGTGTCATCGGAGGCGTGGCCGCCAGTGGGGCGCTGCTGATCGCCGGAACCGTGCTGTACCGGCGGAGCCGGGCCGCGGCCCGTCGATAGCGGACCGGGTCCCGCCGGAGAGGCTCGGCGCCTCGACCCGACCGGCCTCCGCCTCTGCCTCCCCCCGGGGGCTGAGGCGGAGGCCGGAGCCATGTGGGCCTACGCCGCCGGGCCTTCGTACGGCAGCAGCTCAGGCCGCTTCGGCGGCAGTCCGTCCCCGGACGACCGCCCCGTCAGCCGGCGCCCGATCCACGGCAGCAGATGCTGCCGGGCGAACCGCACGTCCGCGGTCCGCCGCGCGACCCAGCCCGGCGGCATCGTGGCCGCCATCGGCGTACGCCACTCGGCGTCCTCGGGGTCGTAGCCGAGCGTCTGCCACACCGCCTCCGCGACCCGGCGATGCCCCTCGGCCGTCAGATGCAGCCGGTCCACGTCCCACAGGCGGGGGTCGGAGAGCGACGGGGCAGCGTACAGGTCGACGACGACCGCGTCGTGCCGCTCGGCCAGCTCGTCGATGCAGACGAACAGCTCCTCCATGCGCGGCCGGAACCGCTCCAGGACCGGGCCCTGGCGGCCGGGGCTGCGCATCAGCACCAACTGCTTGCAGGACGGGGCGAGCGTCTCCACGGCCTCCTCCAGGAGGCCGCGCACGCGCCCCATGTCGCACTTGGGCCGCAGCGTGTCGTTGAGCCCGCCCACCAGCGTGATCACATCCGGCCGCATGGCTGCCGCCACGCCGACCTGCTCCTCGACGATCTGCTTGATCAGCTTCCCGCGCACGGCGAGATTGGCATACCGGAAACCGGGGGTGAGGGCGGCCATCCGTGTCGCGAGGAGGTCGGCCCAGCCCCGGTAGGAGCCGTCCGGGAGCAGGTCCGACATGCCCTCGGTGAAGGAGTCGCCGAGCGCGACCAGGCTGGTGTGATTGGGGTTCGTCTGCATGGCGACAGAGATGGTATCCCGGGTCCATACCCACCGGTCGGTCGCCCCGGGGTACCCGCTGCGACCGGCCGTCAGGCCCGCTGCCCGAACAGCTCCCGCAGCACGTCCTCCATGGTCACCAGGCCCGCCAGTCGGCCGTCGCGGCCCAGCACGGCCGCCAGATGCGTACGGCTGCCCCGCATCGCGGTGAGCACGTCGTCCAGCGGCGTGCTCTCCCGTACGCGCGCGATGGGCCGCATGTCCCGCACCTGGAACGGCACATCCCGCGGCGAGGCGTCCAACGCGTCCTTCACATGCAGATAGCCGACGATGCGCCGGGCCTCGTCGACGACCGGGAAGCGGGAGAAGCCCGACTCGGCCGACAGCCCCTCCAGCTCCTCCGGGGTGACGCCCACGCGCGCGTAGACGACGCTTTCGAGCGGGAGCACCACGTCACGCACCGGACGACGGCCCAGCTCCAGGGCGTCGTGCAGCCGCTCCCGAGCGCGTTCGTCGATGAGGCCGGCCTCGCCGGAGTCACGGACCAGCCGGGCCAGCTCGGCGTCCGAGAAGGTCGCCGTCACCTCGTCCTTGGTCTCGACGCGCATCAGCTTCAGCAGCGTGTTGGCGAAGGCGTTGATCGTGAAGATCACCGGCCGCAGCGCCCGGGACAGCGCGACCAGCGGCGGACCGAGCAGCAGGGCGCTGCGCACCGGCTCGGCCAGCGCGATGTTCTTCGGCACCATCTCGCCGAGCAGCATGTGCAGATACGTGGCCAAGGCCAGCGCGATCACGAAGGACACCACGTGCCCGGCGCTCTCCGGCACACCCACCGCGTGGAACACCGGCTCCAGCAGATGCTCGATGGCGGGTTCGGCGACCACACCGAGCACCAGGGTGCACAGCGTGATGCCGAGCTGTGCGGCCGCCATCAGCGCGGACACGTGCTGCAGACCCCACAGCACGCTCTTGGCGCGCCGGTCGCCCTGGTCGGCGTACGGCTCGATCTGTGAGCGGCGCACCGAGATCAGCGCGAACTCGGCGCCCACGAAGAAGGCGTTGACGACCAGCGTCGCGAAACCGATGAGCAGCTGTACGGCGGTCATCGCCCACCCTCCTTCTCGTTCTCCTCCGCTACGTCGTCCAGCGGCGCGTGCAGCAGGACCCGTGCGGCCCTGCGGCCCGTGGCGTCCACCACGTCGAGCCGCCAGCCGGCGACCTCGACCCGGTCACCGACGGCCGGTATACGGCCGAGCTCGGTCGCGACCAGACCGGCCAGCGTCTCGTACGGTCCCTCGGGCGCCCGCAGCCCCACGCGCGCGAGGTGGTCCACCCGCGCCGAACCGTCGGCCGAGAACAGCGCCCGGCCGTCGTCGTCGCTGCCCGCGGAGGCGAGGTCGGGCGTCTCGTGCGGGTCGTGTTCGTCCCGCACCTCGCCGACGACCTCCTCGACGATGTCCTCCAGCGTGGCCACGCCCGCCGTGCCGCCGTACTCGTCGATGACCACGGCCATGGTGCGCTTGCCGGACAGCCGGTCGAGGAGCCGGTCGACGGTGAGTGTCTCGGGGACGAGCAGCGGCTCGCGCATCAGCTCGGCGACGGAGACACGGGGCCGGCGCGCGGCGGGCACCGCCAGGATGTCCTTGATGTGCGCGGTGCCCACGACCGAGTCGAGGCTGCCGCGGTAGACCGGGAACCGGGACAGCCCGGTCGCCCGCGTCGCGTTCGCCACGTCCTCGCAGGTCGCCTGGGCGTCGAGGGCGACGACCTGGACGCGCGGGGTCATGACGTTCTCCGCGGTCAGATCGGCCAGGTTCAGGGTCCGTACGAAGAGCTCGGCGGTGTCCGCCTCCAGGGCGCCCTCCCGGGCGGAGTGCCGGGCGAGGGCGGCCAACTCCTGGGGGCCGCGCGCGGCGGCCAGCTCCTCGGTGGGTTCCACGCCGAAGAGGCGCACTATGCGGTTCGCCGTGTTGTTGAGGTGGGTGATGAAGGGGCGGAAGATCGCGCTGAACCAGCGCTGCGCGTTCCCGACCGTCTTGGCCACGGCCAGTGGCGAGGAGATCGCCCAGTTCTTGGGCACCAGCTCGCCGACGACCATCAGGACGACGGTCGACAGCGCGGTGCCGATCACCAGTGCGATCGAGCTCGCCGTCGAGCGGGAGACGCCCAGCGACTCCAGTGGGCCCGCGATCAGCGCGGCGATCGACGGTTCGGCGAGCATGCCGACGACCAGATTGGTGACCGTGATGCCGAGCTGCGCGCCGGAGAGCTGGAACGTCAGATTCCGTACGGCCTTCAGAGCGCCGGCGGCGCCCCGCTCACCGCGCTCCACGGCCCGCTCCAGCTCGCTGCGCTCGACCGTGGTCAGCGAGAACTCGGCCGCGACGAAGGCACCACAGGCGAGCGACAGCAGGATCGCCACCAGAAGGAGGAGCACTTCGGTCATCGGGTCACCTCCGTCCCATCGTCGGACAGGGTGGGGAGGATCGCGCGATGTCGTCTACTGGGAGGCTCGCCCATGGGCGGACGCTCACACCTTTCACTGGAGGACCGAAGTGGTCCCCCAATAGTAAAGGACGGGCAAAGTGCTTCGGTGAAGCGGTCGGACAGTGATCGGAGACCGATCGGACAGCGGTCAGTCGGTGAGGTGCTTCACCCACCGTCGCCACTGCTCCTCGGGCGCGTACCCGGCCGCGCCCCAGGCATGCTGCGCGGTCTCGTTGCGCTGCAGCACCATCGCGTCGCCCCGGCGCCCGCCGAGCCGTACGAACCTCTCCTCCGCGGCGGCCAGCAGCGCCGAGCCGATGCCCCGGCGGCGCCGCTCCGGGTGCACCGCCAGCCGGTACAGATGACAGCGCCAGCCGTCGAAGCCCGCGATCACCGTGCCGACCAGCTCGCCGTCCAGCTCGGCCAGGACGAGCGCCTCGGGGTCACGGGCGACCAGGCGCTCCACGCCGTCCCGGTCGTCGCTGATGCTGGTGCCCTCGGCGGCCGTCTTCCAGAAGGCCAGCACGGTGTCGAGATCGTCGGCCGTCGCGGCCCGTATCCGCAGATCAGTCATGGTCCGATCCCATCACGGGAGCCGGAACGGGACGCGTAATTCCATTATGCGGACGGCTACTTGCCGCGCAGCCGCTCGATCACCGGCGCGAACGCCTCCATGTACGGCTCCAGGACGGTCAGATAGGTGAAGCCGTACCGCTCCCGCCGGGCCAGCACCTGTTCGACGATCTGCTCCAGGGCGCCGACCAGGAGGATGGGCAGCGCCAGGACCTGCTCCAGGGTCAGTTCCGGCACCCGGTCGAGCAGAGGCTGGACCACGCTCGCGCGGTCCTCGGTGACGACCACCATCTGCAGGAGGAGGTTCAGCTCCGCCGGGTCCTCCCGGCCCGCCGCGAACTTCCGGTACCGGGCCACTCGCTCGTCGAGCTGCTCGGCCGTGACGGGGACGAGCCGCCCCGTCGAGCTCTCCGGGTCCGCGTACGCGCCCCCGAACGCCGCGATGTCGGCGTGCTCGGCGGTCAGCCGCAGGACGCGGTCGCCGTTTCCGCCGATCAGCAGCGGTACGCGTGGCTTCTGCGCCGGCCGCGGCATGGGGGTCCCCCCGCTCGAGCGAAGCCGAGAGTGGGGGAGCTCGTCCGATCCGTGCAGCCGCTCCAGCTCCTCGACCGTGCGCCGCAGATGGTCCACGCGCTCGCGGGGAGAGCCGAACGGCAGACCCGCCGTGTCGTGCTCCGCCTGTACGTAGCCCGCGCCGAGCCCGAGCTCGAGGCGCCCGCCCGTCAGGGCGTCGGTCGTCGCCACCTCCCGGGCGAGCAGGGCCGGGTTCCAGAACCCCGCGTTGAGCACGAACGTGCCCAGTCGTGGCCGCTCGGTCGCCTCGGCCGCCGCGACCAGGGCCGGGAACGGCGCGGGCATGCCCAGGTGGTCGGGGACCAGGATCACGTCGTAGCCGAGCTCCTCGGCCCGGCGGCACTTGGCCCGCCACTGGTCGGCCGGGGCGGGGGTCATCAGGGTGACGCCGAAGCGGAACGGGCGCGGGCCATCCGGTCGCGACATGAACTCTCCTCACCTGCAAGGGACTTGAGTGCCTGCCTGCGATTCCATCACTCGTGCGCGATGGCCGCCAGCACATTCATGCGCGATGCACGCAACGCGGGCAGCAGCGCCGCCACGACACCCACCACGGCCGAGCCGATCACCACCGCGACCATCGTGCCCCAGGGGATCGCCAGCGCCGTCATGCCCTGCAACGCCAGCACCTGCTGGGTGCACACGCCCCACACCAGCCCCAGCGCCAGGCCCAGGACCGCGCCGAACACGGCGATCACCACCGACTCCAGCCGGATCATCCGGCGCAGCTGCCGCCGGGCCAGCCCGATGGCCCTGAGCAGCCCGATCTCCCGGGTGCGCTCGACGACCGACAGGGCGAGGGTGTTGACCACGCCCAGCACGGCGATGATGATCGCGAGCCCGAGGAGGGCGTAGACGAGGTAGAGCAGTACGGCGATCTGGTCGTGCACCAGGTCCTTGTAGTCGGCGATGTCCCGGACCTGCACCTGCGGATACGGGTCGAGCGTCTTCTCCAGGCCTGCCCGCAGGTCGTCGTCGCCGGTGCCGGAGGCGGCGTTGACGTACACGGCCGCGTCCTGTCCGCCCGGCGCGTACTTCTCCAGTGTGCCCAGGCCGAAGTAGATCCCGCCCTGCGCGCCGAACCCCTCGGCGGCCTCCTGGTCGGTGAGGGCGCCCACCCTCAGCTCGGCCCGCCGGTCGCCCTGGAACGCGACGGGGAGCGTGTCGCCGACGCGTACGCCGTGGTCCTCGGCGAAGTCCTTGTCCATGGCGAGGTTCCCGGCCGCGAGCGCGGCCGCGGTGTCGCCCTGCGCGTACGTGATGTGGGCGACCTCGTCGAGCTCGGGTTCGTAGCCCGCGGCGGTCGTCTTCACACGGTCGCCGTCCGGCATGCGCACCGCGATCGTCACGAACTGCGAGCGCACGACGAGCCCCACGCCCTCGGTGTCCTCGATCCGCTCGGTGACCTCCCTGGGGAAGGGCACGAAGTTGCTGTTCTGCACCACGAAGTCGGCGCCGAGCGTCTTGTCGATCTGCTCGTCGAACGACTTGGTCATCGAGGCGCTGGCCACCGACATCCCGCCGACCAGCGCGAGGCCCACCATCAGGGCGGCCGCCGTGGCCCCGGTGCGGCGCGGATTGCGCAGGGCGTTGCGCTGGCTCATCCGGCCGACCGAGCCGAACAGCGCCGGGAAGGCCCCGCCGAGCACCCGGATCACGGGACGTACGAGCAGCGGTCCCGCGATCACGGTCGCGACGAGGGTCAGCAGGACGCCGAGACCCAGCAGGGAGGCCGCCGACGACGTCTTCGACGACACGGCACAGCCCACGAGCGCCGCCGCGCCGGCCGCGCCGACCACGGAGCCCGCCACCGCGCGCATCCGCAGCGGCCGCCCGATCTCGGCGATCTCGGCGTCCGCGAGGGCCGCCATCGGCGAGACGCCGGCCGCGCGCCGCGCCGGCAGGTACGCCGCGACGAAGGTGACGCCGAGGCCGACGACGTAGGCGGTGAACGGGGTCACCCACCCGACGACCATCTCGTTCGCCCTGATGTTCATGCCCATCAGACCCATCAGCTCGATGAGTCCGACGGCCAGCCCGATGCCGGCGGCGAGGCCCAGCGTCGAGCCGACCAGCCCGAGCAGCAGCGCCTCGGTGAGGACCGAGCGCCGCACCTGGCGCCGGTCGGCGCCCAGTGCCCGCAGCAGGCCGAGCTCGCGGGTGCGCTGGGCGATCAGCATCGAGAACGTGTTGACGATCAGGAACACGCCCACGAGGACCGCGACCCCGGCGAAGCCGAGCATGACGTACTTGATGATGTCGAGGAATCCGCCCAGCTGTTCGACGTCCGACTTGGCCTGCTCGTCGGCGGTGCGCAGCTCGTAGGTGTCGGCGTCGGACCCGAGCGCGTCGGCCACGCGCCGCTTGAGCTCCGTGTCGCTGACGCCCTCGGCCGCGTCCACCGAGATGCCGGTGGCGCCCCGCGGGTCGCCCAGCAGCTTCGTCTGCGCGGTCGCGGTGTCGAAGAAGACCAGTGCGGCACCGGGGTTGGTGGTGGTGAAGGTGACGATGCCGACGACCTCGACCGGGAAGGAGCCCTCCTGCCCGATGACCGTGAGCCGGTCGCCGATCCGCACGTCCTTGCTGTCGGCGGTGTCCGCGTCGATCAGGACCTGCCCGTCGCCCTGCGGGGCGCGGCCCGAGGTGAGCTCCACGGGGCTGCGTTCGGTCGGGTTCCAGGCGGTGCCGATCGTGGGGGCGCCGGTGGTCGGGCCCACCGACTCGCGGTTCTCGTCGGCGACGGTGAGGCCCTCCACGTCCACTTCGGCGCGGGCCGCCGCGACGCCCTGGACCTGGGACAGGCGGTCGGCGAGCGAGGCCGGCAGGGTCAGGGTCTGACCGGAGGGCACCGTCTCGTCGAGGGTCTCCCTCGGGGTGACGGTGACGTCGGCGGCGGTCGAGGCGAAGAGCCGGTCGAAGGTACGGCTGACGGTGTCCGAGAAGATCAGGCTGCCCGCGACGAACGCCACGGACAGGATCACCGCCAGGGCGGAGAGCAGCAGCCGCCCCTTGTGGGCGAGGAAGCTCCGGAGCGTCGCCTTCAGCACGGGTCAGGGCTCCTCGGGCGACGGGTTGCCGGTGGTGGGTGTCGCTCCCGGCGGGGGACCGCTGTCGTCGGACTGGCCGCGGATCACGTCGAAGCCCGAGGTCTGGGGGTTCCCCCCGGCAAAGAGGCGCATCCGCTCCAGTACGGCCTCCGCCGTCGGCCGCTCCATCTCGTCGACGATCCGCCCGTCCCCGAGGAAGAGCACCAGGTCGGAGTGGGCGGCGGCGCCCGGGTCGTGGGTGACCATGACCACGGTCTGCCCCAGCTGGTCAACCGCCTCCCGCAGGAAGCCGAGCACCTCCAGACCGGCCCGCGAGTCGAGGTTGCCGGTCGGCTCGTCGGCGAAGATCAGCTCGGGCCGGGAGGCCAGCGCGCGGGCACAGGCGACGCGCTGCTGCTGGCCGCCGGAGAGCTGGGAGGGCCGGTGCTTGAGGCGATCGCGCAGGCCCAGCGTGTCGATGACCTGGTCCAGCCACTTCTCGTCGGGCTTCTTGCCGGCGATGTCCATGGGCAGGGTGATGTTCTCGGCCGCGTTCAGGGTCGGGATGAGGTTGAACGACTGGAACATGAAGCCGATCCGGTCCCGCCGCAGCCGGGTCAGCTCGCGCTCCCTCAGCCCGGTGATCTCGGTGTCGCCGAGCCACACCTGCCCGGCCGAGACGTTGTCGAGGCCCGCGAGGCAGTGCATCAGCGTGGACTTCCCGGAACCCGACGGCCCCATGACCGCCGTGAAGCGGCCGCGCGCGATGTCCACGTCCACCGAGTCGAGGGCGAGCACGGTCGTCTCGCCCGAGCCGTACGCCTTGGTCAGACCGCGGGCGCGGGCCGCGATCCCGTCGGCCGACGCGGGGTTCGGGGCGTACTCCGCAGCTGCGTTGGGCAAGACCGCCTCCTCGCGGACGTAACGGACTCCTCGTCCCAGCCGAGCGTAATGTGATCCACCCCACACCCGGTATCCCTCGTAGGTCCCGGTCGGTCTCCGTCCCAGGTCGGGCCCCTGATGTCGATGTAAGGGGCACCCTTCGCCCCCTGGGCCCCCTTGCCGCTGCTAGCGTCCGAGCGCTAGCTTCTAGTTATGGCGAAGACCCAGCTGAACGTGAGAGTCGACGAGGGCACGGCCCGCGCCGCTCGCGAACGTGCCCTGGCCCGTGGGATGAGCGTCAACCGCTACATCGAGGAGCTGGTCAGAAAGGACACAGGGGAGGTCGGCCACACGTTCGTGGACGCCGCCGCCGATTTCATGAAGCAGTACGAGTCCGTCTTCGCCGAGGAATTCGGCGCGGAGCGCGAAGGTCGCCGCTGATCCGTTGAGCAATCTGACCATCGACCTTGCCTGGCTGCTGATGCTCGCCGAGAAGCGCACACCCGGGGACCCTCAGGTCACCGACTGGGGAGCTCTCGTCGCCGCCGTCGCCCGCCATCAGGCCGAGATATTCGACGTCCCCGTCTACGACAGTCCGCAGGCCCGCGCCGCGGCCCTGCTTCAACTGCTCATCCACGTCCCGGCGTTGGAGCGCTCCAACGCGCTGTTCGCCTCCGCCGTGGCCTACGCCTACCTGGTCGCCAGCGGCCTCAAGGTCGTCACCTCGCCCGAGCAGGTGCGTGACCTGGCCCGGCTGGTCAAGAGCGGTGAGGCCTCGGTCGAGGACATCGCCCGCGAACTGCGCCAGTGGAGCCTGTGATCAGACGGGCCGCTCCTCGGCCGGCCGCCACGCCGTGCCCAGCACGCAGTACGACGACGGAAGCACCGGCCCCTTCTCCGGCATCATCACCCGCCGGACGGGGCCGAGCTCGAACCCGGCCGTCCGCAACGCGGCGACCGGCTCGCGCGAGACATGGCAGCCGCCGCTCACCAGCGGCCACACCGTCCGGTCCAGCGCACGCTGCGTGAACTGCATCGCGGGCCCGCCGCCCCGGCCGTGCTCGAAGAACCGCACGACACCGCCCGGCCGCAGCACCCGCCGTACCTCACCGAGCGCCCGCGGCACGTCCCGCACGCTGCACAGCACCAGCGAGAGCACCACCGCGTCGAAGGCCTCGCTCTTGACCGGCAGCGCCTCCGCCGCGCCCGGCACCACGTCCACCGGCACCCCGGCGCGCAGCGCGGACTCCACCGCCAACTTCCGCAGCAGGCGCTCCGGTTCGATGGCGACCACCTCCGAGACCGCGCTCGGATAGTGGGCGAAGTTCAGGCCGTTGCCCGCGCCGATCTCGATCACCCGGCCGGACAGCCCGGCCAGCAGCCGTTCGCGGATGTCGCCCATGCCCATCCGGGACTCGGCGTTGACGCTGATCCGGGCGTAGAAACGGGCGAACAGCGGGTGGTGCACGGCATCCCGTGACACCTTGCCGGAGCCGGCGGGCCGTAGGGACCGTAGGGCCATGGGTACCTCCCGGACGGAAGGGGACTCACTCCCGATTGTCCCCCGTTCGGGACCGGCGCACCCCCCGCTGTCGCTGTGACCGTCATGCGGCCTGCGGACAGCTGTCGTGTGGCTGTCGCTCAGCCGGGGCTCGGCCTCAGCCGATGAAGTCCCGGACCTGCTCGTACACGCCGTGGTCGTTGTTCATGTCGGTGTGCGAGACGCAGCCGACCTCGACGTTCGTGGCGCCGCTGAGGATCGCGGTGGTGTCGGGTGTGAGCGCGTCGTCGCAGTTCGACCAGTAGCTCGCGTACGACACGCTGCCCGGGGTCTCGTCGCCGGAGTTCAGGGAGGCCAGGAACGAACTGCCGGTGTTCATCTCCGCGCACGAGGTGTACAGCCACGCGCACCACGAGGCGGTGGACGTGCCGTGGTTCACGCCGGCCGTGGAGACGAAGTCGTCGACGTACGACGTCCCGCCGAGGTTCTTGAGGTAGTAGCGGGAGCTGAGCGCGCCCATGGAGTGGACCACCACGTCGACCTTCGAGGCGCCGGTCCGGGCGAGCACGTTTCTGATCTCGGTCGAGAGCTGCTGAGCGGTGGTGGCGTTCGACTGGGCCCAGTCGTACGAGAACGCGTCCAGCTCGGAGGCGCTGTAGCCGTCGGCCTTGAAGTAGCCGACCCAGTCGTCCCAGCTGCTCGCCGAGCTGCTGAGGCCGTGCACGAAGACGACGGGGTCGTGGGTCGCGGCGTGCGCGGGTGTGGGGGAGAGGGACAGTGACAGAAGGAGCGTGGTGGCCAGGGCCGAACAGGCCGTGGCGATGCGACGCGTGGTGCGCTGCATGATGCCTCCTGAAACGTGTGGGGTTGTCAGGAGTGTCGAGCCGGGTCTACGCGCGCCGCATCGGCGAAATCGCCGGTCTTTACGGTTCAATTAACTCGCCAGTAACGTCATTTGTGTGGTGACTCCGGTGAACCCCCCGCCTCTCGACCGCACTTCGCCACCGCGGCGCACGGACGCGTGGCGACAGCCGGACGCCGTCCTTCCGGAAGGCGTCCGCGTCCGCGTGCTGCGTGCCGTGTACGGCGATCCGCGCGCCGCCGCCGAACTGGCCCCGCGCCTGACCGACCGCCAGGCGACGGGCGTCGACCCGCTGCCCACGTCACCGGCCGAACTGGCCCCGTCCCTGCTGCGTGAACGCCGTGCGGAGATCAGGGCGTTGCCGGACGACACGCGTCTGCTGCTGCTCCTCGCCGCGGCCGACCAGTACCCCGTCCCCACCGACGCCTTCCTGCGTGCCGTCATGGCCGCCCGCCTCGACACTCGGCTGCTGGACGCCGCCGAGGCGGCCGGGATCGCGCACGCGGGAGCGGGCGGGGTGGTGTTCCGCGACGCCTGGACGCGGATCGCGGCCTACGAGACGGGCTCCCCGGCCGACCGCCGCGACGTCCACCGCCTGCTGGCCCGCGTGCTGCGCGGCGAGGGCGAGACGCCGTGGCGCTCCTGGCACCGGGGCGCGGGGGCGCTCGGCCCCAGCGCACGCCTGGCGGCGGAGCTCGGCGCCGCCGCGGGCAAGGCGGGGGAGGCGGGGCGCCTGTCGGTGGCACGCGCACTGGCCGAGCGGGCCGCCGCGCTGTGCCCCGACCCGTCCGAGCAGGCCCGCCTGCTGGCCCGGGCCGCCGCGTACGCCTGGCGGTCGGGCGACGGCGACCGGGCACGCAGGCTGGCGGCGGCCGTCTCCGACGACGCGTTGAGCGGGGTGCTGGCCCTCCGGGCGGGGAACGCGGCGGAGGCGTTCGACGCGTTGTTGATGGGGGTGGTGCGGGCGGCGGCGGGGGGCGCGGGGGCGACGGGTGTGGCGGGGGTAACCGAGCCCACGGGTGTGTCGGGGGTGACCGAGCCCGCGGGTGTGTCGGGTGTCGTGGAGCCCACGGGCGTGGGGGACGTCGCGGGGCCGACGGGCGCGGCGGGGGTAACGGAGCCCGCGGGTGTGTCGGGTGTCGTGGAGCCCACGGGCGTGGGGGACGTCGCGGGGCCGGCGGGCGCGGCGGGGGTAACGGAGCCCGCGGGTGTGTCGGGTGTCGTGGAGCCCACGGGCGTGGGGGACGTCGCGGGGCCGGCGGGCGCGGCGGGGGTAACCGAGCCCGCGGGTGTGTCGGGTGTCGTGGAGCCCACGGGCGTGGGGGACGTCGCGGGGCCGGCGGGCGCGGCGGGGGTAACCGAGCCCACGGGTGCTGCAGAGCTTGTGGTGTCGGCGGGCGTTGCGGTGCCCTCCACTTCGGCGGTTTCGGACCCCGACGGTGCGGATGGCGCAGGCTCCGCAGTCGCCGCTGACGACGCCGGTCTGCGGTCGGCGGGCCCGGCGGCGAGGGCCTCCCGGCCCACAGCGCACGGCGCCTCCCGGGCCACAGCCCATCGCGCCACGCGGCCCGCAGTCCCCGCCGCGTCACCCACTGTCGTCACGCCCACCCCGACCCGTACCCCCACCCTCACGGGGCCCCTCACCGGGACCCCCACCCCGGCCGCCCACCTCCTCGCCCGAGTCACCGAAGCCGCCATCTACACCGGAGACGTACGCCGTCTGCGTGAGGCCGCCCGGGTCGCCGATCGGCACGGGCTCGTGCCGCCCGGGACGTTGACCGGGCTCGTGGCCGCCTTCGACGGGCGGTACGAGGACGCGCGGGACCTGCTGAAGTCGGCGGCCGGGCGGTGTGGGCCGGGTGGTGACCCCACCGTCCTGATCCACGCCGGGATCGCCGCGCTGCTCCTGGGCGACCACACCCGCGCGGCCACCGCGACCGTCCGCGCGGCCGCCTCCGCGAGGGCGCTGGGTACGCCGGTGACCGTGCCGCAGGCCATGGAGTTCCGCGCGTACGCCGACTTCTGGACCGGGCGTCCCAGGGCCGGCGAGGCCGCCGCGGCCGACGCGTTGTGGCAGGCCCACGCCACCGGTCAGGACAACGGCGCCTGTCATCTGCAGGCCGCCCTCGCGATGTTCGCCGCGCTCACCGGAGACGCCGAGGTCTGCCACGAACGCGCCGCGACCGCGCGGTCGTACGCCCTCACCCACGGGCTGGGCCTGCCCGCCGCCCTCGCCCAGTGGGCGCTCGCCTTCCTCGACCTGAGCAGCGGCCGCTTCGCCGCGGCGGCGGCCCGGCTGCGCGCCCTCGCCGGTTTCGGGCCCGGCCACGGCCACCGGGCCGTCCGCCACCTGGCCACCCCGCACTACGTGGAGGCAGCCGTCCGCACGGGGGACACGAGGGTCGCCCGAGTCGCGCACGCCGACTACCACCGCTGGGCGAGCACGGTCCGCAGCCCCGACGACCTGGCCCTCAGTGCCCGCTGCGGCGCCCTGCTCGCTCCGGGGGAGGAAGCCGTCGAGCACTACCGGACGGCACTCGACCTGCACTCCCACGGCACCCGCGACTTCGAACGCGCCCGCACGGAGCTGCTGTTCGGCAGCGCTCTGCGTCGGCTGCGCCGCCGTACGGAGGCACGCGACCGCCTGCACAGTGCACTGGAAGCCTTCGACTCCTTCGGCGCCCCGCACTGCGCGGCCCAGGCCCGCACCGAGCTCCGCGCCCTCGGCACCCCGGCAGCCCCCGCGCCGGCCGGCCTCGACGCCACCGTCGCCCGCCTCACGGCACAACAGCTTCTGGTCGCGCGGATGGCGGCGGAGGGCGCGACCAACCGCGAGATCGCCGGCCGCCTGGCCCTCAGCCCGCGCACCATCGACCATCACCTGCGAGGCGTCTTCACCCGCCTGGGCATCCGCTCCCGCATCGAACTGGTACGGCTCCTCGCCGAGAGCGACGAGAGCGAGGCTGTCTAGGAACCGGAGAAGGCACGGGCGAACCCGGCGAGATTCACCGGGCACGCCCATATCTCCCGGGTCATCCGGTGCTCGAACCTCTTCTCCGAGTCGTCGTCGGAACAGGGCTGCGCATCGTCCAGGACGGCTTCCTGAGCGGCGTCCTGCTCCGGACGGGCCAGCATCTCCAGGACGTACCGGAAGTTGTCCAGCTCGAAATCGAGCTCGATGTCGTCACACGTGAGTACCAGCCCGAGGGTTCACAGCGCGGTGTCGGGCCCGTCGGCAGCCACGCTCGCCTCGAGATTCCACGCGCACTCCAGCACCGTTCCCGGCGCATTGCCGAGGTGGTAGCCGTGCCGGATCTCATCCCATTCCCCGATCAGGCGCTCCCATTCAGCTGGGGCGGCGGGTGCCGGAGCGGGTGGTGAAGCGTCGTCGTGCAGGTCTTCGACCGCGTCTGCGTTGGCCATGATCAGCGGATGGCATGCGGGTCTGACATCCAGGCAGGCACACCTCAGGGCGCTACCCGCCCCCGGAACCCCTCCGCGTCCCACGTCCCGAACAACCGGGGCGCCAGCCAACCCGGCGCCGCGACGCGGAAGTCGGCGGGCGCCAGCGCCCCCGCCCCCGTCGGCACCGCCCCCAGCAGCGGTGACCCCGCCACCTCCGGCAGATCCGCCACGTTGCAGCGTGACGCCAGATCCGGTGCCTCGGGCCAGCTGCCGATCACCACGCCCAGCAAGTCCAGCCGTCGGCCACGCAGTTCACGCGCGGTCAGCTCCGTCGTGTTCAGCGTGCCGAGGCCCGCCGACGCCACCACCAGGACCGGCGCCGCCATCAGCTCGGCGGCGTCCGCCAGCGTGCCGCCCGCCTCGTCGAACCGGACGAGCAGCCCGCCCGCCCCCTCCACCAGCACCAGGTCGTGCTCGGCGGCCAGCTTGGCGGCGGCGTCGGCGATCTCGTGCGGACGCACCGGCGGGCGGCCGGCCCGGCGCGCGGCCGTGGCTGGGGCCAACGGCTCGGGATAGCGGGCGACTTCCGCGGTCGTCACCGTGCCCGCGAGCCGCGCGACCTCCTCCGCGTCGCCGAGCTCGTGCGGCGTCACGCCCGTCTGCGCGGCCTTCAGCACCGCCACCGACCGGCCCGCCGCCACCGCGGCCGCGGCGACCGCGGCCGTCGTGACCGTCTTGCCGACCTCCGTGCCCGTGCCCGTGATCACCAGTACCGGCATGTCATCCCTCCCGCGCCGCCGCGCACACCGCGCGGGCGATCCGTGCCACGTCCGTGTCGCCCGTGACGTACGGCGGCATCGTGTAGACGAGGTCCCGGAACGGCCGCAGCCACACGCCCTCGCGCACGGCGGCCGCCGTCGCCGCCTGCATGTCGACGGGATGGTCGAGTTGGACGACCCCGATGGCGCCGAGGACGCGTACGTCCGCCACGCCCGGAATGTCCGCCGCGGCAGCCAGGCCGTCCCGCAGACCCTCCTCGATCCGCTTGATCTCGGCCAACCAGTCCTGGCCGAGCAGCAGCTCGATCGAGGCGCAGGCCACCGCCGCCGCCAGCGGATTGCCCATGAAGGTCGGGCCGTGCGCGAGCACCGGCACCTCGCCCCGCGAGATCCCGTCGGCCACACGGGACGTGCACAGCGTCGCCGCCATCGTCAGGTAGCCGCCGGTCAGCGCCTTGCCCACGCACATCACGTCCGGCGTCACCGCCGCGTGGTCCGCGGCGAACAGCGCGCCCGTGCGCCCGAACCCGGTCGCGATCTCGTCGAACACCAGCAGCACGTCGTGCGCGTCGCACGCCTCCCGCAGCACCCGCAGATACGCGGGGGAGTGGAACCGCATCCCGCCCGCGCCCTGCACGACCGGCTCGACGATCACGGCGGCCAGTTCGTCGGCGTGCCGCTCGATCAGCGAGCGCAGATGCTCGGCGTACGACTCCTCGTACTCCACCGGCGGCGGGTCCGCGAACACCTGGCGCTGGAGCACCCCGGTCCACAGCTCGTGCATCCCGCCCTCGGGGTCGCACACTGACATCGGCTGCCAGGTGTCGCCGTGGTAGCCGCCGCGCCAGGTCAGCAGCCGCTGCTTGCCGGGGCGGCCCAGCGAACGCCAGTACTGCAGGCACATCTTGACCGCGACCTCGACCGACACCGACCCGGAGTCGGCGAGGAAGACATGCTCCAGACCGTCGGGCGACATGTCGACAAGGAGCTTCGCCAGCCGTACGGCGGGCTCGTGGGTGAGCCCGCCGAACATCACATGGCTCATGCGGGACAGCTGTTCGTGCGCGGCCTCGTTGAGCACCGGGTGGTTGTAGCCGTGGATGGCCGACCACCATGACGACATGCCATCGACCAGTTCGCCCGAACCGTCCGCCGGCTTCAGCCGCACGCCGCTCGCCGACTCCACGACCAGCGGCTCGATGCGGCCGGGCATGGGGCCGTACGGATGCCAGACGTGCCGCCGGTCGAGCTCCAGCAGCTCGGGCACGCTCAGGTCGTGCATGGGGCGCGGGTCAGGCATTGGGCGCGAGGTCCGTTCCGGCGCCCCGGCGGCGTACCGCGACCAGGTCGGTGCGCGGCTCGCCGGCCGGCGCGGCAGCGGCCGTACCGCACACACCGCCACCCTCGTGCGACCCGCACCCGGCGCTCTCCTGCGACGCCCCGCAGCCCGCGCCCTCGTCGTGCGACCCGCACCCGGCGCCCTCGTGCGACCCGCACCCCGCACCTGCCTGCGACCCGCACCCGCCCCCGGCCGTCACCCGGTGCTCGGGCAGCGTCACCTCACCGGCGCCCTCCACCTCGAACCCGGCGTCCGCGATCATCTCCAGGTCGGCCTTGCCCGCCTGGCCCTCGCTGGTGAGGTAGTCGCCGAGGAAGATCGAGTTGGCCAGGTGCAGGGCGAGCGGCTGCATCGTGCGCAGATGGACCTCGCGGCCACCCGCGATCCGGACCTCGACGTCCGGGCACACGAACCGGACCATCGCCAGGATCCGCAGGCAGCGCTGCGGGGTGAGGTTCCACTCCTTGGCGAGCGGGGTGCCCTCGAAGGGGATCAGGAAGTTGACCGGCACCGAGTCCGGGTCCAGCTCGCGCAGCGAGTAGACGACGTCGACCAGGTCCTCGTCGCTCTCGCCCATGCCCGCGATGAGGCCGGAGCAGGCGGACAGCCCGGCCGCGTGCGCCTTCTGCACGGTGTCCACCCGGTCGGCGTACGTGTGGGTGGTCGTGATCTCCGCGTACGTGCCCTCGGAGGTGTTGAGGTTGTGGTTGTAGGCGTCCGCGCCCGCCTCGCGCAGCCGTTCGGCCTGGCCGTCGGAGAGCAGACCGAGACAGGCGCACACCTCGACGCCCTCGTTCTGGTCCTTGATCGCCTTGATGGTGTCGGAGACCCGGTCCACGTCCCGGTCGGTCGGGCCGCGCCCGGACGCCACCAGACAGACCCGCTTGGCGCCACCCGCCAAACCGGCGGCCGCGGCCTGGGAGGCCTCGTCGGGCTTGAGCCAGGTGTACTTGAGGATGCCGGCGGTGGAGCCGAGCCGCTGGGAGCAGTAGGAGCAGTCCTCCGGGCACAGGCCCGACTTGAGGTTGACGAGATAGTTGAGTTTCACCCGTCGGCCGAACCAGTGCCGGCGCACCTTTCCGGCCGCGGTCACCACATCGAGCAGGTCGTCGTCGGAAGTGGCGAGGACGGCCAAGGCTTCCTCGCGGGTCGGCAGCTCGCGCCGAAGCCCCTTGTCCACCAGCGTGTTCAGCAGGTCCATGGGAGCTGATCCTGACGTACGGAGGGGCTCCGAGCCAAGGAGACTTCGGACAACCCTGTCACTTCGATGTGTGGGTATTGCCACACCGTGGGTGGCGGATCGTGCGGCTAATGTCTGTGCACTGCCTACAAAAGCCCGGAGGAGCCATGGCGTTCGGCTGGATCGACGAGCAGGCGGAGCTGCGCCGCCGCGCCGGACTCGTACGGACGCTGCGCCCCCGCTCCGCCGACTCGCCGCTCCTCGACCTGGCGAGCAACGACTACCTGGGCCTGGCCCGCCACGCCGAGGTCACCGAGGGCGCGGCGCGGGCCGCGCAGGCGTGGGGCGGCGGCGCGACCGGGTCCCGGCTCGTCACGGGCACGACCGAACTGCATGCCGAGCTGGAGCGCGAGCTGGCCGACTTCTGCGGCTTCGAGGCGGCGCTGGTCTTCTCCTCCGGCTATGCGGCCAACCTCGCGGCGGTCACCGCGCTGGCGCCGCACGGCTCGCTGATCGTCTCGGACGCCGGCAACCACGCCTCGCTGATCGACGGCTGCCGACTGGCGCGCGGTACGACCCAGGTCGTCGCGCACGCCGAACCGGACGCCGTGCGCAAGGCGCTCCAGACGCATGACGGTCCCGCCGTCGTCGTGTCCGACACCGTCTTCTCGGTCGACGGCGACGCCGCACCGCTCGCGGGGCTCGCCGAGGCGTGCCGGGAGCACGGGGCCGGGCTGGTCGTGGACGACGCGCACGGGCTGGGCGTGCTCGGCGACGGCGGCCGCGGCGCCCCGCAGGCGGTGGGGCTGGCGGGAGCCGGCGACGTCGTCGTGACGGTCACGCTGTCCAAGTCGCTCGGCAGCCAGGGCGGCGCCGTCCTCGGCCCCGCCCGGGTGATCGACCACCTGGTCAACGCGGCCCGGACGTTCATCTTCGACACCGGTCTCGCCCCCGCGGCGACGGGCGCGGCCCTGGCGGCACTGCGGTTGCTGCGACGCGAGCCGGAGCGGGCGGCGCGGGCGCGCGCGGTGGCACGCGAACTCCACGCACGCCTGACCGCCGCGGGTCTGGAAGCGGTACGTCCGGACGCCGCGGTCGTCTCCGTGCGCGCGCCGTCCCCGGAGGGGGCCGTGCGCTGGGCGGCCGAGTGCCGGGCGGCGGGCCTCGCCGTGGGCTGCTTCCGTCCTCCTTCCGTCCCCGACGGCATCTCACGGCTGAGGCTGACCGCCCGCGCGGACCTCACCGAGGGGCAGATCGAACGCGCTGTACAGGTGATCCGCGAGACACGACCATGAGTCGGCGTGACACGGCCCTGCCCTCGCATCAGGCGGAACTGATCAGATCCGATCGGGACTGATCAGAATCCGGGACTGAACAGAAGTAGGGGCTGTCAGGACTGGAACGCGGCCGTGAACCCCGCCCAGCTCTCGGGGGAGAAGAGCAGCGCGGGCCCGGCCGGGTCCTTGGAGTCGCGCACGGCGAGCAGTCCGATCCAGGGACCGGAGCACGTCCGTGCCGTCTCGACGCAGTTGTTGGCTCCCGTGCTGTAGCTGCTGCGCAGCCATCGCGCACCGGTCAGAGCGGTGCTTGAGGTGACATTCCGAGGCAGTGCGGTCATGGTGCCTCCTTACGCGCCGCCGGCTAGCGCGGCGATGTAATCCAGCGATTCCTCGGGCGAAAGGGCGTGGATCCGAAGGGCGTTGAAGGCCTCCGTGTAAGCCCGGAGGTCTTCTTTCCGTTCGAGGTAGAGGCTACTCGTCAAGTGGTCGAGAACAACCACATCCAGATCAGAAGTGCTCGAAAATGAGAAGATAACGAAAGGCCCGGTGATGCCGATATGTTCACCGGCCTTGAACGGCAGGATCTGCAGCCTGACTTGGGGCAGACGCGCCGCCACCACCAGCTGCCCCAGTTGCCGCGCCATCACCTCGGGCCCGCCGATCTCCCGGTGCAGCACCGCCTCGTCGAGCACCGCGCTCAGTTGCAGCGGCGGATCGGCGTGCAGCACGTCCTGCCTGGCCAGACGGACCGCGACCAGTGCGTCGAGCCGTTCGTCGGCGGCGCCGGGTTCGTCGGCGAGTCCGCTCACCGCGGCCCGGGTCACCGCCCGGGCGTACTCGGGCGTCTGCAGCAGCCCGGGCACCACGGAGGTCTCCAGCGTGCGCATCGCGCTCGCCTGGGACTCCAGGCTGATGAAATCCCGGTACGTCGGCGGCAGCACTCCGCGGTACGCATGCCACCAGTGGTGCCGGTCGCCACCCTCGTCGGATCCCGCCAACACCAGGAGCAGCTCCCGTAGTTGGGTGTCCCGTACGCCGTACGCGTCGAGCAGTAACCGCACATCGGCCGGTTTCACCCCGCTGGCGCCGGTTTCGATCCGGCTCACCTTGGACTGGTGCCAGCCCACCAGCCGGGCCGCCTCACCACTGGTGAGCCCGGCACTGGTGCGCAACGCACGCAGTTCCGCGCCCAGTTTCCGGCGGCGTACCGCGGGGCCATGCTGCATGGGCAACTCCTTACTCCAACCGGGCCGCCCAAATACGGTCTGCCGTCGCAGAGTTCACCGCTTCGAGCGACAGATATATGCATATCTTGGTGGATCGGCACCCTGACGGCCCTGGTAATGGCAGTCTGGCGACGAAGCACCAGTCCGGGACCGTACTCGAACCATCCGCTCCGTGTCGGACTGCGGTCCCGTTGGGAAAGGGACGACGTCGCCATGGCAGATCACCTGGAAGCATCCGTCACTCTGCCGAGCGATCCCGCCTCGGTCTCCGCGGCCCGGGCCTACGTGGTCTCCACCCTCGCGGAGTGGGGACTGCCACCGGAGACCGAAGCGGCCGAGACCATCCGGCTGATCGTGTCCGAACTCACCACCAACGCCGTACAGCACACCCTGGGGCAGTCACCCACCTTCCGGGTGGACATCGAGCTCGACCGTGACGAACACCTGCGCATCGGGGTGACCGACAGCCACCCGCGGTTCCCCAAACGCCTGCCGGCCGCCGTCCAGCAGGACAACGGCCGAGGCCTGGTCATCATCCGCTGGCTGACCGCTGAGTGCGGCGGCAAGCTGAGGGTGCGGCCCACGCGGGAGGGCGGCAAGACCGTATCCATCGAGCTGCCGTGGATCGTGCCGGCGGCGGCGCCGGTGCAGGCGGCCGGCCAGCCGTAGCGCTCCGCTGGTTGCGCGGAACGGGTTGAGTTTCGTCTGCGGGTTCGTGGTGGCTGGTCGCGCCCATGCGGCGGAGCCGCATATCGACTCAGCCCCGCGCCCCTTGGGGGGCTGCGGAACCGCAGATGATGCCGCCAAGCCCGCTCAGGTCTGCCGGGCCCGGCCGAACGTGCCGCGCAGCAGCGCTCGGAAGGCGTCCGCCGCAGGTGCCGTCTCGTCGCTGCGGAAGGCGACCGAGACCGTACGGCGCAGGCGCCCGCCCTCCAGCGCCCGCACCCCGACCGGCGTGACCGACGTACGCGCCACCATCTCCGGTACGACCGCAACCCCGAGCCCCGCACTGGCCAGCGCGCACACCAGGAGGTAGCCCGGCGTCGGGACCAGTACCGAGGGCGTGGCCCCGGACCGGGCCAGCAGGGCCTCGACGCCGCGCCGTGCCGGAGCGTCCGGCGCCATGCTGATCAGGGGCTGCCCGGCGAGCTCGGTCAGCGGCAGACGTGCCGTCCCGCTGGTCAGGGCGTGGCCCGGAGCGGAGACCAGGACCAGCTCCTCGACGAGGATCGGCTCGATGCCGACGGCGGACGGGAGCGGGACCGGGTCGCCGGGCTCGTAGGCGTGGGTGAGGGCCAGATCGACCTCCCCGGCCGCGACGGCGGAGACACCGGCCGACGGTTCGTAGTCGGCGACCGTCAGCTCCACGTCCGGATGCGCCCGGCGGAAGGCGCTGAGGGCGGGCGGCAGCAGATGGATGCCGGCGGTCTGGAAGGTGCCCAGCCGGAGCGTCCCGCCCGACAGGCCGGTCAGCCGAGCCAGTTCCTGCCGGGCCCGCTCCAGTTCGTCGAGCACCCGCCGCGCCCGGGCCACCAGCAGCTCGCCCGCACCCGTCAGCCGCGCCCCGCGGTGGTGCCGGATCAGCAGGGCGGTGCCCGCCTCGCGCTCCAGCTTGGCCAGCTGCTGGGAGAGCGCCGGTGTGGTGTACCCGAGCCGTTCGGCGGCCCGGGTGATCGAACCCGCCTCCGCGACCGCCACCAGGGCGGCGAGGCGGGTCGGGTCGTACATGCGGGCTCCCTGTCTGCCGGTGACTGTCCGCCTATGACAGCCTTGACCTGGGCTGCCTTAACAAACGCTTTAGGGATCCCCAGAATATTCGACATACCTGCTGAAGGCTCCCGCACGGCACGCTGGCGGCATGGACGCTCAGCTCATCGCCTTCACCGGGGTCTCCGCCGGCCTGGTCGCCATGCCCGGGGCCGACTTCACCGTCGTCGTACGCAACGCCCTCGTCTCGCGCCGGGCCGGCATCGCCTGTGCGCTCGGGATCGGGGCGGGGCTGCTGGTCCATGTGACGCTGGCGGTGGTGGGAGTCGCCGCCGTTCTGGCCGCCGTGCCGGCGCTGTTCCGGGCGCTCCAGGTGGTGGGCGGCGTCTATGTGCTGTACCTGGGCGTCCAGACGCTGCGGCAGCGGCACACCGACGTGGCCGACCCACGTGAGGACTCCACCGCCCGACCGCTGCGGCAGGGCTTCGTGACCAACGCCCTCAACCCGAAGGCGTCCCTCACCTTCCTCAGCGTGCTGCCGCAGTTCGTGCCCGCGGGCGCTCCGGCGATGCCCCGGACGCTGCTGCTCGCTCTGATCGTCCTGGCGATCGCGACGGTGTGGTTCCAGGTCGTCGCCCTGCTGGTGGACCGGCTGGGCAGGTGGCTGCGCCGGCCGCGGGCCGCCCGCGCGGTCACGCTCGTCACCGGCGCCGCGCTGACCGCCTTCGGCGTGGCGCTCCTCGCCGGGCCGCTGTCGGCCCTCTGAGGTGCAGGGGCCCCGGGGGCGGTGACGGCGTGTCAGGCCGCCGCCACCGCCTCCGGGGAGGTCACTTGACCCGGCCGTACCAGACGCTCTTGGTCCAGATCTTCTGCAGTCTCACGACGTCCCCGCTCTTCGGGGAGTGCCAGATCTTTCCCTTCCCGGCGTAGATGCCGACGTGGTAGACGTTCGACCCCGAGTGGAAGAACACCAGGTCTCCGGCCTTGCGGTTGC
The DNA here is from genome assembly GCF_039537145.1 of Streptomyces shaanxiensis. Taxonomy (NCBI): domain Bacteria; kingdom Bacillati; phylum Actinomycetota; class Actinomycetes; order Kitasatosporales; family Streptomycetaceae; genus Streptomyces; species Streptomyces shaanxiensis. Next base: position 88,009 of record NZ_BAAAZY010000009.1, read on the forward strand.
CGGCGGAGATGTGGCGGGTCTTGTTGTACTGCTGGGACGCCGTACGGGGGAGCTTCTTGCCCGCCTTCTTGTACGAGTACAGCGTGAGCCCGGAGCAGTCGAACCTGTTCGGCCCGACGGCGCCCCACTTGTACGGGGAGCCCTTCTTCGAGGCCGCGACCTGAAGTGCCTTCGTCGCCGGCGTCGCGGCTTCGGCCTCGGAGGCGAAGCCGGGGGCGACCACGGTGCCGCCCACTGCGGCCAGGGTGAGAGCCGAGGCCGTACCGGCCCGGACCATGAGCGACGGGACACGATTGAGCGCAGTCATGCGCAACCCTTCGTCAGCCGCCTGTGAAGGATGACCTGTCGGATTCGGGCTGGCGAAGTTGCCCGGCCGCGTTGCCACGGCTTCACCCCAAGGGCTGCTCGGCTCGAACGAACGTCCGCTCCGGCGACCCGTCTTGCTTGGGTCCTCCACTCCTGCCGATCCACTCCTGTCGACCGGTCATCCGGGCGGCGGCAGGACTCGGCGTCCGCCCGGACCGCCCCGCCGCTGTGGCGGGGGCTTGTCGTCAGACAGGGATCTTGACGCACGGATGAGCGAAATGCCCAACGGAATCGGGGATTTGTGGGGTTACTCACCACTCACCCGTTCGGGTGGACGCCCTCGTGTCCGGGCGGGCGTCAGCTGCCCGACGAGCCTCGGACCAGCGGCGGAGCCTTTCATTCCGCCTTGCGGTCATACCTGTTGCGCAAGCTCGGCGGGCGTACAAAAGTACCGGCGACTACGCCGAAAGGGGGTACGCCGTTTGGTCCGTTTCAACGCCGTCCCGGACGCCCCGGCGGTGGGCCGAGGAGTCCGGATCCGGTCCGTACGTGCCGTCAACTGTCGGAGCGCGGCGGAACCGTGACACGAGCCGTGCGGCGCTCTCCGTCCAGCACACGCAGCGCACGCGCCAGCGTAGGAGCGTGCAGCTCCGTCTCACCGCGCTGATGCATCAGCGCCAGCGCGTCCCGGAGCTCGGCCGCCTTGCTGACCAGCGCCTGGGCGGCACGCAGTCCGCGGTAGGTGTCGCCGTGCTGCGCCGGGTTGATACGGCCGAGCAGGTCGACCACGTCGAGGTAACGGTCGATCAACTCCCCTTCCGCACGGGTCAGCGCGGGCAGCGGCGGCAATTCGGGTGGGAGCACCGGCCGATCACCTCCCCGTGGGCGGGGCGAGGGTGGCCTTGCGGCTGGGGATGATCCGGTCCACCAGCCCGTACTCCAGCGCCTCCTGGGCGCTCAGGATCTTGTCCCGCTCGATGTCCTCGCTCACCTGCTCACGGCTGCGGCCGGTGTGCCGGGCGAGCATCTCCTCCAGGCGGATCCGAGTGCGCGTCAGTTCGTCGGCCTGGATGGCCAGATCGCTTGCCTGGCCCTCGATCGGCTCGGGCAGTCCTGGCTGATGGATCACCACCCGGGCCCCCGGCAGCGCGAACCGCTTGCCCTCGGTGCCCGACGCGAGCAGCACCGCGGCGGCCGAACCGGCCTGGCCCAGGCAGATCGTCTCCACGTCACAGGTGACGTAACGCAGCGTGTCGTAGACAGCCGACATGGCGCTGAACGAGCCGCCGGGCGAATTGATGTACAGCGAGATGTCGCGGTCGGGGTCCTTGTGTTCCAGATACATGAACTGGGCCATCACGTCGTTGGCGGAGGTGTCGTCGATCGGCGTGCCGAGAAAGACGATCCGCTCCTCCAGCAGCTTCGAGTACGGGTCCTGCGTCTTGGTGCCGTAACTCGTGCGCTCGGTGAACTCGGGCAGTACATAGCGGGCGGACGGTCGGGTCATGGCTCGCGCCTCCCTTGCCGGGGTGCCTGTAAAAAATGTACAGGACGTACATGACGTAATGTAGGGAGCATGGCCTACGAGATTCCGGTGACGCAAGCCAGGGCTGAGCTCGCCGAACTGATCAATCGCGTGGTGTACGGCGGTGAGCGCGTCGTCGTGACGCGCCACGGAAAGCCCCTCGTCGCCCTTGTCTCCGCAGCTGACCTCGAGCGACTCGACGCCCTCGACGCGCCCGTCGAGGAGCAGGTGATCAGCTCGGTCTCCAGCGTCCGCGGGGTCGCTTCCGCTCCCCGCGAACGGCAGCGGTTCGGTATCGCGGCCGAGCATCGGGGGCCGGCGCCCTCCTAGACCCGGCTTTCGGGTCCGCCGAAACGACAGGACCGTGCACCCCCGTCCGCTACAGCGGGGGTGCACGGTCGGTTCGGTGTGACCGGGATGCGGGTCAGCCGACCGGGGTCAGTCCCTTGTCGAGTTCCTTGTCGATCGCGGGCCCGGTGCTCTTCGTACGTGACTTCATGGCGCTCCCGAGCAGTACGGCGCCCAGGCCCAGCGCGGCCCACCAGGTCAGTGTGAGGGCGGGGCCGGTCGCCGCGGCGCCGTCGAAGAAGGACACCGAGCGCAGCAGGCTCGCCCCCGCACCCGGCGGCAGCCACTGGCCGATCGTGCCGACCGGCTCGGGCAGCATCTGCGGGGCCGAGGACGCCCCGGAGAACGGGTTGCCGAGGAACATCACCACGAACGACACGACGCCGATGCCCGCGGGGCCGATCAGCGCGGCGAGCCCCGCGACGGCGGCGCTCACGGCCAGCGTCGACAGGGCGAACACCCCGGCCTCCGCCCACCAGTCGCCGGCGAGGACCTCCAGCCAGCTGTGCGCGAGAGCCGCAGTGATCACGCCGATCAGGGCGGCGGCGCCGACCAGGGCGCTCACGGCGCGGACGCCGCGCAGCCCGAGCAGGGTTACCGCGGCGCCGGCCGCCATGCCGGCCAGGGCGAGCGGCAGGACGCTCGCGTTCAGAGCTGCGCCGCGCGGGTCGGTCTCCGGGGCGGGGACCACGTCGACCGTCCTGATCTCGGCGCCCTCGGCGGCGGCCTGTCGCTCCACCGCCTGCTGGAGCAGCTGGGCGACCGTCGGGCTCGCGGCCGAGGCGGTCAGCAGCTTCGGCCCCTGGGTCGTGACCACGACCGCGCCGTATACGGTCCGGTCCTCGACGGCCTCCCGGGCGGCGGCCTCGTCGGCGTAGCGGTGGATCTCGAACGCGCCGTCCTGCCGGGCGAGCTGCCGCTCCACCTGGGCCGTGGCGGTGGGAGGTCCGGCCACGCCGAGCGGCAGGTCGCGGGGCGCGGTGCGGGCGGCCGGCCAGGCGAAGGCCCACAGGGCGAGTGCGGCGAGTACGGGGACGAGCACGACGACCGCGACCAGGCGCCGGGATGCGGTGCTCCTGGACGGAGTAGCGGACGGGGTGGGCATGGGGTCTCCCTCGGAAGGTCTCGGAGAGCGGGCGCCAAAAAGAAGGATCGTTCGTTTTACGGTTGCTCCCACCGTCCTGCCGATGTCGCTCCTTGTCAAGAAGGAATGTTCGTTTTACTTTGTGGACCATGGCCCGCGTATCCCAGGAACACCTCGACGCCCGCCGCCGGCAGATCCTCGACGGCGCCGCGCGCCTCTTCGCGCGCAACGGCTTCCACGCCACGTCGATGCAGGACGTGCTGAAGGAGGTCGACCTCTCGGCCGGTGCGGTGTACCGCTACTTCAGCGGCAAGGACGAGCTGATCGCCGCGATCGTCAAAGAGGTGCTCAAGGAGATCCACGCGGCCTTCGCCGACGTCACCCGGCAGAGCCCGCCCCCGCCGCCGGACATCCTGGTCGGCCTGGTCATGGGACGGACGCTCCGCGTCTGGTCGTCCCTGAACGTCGAGGGCGAACCGCTCTTCCCGCGGCTGATCATGCAGGTGTGGGCGGAGACCGTGCGCAACGAGGAACTGGCGCTCGTCCTCACGGACGTCTACACCGAGCTGCGCGAGAACTGGGTGGCGGCCGTCGAGGCGTACCAGGACGCCGGAATGATGGCATCGGACATCCCCGCGGACCATGTCGCGCGCACGATGATCGCCACCGTGCAGGGATTCGTGGCCCAGCAGGCGCTGTTCGGTGCGGCGCCGGTGGAGGTCCTGCAGAACGGTCTGCGCGGGCTGATGAGCATGCCGGCCCTGCGGCCGCAGGCCTGACCGGGTGCTAGAGGATCACAGCTCGGTTAACTTGCTTGAAATGCGGTCCAACTAGCCTGCCCATCCACGCCACCAGGGACTTTGCCGGGTGGCTGCGGCAACCGGACCCCGCACGGTCCGGAGCGAGGACTGTGAGGTGGGACGTGCAACTGACCCCGCACGAGCAAGAGAGGCTGCTCATCCACGTGGCGGCCGACGTCGCCGAGAAGCGCCGGGCCCGTGGCCTCAAGCTGAACCACCCCGAGGCGATCGCCCTCATCACGTCGCACATCCTCGAGGGCGCCCGTGACGGCCGTACGGTCGCCGAGCTCATGTCCTCCGGGCGCAAGCTGCTCACCCGGGACGACGTCATGGAGGGCATCCCCGAGATGATCCACGACGTCCAGGTCGAGGCGACCTTCCCGGACGGCACCAAGCTCGTCACCGTCCACGACCCGATCGTCTGAGGTGGCCTCGATGATCCCCGGAGAGATCCTGTTCGCCGACGGCCCGATCGCCTACAACGAGGGCCGCGAGGTCACCCGGCTGACCGTCCTCAACGCCGCCGACCGGCCCGTCCAGGTCGGCTCCCACTACCACTTCGCCGAGGCCAACCCCGGTCTGGACTTCGACCGCGGCGCCGCGCGCGGCAAGCGGCTCAACATCGCCGCCGGCACCGCCGTGCGCTTCGAGCCCGGGATCCCCGTCGACGTCGAACTCGTCCCGCTCACCGGCGCCCGTGTGGTGCCCGGACTGCGCGGGGAGACCGGAGGTGCCCTCGATGCCTGAGATCTCCCGTGCCGCGTACGCCGACCTGTTCGGCCCGACGACCGGTGACCGCATCCGGCTCGCCGACACCGAGCTGCTGGTCGAGATCGAGGAGGACCGTTCCGGCGGTCCCGGGCTCGCCGGTGACGAGGCCGTGTTCGGCGGCGGCAAGGTCATCCGCGAGTCCATGGGCCAGTCCCGTGCTACGCGCGCAGACGGCACCCCCGACACGGTGATCACCGGCGTCGTGATCATCGACCACTGGGGCATCGTCAAGGCCGACGTCGGCATCCGCGACGGCCGGATCACCGGCATCGGCAAGGCGGGCAACCCCGACACGATGGACGGGGTGCACCCGGACCTCGTCATCGGCCCCGAGACCGAGATCATCGCGGGCAACGGGCGGATCCTCACGGCCGGCGCCATCGACGCGCACGTCCACTTCATCTGTCCCCAGATCGCCGACGAGGCGCTCGCCGCTGGCGTCACCACCCTCATCGGCGGTGGCACCGGACCCGCCGAGGGCTCCAAGGCGACCACCGTCACGCCCGGACCCTGGCACCTGGCCCGGATGCTGGAGGCGATGGAGGCCCACCCCGTCAACTTCGGTCTGCTGGGCAAGGGCAACACCGTCTCCCACGAGGCGATGCTCTCCCAGATCCGCGGTGGCGCGCTCGGCCTCAAGCTGCACGAGGACTGGGGCTCCACCCCGGCCGTCATCGACGCCTCGCTGACCGTCGCCGACCGGACCGGCATCCAGATCGCGATCCACACGGACACGCTGAACGAGGCGGGCTTCGTCGGCGACACGCTGGCCGCGATCGCGGGCCGGGGCATCCACGCGTACCACACCGAGGGCGCGGGCGGCGGCCACGCGCCGGACATCATGACCGTCGTCTCCGAGCCGCACGTGCTGCCCAGCTCGACCAACCCGACGCGGCCGTTCACCGTCAACACCGCCGAGGAACACCTCGACATGCTGATGGTGTGCCACCACCTCAACGCGGCCGTACCCGAGGACCTCGCCTTCGCCGAGTCGCGGATCCGGCCGTCGACCATCGGGGCCGAGGACATACTGCACGACCTGGGCGCGATCTCGATCATCTCGTCCGACGCGCAGGCCATGGGACGCGTCGGCGAGGTCATCATGCGGACCTGGCAGACCGCCCATGTGATGAAGGGGCGGCGGGGCGCGCTGCCCGGGGACGGGCGGGCCGACAACCTGCGGGTGCGGCGGTACGTGTCCAAGTACACGATCAACCCCGCACTCGCGCAGGGCCTCGACGCCGAGATCGGCTCCGTGGAGACCGGCAAGCTCGCCGACCTGGTGCTGTGGGAGCCGGCGTTCTTCGGCGTCAAGCCGCACCTCGTCATCAAGGGCGGGCAGATCGCGTACGCGCAGATGGGCGACGCCAACGCGTCCATCCCGACCCCGCAGCCGGTCCTGCCCCGGCCGATGTTCGGCGCGATCGGGCGGGCGCCGGCCGCGAACTCGGTCAACTTCGTGGCGTCGCTCGCCATCGAGGACGGGTTGCCGGAGCGGCTCCAGCTGGGGAAGCGGTTCGTGGCCATCGAGTCGACGCGTGGGGTCACCAAGGCCGACATGCGTCAGAACGACGCGCGGCCCGAGGTGCGGGTCGACCCCGACAGCTTCGCCGTGCACATCGACGGTGAGCTGGTGGAGGCCACTCCTGCGGCCGAACTGCCCATGGCTCAGCGGTACTTCCTCTTCTGATGGCTGGTGTCTGATGTCGCGGGCAGCACTTCTCGTCCTCGCCGACGGCCGCTTCCCCGCCGGGGGCCATGCGCACTCCGGGGGCGCGGAGGCGGCCGTCAAGGCCGGGCGGATCACCGGGGCCGCGAGCCTGGAGGACTTCTGCCGGGGGCGGTTGCACACGGCGGGGCTGGTCGCGGCCTCGCTTGCGGCGGCCGCAGCGCTCGGGGTCGATGTGGTGGCCCTGGACGAGGCCGCCGATGCCCGCACGCCCTCGCCCGCGTTGCGTACGGCGGCTCGGAAGCTCGGGCGGCAGCTGATGCGTGCGGCGCGGGCGACCTGGCCGTCCGAGGAACTCGACGCCGTGGCAAGGGAGTTCCCCAAGGGGGCGCACCAGCCGGTTGTGCTCGGGGTGGCGGCTCGAGCGGCCGGACTGGGGGCGGTCGACGCCGCGTACTGTGCGGCGTACGAGAGTGTGAGCGGGTCGGCGAGTGCGACGGTGCGGTTGTTGAGTCTTGATCCCTTCGACGCCACGGCCGTGCTGGCCCGGTTGGCGCCGGAGATGGACCGGGTCGCGGATCGGGCGGTGGAGGCGGCTCGGCGGGTGGTCGATGACGGGGTCGACGCGTTGCCTGCGGCTTCTGCTCCGTTGCTGGAGATCGGGGCGGAGGTGCATGCGGCTTGGCCGGTACGTCTGTTCGCGTCCTGAGTGTCCTCGCCCCCGCCGCCCTTACCCGTTCCCGTCCCCAGGGGCTCCGCCCCTTCGACCCCGCTGGGGGCTGCGCCCCCAGACCCCCGCTTCGGCCCCGAAAGGGCCTTGTCCTCAAACGCCGGACGGGCTGAGTTGTACGGACCGGCGCCGCAAGCCGAGCCCCCACATCGTCGGTCCACTTATGAGAAGGAGCCGCCCCATGCACCTCGACCACTCCCACGACGGCCCCTCCGCCGTCAGCGCCGACGCCCACCGTCCCGACGGCTCGCGCCGCGCCCTGCGTATCGGTCTCGGCGGGCCCGTCGGGTCCGGTAAGACCGCCACCGTTGCCGCGCTCTGCCGGGCGCTGCGGGACGAGTTGTCCCTCGCCGTCGTCACGAACGACATCTACACGCGCGAGGACGCCGAGTTCCTGCTGCGGGAGGCCGTGCTGCCGCCCGAGCGGATCACGGCCGTGGAGACCGGGGCCTGTCCGCACACCGCGATCCGGGACGACATCTCGGCGAACCTCGAAGCCGTCGAGGATCTGGAGGACGCGGTCGGGCCCCTGGAACTCATCCTCGTGGAGTCCGGCGGGGACAATCTCACCGCCACCTTCTCCAAGGGGCTCGTCGACGCGCAGATCTTCGTGATCGACGTGGCAGGGGGCGACGACATTCCGAGGAAGGGCGGGCCCGGTGTGACGACCGCCGACCTGCTCGTCGTCAACAAGACGGACCTCGCTCCGTACGTCGGCTCGGACCTCGCGCGGATGGCGGCGGACGCCAAGGCGCAGCGGGCCGAACTGCCGGTGGTGTTCCAGTCGTTGAGGAGCGAGCCCGGCGTGACGGACGTCGCCGAGTGGGTGCGGGCGCAGCTTGCCGCGTGGGCGGCATGACGGCCGTGGCGGGCGGGGTACGGGCACTCGCGCGGATCGTCGCCCGGGAGGACGGGCGGGGCGGTACGTCGCTGCCCGTGCTCGACGGTGAGGGGCCGCTCGCGCTCCGGCGGACTCGGGCGTTCGGCGCCGAGGCCCGGGTCGTGGTCGTCGGTGCGATGAGCGGGCCGCTCGGCGGGGATCACTTCACCGTCGAGGCCGATGTGGAGACCGGCGCCCGGCTGCACGTCGGGTCGGCGGCCGCCACCATCGCGCTGCCGGGGCAGGCCAAGGGCGAGGCCCGGTACGACGTGCGGCTGTCCGTGGCCGACGGTGGTGAACTGCGCTGGCTGCCCGAGCAGTTGATCTCCGCCCGCGGCAGCGATCTGCACGTCACGACCCGCGTCGACGTCGGTGCGACGGGGCGGCTCGTCCTGCGTGAGGAGCAGGTGCTCGGGCGGGTGGGGGAGGAGCCCGGGCGGCTGAGCAGTCGGATCCGGGTGGGTGTCGCGGGGCGGGTGGTTCTTGATCAGGAGCTGGCCTGCGGGCCCGGTGCGCCGGGCGGCTGGGACGGTCCCGCCGGGGTCGGCGGGTGTCGCGCCGTCGGGCAACTCGTCGTCGTACGGCCGGAGTTCGCGGATGCTCCGGTGGCGGCCCGGGTGCTGGGGGACCACGCCGCCGTGCTGCCCCTCGCCGGGCCGGCCGCCCTGGTGAGTGCCGTGGCGGCCGACGCGCTGCGGCTGCGCAGGCTGCTCGACGAGGCGCTGGAGGCGCTCGACTCCCTCGGCTGAGCGCCCCCTCGCGGGCGGGTACCGGCTCGTCAGCGGATGGGCAGTCGCGGGAACCTGCGCTCCTTCTCCGCCTTGGCCTTGGCGGCGGCGGTCTGCTCGGCCTTGGCCACGGCCGCGTACTGGTCGACGTACTCCTGCTCGGACAGGGACAGGATCGCGTACATGATCTCGTCGGTCACCGCGCGCAGGATCGCCTTCTCGTTCTCCATGCCGGCGTAGCGGGAGAAGTCGAGGGGCTTGCCGAAGCGGATCGTCACCGGGTGGACGTTCGGGATGATCTTGCCCGGAGGCTGCGCCTCGAACGTGCCGATCATCGCGCAGGGGATGACTGGGACCTCGGCCCTGAGGGCCATCACCGCGACGCCGACCTTGCCCTTGTAGAGGCGGCCGTCGTGCGAGCGGGTGCCCTCGGGGTAGATGCCGAGGAGCTCGTCCTTGCTCAGGACGCCGAGGCCCTCGCGGATCGCGGCCTGGCCCGCCTCCTTGCCGGTGCGGTCGACCGGGATCTGGCCGGCACTGCGGAAGAAGGCCGCGGTCAGGCGCCCCTTGAGGCCGGGGCCCGTGAAGTACTCCTTCTTCGCGAGGAAGGTGATGCGCCGCTTGAGTATCGCCGGCATCAGGAAGTGGTCGGAGAACGACAGGTGGTTGCCGGCGACGATGGCCGCGCCCGTGGCCGGTACGTGCTCAAGGCCTTCGATGCGAGGCCGGAAGACCAGTCTCAGGAGAGGTCCCAACAATACGTATTTCAGTACGTAGTAGAACAAAGGGGGCGCTCCTCACTCGGGGGGATCAGCTCGGGCCGCCGCGTTCTGGCAGGTCAACCAGCGTGCCGTGGGGGTGTCAGTGTAGGCGCAGGGTTGACGGGCCGGAACCGGGTCGGGTCGGACGGATGCCGACCAATGGCGATTTTCCTGACTGGATGTCAGGAAGCGGCCGGGCGGCGGCGCTTGCGGATGGGGAGGACCGCCGGACCAGCCTGGTGTCAGCGGTCGGTGTGCGGCAACCGGATGGCGTGGTTTGGCGTGATCGCTGCCACCGGGTGGCAGGCGGCCCGTTCTTGCGGGAGCCCGTCGCCTCTGCTCGGCCGCCGCGGCGGCACGCGTCACAGCCGTACGCATCACAGCCGCACGATGATCAGCGCCGTGTCGTCGGTCGCGCCGCCGGGCGGCAGCAGTTCCAGCAGCACGGCGTCGGCGAGGGTCTCGGGGTCGGCCGTGCGATGGCGGACGAGGGACTCCGCGAGCCTGCTCAGACCGGTGTCGATGTCCTCTCGACGGCGCTCGATCAGGCCGTCCGTGTACAGCGCGAGGGTGGCTCCGTCGGCGTACGTCGTCGCGGCCTGAGGTCTCGGGATCGGGTCGGGTCGGGCGTCCAGGGGTGTGTCGGTGGCCTTGTCGAGGAACTCCACGCGGCCGTCGGCGTGGACCAGCACCGGCGGCGGGTGGCCCGCGCTGCTGTAGGCGATGGTGCGGTCGTCGAAGTCGATGAACGTGGTGACCGCGGTGGCCGACTCCGCGCCGTCGACCACATGGGCGTACCGTCCGAGGACGTCGAGCGCCTGGGCGGGGCCGTCGGCCACGCGGGAGGAGGCGCTGAGCGCGCTGCGCAGCTGGCCCATGACGCCGGCCGCCGCGAGACCGTGGCCGACCACGTCGCCCACGGACACGCCGATGCGGTTGCCGCCCACCAGGTCGATCAGGTCGTACCAGTCGCCGCACACGTTCAGCGAGCCGACCGCGGGCCGGTAGCGCACCGCCGCCCGGTGGTTGCCCACCTGCCGTCGGGCGGGCAGCATCGCCTCCTGCAGGGCCAGGGCCACCTCGCGCTCGCGGGCGTGGGCCTGCCGCAGCCGGTCGTTGACCTCCTGCAGTTCGCGGGCGCGTGTGTACAGCTCGGCCTCCAGCACCCGCGCCCGGCTGTCACTGCCCGCGCCGCCGCGCAGCCGGATGAGCTCGGTGACCTCCTCCACCCGGTGCAGCACGAACTCCACTTTCCCGTCGGGCCCGCGGACGGGCGCGTTGATCGGGCTCCAGTAGCGCTCCTCCCACTGGCCGGGGCGCATGGGGTCCTCGACGTCGTAGCGCTGCAGCGCCATCGTGTCGCGTTCGCCGGTGGCCACCACGCGCAGCATCGACGCCCGGACGTCGCGCATGCCGGTCGCCGTCGGATCGTTGGGGTTCTCGGGGAAGACGTCGAAGATGTACCGGCCCACCAGCTGGTCGCGGGTGCGCCCGGACAGGCGCTGGAAGTCCTCGTTGGCGTCGGCGTAGAGCAGCTCCGAGGTCAGCAGCGCCACCATGCCGGGCAGGGCCTGGAACACCGCCTCGTAGTCGATCGCCGTCTCTTTCATGGCTCCCGCCTCACCACCGGGACCTCACCAGTTTCCCACGCCGTGCGGCGCATGTACCGATGTACTACATCCATACCGATACGGCAGCTCAGGGCAGCGGATCCGTCAGGGACTGCTCGGCCCAGATGATCTTCCCCTCGGGCACGAACCGCGTGCCCCACTGCTGGGTGAACTGGGAGACCAGCAGCAGCCCGCGCCCGCCCTCGTCGGTGGTCCGCGGGTGACGCAGATGCGGGGCGGTGGCGCCGCCGTCGTAGACCTCGCAGAACAGCGCCCGCTCCCGGATCAGGCGCAGCCGGATGGGGCCGGCGGCGTACCGGATGGCGTTGGTGACCAGCTCGCTGACCACCAGCTCCGTCGTGAACACCAACTCCTCGAGCCCCCACTCGGACAGCTGCCGGGCGGCCGTCTTACGGGCGTCGGCGACGGCGGCCGGGTCCGCGGGCAGGTCCCAGTCGGCGACCTGCTCGGTGCCCAGGAGCCGGGTGCGGGCCATCAGCAGGGCCACGTCGTCGTACGGCCGGTCCGGGACCAGCGCGTCGACCACGGTCCGGCACTGTCCGTCGAGCGAGGCCGCGCCCTGCTCCAGCGCCTGCCGCAGCCGGGCCCGGTCCGCGTCCAGGGCCCAGGCGTCCCCGCCGGCCAGCAGCCCGTCGGTGTGCAGGGCGAGCGTGCTGCCCGCCGCCAGGGCCAGCTCCACCGACTCGAAGGGGGGACCGCCGACGCCGAGCGGCGGGCCCTGCGGCAGATCGACGAAGGTGACGCTGCCGTCGGGCATGATCACGGCAGGTGCCGGATGGCCCGCGGCCGCCATGGTGCACGTCCCGTCGACCGGGTCGTAGACGACGTACACGCACCCCGCCCCCACGGACTGCGTGCTGTCGGCCTCCTCCCCGCCCGGCTCGACGCCCTCCTCGCGGGCCGACCGCGCGACCAGGTCGTCCAGATGGGCCAGCACCTCGTCCGGCGGCAGATCCAGCGCGGCGAGTGTCCGTACGGCCATGCGCAGCCGCCCCATCGCCGCGGCGGCGCTGATGCCGTGCCCGGGCACCTCGCCCACCACCAGGGCGACGCGGGCCCCCGACAACGGGATGACGTCGTACCAGTCGCCGCCGAGGCCGGTCAGCTCGTCGGCCGGCCGGTAGCAGGCGGCCACCTCGAGCGCGTCCTGCTCGGGCAGCCGGTGCGGCAGCAGGCTGCGCTGCAGGACCAGGGCGGCGTCGCGTTCGCGGGTGTAGCGGCGGGCGTTGTCGACACAGACGGCGGCGCGGGAGACGAGGTCCTCGGCCAGGTTCAGGTCGTCCTCCTCGAACGGCTCCTGGCGGTGGCCGCGGAAGAACGTGGTGACGCCCAGGGTGACGCCCCGTGCCCGGATCGGCACGATCATCACGCTGTGCAGACCCAGTTCCAGGAAGATCGCGGCCTGGCCGCCGCGCGCGTGCTTGGCCCAGGCCTCGCCGAGCGGATCGAGCCTCTCCTTGCGCCAGGACTTGCCCGTCCTCAGGGAGCGGATCGGAGGCGACTCCGCCGGATAGGCGGCCACCTCGCCGATGCCGACGACGGTCACCGGCACGCTCCCGTCGACCGACTGGTGTCCCGCCCGGCGCAGCGGCACCGGTTCCGTGTCGCTCAACGGCCCGGGCGCGGGCTCGCCGCCCCGCAGCACCGACTCCAGCAGGTCCACCGTGACGATGTCGGCGAGTCCCGGTACCGCCACGTCCGCCAGCTCCTGGGCGGTGCGGGTGATGTCGAGGGTGCGGCCGATGCGCTCGCCGGCCCGGTCGAGCAGGGCCAGGCGCTGCCGGGCGCGGTGCCGCTCGGAGATGTCCTCCACCGTGTAGTACACGCCGGTGGGGTGGCCGTGGCCGTCGTCGAGCCGGGTGAACGACATCATGTGCGCGGTCTCGCGCAGCGGGGCGGAGCGGGCGTGGCCCACGTGCTCGTAGCCGACGATCGGGTCGCCGGTCGCCAGGACCTGGCGCATCTGTGCCTCGATGGACTGGGCGTCCAGGCCGGGCTGGATGTCCGCGAGCCGCATCCCGAGCCGATGGGGCGGCGGGCCGCCGCCGAACTGGGCGAGGGCCCGGTTCGACCAGACGTAGCGCAGTTCCGTGTCCACGATCGCTATGCCCACGGGGGAGCGGGCGACCATCTGCTCCAGGGTGTCGCGGCTCATGTCCCAGCCGTGGGCGTCCCCGAGCGCGGACAGGAGCACGAGCCAGCGCGAGGGGCCCTGGGCGTCGAGGGCCGACGTGATCCGCACCATCAGCCTGACGGGCGCGCCGCCCTTGTGCACCGCCGTGAGCAGCCCCGCCCAGCCGCCCTCCTCGCGGCATCGCTCGATCAGCTCCGGAAGCCGCCCGGCGTCCTCCGCGTCGAACAGCTCGCCGACGTGCTTTCCCACCGCCTCGGAGGCCACGTACGCCAACAGCCGCTGCGCGTCCCTGGTCCACCCCGTCACCAGACCCTGCGCGTCGAGCAGCAGAGGCGCGGCGTCCGCCACGTCGAACCCCTGCCTGGCTACGCCCTGCTCCTCGTGTGTGCCCACGGCCGACCTCTCTGTCGCTGAGAGCGGTCTACCACCTCTTGTCCCCATCTTCACCCTTCCGGTCAACGCCGCCTCTTTGTGGGGGGCCGGGTGGGGGCGGGGAGCGGGGGAGCGGAGGGCCGGAGAGGGGGCGGGGGAGCGGCGCGGGGTGCGGGAACGTGCGTGGTAGATGCGGGGGCGGTGGTGATGGAGGGGCGAGGAGGGAGGTGGTGGGCCGGGGGTGGAGGGGCTCCGGGGGCGGAGAGAGAAATGGCGGAAACAGGAGGGCCGTGCCGGTGTGCGCCGGTGCGCTTGCCGGCATCGGGCAGCCCGGCCCCGATGGTTCGGGAGCCGGGCTGTAGGGCTCTTGTGTCAGGCCGGGGCCGTTACGTCAGGACCCTCTGCAGCGCCTCCAGCGCCCCCTCCAGTTCCTCCGACGTGATCGTCAGGGGCGGCGCCAGGCGGATCGTGGAGCCGTGGGTGTCCTTGACCAGGACTCCCTCGCGCAGGAGGCGTTGGCTGATCTCGCGGCCCGTGCCGACCGCCGGGTCGATGTCGACGCCCGCCCACAGGCCCCGCGCCCGGAAGCCGACGACGCCCTTGCCGAGCAGGGCCGACAGGCCGCCCCGCAGGACCACGCCCAGCTCGGCCGCGCGGCGCTGGAACTCGCCCGTCTCCAGGAGGTCGACCACGGCCGTGCCGACTGCCGCGGACAGCGGGTTGCCGCCGAAGGTCGACCCGTGCTCGCCCGGCCGCAGGACGCCGAGCACATCGCGTCGGGCCACCACCGCCGACACCGGGACGATGCCGCCGCCCAGCGCCTTGCCGAGGAGCAGTACGTCCGGGACGACCCCCTCGTGCTCGACGGCGAGCGTACGGCCCGTGCGACCGAGGCCCGACTGGATCTCGTCCGCGATGAACAGGCAGCCCTTGCGGCGGGTCAGCTCGCGCACCCCGGTCAGATAGCCCTCGTCGGGGATGACGACCCCGGCCTCGCCCTGGATCGGCTCCAGCAGCACCGCCGCCGTCGTCTCGTCGACCGCCGCCTCCAGCGCCGCCAGGTCGTTGTACGGCACGATCCGGAAGCCGGGTGTGAAGGGGCCGAAGCCCTGCCGCGCGCTCTCGTCCGTCGAGAAGCTGACGATCGTCGTCGTCCGGCCGTGGAAGTTCTCCGCGGCGACCACGATCGTCGCCTGGTCGGCCGGGACGCCCTTCACCTCGTACGCCCACTTGCGGGCCACCTTGATGCCGCTCTCCACCGCCTCGGCGCCCGTGTTCATCGGCAGCACCATGTCGAGGCCCGTCAACGCCGCCAGCCGCTCGGCGAACTCGGCGAGGCGGTCGTTGTGGAACGCGCGGGAGGTCAGGGTCAGGCGGTCCAGCTGGCGATGGGCCGCCTCGATCAGCGCCGGGTGGCGATGGCCGAAGTTCAGGGCCGAGTAACCGGCCAGCATGTCCAGGTACCGGCGGCCCTCCACGTCCTCCACCCACGTGCCCTCGGCACGGGCGACGACCACGGGCAGCGGGTGGTAGTTGTGCGCGACGACCGGTTCCTCGGCGCGGATCAGGTCGGCGGACGAGCGGGTGGTGACGGGAGCGGTCATCAGCGGATCTCCTGGGTGCAGCACTTGATGCCGCCGCCGGCCTTGCGGAACTCCGACAGGTCGACGGGGACGGGGACATAGCCGCGGTCGGCGAGGGCGGAGGAGAGGGCCTCGGCCTGGGGCGCGATGAAGACGTTGCGGCCGTCGGACACGGAGTTCAGACCGAACGCCATCGCGTCGTCCCGGGTCGCGAGCACCGCGTCCGGGTACAGCCGCCCGAGCACCTCACGGCTGCCCGGCGAGAAGGCCTCCGGGTAGTACGCGATGTTGTCGTCGTCGAGGACGAACAGCGCTGTGTCCAGGTGGTAGAACCGCGGATCCACCAGGGTCAGGCTGATCACCGGGTGCCCGAAGAACTCCTGCACCTCGCGATGCGCCTCGCGGGTGGTACGGAAACCGGTGCCGGCCAGGACGTACCGGCCCGTCCAGACCAGGTCGCCCTCGCCCTCGCACACCGACTCGGGGCGGTACACGTCGTAGCCCGCCGCCTTGAACCAGGTGTCGTAGTGCGTGGACTCGGGGCGCCGCTCCGGCGCGTGGAAGAGGGAGCCGAAGACACGGCCGCCCACGACGACCGCCGAGTTCGCGGCGAAGACCATGTCGGGCAGGCCGGGAGCGGGCTCCACCGCGTCGACGGTGTGGCCGTGGTCCCGGTAGGCGCGGATCAGCCGCTGCCACTGCTCCCGGGCCAGGTCCACGTCGACGGGTGCGTCGGGACGCATCCAGGGGTTGATCGCGTACTGCACGGCGAAATGTCTGGGTTCGCAGACGAGATACCGCCGCCGGCGCGGCACACGGGTGTCGGACACAGAGGGGTTCCTCCGCTTCCTGCGAGTGTCGACTGAGGGTTGACACAAAGGTAGAAAGCGCCGGAGACGAGCGACAAGGAACAAATATTGCGCGCCCGCGCAGGAATGCTGCGAATTTTCCTGGATGAACGCAGTACCGCTGCGCGCCGCGAGGTTTACTCCGGCGCGGGCTGGGTTGCGCCCGCCTCGGGACTCTCCGGGAGCAGATGGGACAGCACCATGACGCTGATCGTCTTGCGGATGAACGGCTCGACGCGGATCCGCTCCAGCACCTCCTCGAAGTGCTCCACGTCCCGCGCCCGCACGTGCAGCAGCGCGTCCGCGCCCCCGGTCACCGTCATCGCCGCGGTGATCTCCGGATGGTTGCGGACCACCTCCGCGAGCCGCCGCGGCGGCGCCGCGCCCTCGCAGTACACCTCGACGTACGCCTCCGTGCGCCAGCCCAGTGCCGACGGCTTGACCGTGGCGGTGAACCCGGTGATCACACCCGTGTCGCGCAGCCGGTCCACCCGCCGCTTGACCGCCGTCGAGGACAGCCCGACGGCCGTACCGATCTCGGCGAAGCTCGTCCTGGCGTTCGCCATCAACGCGGTGATGATCTTCCGGTCGAGCTCGTCGAACGGCGAGGTCCTGCTCTCCATGGCGGCACTGTATCCAGCGGGAACGCACAGACGTCGGCACGTGTGCAGGCGTACGAATTGCTCCTACACTCCGGGTTCATGCTGCGTGCCCTGGCTGTCGACGACGAACGCCCTTCGCTGGAGGAGCTCCTCTACCTCCTGAACGCCGATCCCCGGATCGGCACCGCGGAGGGCGCCGGCGACGCGACCGAGGCGCTGCGCCGGATCAACCGCGCACTGGAGTCGGGGCCGGGCGGGCCCGAGGCGATCGACGTCGTCTTCCTCGACATCCACATGCCCGGCCTCGACGGCCTCGACCTGGCCCGGCTGCTCACCGGCTTCGCCAACCCGCCGCTCGTCGTGTTCGTCACCGCCCACGAGGACTTCGCCGTCCAGGCCTTCGACCTCAAGGCCGTCGACTACGTCCTCAAGCCCGTGCGCAAGGAGCGCCTGGCGGAGGCCGTCCGCCGGGCCGCCGAGCTCAGGGAGACCGCCGCCCCCCGCATCCCCGTGAGCGAGCCCGACCCCGACCACATACCCGTCGAGCTCGGCGGCGTGACCCGCTTCGTCTCCGTCGACGACATCACCCACGTCGTGGCCCAGGGCGACTACGCCCGCCTGCACACCGACAAGGGCAGCCACCTCATCCGTATCCCCCTGTCGACCCTGGAGGAGCGCTGGCGCTCCCGCGGCTTCGTCCGCATCCACCGCCGCCATCTCGTCGCCCTGCGCCACATCGGCGAACTCCGCCTGGACGCGGGCACCGTCAGCGTCATGGTCGGCTCCGAGGAACTCCAGGTCAGCCGCCGGCACGCGCGCGAGCTGCGCGACCTGCTCATGAGGAGGCCGTGACCATGCCCCAGAGCCCCGCCGACCGCCGCGTCGTCGTCACCGGCCCGCCCCGCCGGACCCGCCGGGTCTCCGGCTACTACCGCCCGCGCACCGAGATCGACGAGCAGACCACCCTCGGCCACACCTACGTCCGCTCCCTGATGCGCAGCCAACTCCGCGCCGCACTCACCGTGTTCGCGGTCCTCGGTCTGCTCATCGGCCCCCTGCCCCTGCTGTTCGCGGCCATGCCGAACGCCCGCGGCCTCGAATGGCTGGTGCTCGGTTTCGGCCTCTACGCCCCCCTGGTCCTCCTGGCCCGCTGGTACGTCCGGCGCGCGGAACGCAACGAGCGGGACTTCGTGCGCCTCGTCGAAGACCGCTGAGCCCGAGGAACGACGCCGCCGTGAACTCCAGCTACGCCGTCCCCGCCGTTGCCCTGGTCGTCCTGGCGACCATCCTGGTCGGCGCCTTCGGCCTGCGTATCTCCCGCACCACCTCCGACTTCTACGTCGCCTCCCGCACCGTCGGCCCCCGCCTCAACGCGGCCGCGATCAGCGGCGAGTACCTCTCCGCCGCCTCCTTCCTCGGCATCGCGGGCCTGGTCCTCGTCCAGGGCCCGGACATGCTCTGGTACCCGGTCGGCTACACCGCCGGATACCTCGTCCTGCTGCTGTTCGTCGCCGCCCCGCTGCGCCGCTCCGGCGCCTACACCCTCCCCGACTTCGCCGAGGCCCGTCTCTCCTCCCAAGCCGTACGGCGGCTCGCGGGCGCCTTCGTCGTCGGCACCGGCTGGCTGTATCTGCTGCCCCAACTCCAGGGCGCCGGACTGACGTTGACCGTGCTGACCGGGGCGCCCGACTCGCTCGGCGGGCTGATCGTCGCCGTCGTCGTGGTCGCCATCGTCGCCGCGGGCGGCATGCGCAGCATCACCTTCGTGCAGGCCTTCCAGTATTGGCTCAAACTCACCGCCCTGCTCGTCCCCGCCCTCTTCCTGATCCTCGCCTGGCAGGGCGACGACGCCCCTCGCCGCGCCTTCGACGAACCGGCCACCTTCCGTGAACAGAGCGTCGTCCGCGTCGACGGCACCCTCGACCTGAAGCTCGACCGGCCCCTGACGGTCACGGTCAGCGGCACGATCGACGGCCGTGACCACGAGGACAAGCAGCTCCGGCTCCCCGCCGGCACGCACCGCATCGACGGCGGCGCCCGCCTGACCTTCGCCAAGGGCGCCGAGGTCCCCGAACCCGACCACCGAGCGGGCGGCAGCCTGTCACCCTCGCAGGCCGAGAGCCGCGGCGAACGCCCGCTGTACGCCACGTACGGACTGATCCTGGCCACCTTCCTCGGCACCATGGGCCTGCCGCACGTCGTCGTCCGCTTCTACACCAGCCCGCACGGCGTCGCCGCCCGCCGCACCACCGTCGCCGTGCTCGGCCTGATCGGCGCCTTCTACCTGCTGCCGCCGGTCTACGGCGCCCTCGGCCGCCTCTACGCCCCCGAACTCACCCTCACCGGCGACGCGGACGCCGCCGTACTCCTCCTGCCCGACCGCATGATCGGCGGCCTGGGCGGCGACCTGCTCGGCGCGCTGGTCGCCGGGGGTGCCTTCGCCGCGTTCCTGTCCACGGCCTCGGGCCTGACCATGGCCGTCGCGGGCGTCCTCACCCAGGACGTGCTCCCGTCGCGCGGCGTACGGCACTTCCGGCTCGGCACGGTCCTCGCCATGGCCGTCCCGCTCGCCGCGAGCGTCCTGGTCGGCGGGCTGCCGGTCGCCGACGCGGTGGGCCTCGCCTTCGCCGTGTCGGCGTCCTCCTTCTGCCCGCTGCTCGTTCTCGGCATCTGGTGGCGCCGGCTGACCCCGCCCGGCGCGGCCGCCGGGATGCTGGTCGGCGGCGGCTCGGCGCTGCTCGCCGTCGCGGCGACCATGGCGGGCTTCCCGGGCTCCGGCACCCTGCACGCGCTGCTCGCCTGGCCCGCGCTCTGGTCGGTGCCGCTGGGCTTCCTCACCATGGTGCTGGTGTCCCTGGCCACGCCGGGCCGGGTGCCGCCCGGGACGGCGGCGATCCTGGCGCGGTTCCATCTGCCGGAGGAGCTGCGGGCGGAGGTGAAGGCATGAGCGGGACGCAGTGCCGGACGTCGGGTGGCGGTGGCGGACTCGGCGGACTCAGCGGGCTCGGTGCCGGACATCGGGTGGCGGTGACGTCATGAGCGGATTCATCGCGGGCCTGTGCGTGGCGATCCTCCCGCTGCTCGCCGCCGGCTTCTGGCTCGGCCGGCGCACCGCCCGCCCCCAGACCCTCGGCGGCCTCGGCACCCCCGTCGAGCACGCCACCTTCGAGACCCTGCACACCGCTTCCCTCGCCGCACCCCCGCTGCGCGCCGGCCTCACCGAGGAGACCGCCCGCAAGTCGGCCCGCAGGCTGCGCTCACTGCTGGGCACCGACGCGTTGTGCCTGACGGACGAGAAGGACGTCCTGGTCTGGGACGGGGTGGGCGGCCATCACCGTACGGAGATCATGGAACTCCTCGCCGGTCCCCTGGAGTCGGGCCGCGGCGAAGCCTTCCCGCTCACCTGTGAGACCCCCGACTGCCCCGTGCGCTGGGCGGTGGTCGCCCCGCTCACCGTCGACGACCGGGTCCACGGCGCGCTCGTCGCCTGCGCTCCCCGCGAGTCGGCGGTGCTCGTGCGGGCGGCCGGCGAGGTGGCCCGCTGGGTCTCCGTGCAGTTGGAGCTGGCCGACCTCGACCAGTCCCGCACCCGCCTGATCGAGGCCGAGATCAAGGCCCTGCGCGCCCAGATCTCCCCGCACTTCATCTTCAACTCGCTCGCGGTGATCGCCAGCTTCGTCCGCACCGACCCCGAACGTGCCCGCGAACTGCTCCTGGAGTTCGCCGACTTCACCCGCTACTCCTTCCGCAGGCACGGCGACTTCACCACCCTCGCCGACGAACTCCACGCCATCGACCACTACTTGGCACTCGTCCGGGCACGCTTCGGCGACCGCCTCTCCGTGACCCTCCAGATCGCCCCCGAGGTGCTCCCGGTCGCACTGCCCTTCCTCTGCCTGCAGCCGCTCGTCGAGAACGCCGTCAAGCACGGCCTGGAGGGCAAGGCCGGGTCCACCGCGGGCAAGAGCCACATCAGCATCACCGCACAGGACGCCGGCGCCGAGGCCCTCGTCGTCATCGAGGACGACGGCGCCGGCATGGACCCCGCCGTGCTGCGCCGCATCCTCGCCGGCGAGGTCAGCCCCTCGGGCGGCATCGGGCTGTCCAACGTCGACGACCGGCTCCGTCAGGTGTACGGCGACAACTACGGCCTCGTCATCGAGACCGCCGTGGGCGCGGGCATGAAGATCACCGCCCGGCTGCCGAAGTACCAGCCGGGCGTGCACTCCGCCGGGCGACTCACCCGGGAGTGAGGCTCAGGTGCCGCGGCTGACTACCAGCCCCAGCGTGATCAGCCCCAGCACCACCCACCCGAACCACAGCCAGCCATTGCTCCCGAGCGCCACCGTGTAGGCCGTCACCACGACGAGCCCACCGACGGTGACCACCCCCATCGCCTTCGTAGAACCGTCCGCAGAACCGGGCATCGCAACACCCTCCTAAGGTTCGTCCCCCTCCATGGTGCCCCCGTTCTGCTTCCGAACAGTGCAGACGACGAAATGAGTGCCCGTCTTCCAGGACCCCTGGCTCGTCCAGGAGCCCGCCGTGTACACGGACGGATCGAAGCCGTACTCGCGCGGCGGCACCTCCCGGGCGCACGCCGTGTCCGACTCGGTGCGCGCCTCGGTCAGCGTGACGTCGGCACCCAGTCGGGTGAACCCGAGCACCTGCTCGTCGTGCGGCCGGTCGCAGGAGGCCAGCCGGGCGTCCCGGTGCGAGCGGACATCCAGACAGTCGCGCCGCTGCATGGTCGCCGTGTCGGCGAAGGCCGCCCCGGTCTTCCGATGCTCGCCCAGCGGCCCGTACACCGGCCCGTTCGCGCCCAGCACCAGGCAGGCGGTGCGCCGCCCGGCCGCCTCGAACCCCGCCTCGGTCGGTACGACGGCGAAGCCGCGGACGTCCGCGAGCCTCCCGCGGATCTCCTCGGTCCGCTCCTCGCACGCGGCCGGCCCCTCCTCACGCGCCTCGGCGGCGGACGCGGCCGCGACGAACGCCATCACCTGACCGTCGGGCGCCTTCTCCCCGCAACTGGGATCCAGACTCAGCCGGGGCGTGCCCTGGAAGGCGGCCGCGCCGGGCCAGTCGGCGAGCACGCAGTCGCCGCTCTTCAGCGGATCGCGGAGTCCGACGGTGTCGCCGTACGGCCGCGCCGTCCCGTCGGTGCCCTCCGGCTGGGCCATGGCGTACCAGACACCGGCCCCCGCGAGCGCCAGCCCGAGGAGTCCGGCGAGAACCGCGTGGAGGATGCGGGGGCGGGTACGACGCCGCCCGCCGGGCCCCGGGCCGAAGCCCTGCGGCACACCGGGCTCGCCGGACGGCACACCGAAGCCGTGCGGGCGGCCGGGCTGCTCCGCTACGGAGCTCCAGCTCTGCCCGGACTGTCCGGACGGCCCGGACGGCCCGGACGGAGGACTGAAGCCCGACGCGGTGCCGAGCCGGTCGGACCCGGGCGGAGGGCTGAAGCCGGCGGCGTTGGGGTGGTCGGTTGGGGACAGGGGGCTGAAGCCTGCGGCGCTGGGCCGGGTGGTCGCGGGCGGGTGGCCGAACGACGTGGCGTCGGGCCGGTCGGTCGCGGGCCGGGGGCCGAACCCCGCCGCGGCGTCGGGCGCGGGTCCCGGTGGCGGTGCCGCCCCGCCCCAGTGCGGCTGCGAACCGAGGTCGGTCTGCGTCCGCGCGTACGCGTCGACCTCCGGTGTGACGATCCGCGACAGCGCCGCCTCCGCCTCCGCGGCCGGAATCCGCCGTGCCGGATCCTTCTCCAGCAGCGCCCGCAGGACGGGCCCCAGCGCACCGGCCCGCGCGGCCGCCCGGGGGTCCTCCATGACCACCGCGGTGAGTTCCGCGAGGTGCGACTCCCGGTCGAAGGGACCCCGTCCCTCGACGCCGTAGTACAGCGTGCACCCCAGCGAGAACAGATCGGTGGCCGGCGTCGGCGCCCCGCCCGTGACCCGCTCCGGCGCCAGATAGCCCGCCGTACCCACCAGCACCGACGCCAGCGTGTACCGCGTCTCCCCGGCGTCCGGCTGCACCGAGATGCCGTAGTCGGCGAGCAGCACCCGGCCGTACGGCGCCCCGGAGCGGTCCGGCGCGAGCAGGATGTTCGCCGGTTTCACGTCCCGGTGCATGACGCCCCGCTCGTGCCCCGCGGTCAGCGCGTCGAGCACGGCGACCCCGATGCGGGCGCACTCCGCGGGCGCCAGAGGACCGCGCTGGTCGACCAGGTCACGCAGGTTGACGGCACCTGCCACGTACTCCATGACGATCCACGGCAGCCCCTCGTGCTCCAGCACGTCGTGCACGGTCACCACATGCGGATGCCCGCGCAGCCCCGCCGCGTGCCGGGCCTCGGCCCGGGCACGGGCCACCCGGGCCTCACGCTCGTCGGCCTCGGCCGGGTCCCGGAACACGATCTCCTTGAGCGCGACCTCACAGGCGAGTCTGCGGTCGTGGGCGAGCCAGACATGGCCCATCCCGCCGCTGCCGAGCCGGTTCAGCAGCAGATAACGGCCGGCGATGACCCGGCCCACTCCCGACGTCGGTGATCCTGAAGGCATCCGGTGTCTCCCGGGTTCTGCGGGGGCGCTGCGTGGTCGCTAGACGGTCGTGCTCGCGGTGGGCGCGCCGGGCGAGGGTGCGCCGGTGGACGGCGGGTCGGTCGCCGGTTCGGTGGTGGCGGGCGCACTGGTCCCGGGCGGCGGCTCGCTGCTGGTGACCGGGGCGCTGGTCGGGGGCGAGCCGGTGGTCGGTGGGGGTGCGCCGGTCGTGGGTGGGGGTGGCGAGCTGGTGGTGGGGTCCTTGGTCGAGGGGGGTGGGGCGGAGCTGGGCGGCCGGTCGGAGGTGGGCGGTGCGGAGGAGGACGGCGGCGCGCTCGTGGGACCGGGGCTGGTGGGCCCGGAGCTGCTGGGACCGGCGCTTCCGGAGCCGGAGGACGAGGGCGGCGGGGTCGAGGTGGACGGCGGGGACGTCGACGGCTTCGAGTCCGACGGACCCGGCGTCGACTGGGACGTCCCCGGCGGAGTGGACGTCCCGTCGGACGAGCCCTCCGAGGTCCCCCCGGCCACGCTCAGCGTCACGTACTCCCCGAACCGCAGCTCGGTCCCGGCCGGCGGATCCGACGCCGTGACCTCGGCGCCGTCCGGCGGCAGCCCCCCGCCCTCGAAGGCGACCGCCAGCCCCTTGTCGGCCAGCGTCCGGCTCGCCTGCCCGAACGTCGCCCCGGCCAGGTTGGGCACCGCGCGCCGCTCACGCGTGTCGAACGTCGTGTCGTCCTTGCCCGTCGTGCCGACGGGACGGTTGATGCCCCGCTCCGGCTCCTCCACGTCGACGAGCGCGAGCCGCTCCACTGTCCGCGTGGCGGGCCGCACGGCGACGACGGACGCCTTCTCGTACCCCTTCCACTCCTCGTTGCGGTCGTCGAACTCGACCTTTATCCGGGTCGTGTCACCCTCGAAGGGCCGCAGCGGATTTCCGCACGAGCACTTCACGGCGGGAAGGCCTTCCGCATCGACGAGAATCGCGATTCCCGTCTGCAGCAACGCGTTGAAGGGGACGGCCTTTTCCTTCTTGTAGTCGTGATTCTTCACGAGAGTGTCGTGACGCAGGAGAACGGGTGTGAGGCGATCGAGATAACCGGGAATCTCGGCCGTGGTGATCGAGAGCGCGGTTGCCCACGCCTGTGCCTTCCGCTCATTGGCGGGATCGGTGAGAAACTCCCTGAGCCGTTCGACGTCACAGATGGTCGGCTGCTTCGACCCCCCGTACAGGCCAGGAGTGTCGCCCTGCTGCAGACCGCCGGGCGCCGTCTGCGCCCTGACCTGCTGGTCCCGGCCCAGCCCCTGGCTCTCGTCGAAGAAGGGCGCCAGCGACGGAACTCCCGAGGCGACGGCCCTCACCACGAACAACGGTGTGTCCCGATCGCATCCACTGAGCGCCAGAACGAACACCACAAGGACGGCGATCTTCCGAATCGCCGATTTCCCGGCCCTGCGTACGAACACACGAAGCGCCATTACCGCTCCCCCCGGTGCGGTTCCCCCGACGCGCTTCATGCTACTGAAAGGCGAAGCCTTTCGGTTTCCTCAGTTTCCGCGTGCGTTCAATGAGGCCAAATAGGCGTTGTACGCCTCGAGTTCCTTGTCGCCGTCCCGATCGGCGGCCCGGTCCTTGCGCCGGGCCTGGCGCTGCTCCGAGCGGTACCACTGGAACAACAGCGCGATCAGCACCAGCACGGACGGGATCTCGCTGAACGCCCAGGCGATACCGCCGGCCACGTTCTGGTCGGCGAGGGCCTCGATGCCGAGCGAGGCGGGCGGGTTCTTGAACGTCTCGACCATCGGCTCCGACGCCATCATCAGCGCGATACCGAAGAACGCGTGGAACGGCATACCGGCGAACAGTTCCAGCATCCGCATCAGATACCCGGGCCGATGCGGTCCGGGATCCACACCGATGATCGGCCAGAAGAACACGACGCCCACCGCGAGGAAGTGCACCATCATCGCGATGTGCCCCGTCTTGGAGCCCATCAGGAAGTCGAACAGCGGCGTGAAGTACAGCGCGTAGAGACTGGCGATGAACAGCGGGATGGTGAACGCCGGATGCGTGATGATCCGCATGTACCGGCTGTGCAGCAGAGCCAGCAACAACTCCCGCGGCCCCTTGCGCCCGCGCCCCGCCGGAGGCAGCGCGCGCAGCGCCAGCGTGACCGGAGCACCGAGCAGGATGAGGATCGGCGACAGCATGCTGATCACCATGTGCTGCACCATGTGCACACTGAACATGACCATGCCGTAGTCGTTGAGCGCGGTGCACATCATCAGCATCACGGACAGCACACCGACGACGTACGACACCGTCCGCCCCACGGGCCAGGAGTCCCCACGCCGCCGCAGCCGCACGACCCCCCACCCGTACAGCGCGAGCCCGACCAGGCAGGCGACGAGAAAGAACGGGTCGGCGGACCACTGAAGCCCCCGCCCCAGCGTGAACGGCGGCAAATCCATGATCATGCCGTGCCCGCTGTGATCCATCCGCCGGCTCCTGATTCGTGGGGGGTTGTGCTGTCTGTCCGCACCCAGACTAGAACTGCCCCCGGCCGAACCTTCGACCGGGGGCGGCTGCAGCACCCTCAGGGGCGCGGGGCCGTATCGATATGCGGCTCCGCCGCGCGGGCGCGACAAGCCACAACGCACCCGCACCCGGCAACGGGACAAGGCCTCCTACGGCGAAGCCCCTAAAGCACGCACTCAGCCTCGTCGTACCGGTCGGCCGGAACCGTCTTCAACGTCTCCACGGCCTCCGCGAGCGGCACCATCACGATGTCGGTCCCCTGGAGCGCCGTCATGTGACCGAACTCCCCCCGGTGCACCGCCTCCACCGCATGCCACCCGAACCGCGTCGCCAGCACCCGGTCGTACGCGGTGGGCGTACCACCCCGCTGCACATGCCCCAGAATCACCGGCCGCGCCTCCTTGCCGAGCCGCTCCTCCAGCTCGATCGACAGCTGCCGCGCGATCCCGGCGAACCGCTCGTGCCCGTAGATGTCCTTGCCGCCCTCGTCGAACGCCATGGTCCCGGCCCGCGGCTTGGCCCCCTCCGCCGCGACGACGATCGCGAACCGCTTACCGGCCTCGAACCGCTCGCCGACGACCCTGGTCAACTCCTCGATGTCGAAGGGCCGTTCCGGCACGACGATGGCGTGCGCGCCGGCCGCCATGCCGGAGTGCAGCGCGATCCAGCCGGTGTGCCGCCCCATGACCTCGACGACCAGCACCCGCTGGTGCGACTCGGCGGTGGTCTTGAGCCGGTCCAGCGCCTCGGTCGCCACGGTCACCGCCGTGTCGAAGCCGAAGGTGACGTCGGTGACGGCGATGTCGTTGTCGATGGTCTTCGGCACGCCCACGACGGGCAGGCCGCTGTCCGACATCAGCCGGGCGGCCTTCAGCGTGCCCTCGCCGCCGATCGGGATGATCGCGTCGAGGCCGAGCTCCTCGACATGGCCCTTGGCCCGCTCCACGCCGTCCCGCAGATGGGAGGGCTGGACCCGGGAGGAACCGAGGATCGTGCCGCCGCGGGCCAGGATGCCGCCCACCGCGTCGAGGTCGAGCTTGAGGTAGTCGCACTCCAGGAGGCCCTTCCAGCCGTCCCGGAAGCCGATGACCTCGTCGCCGTGGTCGACGACGGCGCGGTGCACGACGGACCGGATGACGGCGTTCAGGCCGGGGCAGTCGCCGCCGGACGTGAGGACACCAATGCGCATAGCCCGAAAAACCTTCTCAACGTGGGCCGGGACCGGACCACGCTGTCCGGCTCGAATCCCCGCCACCCTAGCGGCATCGGGGGGCGGGGCCGAACCCTGCGTCCGCCTGCTGGACGACCCCGCTCACCTGTGCGGATGGGCCGTCAGACGGGCTGGTTACGGCAGCCTGGAAGGCAGATGTACCAACCGTCAGGCAGCCCGCCGCGTCACCGTGTTCAGGCGGGCTGCTGCTGCGCGGCCGCGATGCGCTCGGCGCGCAGCGCCTCGTACCAGCGGTCGTCGGTCGGCGGCAGCGCGTTGACGTCGAGCGCGAGCTTCAGCAGCAGGTCGGCGATCAGCGGGTTCCGCGCGAGCACCGGGCCGTGCATGTACGTACCGAAGACGGTGTCGTTGTACGCCCCCTCCGTGCCGTCGCCCGTGCCGTTGCCGTTGCCCTGGCGGACCTGGGCGAAGGGACGGGCGGTCGGGCCGAGGTGGGTGACGCCCTGGTGGTTCTCGAAGCCGGTCAGCGGCGGCAGCCCCAGGCGCGGGTCGATGTCGCCGAGCACGTCACCGACGCACCGCGCACCCTCACCCCGCACGGACACCACGTCGATCAGCCCGAGGCCTGGCTCACGCTGACCCAGGTCGTTGATGAACTCGTGCCCGAGGATCTGATACCCCGCGCAGACCGAGAACACGATGGCGCCGTTCTCGACGGCCCGGGTCAGACCGCCGTCACGGCGCAGCCGCTCCGCCGCCAGCCGCTGCGGACGGTCCTCGCCGCCGCCGATCAGATAGATGTCGCCGGAGGTCGGGATCGGCTGGTCGCTGCGCACGTCGAGGCGGGCCACGTCGAGGCCGCGCTGCCGCGCCCGGCGCTCCACGACGAGGACGTTGCCCTGGTCGCCGTAGGTGCTGAGGAGGTCCGGGTAGATCCAGACGACCCGCAGTTGGTTGTCGCTCACTTAAGTCCCCTGAAATCTCGTGCTCAGTTGCCGACCCGGCGGCGCAGGTCCTGGAACGCGGTGTAGTTGGCGATGACCTCGATCCGGCCCGGCGGGCACGCCTGCACGGCCTGGTCGAGGTTCTCGCAGACCTGGAACTGCTGGTTCGCGACCTCCAGGCGCACCGCGAGGTCCAGCTTGCGGTCGCCGATGACACAGATCGGGTGCCCGGTCAGGCGCGTGTAGTCGACGTCCCAGAGCCAGGAGGTGTCCGTGCCGTCGGCGCCGCGCGCGTTCACGGAGAGGATCACCGGGGTCGGCGGCGGGTCGATGAGGGAGAACGTCTCGAGCCAGCCGGCCGGGTTCTTGGCGAGCAGCAGCCGCAGATCCCGCTCCTGGAACTGCACGACGTCGTACCGCCCGGCGACGGCCTGCACCTGGTACATGCGCTCCAGGGCGACCTGCGGCGGCACGCCGAACACGGCGGCCACGGCGGCCGAGGACGCGGCGTTGGCCTTGTTGGCGCGCCCGGGCAGCTGCAGATGAATGGGCCAGGCGGACCCGTGCGGGTCGAGGACGTGGTCACCGGACAGCGCCCAGCTGGGCGTGGGCCGCCGGAACCCGCACTCGCCGCAGAACCAGTCGTCTCCCGGCCGCTGCATCACACCACCGCAGGACGGGCAGGACCAGGCGTCGTCCTTCCACATCTGCCCGGCGGCGACCCAGATCACATTGGGGGAGGACGAAGCCGCCCACACGACCAGCGGGTCGTCGGCGTTGGCCACGATCACGGCCTTCGAACCCGCGAGCCCCTCGCGCCAGTTCTCGGCGAGCATCCGGGTCTCGGCGGCGCGGTCCAGCTGGTCGCGGGAGAGGTTGAGCAGTGCGATGCACTTGGGGTCGGTGTCCCGCGCGACCCCGGCGAGGTACTTCTCGTCGACCTCGATGACGCCGTACCGCGACTCCGAGCTGCCCGCGAGCGCCGAGGTGATGCCGGCCGGCATGTTGGCGCCGAGCGCGTTGGACACGACCGGGCCGGCGGCCCGCAGGGCCTCCGCGATGAGCCGGGTCGTGGTGGTCTTGCCGTTGGTCGCCGAGACGAGGACCACGTCCAGGTTCTGCGCGAGCCGCGCGAGAAGGTCGGGGTCGAGTTTGAGCGCCACCCGGCCGCCGATCACCGAACCGCTGCCGCGTCCCGCGGCGCGCGATGCCGCCGCGACCGCCTTGCCCGCGGTCACAGCGAGCTTGGCCCGCGGCGTGAGCGGGTCCGAGTTGCCTGCCATCAGTTCTCGATCCTCCTTGCGTACGCGCCGCGCCTCTGCCCTACGGCAACGTGGTGGTGGTCAGCCTATCGAGATCCATTCGCACTCCCGAATCGCCGTACCCTTGCGGCCATGCGTAATGGCTCCATTCCGGGCACCAACGGGCGCGTCCGGCCTCTCACCCTGCACGGCTCCCCGCTGCTGCGCGAGCCCTGCGACGAGGTGACCGACTTCGGCCCGGAACTCGCGGCACTCGTGGAGGACTTGTTCGCCACGATGTACGCGGCGCAGGGCGTGGGCCTGGCCGCGAACCAGGTGGGGGAGTCCCTCCGGGTGTTCGTGTTCGACTGCCCGGACGACGAGGATGTGCGTCATCTCGGGCACGTGGTGAATCCCCGGCTGGTGGAGGCGGACGGGGTGGTGATCCGCGGGCCGGAGGGATGTCTGTCCCTGCCGGGTCTGGAGGCGGGGACGGAGCGGTACGACCATGCGGTGGTCGAGGGCTTCACGATGACGGGGGAGCCGGTGACGGTCCACGGCACGGGGTTCTTCGCGCGGTGCCTGCAGCACGAGTGCGACCACTTGGACGGCAGGGTGTACGCGGACCGTGTGACGGGCTGGCGCCACAGACGCTTGATGCGTCAAGTGGCACGAGCTTCCTGGCGCCGGTGAGGGGGACGTCCCTCAGAACCCCGGACCGCCCATCTTGTCCCCGGCGGCCGCAAGCCGCCCCCACAGAAGGTCGGCCAGACTGCGCACCAACTCCGCCCGCGAACACGGCCGTTCGCCGAGCCACCAATCCCCGGCGGCATGCATCATCCCGACGATCCCGTGCCCCCACACCCGCGCGAGCTGCTGACTCCCCGGCCCGAGATCCAACCGCTCCTCGATGACGGTGGCCAGCTCCTCGCCCATACGCCGCAGCAGGGGAGCGGAGTGCTTGCCGACGTCGAACCCCTGGTCCCCGACCTGGCCCCCCTCCGCCGGATGCATCAGGAACCGATACACCTGGGGCCGAGCCTCGATCGCCGCGAGGTACGTGTCCAACGTGGCCTCGACCCGCTCACGCCGGTCCGCAGGGGCATCCAACGCCGCTCTCAGTGAATCCAGCAGCGCGTCGGTGTGCCGCTTGGCCAACGCCGCGTAAAGTCCGCCCTTGTCGCCGAAGTGCCGATACAGAATCGGCTTGGTGATGCCGGCCTCCGCCGCGATCGCGTTCATGGAGGCCTGTGGGCCGTCGCGCAGCACCACCCTGTCGGCGGCCTCCAGCAGCTCGCGCCGACGGCGGTCGGCGGACCGTTGCTGATCGGTCCGCTGCGTGGTGTCCATGTGCTCTCCCCACCCGTGCTGAATCGGTGACGCCTGCGCAAACTAACACTCAGCATGCCCTTTCCATCGAATGGGCTGTCGATGAGGCATCGGGAGTTGACTTTACCTACCAGTGAGTAACAAACTAGGGTTACCGCTAGTAACACGCACGTACCGCCGCTGGAGGGGACATGGCCGAGTTCACCATGGAGCTCAACGACGAACAGAAGGAGGTCCGGGACTGGCTGCACGGCTTCGCCGCCGATGTGATCCGCCCCGCGGCCGCCGAATGGGACGAGCGTGAGGAGACTCCCTGGCCGGTCATCCAGGAGGCCGCGAAGGTCGGGATCTACTCGCTCGACTTTTACGCCCAGCAGTACTTCGACCCGACCGGCCTCGGCATCCCCATGGCGATGGAGGAGCTGTTCTGGGGTGACGCGGGCATCGCCCTGTCGATCGTCGGCACCGGTCTCGCGGCCGTCGGTGTGCTGGCCAACGGCACCGAGGAGCAGATCGGCACCTGGGTGCCGCAGATGTACGGCGACGCCAACGATGTCAAGCTCGCCGCGTTCTGCTCCTCCGAGCCCGACGCCGGGTCGGACGTGGCCTCGATGCGTACGCGTGCCGTGTACGACGAGGCCAAGGACGAGTGGGTGATCAACGGCACGAAGACCTGGGCGACCAACGGCGGTATCGCCAACGTCCACGTGGTCGTCGCGGTCGTCGACCCGGAGCTGGGCTCCAAGGGCCACGCGTCCTTCATCGTCCCGCCGAACACGCCGGGCCTGGCCCAGGGCCAGAAGTTCAAGAAGCACGGCATCCGTGCCTCGCACACCGCCGAGGTCATCCTGGACAACGTGCGCGTGCCGGGCTCCTGCCTGCTGGGCGGCAAGCAGAAGCTGGACGAGCGGCTGGCGCGGGCCCGTGAGCGGGCCAAGGCGGGCGGCGAGCGCGTCAAGAACGCCGCGATGGCCACGTTCGAGGCGTCCCGGCCCGCCGTCGGCGCGATGGCCGTCGGCACGGCCCGTGCCGCGTACGAAGTCGCCCTCGACTACGCGATGACGCGTGAGCAGTTCGGGCGGCCCATCATCGACAACCAGGGTGTGGCGTTCCAGCTGGCCGAGATGGCGACGCAGATCGACGCGGCGCGGCTGCTGGTGTGGCGGGCGTCCTGGATGGCGATCAACGGCAAGCCGTTCACGGCGGCCGAGGGGTCGATGTCGAAGCTGTTCGCGAGCGAGACGGCCAAGAAGGTGACGGCTCAGGCGATACAGATCCTGGGTGGAAACGGCTACACGCGGGAGTACCCGGTGGAGCGGATGCACCGGGACAGCGCTATTTACACGATCTTCGAGGGGACGAGTGAGATCCAGCGGCTGGTGATCGCCCGTACGTTGTCGGGTATGCCGATTCGGTAAGCGCCGTAGGGGTTGCCGATGTGATGGAGGACGTCGATGACGGACAACCCCCTCGTGCCGCTGATCGCCCGTGGCGAAGCCGACCGCACCACCACCCTCGCCGCCCTCGCCCTGGAACAGAGCCGCGTGATCCCCGCCGACCGTCGGGCCTTCCTCCATCTGGCCCAACGCGCCACCCCCGACGCCCCCGAGTCCGCCGCCTTCTTCACCCTGCTGGCCGAGGGTGAGGCGCTGGCGGCGGAGCGGCTGGGTGGCTTCGCGGCGGCGTGCGGCGTGAGCGAGGGGCGGGCGGCGGCCTACGAGCCCCTCCCGGGCTGCCAGGCCTACCCCGCGTACGTGGCCTGGCTGGCCCTGAACGCCGCACCGGCCGAAGCGGTCCTGGCGCTCACGGTCAACTTCTCCACCTGGGGCGGCTATTGCGCGACGATCGCCGAGGGCCTGCGACGCCACTACGGCTTCCCGGACGAGGCCTGCGCCTTCTTCGACTTCTTCGCGGAACCGTCCCCGGAGCTGGACCGGAAGGCGACGGAAGCGCTCCGGGCGGGCCGGGACGCCGGGCGACTGGACGAGGCACGCGCACACCAGTACGGCCGGCTGCTCCAGTCCTACGAGGAGATGTTCTGGTCAACGCTGCACGGATCGGCTTCCTGAACCCCTACGGCGCACCCCCGCTGCTGTGCGCGATGCACGCCACGTCGATACGATCCGCGAGCTTCGCCAGCTCAATGGTCAACGCGGCGACCGTGTCCTCGTCGAGCCCGTCCTCCCCGGCCTCGACAAGGTGCAGCCACCGAGCACCCACGGTACGCAGCAGCTTGCTCACATCGACGGCAGCCACCTGCAGGGTCCCGCGGTCGTCGACGATCAGCGGCAGAGTAACTTCGCGGTTCACACCCGGGATCGTAGTCGCGCGGCGCTCACGCACCGTGCCAAACAGTGGTGATGTTGCAGAACTCGCGGATTCCGTGCCCGGACAGCTCACGCCCGTATCCGGACCGCTTCACTCCGCCGAACGGGAACGCCGGATGGGACGCCGTCATCCCGTTGACGAAGACACTCCCGGCCTCCAGATCCCGTACGAAACGGTCGACCTCGGCCTCGTCCCGCGTCCACACGTTCGAACTGAGCCCGAAGGGCGAGTCGTTGGCGATGAGCACCGCCTCGTCCAGGTCGCCCGCCCGGTACAGCGTGGCGACCGGGCCGAACGCCTCCTCCCGGTGGATCCGCATCTCACGGGTGATGCCGGCGATGACGGTGGGCGCGTAGTACCAGCCCGGCAGCTCGGGCCGGCGGAACTGGTGGCCGCCGCACAGCACGTCCGCTCCGCTGCGCCGGGCGTCGTCGACGAGTTCCTCCAGATCGGCCCGCCCCTTCTCGCTCGACAGCGGGCCGACGTCCGTCTCCTCCAGCATCGGGTCGCCGACCACCAGCGCCTTCATGCCCTCGACGAACCGCTCGGCGAAGGCGTCGTAGACGTCCGTGTGCACGATGAACCGCTTGGCGGCGATGCACGACTGCCCGGTGTTCTGCACCCGCGCGGTCACCGCGACCTGCGCGGCGCGGTCGAGGTCGGCCGAGGGCATGACGACGTACGGGTCGCTGCCGCCCAGCTCCAGCACCGTCTTCTTGATCATCTCCCCGGCGGTGGAGGCGACCGCGCGGCCCGCGGGCTCGCTGCCGGTGAGGGTGGCCGCCCTGACCCGCTCGTCGCGCAGCACCTCGTCGACCTGGCCGGAGCCGATGAGCAGGGTCTGGAAGCAGCCCTCGGTGTAGCCCGCGCGGTGGAACAGGTCCTCGATGTAGAGGGCGGTCTGGGGGACGTTCGAGGCGTGCTTCAGCAGGCCGACGTTGCCCGCCATCAGTGCCGGGGCCGCGAAGCGGACGACCTGCCAGAGGGGGAAGTTCCACGGCATCACCGCGAGGATCGGCCCGAGCGGGCGGTAGCGCACCCGCACGCGGGACGCGTTCGAGTCCTTCACGTCGGAGTCGGGCGGCTCCTCGTCGGCGAGCAGTTCCTCCGCGCGCTCGGCGTACCAGCGCATCGCCTTGACGCACTTGGCGGCCTCCGCGCGGGCCTGCTTGACGGGCTTGCCCATCTCGGTGGTCATCATCCGGGCGACGTCCTGCTGGTCCTCTTCCAGGAGATTCGCGGCCTGGAGCAGCAGGCGACCGCGGTCGACGAAGCTCGTCGTCCGGTACGTACGGAACGTGGCCTCGGCGAGCTGGAGCCTGCGCTCGATCTCCTCGGCACCCATGGCCTCGTACGTCTTGAGCGTCTCGCCGTTGGCCGGGTTCACCGTTGCGA
The DNA here is from genome assembly GCF_039537145.1 of Streptomyces shaanxiensis. NCBI lineage: Bacteria > Bacillati > Actinomycetota > Actinomycetes > Kitasatosporales > Streptomycetaceae > Streptomyces > Streptomyces shaanxiensis. The sequence continues at coordinate 122,258 of NZ_BAAAZY010000009.1, forward strand.
TGGGCATCCCTGAACCTCCTGGGAGCGGACTTATACTTCGACCTTCCCGCGCGGCGGTGGGTACCGCAACGCGTGTACGGCCGCTCAGGCCGAGTGCTCCGCCAGCCGGTCGAGAAACGCGGCCTGGGCCTTGACGATCACCTCGCGCGCCCGCTCGACGCCCAGCCACTCCACCCGGTCCAGCTCCGGGAACTCCTGCGTCCGGCCCGAGCGCGGCGGCCACTCCATGACGAACGTGCCGGGGACGACCGTCGCCGGGTCGAGGTCGGCCTCGACCGCCCACACCGTGACGATCTTGCCGCCGGCCTGCTTGACCTCGCCGAGGGGTACGGCCTCCCCGTCCGGCGGCGCCAGCCCCAGCTCCTCCTGGAACTCACGGCGGGCCGCGTCCCAGGCCGGCTCGTCGGGTTCGTACTCGCCCTTCGGGACCGTCCACGCCCCGGCGTCCCGCTTGGCGAAGAACGGGCCGCCCATATGGCCGAGCAACACCTCCATGCCGCCATCGGTGTGGCGGAAGAGCAGCAGGCCCGCGCTGCGCCGCTCCCTGGACGGTGTCACGGCTTCACCTCCGGGTGGGTGGCGAGCAGGGTCTCGACCGTATCGGCGTCCTCCGGCCGTTTGTCCTCGCGGTAGCGGACCACGCGGGCGAAGCGCAGGGTCACGCCGGCCGGGTAGCGGGTGGAGCGCTGCAGACCGTCGTAGGCGATCTCGACGACGAGTTCGGGGCGTACGGTCACCACCCACTCGCCGCTTTCCACGGCGAGTTCCTGGAGCCGTTCGGTCTGCCAGGTCAGCATCGCGTCGGTCATGCCCTTGAAGGTCTTGCCGAGCATGGCGAAACCACCGTCCGCCGTGCGCGCCCCGAGGTGCAGGTTGGACAGCTTGCCGGTCCTGCGGCCGTGGCCCCACTCGGCGGCCAGCACCACCAGGTCGAGGGTGTGGACGGGTTTGACCTTCAGCCAGGAGGCGCCGCGCCGGCCCGCGCTGTAGGGAGCGTCGAGGGCCTTGACGACCACGCCCTCGTGGCCGCGCCGCAGGGTCTCGGCGAGGAAGTCCTCGGCCCGCGGCAGGTCCTCCGGCCCGGACACCCGCGCACGGCGCACCCGCATCGGTTCGGGGACCAGCCGGGCGAGCTCCGCGTGCCGCTCGGTGAAGGGCAGGTCGAGCAGGTCGTGGTCGTCGACGGACAGGGCGTCGAAGAAGACGGGGGAGACGGGGACCTCCCGCGCCGCCGCCGTCACGTCCACGCGGGAGCCGACGCGGCCCGCGGTCTCCTGGAACGAACGGGGGCGGCCCGCGTCGTCGAAGGCGATCACCTCGCCGTCCAGGATGAAGCGGCCGCCCCTCAACTCCAGTGCGGCGGCGGTCAGTTCGGGCAGGCGGTCGGTGATGTCGTCGAGGGTGCGGGTGTAGAGCCGTACCGTGTCGCCCTCGCGGTGGACCTGGACGCGGATGCCGTCCAGCTTCTCCTCGACCACGCAGGAACCCAGTTTGTCGACCGCCTCGGCCACCGAGGAGGCGGTGTGCGCCAGCATCGGCAGGACCGGGCGGCCGACGGTGAGCCGGAAGCGGGCGAGGGCGGCGGGGCCGTCGGCGAGCAGGGCCTCGGCCACCGTCTGGAGCGACCCGGCGAGCATCACCGCCCGGCGTACCTCCGCCGACGGTGCCTCGGTCGCCTGCGCCAGACCCTCCACCGCCACCGCGTCCAGCGCGCCCTGCCGTACCTCGCCGGTGATCAGCCCGAACAGGAACCGCTGCTCGTCCTGCGTGGCCGCCCCCATCAACTCACCGACGAGGCGGGCGCGTTCGGCCTGCGAGCCGGTGCCGGACACCTTGCCGAGCTCGGTCAGCCGGGCGTCGACCTCGCGCACGGTCAGGGTCGGTTCGGCGGCCGGAGCGACGGGGCGGCTCAGCACCTTCCAGCCGATGCCGAGCCGCCCCTGCGGGAGCCGTCCCGCCAGATACGGGATGACGATCGGCACGTCGTCCGCCTCGGCGTCCCGGAACAGCTCCGCCAGCAGAGCGATCTTCCGGGAGCGCGCCGAGGTCGCGGCGACCTCCTGGGACACACGGGCCAGCCGGGTCAGCAGCATGCAGCCATCCTGCAACGGAGGAGGGCGCTTTACACCCGGACGGACGCGGCTCTATGCCGGCACGGCCGCGTCGAGGTCGTTCATCAGCAGCTCCCCGTTGATGAATGCCCCCGCCCGGTAACCGCCCGCAGCCGCGTTCACGACCTGCTCGGCGAAGCCCATGGCGTTGCCGACCGCCCAGACACCGGGGACCGTCGTCAGGCCGGTCCCGTCGACCACCGGGTACGCGCCGAACGGGGTCTCGGTCAGCTCGGCGCCCAGGCGCTCCAGCAGATCCGTCTGCGGGACGGCGCGCGGCGCGGTGAACACGACCTCGCGCGCGTGCACCGTGCCGTCCGCCAGGCGCACGCCCGTGAGCCGGTCGTCCTCGGTCACCAGCTCCGCCACCGCGCCGGGCACCACCTTCACCCCGGCCGCCGCGAGCCTGCGCAGGTCGTCGTCCGAGAGATCCGACTCGGCGACCTCGTGCAGGAAGAAGGCCACGTCCTTCGACCACTGCGACACCATGAGCGCCTGGTGCACGCTCATCGACGTGGTCGCCAGCACGCCGAAGGCCCGGTCGCGGACCTCCCAGCCGTGGCAGTAAGGGCAGTGCAGGACGTCCTTGCCGAAGCGCTCGGCGACGCCGGGGACCTCCGGCAGCTCGTCCTTGAGGCCGGTGGCGATGACGATCCGGCGGGCGTGCACATGCCGTCCACTCGCCAGCGCGACCGCGAAGTCCTTGCCACGTGTGACGTCCACCGCCCGGTCCCGGACCAGCTCGACGCCGTACCGCGCGATCTCCTCGCGCCCGACGGCCAGGAACTCGGCGGGCGGCATGCCGTCCCGGGACAGATATCCCTGCATATGGGCGGCCGGCGCGTTGCGTGGTTCGCCCGCGTCGATCACCAGCGTGCGCCGCCGCGCGCGGCCCAGGACCAGCGCCGCGGACAGGCCCGCCGCGCCACCGCCGATGACGATCACTTCGTACGTTCCGGTCATGGTGACCACCTCCACCTCGACCGTGCCGCGCGGGGTGCGGCATTGACAAACAAGTTTGCCGAACCTGCAATACGCGTATGACTACCGACGACGTTCTCGCGGGCGTGGGCCCCAGGCTGCGGCAGATGCGGAAGGAGCGGGAGGTGACTCTCGCGTCGCTGTCCGAGGCGACCGGCATCTCGGTCAGCACGCTCTCCCGGCTGGAGTCCGGCCTGCGCAAGCCCAGCCTGGAGCTGTTGCTGCCGATCGCGCAGGCCCACCAGGTGCCGCTGGACGAGCTGGTCGGGACGCCGCCGGTGGGGGATCCGCGGGTGCGGGCCAAGCCCCTCGAGCGGCACGGGCGCACCTACTGGCCGCTCACCCGGCAGCCCGGTGGCCTCCAGGCCTTCAAGGTGCTGGTGCCGCAGGGCACGGAAGAGCCCGAGCCGCGCACCCATGAGGGCTACGAGTGGTTGTACGTGCTGTCCGGGCGGCTGCGGGTCGTGCTGGGCGAACACGACGTGGTGCTGACGGCCGGAGAGGCGGCGGAGTTCGACACGCGGGTGCCGCACTGGTTCGGGTCGACGGGGGAGGGGCCGGCGGAGTTCCTGAGCCTGTTCGGGCCGCAGGGGGAGCGGATGCACGTACGGGCGAAGCCCCGGCGGTCGTGACGTACGCCGGTCGCGACGCACGCCGCTCGTGACACCCGCTACTGTTCCGCGGCGACCTGTTCCCTGAATGGCAAGCGACCGCTTAGTATGCGAACCGACCCCGGTCAGACGAAGCAGTCCCGTGGAGGCCCCGCATGCAGGCATGGCAAGTGCACGAGAACGGCGAGCCGGGCGAGGTGATGCGCCTCGCGGACGTCGAGACGCCCACGCCCGGTGACGGCCAGGTCCTGCTGAAGGTGCGTGCCGCGAACATCAACTTCCCGGACGCGCTGCTGTGCCGGGGCCACTACCAGGTCCGGCCGCCGCTGCCCTTCACGCCCGGCGTGGAGATCTGCGGCGAGACCGAGGACGGGCGCCGCGTCCTCGCCAACCCCGCGCTGCCGTACGGCGGTTTCGCCGAGTACACCGTCGCGGACGCGGCCGCCGTCCTGCCCGCGCCCGACGCGCTGGACGACGCCGAGGCCGCCGCCCTGCACATCGGCTACCAGACCGGCTGGTTCGGGCTGCACCGGCGGGCCGGTCTTGAAGCCGGCGAGACGCTGCTGGTCCACGCTGCCGCAGGAGGGGTCGGCAGCGCGGCCGTGCAGCTCGGGAAGGCGGCCGGGGCGAGGGTCATCGGTGTCGTGGGCGGCGCGGACAAGGCGGCCGTGGCCCGGGAGCTGGGCTGTGACGTCGTCGTCGACCGGCGCTCCGAGGACGTCATCGGCGCCGTCAAGGAGGCCACCGGTGGCCGGGGCGCCGATGTCATCTACGACCCCGTCGGCGGCGAGGCCTACACCCAGTCCGCCAAGGTCGTCGCCTTCGAGGGCCGCATCGTGGTCGTCGGCTTCGCGAGCGGGTCGATCCCCAGCCCGGCGCTCAACCACGCCCTGGTGAAGAACTACTCGATCCTCGGTCTGCACTGGGGCCTGTACAACACCAAGAACCCGAAGCTGATCCAGCACTGCCACGAGCAGCTCACCGAGCTGGCCGCGCGGGGTGCGATCAAGCCGCTGGTGAGCGAGCGCGTCCCGCTGGGCGGGGCCGCTGCCGCCGTACAACGGGTCGCCGACGGCGTCACCACGGGGCGCGTCGCCGTGATCCCCGGACTCACCGAAGGAGGAGCGGCATGACCGACGCCGCCGAACTGCGCCGCCGCACGGCGGAGTTGCTGGCCGCCCACCCGCCGGCCACCACCGACCGCCTGGACTTCCTGCGCGCCCGTTTCGACGCGGGGCTCGCATGGGTGCACTACCCCGAAGGGCTCGGCGGACTCGGTGCGCCCCGCTCCCTCCAGGTCGTCGTGGACGCCGAGCTGGAGGCCGCGGGCGCCCCGGACAACGACCCGCGCCGTATCGGCATCGGGCTGGGCATGGCCGCGCCGACGATCCTCAAGTACGGCACCGAGGAGCAGAAGCAGCGGTTCCTGCGGCCCCTGTGGACCGGTGAGGAGGTCTGGTGCCAGCTCTTCAGCGAGCCCGGCGCCGGATCCGACCTCGCGGCGCTCGGTACGCGGGCCGTCCGGGAGGGCGACGACTGGGTCGTCAACGGGCAGAAGGTGTGGACGTCCAGCGCGCACGTCGCCCGCTGGGCCATCCTCATCGCCCGCACCGACCCGGACGTGCCCAAGCACGCGGGCATCACGTACTTCCTGTGCGACATGACCGACCCCGGCGTCGAGGTCAGGCCGCTGCGCCAGATCACCGGCGAGGCCGAGTTCAACGAGGTCTTCCTGACCGACGTCCGCGTCCCGGACGCGCGGCGCCTCGGCGAGATCGGCGCCGGCTGGAAGGTCGCGCAGACCACGCTGAACAACGAGCGCGTCGCCATCGGCGGTATGCGGCTGCCCCGCGAGGGCGGCATGATCGGCCCCGTGGCGAAGACCTGGCGCGAGCGGCCCGAGCTGCGCACCCACGACCTGCACCAGCGGCTGCTGAAGATGTGGGTGGAGTCCGAGGTCTCCCGCCTCACCGCGGAGCGGCTGCGCCAGCAGCTCGTCGCGGGCCAGCCCGGCCCCGAGGGCGCCGGCATGAAGCTCGCCTTCGCCCGCCTCAACCAGGAGATCAGCGGCCTCGAGGTCGAACTCCGGGGCGAGGAAGGCCTGTTGTACGACGACTGGACCATGCGGCGCCCGGAGCTGGTGGACTTCGTCGGCCGCGACGCCGGCTACCGCTACCTCCGCTCCAAGGGGAACAGCATCGAGGGCGGGACCAGCGAGGTCCTGCTGAACATCGTCGCCGAGCGCGTCCTGGGCCTGCCGTCCGAGCCGCGCACCGACAAGGACGTCGCCTGGAAGGACCTCGCCCGATGAGCACACAGCCCGACCTGCTGTACTCCGAGGAGGAAGAGGCGCTGCGGGCCGCCGTACGGGACCTGCTCGCCGACCACTGCGACGCGCCCGGCGTCATCGCCCGCACCGAGTCGGACGCCCCGCACGACCTGGCTGCCTGGAAGGCGCTCGCCGACGGCATGGGCCTCGCCGGGCTCCTGGTCCCGGAGGCGCAGGGCGGCCAGGGTGCCACGCACCGCGAAGTCGCCGTCGTACTGGAGGAGTTGGGGCGCGCGGTCGCTCCGGTGCCGTACCTGACCAGCGCGGTCGTGGCCACCGAGGCACTGCTCGGCTGCGAGACCGACGGGGGCCTGCTCGCCGAGCTGGCGTCGGGGCGGAAGATCGGTGCCCTCGCCGTCGCCCTGAACGTCGCCCCAGGCGGCGCCCACAAGGTCGTACGGCATCAAGACGGCGCCCTGCACGGGGAGTTGACCGGCATCGCGGACGCGTCCGCCGCCGACGTGCTGCTCGTGCCGGCGGACGACGGCGGTCTGTACGCCGTGGACGCCGGCGCCGTGACCGTCACCCCGCAGGCGTCCCTGGACCTGACCCGGCCGGTGGCGAAGGTCAGCCTGGACGGGGCGCCCGGCCGTCTGCTGGGGGACGCCGAGCCCGCCGTGCGCCGCGCCCTGCGCGCCGGTGCCGGGCTGCTCGCCTCCGAGCAGCTCGGGCTCGCCGACTGGACGTTGACCGAGACGGTCCGCTATCTGAAGGACCGCAAGCAGTTCAACCGTCCCGTCGGCGGCTTCCAGGCCCTCAAGCACCGGCTCGCGCAGCTGTGGCTGGAGGTCGTCAACCTGCGCGCGGCCGCCCGCAACGCCGCTGACGCGCTTGCCTCCGGCGAGGACGTCGAGGTGGCGGTCGCCGTCGCCCAGGCCTACGCGGCGCACGTCGCCGTGCACGCCGCCGAGGAGGCCGTGCAGTTGCACGGCGGTCTCGGGATGACCTGGGAGCACCCGGCGCATCTGTACCTGAAGCGGGCCAAGGCCGACTCGATCGCCTACGGCACGGCGGGCGCCCACCGCGAGGCACTGGCCGAACTCGTCGACCTCGCGGCTCCCTGACGTACACCTGAGCGAACCACGCGAAAAGCCCGCCCGACCTGGGGCGGGCTTTTTCGTGTGCCCTGCACCGATGAAGTGAACGCAGGACGGCAGTCCGGCCAACTCGCCGCTCAGCTCTGCTGTTTGGGCGTTCGGGATCGCATACTCGCAGCGGTTCCCCACGTCCGAAACGCCCCTGTCAGGGAGGCAGAGCATGGCCCTCTCCACTCGTCGCAGAGCCCTCACGACCCTCGGCGCCGCCCTCGCCGGGACGGTCGCCCTGCCCGCGACCCGTGCACTGGCCGGTGAACACAAGCACCGCCCGCGTCCGTTGTGGCGGGCGCACGCCCACAACGACTACGAGCACCCGCGTCCGCTCCTCGACGCCCTCGACCACCGCTTCGGCAGCCTCGAGGCCGACATCTACCTGGTGGGCGACCAGCTCCTCGTCGCCCACGACCCCGAGGACCTCGACCCCGCCCGCACCCTGGAGTCCCTGTACCTCGACCCGCTGGCCGCCCGCGTCCGCGCCAACCACGGGTCCGTTTATCGGGGTTACCGCAGGCCGATCCAGCTCCTCATCGACATCAAGACCGAGGGCTCGTCGACGTACCTCGAACTCGACAAGCACCTGCGGCGCTACAAGCATCTGTTCACGACGTACGCCCACGGACGTGTGTACCAGGGCCCGGTCACCGCCGTGATCTCCGGCGACCGTGCGGCCCGTGTGCCGATGGAGGCCCAGACCGTCCGCCGGGCCTTCTACGACGGCCGCCTCGCCGACCTCGGCAGCAGCGCGCCCGCCTCCTTCATCCCGCTGATCAGCGACAACTGGACGCTCAACTTCACCTGGCGCGGCGTGGGCGCCTTCCCGGACGCCGAGCGGGAGAAGCTGCACGGCATCGTCCGGTCGGCCCACTCACGCGGGCAGAAGGTGCGCTTCTGGGCGACCCCGGACGTGGCCGGACCCGCCCGGGACGCCCTGTGGGGCGAACTGCTCGCCGCCGACGTCGACTTCCTCAACACCGACGACCTCGCCGGTCTGGAGGCCTTCCTCGACGCCCACCGGGCGGTCTAGCCCTTTCCCGCGGAACACCACACGTTCGGAGGACAGGTCAGCCGCCCGGACGAACCCTCCGCTACGCCACACTTGCGGCCGAACGCCGTGAACCGGGATGAGGCGGCGTGGCGGAGGAGGTTGACGATGGCCATTTCCATCTCTGTGGTGTTGCTGCTGTTCGTCCTGGCGGTGATCTTCGTCCGCAACGGCGGGCTGAAGATCACCCATGCGATCGTGTGCCTGCTGCTCGGCTTCTACCTGGCCAGCACCAGCATGGCGCCCACCATCAACAGCGGTCTGACGGCCACGGCGGACATCGTCAGCAGCCTCAGACCATGACCCTGACCGTCATCGGGTCGAGAAGACTCCGATGCCGTTGGGGACGGGGCGTTCCCGCCCGTCGGACGGATGGTTCCGTACGGACACCGTCGCCGCTCCCGGCTCGCGGGCGACCAGTGTCGACGAACCGCCGCCGTCCAGGCTGAAGGCGTCCACCGAGCCCAACTTCCGCATGAAGGACGCCACTTCGGCGATCGTCAGACCGGTGCGGTACTGGGGTGCGCCGTCCAGCGCGAGCAGCACGATGCGCCGTCCCCGGTCCGCGATGCCCACCGCGGTGCGCACGGCCCCTGTCCTCGCGTCCAGACCGGGCAGCGGCCGGCCGTCGTCGAGAACGGGGTAGCCGCCGAGGGCGAAGCGGTACGCGACCCGGGACGCCGACGCCACCAGCCGGTGCCGTACCTTCACCCGCTCGCCCGCGGCCAGCTTCCGCAGCTTCTGCGCGCCCGCCTCGCGGCCCACGAGGACCGTCGTGTCCGGGGCGATCGGCCCGCTGCCGGGGGACTCTGCGGTCGACACGACCCGGCCCTTGCGCACCGTCACCTCATAGGTGTCGGTGCTGCACGGCGCCGCCCGGTCCGTGTCCGTGCCGCAGGTCGCGCGCACCCGGGAGACGCTGCCCCACTTGGCCGTGAACGCCCCGATGGAGCCCACCGGCAGCGCGTACTGGTTGAGTCCGCGCAGCGGCAGCCGGCCCTTGGCCGTACGGATCGAGCCGGCGAGGCTCAGGTCGTCGAGCCGGGCCCGGCGGTCGACGCCCACCCCGAACACGTCCTCGGTGCTCGTGCCGGGCGGCAGTGCCGGACCGAAACGCTGGCCGTCCGGCACCGCCGCCTTCAGTGCCCGCCCGCGCGCGATCGCCGGTCCCACGGTCGCGCCGGTCGCCTGGACGCCCGGATGCTGGGTCTCGCTGATGTTGAAGAAGTCGCCGTTCACGCCCGCGACGGCGCCCTGCGCGGTCGCCTGCTGCGAGACGGTGGCCCGCGCCGCCACCGCCCCGGGGTGCAGCAGATCGAGACGTACCCGAGGATTGCGCAGGTCGACGGTGAGCACGTGGGCGTGTGCCGGGCCCTTCAGCGCCGCGATGTCGAACTCCTCGTACCGCACGCCCGGCGCGATCTCGGTGGCCCGCTGCGC
>NZ_BAAAZY010000009.1:131887-212896 GCF_039537145.1 Streptomyces shaanxiensis
CCGCCCCCACCAGGGCCGCACCGGCCGTCGCACTGAGCGCCGTGAGCAGCGCGAGGGCCGCTCTGGCCGTTCCGAGCCGTTTCTGATGACGTGTCACACTTACCCCCCTGATGTCTCGTCAAATGTGGCAGGACTCAGGGGAAGTGCACCAGACCGCGATGACCTGCGGGGTTGCTAGGCGCCGACGACCCGCGAACGGGTGAGGAAACGCACCCCCTCGGGTGCCTCCAGCGAGAATCCGCTGCCCCGTCCCTCGACGACGTCGACGATGAGCCGGGTGTGGCTCCACACCTCGTACTGGCTGCGCGACATCCAGAACGTCACCGGTTCCGCCACCCCGTCGACGTCCAGCTCCGCGAGCAGTATGTCCGCGTCACCCGTACGGAACTCGCCCGCCGGGTAGCACATCGGGGCGCTGCCGTCGCAGCAGCCGCCGGACTGGTGGAACATCAGCGGGCCGTGCGTCGCGCGCAGGCGGCGCAGGAGGTCTTCGGCCGCGGGGGTGAGTTCGACGCGCGGGGTCTCCTCGAACAGCGGGATCTCCTCGTCCATGGCGGCAAGGACAGCACGGGCAACGTTGCGAGAGGGTTGCACCCGCTGTGATCACCCGTTCTGACTAATCTGCTGAGGTGACCACCGAGTTGACGCTGCTGACGTCCGTCGCCCACCGGGGCAAGGAGATCACCGCGCCCCGCCTGCGCGCCCTGCTCGCGCTGCTGGCCGGGGAACCGCGGGCGGGATGCGGCACGGGGCGGCTCGTGGCCGGGCTGTGGCCGGAGGAGCAGCCGGAGAACCCGACCAAGGCCCTGCAGATCCTGGTCTCGCGGGCCCGGTCGCTGCTGGGCGGCGACGCCATCGCGAGCACGCCCACCGGTTACCGCATCGCCCTGCGCGAGGACCAGGTGGACGCCTGGGCCGTGCAGCTGCAGGCCGCCGCGAGCGCGGAGAGGGCGCGGGCCGGAGACCATCACGGCGCGGTCGCCGAGGCCGAGGCGGGGCTCGCGCTCTGGGACGGCGGCCCGGCGCGGGGCGGCTCCCCCGACGATCCCCTGGAGGTGCTGCGCCTCGAACTCGCCGTCACACACAGGGCGTTGACGCGGCTGCGGGCCCTCTCGCTGGCGCGTTCCGGACGGCGGGAGGAGGCGGTGGGCCCGCTCCGCCAGCTGGTGGGCGACCAGCCACTCGACGAGGAGCCGCTGCTGGAGCTGATGCGCTGTCAGGCGGCCACCGCCGGTGCGGCCGCCGCGCTGGCGGCGTACGACGGCTACCGGCGCCGGCTGCGCGACGAGCTCGGCACCGATCCCGGCCCCGCCCTGCAGGAGCTGCACCAGGAGCTGCTGCGCGGTCAGGCGCCCGTGGTGCGACGCGGGGTGCCGCACGAGCCCAACCCGCTGCTCGGGCGGGAGGCCGACGTCGAGGCCGTGACCCGGCTGATCCACAGCTCGCGGGTCACCTCGATCGTCGGGCCGGGCGGTCTCGGCAAGACCCGCCTCGCGAGTGCCGTGGCGCGCGACGCCGAGCACCGGGTCGTGCAGCTGGTGCCGCTCGCCGGGGTCGGCCGGGACACCGACGTCGCGGGCGAGGTCGCCTCGGCGCTGGGCGTCGGCGACGGCCTGCGCGACCGGTCCGCCGGGTACGGGCCGCCCGCCGAAGCGCTCGCCGGCATCGTCGGCGCCCTCGGCCCCGGGCCGGCGCTGCTCGTGCTGGACAACTGCGAGCAGGTCGTCTCCGGAGTCGCCGACCTCGTCCAGGCGCTGGTGTCGATGACCCGGAACGTCAGCGTCCTCACCACCAGCCGCGCCCCGCTCGGCCTGTCCTCGGAGGCCGTCCACCCGCTGCCCGAGCTGGACCCGGCCACCACCGTCGAGCTGTTCGAACAGCGGGCCCGCGCCGCCCGCCCCGACGCCGAGCTGCCCGCCGACGCCGTGGCCCACCTGTGTCGCCGCCTGGACGGGCTGCCGCTCGCCACCGAGCTCGCCGCGGCCCGGGTACGGGTGATGTCGGTGGCCGAGATCTCCCGCCGCCTGGAGGACCGCTTCGCCCTGCTGCGCGGCGGACCGCGGGACGCGCCGCAGCGGCACCGCACCCTGCACGCCGTCGTCGACTGGAGCTGGAACCTCCTGGAACCGGCGGGCCAGGAGGCCCTGCGCGCCCTGTCGGTCCTCCCTGGAGGCTTCACCGCGACGGCCGCCGAGCACGTCGTCGGCGGCGACGACGTCCTGGACGTGCTGGAGGACCTCGTCGACCAGTCCCTGCTCAAGGTGACCGACACCGCGTACGGCACACGGTTCCGGATGCTGGAGACCGTACGGGAGTTCGCCGCCGCCCATCGTGAGCGCGCGGGGGAGGAGGACGTGGTCGCGGACCGGTTCCTGGGCTGGGCGCGGGAGTTCGGGGCCACGCATCACGACGCGCCGTTCGGCACCGACCCGATCGCCTCCTGGCGGCTGATCCGCGCCGAGCAGGACAACCTGGTCCACGCGCTGCGGCTCGCGCTCGCCCGCGACGACGCCGACACCGTCGCCGCGGTGGCCGCCGTCCTGGGCTCCCTGTGGGCCACCGAGGCCAACTACACCCGGCTGATGGCCCTCGCCGAGGACACCGCCCGGCTGCTCTCGCACTACCGGCCCGGCCCGGCGTACGTCGAGCCGACCCGGACCGTCCTCGCCATGCTGGCCTGCACCCTGGTCCTCGCCCTCGGCACGGGCGCCGTACGCCCCCTCGCGGCTCTGCGACGACTGCAGTCCGCACCGCCCGACACCCTGGTGCGGGCCCTGTCGACGGTGCTGTGTGCGCTGCCGGAGATCCTCGCGTCCGGCGACCACAAGACGCTTCAAGCGCTGTGCGACAGCGAGGAACCGCTGCTCGCGGGCTTCGCCAACGGCGCGGCGAGCTATGTGTGGGAGAGCGCGCACGACCCGGAGCGGGCGCTTGCCGCCGCCCGCCGGACGCTCGACGCCTTCGGTGACCGGGACATACCCATGCTGCGGTTCTGGCCGCAGTCGCGGCTCGGCGAGCTGTGCCTGCGCACGGAGCGCGGCGCGGAGGCGATCGGGCCCATGGAGGACGCGCTGGCGGCCCTGGAGAGGTACGGCGAGCGGACCGACTCGCTCGGACTGGGCTGGGGACTGATGCTCGCCCACCTGCAGACCGGGGACCTCGACCGGGCCGAGCACTGGCTGGAACACACCCTGCGGAACCAGCCCGAGGGCCTGGCCCCCGACGCGTTCGCCCCCGACCTGGGCGCCCGCGCCGAGATCGCGCTCGCCCGCGGCGACATCGAGACGGGCCTCGGCCTGTGGCGCCGGGCCGTCGAACGGCTGAGGCGGGGTGCGAGCCCCGTCTTCGCCGGTGAGCACCTCCTGGAGGGCTGGCGGCTGGAGCTGCAGGCCGTCGCCGTGACCGCCCACGCCCGGCACGGCCGCCCCGACCTCGTCGCGCCGCTCGCCGCCGCGCTCCCCGAGCGCCTGACGACCCTGCTCACCCAGCCGCCGGCCGAGCACCGCACGACGGCGGACCTCCCCGTCCACGGCGCCCTGCTGCTCGCGCTCGGCACGGCCGACCTGGCGCAGGGTGCCGTGGCTCATGGAGTACGGCTGATCGCGCTGGCGGAGCGCTTCCGGTATCTGCCCAACTTCCAGCCCACGATGTCCTCCGCCCGCGCCCGTGAGAGCGCCGAGCACGCCGACCGGGCGGCCTACGCGGACGCGGTGTCCGAGTACGCCGCCCTGGCCCCGGACGGTCTGCGCGCGGCCGCGCTCGGGCTGCTGCGGGAGCGGACCGGCTGAGCCGGCAGTGTCGGGGACGGGTCTGGCGGATCGCAGGTTCAGAGCCGCACCGGCAGGCTCAGCAGGTGGAAGCCGTCGCCGGGCCAGTGCCCGAAGGCGACGTCGGCCCGGTCCACGGCCAGGACGGGCGCCGGCCGCCGGACGAACAGCTCCTCCAGCACCACGCCCGTCACCACTCGGCCCAGCGCCGCACCGATGCAGTAGTGCGGACCGTGCCCGAAGGCGAGGTGGCCGTCGCCGCGCCCGAACTCCCTGGTGATGTCGAGCCGTTCGGGCACCTCGTACGCCGCCGGGTCGTGGTTGGCGCCGAACAGCGCGACCGTCACGGCCTCGCCCTTGTTCAGCGGCGTACCGGCGAACTCGAAGTCCTCGGCGGCGTACAGGGTGGCGCCGATACGCACCAGCGTGACGAACCGCAGGAGTTCGGGCACCGCGCGGGCCAGGAGTTCCGGCTCGGCGCGCAGCAGCTCGCCCTGCTCGGGGTGGTCCAGCAGGGCGAGCACCCCGTGGGCGAGGAACAGGGCGGGCGGAGTGATGCCGGTGTTGATGAGCAGGAAGAAGACGGTGACGATCTCGTCGTCGCTCATCCCCCCGTCGGCCAGCAGGGCGGACACCAGGTCGTCGGTGGGTACGGCACGGCGCCGGGCCACCAGGTCCTTGGTGTACTCAACGATGCCGGCGAGCCCTTCGGTGATCCGGCTGCCGTCGCCGTACGCGAAGTCCCGGATCCACCCGCAGACCCGCTGCTGGTCGGCGGCGTCGACGCCGACCAGCTCGCAGATCACGGCGGTGCTCAGCGGATAGGCGAACTCGCCCAGCAGGTCGGCCTGTTCACGCTCGGCGAGGCCGGCGACCAGCTCCTGTGCGGTCTTCTCCACGAAGGGCCGCAGCGCGGACACGCGGCGGGCGGTGAAGGCGCGGGTGAGCGGGTTGCGGCGCCGGGTGTGCTCGTCGCCGTCGAACAGGGCCAGATGCCCGGAGAGGTACGGGAGGTACTCCTCCGGGAAGCCCTCGAAGCCCTGGGCCAGCAACTCGGCCTGCGGGTCCGGCATGTCGGAGCCGCCGGGGACGGTCGTACGGTCCCGGATCAGGCGGGGTTCGGTGAGGGCGGCGCGGACGTCGTCGTAGCGGGTGACGAGCCGGGCGGGGGTGTTCAGGCCGGGCAGGACCGCGTGGCCGAGGTCGGGGCGGGAGCGCAGGTCGGCGTAGCCGCGGACGGGGTCCTCGACGAGCTCGGGGGTGAGGTGCAGGGGGGTGGCCGTCATGCCGTGTGCCCTTCTGGCTGTGAAGCGTCGGAGTTCGTGCTTCAGAGCCTGCGGGGGGCCGGCTTTGGCGCGGTTTCAGAGCGGTTTCAGGGGCGGGGACGCACGCGTGCCCCGGGCCGGTCCGGCCCGGGGCACGTGGGGAGTTATCGCCGGACGCCGCCGATCTCGACGATGCCCGTGGTCTTCGCGCCACTGGCGTTGTCGTAGACGACATCACCGGTGGACTTCTTCCAGATCCTGATACGGAAGGTGTCCGGTCCGTCGGTCGCGGTGATCCGGAAGGCGTACCCGCCGCTGCCGTCGACCGTGCCGGAGCCCTGGTACACGGCCTTGGCGTCGGTGACCACGAGCCAGTCGGAGCCGGTGGAGCGGAACTTCAGCCTGGCCGGCCCGAAGTCGAGGGACGCCTTGCCCGTGGGGACGGTGGCTTCCTTGGCGTAGGCGGCGGCGAAGGAGAAGGCGGCCTTGCCGGTCAGGGCGGGCTTGGCCGGGTAGGCGCCGGCCGGGGAGGTGAACAGGCCCGTGCCGAGGGCGGGTCCGGCGGCGCGGTCGTAGACGATCAGCTCGGGGAGTGTCGTGCGGTCCGAGGCGTCGTCGTTGTCGGTGATCGTGAGGACCGGGCGCAGGATGCCGGGCCTGGTGTAGGTGTGCTCGGCCCGGCAGGTGCCGCCGTCGACCGTGCCCGCCGTCGGCTCGGTGCCGTCCTTCCAGTCGATCCGGCAGGTGTGGGTGTCGCCGACGTCGGCGTCCCGGAACTCGGCCGTGACGGTGGCGCGGTGGCCGGCCGGCACGGGCGACTCCGGAACCTTCGCGGAGGTGATCGCCGGGGTGCGGTTGACGATCGGGTCGATGCTCGTCAGGCTCGGGACGACCTTATCGATCAGCCCGTCCGAGTCGAACTCCAGCTTGTCGACGGTCGTTTCACGGTGGGTGCCGTCACCGCCGGGGATCGCGAAACGGTGGTAGGCGACGTACCACTCGTCGGTCTTCGGGACGTGGACCACCGAGTGGTGGCCGGGGCCCTTGATGCCGAGGGAGAGGTCCTTCTCCAGGATCACGCCGTGCTTGGTCCACGGGCCGGTGGGCGAGGGGCCGGTGGCGTAGGCGACGCGGTAGTTCTCGTCCCGGGTGTCGTTCTCCGACCACATGAAGTAGTAGGTGCCCTTGCGCTTGATGACGAAGGTGCCCTCGTTGTAGCCGCTCGGGGTGATGTCCTTGACCTTCGAGGTGTCGATGGACGTCATGTCGGCGTTCAGCGGCGCGACGTACGCGCGGCCGTTGCCCCAGTACAGATACGTCTGGCCGTCGTCGTCCGTGAACACCGCAGGGTCGATCATCTGGCCGCTGAACTGGCCCGCTTTGAGCAGCGGCCCGCCGAGCGCGTCCTTGAACGGCCCCGTCGGCGAGTCGGACACCGCGACGCCGATGTTGGCGTCGGCACAGAAGTAGAAGTAGTACTTCCCGTCCTTCTCGCCGATCGTCGGCGCCCACGCCCTGCTGTCCGCCCAGGAGACGTCCGGGCCCAGGTCGAGGATGACGCCGTGATCCTTCCAGTGGACCAGGTCGGTGGAGGAGTACGCCTTGAACTGCGTACCGCTCCAGCCCTCGAAGCCGTCGGTCGTCGGGTACATGTAGAAGGTGTCGCCGAAGCGGACGATGTTCGGGTCGGCGTTGAGACCCGGCAGCACCGGGCTCTTCATGACGAGCGCCGAGACGGTCCAGCTGCGCTTCTCGCCGTCGGAGCCGGTCACCTCGTACGTCACCGGCTTGCTGAAGTCGTGGACGCTGCCGGAGGCCGGGCTGATCGCCGCGCCGTGGGCGAGGGTGAACTCCGGGGCGAGGGCGGTGAGATCGGAGCCCTCCTTCATCGGCAGGGTGATCCTGCTGCCGGGGTCGTCGATGAGCGCGTCGACCTTCAGCGCCGGGTGCGTCGCCTTCGCGATGCCCGCCGTGTTGCCGCTGAGCTCCATGACCTCGGCGGCGGTGAGGGCCCGGTCGTAGACGCGGAAGTCGTCGACCTCGCCGCCGAAGTACGGGTCGGCCCCGTACAGGGACCGGCCGATGTAGCCGCTGTGGTCCTTGTTCGCGTCGTACAGCTCGGACGGCTTGATGGTGGTCGTCGTGCGGGCCGCCTCGATGCCGTCCACGTACAGGGCCATCGCGCCGGTCGAACCGTCGAGGGTGACGGTGACATGCCGCCACTCGCCGGGCGTGAGCCGCGAGCCCGCCGTCAGCTTCGACTCGGCCGACCAACTTGCCTTGGTGATGGCCGAGTAGAGGCTGGAGCCGCCGTTGGACGGGGTGGCGAAGAGGTACTTGTTGCTGTCGGGGCCCAGCCCGAACAGCCACTGGAAGTTGTCGCCGCCCTTCCACTTGGCGTACGTCGAGACGGTGACGCTGTCGGCGTTCTTCAGCACGCCGTTCGGGATACGGACGTACGGCGAGGTGGTCGAGGAGCTCGAACCGCCGGACATCTTGAAGGAGCCGCCCTCGACGCCGGTGCCGAAGTCGGGAGTACGGACGTAGGTGCCGTGGTAGCCGTGACCGCTGGAGTCACGGGCGATGTTGCCGCCCGTCTCGTCGAAGTCGTAGTGCACGAGCAGGTCGGCGGGGACGTCGGCGCCCTCCGCCGAGACGGTCACCTCGGCGCGGACCGGGAGCGCGGCACCGTCCGGCAGGCTGCCCGTCACCGTGAAGGTGCCGGCCTGCGCGTACTTGGACTCCGGGACGTCCTCCCAGGTCACCGAGACCGGACGCTTGACGCCGTCGGCGTAGGTGGCGATCACGGTGGCGGGCAGGACGGGGGCCTGACCGATGCCGGTCTTCACGGTGACGTCCTCGACGCCTTCCACCAGCTGGTCCGGCTGGTAGGCGCGCAGCAGGCGGTCGTACTCGGCCTGCGTCACCGGGAGCACGGTGCCGTGGCGGGGCTTGGCCGGGAGGTCGTAGCCGGTGGACGGCGTCCAGGTGCCGGAGGCGAGGTCGGTCGTCTCGAAGGGGATGTAGCCGCGGCCGCCGAACTCGTCGAGGAACGCGTACCACTTGTCCTCGGTGTTCGACTTGAACACCAGCGGCCCCTCGGCCGCGTTCATCGCGCCCTTGCCGATGCCCTCGGCGACGGCGTCCCAGGACAGGTCGAGGAGGGAGTCGCTCTTCTCCTCGAAGATGAACTTGCTGTTGGGCGTGGAGGAGGTGTTGTTCCGCTCGTCCTTGGAGAGGCGGAAGTACGTCCCGTCGTGCGCGATCACCGTGGAGTCGATGACCGAGTAGCCGCGGTCGATCCAGACCTTGGGCTCGCTGAAGGTGTAGAAGTCGCGGGTCGTCGCGTACATCATGCGGTTGTACGTGTCGCCGGAGTGCGCCTCGTTGTCGTACAGCTTCGACGCCCAGAAGACGATGTACTCACCGCGCTGCGCGTCGTAGAACGCCTCCGGCGCCCAGGTGTTGCCCGCGCTGTCCGGGGAGACCTTGACCAGGCGCTGGTTCGTCCAGTGGACGAGGTCGGTGGACTCCCAGACCATGATGGACTTGCTGCCGGTGCGCTGGGAGGCGTCCCAGTCGCCGTTGCCGTAGATCCTCAGGTCGGTGGCGATCTGGTAGAACTTGTCGCCCTCCGGGGAGCGGATGATGAACGGGTCGCGCAGGCCCTTCTCGCCGAGCGTGGAGGTCAGGACCGGCTTGCCGTCGTTCAACTCCCGCCACTTCAACGGGTCGTCGCCCTTGCTGAGGGCGGCGTAGAGCTGCTCGCCGTCGGCCGTTCCCTCGCCCGTGAAGTAGCTGAACATGTAGCCCCTGAGGGCCTCGCGCTTCGGCAGCTCGGGCACCTTGGCGGTGAAGGCGCGGGTCGTGCTCGCCTCGCCCTTGGTGACGGTGGCGGTCAGTTCGACGGTGGTGGCGCCCGTGCCGTGTGCGGGGCGGTGGACCAGGCCGTCGGAGGAGATGACGTCCGGATTCGCGGAGGACCAGGTGACCTTCGTGCCGTAGGAACCGGTCGCCGGGAGGGTCAGGTTGCCGCGTACGTCGTCGAGATTGCGGACGGTGAGGGCTTCGGCGGCCTGTTCGGTGGCGGTCCGGTCGTCGAAGGCGGGGAGCACCGTGACCTCGAAGGTCTTGGTGTCGGTCACGGCGCCCTTCTTCAGGGTCGCCGTGAGCGTGGCGTGGGCGTCGGGCTCGCCGGCGGCGGGTCGCGTGACCTTGCCGGTGTCCGAGACGACGGACGGGGCGTCGCTGGCCCAGCTGATCGAGGAGCCGCCGGCCGTGCCGGTCTTCGGCAGGTCGAGGTCGGCTGTGACGGCGCCGGTGTCACCGAGGCTCAGCGCGGCCTTGTCGTCGGCGACGCCCTGCGTGGCGACGGGGAGGGCGAGTTGCTCGACCTCGGAACCGGCGAGGGCACGGTCGTAGACCCGGAAGTCGCGAATCCTGCCCTTGAACAGCTTGTCGCCGGAGTAGACCGACTTGCCTATGTAGTTGGCGGTGGTGGTGCCGGAGCCGATGGCGCCGGGGGTGATGGTGACCGAGGTGTTGCGGCCGACCTCCACACCGTCCTCGTACAGCACGCCCGTGGTGCCGGTCTGGGTGTAGGTGAGGTGCTTCCAGACCGAGCGGGTGAGGTTGTGGGAGTCGGCGGGCCTGGTGGTCTGCTCCGTCGACCAGTTGCCGGTCGCGATGGACGTCCGCAGCGAGTTGCCGGTGGTGAAGAGGTAGCCGTTCCCGTTGCCGCCGCTGGTGTTGCCGAAGCCGTAGACGAAGTACGGCGTGGACTGCGCGGAGTCGATCCGCACGTCCAGCGAGACGGTGATCGCGTCCATGCCCTTCATGACGTCGTTCGGCACCTTGATGTAGGTGTCCGAGCCGTTGAAGGCGAGCCCCTGACCGGTGCCCGACCAGTCGGCGGAGCCGTTGACCGCCCCGTCCCGGCCGTTGCCGGAGGCGTCGGTCGCGGTGCTGCCGGAGGTGGCGTCGAGCTTGTACCAGAGGGCGAGACCGTCGGTGATCTCCGCCGCCTCGGCTGCGTCGGCGGCCTGCGCGGGAAGGGTGGGTGCGGCGAGTCCCAGCAACAGCGACGCGGCGGTCAGTCCGGCGAGTCGGCGCGCCAGGCGTCTCGCGCGGACGCGGGCGCGTGCGATGTACGGCATGTGGAGTCCCTGCTGAGGCATGGCGGGGCCTCGGCCATGGGCACCCTGCCGTTTCGGCTGTGTGACGTCGTGTTGCGAGAGTGTCAAACGGGGTGTGGCACAGCGTCAAGAGGTTTCGAACAATGTCCGACTGGTCGAACAGCCTTGATATTGGTTACTTCGGTCCGGAGGACTGACACCGCTTAGCTGGGCCAGTACGTTTCTGGCGTCAGCAATCTGCACAACGTCTCGTCCGAGTTCTCGAAGTGCTTCTGGAGGAGCCCATGCGACGTCGCACACTCGGGCTTGCCCTCGCGGCGGTGACTCTCGCCGGCGTCGCGGGCTGCGGATCGTCGGAATCCGGGAGCGGTGGCGCCTCGTCCGCGAACGGGACCGGGGCGACACGGGTCACGGTCGGCGTCATCCCGATCGTCGACGTGGCGCCGCTCTATCTGGGGGAGAAGCAGGGGTTCTTCAGCAGCCGGGGCCTCGACCTGGAGATGGTCGCCGCCCAGGGAGGCGCGGCGATCATTCCCGGTGTGGTGAGCGGGCAGTACCAGTTCGGCTTCAGCAACACGACCTCGCTGATGATCGCCCGGACCAAGGGCGTTCCCGTGAAGTCCGTGGTGAACGGGGCGGCCTCCAACGGCAAGGTGGGCGGCGACGTGACCGGCGTGGCGGTCAGGAAGGACAGCCCGGTCAAGTCGGCCAAGGACCTCGCCGGGCGGACGGTGGCGGTGAACACCCTGCAGAACATCGGGGACACGACGGTCCGTGAGTCGGTGCGCAGGGACGGCGGCGACCCGTCCGAGGTCGAGTTCGTGGAGATACCGTTCGACCAGATGCCGGCCGCACTCGACGGCGGGCGCGTGGACGCGGCGTGGATGGGCGAGCCGGCGATGACCGTCGCCGAGGCCCAGGGCGCCCGCGTCATCGCGTCGCCGTTCGCCGAGACCGACCCTAAGCTCACCGTGGCGACGTACTTCACCTCCACGAAGCTGGCGCAGGAGAATCCCTCGCTGGTGAAGAGGTTCACCGAGGCGATGACGGAATCGCTGCGGTACGCCTCCGAACACCCCGACGAGGCACGCCGGATCCTCACCGCCTACACCAAGATCAGCGACGACGTCATCGACGACCTCACGCTCCCCAGCTGGCCGGACCGGGTCGACATGGCGTCGTTGGAGAAGCTGGCCTCGCTGGGGGAGAAGGACGGCATCTTCGGTGGGAAGAAGCCCGATGTCGAGGAGCTGTTCTCCTGAGGGCGCCGATTGCGGGCGGGCCGGCTGTCCCCGTGCCGGGGAGGCCGGTCGGCCGGGTCAGCGATCGCGCCGCGCGCGGCGTGACTCGGTGAGCACCGGCAGCAGGGGCAGCAGCGAGACCAGGACGACGACGGCGACCAGCGGCAGCAGATAGTCGTCGATGTCGGGGACGGAGGCGCCGAGGGCGTATCCGGCCAGGACGAGACTCTGCGACCAGAGCAGGCCGCCGACGATCTGCCAGATCGTGAAGGTCCGCGTGGGCACGCCGAGCGCACCGGCCGCCGGGTGCAGGACCGTCCGCACCATCGGGACGAAACGGCCGATCACCAGGGCCTTTCCATAGCCGTAGCGGGCCAGCAGCTTCTCCGCCCGGGCCGCCGTCTCGCGCACGCGGCGTCTGTCGGTGCGGGCCAGCAGGGCCCGCCCGCCGTGCCGCCCGAGCAGGAAACCGACCTGGCCGCCCGCCACGGCGCCGACGGCCGCGCACAGCAGCACCTGCCACAGCACCAGCCGTGGCGCCTGCTCGGCGGTCCCCGCGCACAGCACACCGGCCGGGAAGAGCAGCGTGTCGCCGGGCAGGAAGAAGCCGAACACGAGCAGACCGGACTCCGCGAAGATCACCACGAGAACACCGAGGGCACCGAAGGTCGCCAGCACCGAGGCGCCGTCCATCGGGTTGACGGCGGTCACCGGATTGCCGGCGATCATCGGGTCGATGGCGATCATCGCCATCACCTCCCGGCCGTCCTCGTCGGTCTTCCCGCCCCCATCAAGCATCCCGTGCGTGCGGCGCGGGCGCCTGTCCCGGCTCGGCGGGCGCGCCGGTGAAGCGTTGCGGGCACCCCGGTGAAGCTGCGCGCGGCAGGTGACGTCGGCGGCGGGCAGGCGGCCCGTGGCCAGGTAGTTGTTCACGTCGTGGGTGGCGCATGCCGGGGTGTTCGGGGCGCCGTGCAGACCGTGCCCGCGCCCGCCCTGTATGCGCACGAGACGTGAGCCCCGGCGTGGGTGCTCTACCGGGAGGCCGACGGCCGGCTCTCGCAGAGCGCCGTTCGGACGGTGGCCTTCATGTCGTCGCTCTGGGCGTCCGAACCGCCCGGGCCGAGGTTCACCATGACCGTCGCCTGCCTGCCGTCGACCGTGGCACCGCCCGCCGTCTCGTACCCGGGAATGTCGCCGGTGTGCCCCCAGTAGAGGCCGCCGCAGGGCAGCGGCCTGCTCTCCAGGCCGAGGCCGTAAGCCCGGCCGTCCGGGTTGCCGGTCGGCCGCGTCTTCGTCATCTCCCGGAGCTGGGCGGGACGCAGCAGCCTGCCGCGTACGAGCGCGTCCAGGAACCGGTTGAGATCGGTACCGCTGGAGATCATCTCGCCGCTCGCGCCCGCGACCGAGGGGTTGATGGCGGTGATGTCCATGAGGGGCGCGTCCTCGCCCGGTTGCGCGTACCCGCGCGGGTGCGGTCCCGGGATCGCCGGGTCGTCACCCGGCACGTGCGTCTCGCGCAGGCCGAGCGGCGTGATCACGCGCCGGCCTATCTCCGCGGCGTACGTATGGCCGGTGACCTTCTCGATGATCATGCCGGCCAGCAGGTAGCCCGTGTTCGAGTAGCGCCAGCCGGTGCCCGGCTCGAAGGTCGGCGGGTGGGCGAGCGCGATGTCCACGAGGTCACGGGTGTCGTGGTGGGCCAGTGGGTCCTTGAGGATCTCCTCCGGGCTGAGGTGGTCGAGGACGTCGGGCACGCCGCTGGTGTGCTGGAGCAGCTGACGGACGGTGATCACGCGCCCGT
This sequence comes from Streptomyces shaanxiensis, assembly GCF_039537145.1. Taxonomy (NCBI): domain Bacteria; kingdom Bacillati; phylum Actinomycetota; class Actinomycetes; order Kitasatosporales; family Streptomycetaceae; genus Streptomyces; species Streptomyces shaanxiensis. Next base: position 145,097 of record NZ_BAAAZY010000009.1, read on the forward strand.
CGTTGCCGTTTCCGCGGACGACGCCGGGCAGGTAGCGCTCCACCGGCGCGTCGAGGGCGACGCGACGCTCTCCCACCAGTTGGAGCATCACCGTCGCCACGAACGGTTTGGTCATGCTGCCGATCCGGAACCTGCTGTCACGCCGCACCGGCGCGCCGCTCCGCACGTCGGCGACACCGCTGGTCAGCACCACGCCGCCGGTTCGGTCCCGCACTTCGACGAGCGCACCGGGTCCGCCGTCGACCGTGGTCAGCCGGTGCAGGAGGGCGCGCAGCCGAGCGTGGTCGGCGGCGCCGGCGGGTGCGGTGGCGTGCTGCCGTGGCATGTCCCCACCTGCCGGGGCGCCCGCCGTGACACCGACCACCACGGCCAGTGTGAGTAACCCACCCACCGCACGCTTGCGCTTGATCACGTGTACCCCCTCGACGGACCTCGCCTCGCTGTACCGTCCAACGATGGCCGCGGGCGCGTGCCGACTCGATGGGGCGACCATCCGGATCGATGGTGGGGTTACCCCCCGGCTCAGTGCGCCCGCCGGTCGACGATCAGGCGCACGCCCTGTGGCCGCATGGTCATCCGCAGCAGCGGCTCGGGCTTGCCGCCCGGCTGAGCCCGTACCCGCCACCGGCGCAGCATCACCGCGAGGGCCACCTGTGCCTCGGCGAGCCCGAACGCGTCGCCGATGCATCGGCGGGCGCCCGCGCCGAAGGGCATGAACGCCTCCCGTCGGCGGCGCTCGACCCGTGCGTCGAGCCAACGGTCGGGGTCGAACCGCTCGGGGTCGGCGAACACCGCCGGATCCCGGTGGAGGGAGTAGGGGCTGAACAGCACGCCCGCGGCGGCAGGCAGACGGTGGCCGGCCAGTTCCGTGTCGACCAGGGTGACGCGGCTGAGCAGCCACACGGGAGGGTGCAGCCGCAGCGACTCGTTGAGCGCGCTTCATATGGGACAGCCGCTGCAGATCCTGGTGGGTGACGGGGCGATCGCCGAGTACGTCGGACAGCTCGGCCTCCAGCCGCTCGTACTCCCGGGGGTGGCCCGTCAGCAGGTGCAGGGTCCAGGACAGCAGGCCCGCCATGGTCTCGGTGCCGCCGATGAAGAACGTGATGACCTGGTCGTACACCTCCTGTTCGGTGTGGATCGCCGGGCGGTCCGGGGGTACCAGCGCCGACATCAGGTCACCGTGGTCGCCGCCGCAGATCAGCCGGTGAAGGGCTCGGCGCCCGAAGCGGCCCCAGGACGGCCGGCACCGGCGCCAGAACCGGCGCGACGCCGCCCACAGGGGTTCCGGCATCGGGACGAAGGGCGCCGGTCGCCTGTGACATCCGCAAGGGCCAAAAAATATTTCGGACGGCGATGTCGAGAACGCGTGACCGGCTCCGTCCCTGTGGTGAACGCGACCAGAATGGGTCGCACCAGCATCGAGGAGAGATCACGATGGCCAAGTACCTGCTGCTGAAGCACTACCGCGGCGCCCCGGCCCCGGCCAACGACGTGCCCATGGACCAGTGGACGCCCGAGGAGATCTCGGCCCACGTGCAGTACATGCAGGACTTCGCGGACCGGCTGGAGAAGACCGGCGAGTTCGTCGACGGCCAGGCGCTCGCTCCCGAGGGGGCGTGGGTCCGGTACGACGGCGAGGGGCGCCCGCCGGTCACCGACGGCCCGTTCGCCGAGACCAAGGACCTCATCGCCGGCTGGATGGTGATCGACGTCGACAGCTACGACCGCGCCGTCGAGCTGGCCGGGGAACTGTCGGCCGCCCCCGGGGCGGGCGGGACGCCCATCCACGAGTGGCTGGAGGTGCGCCCGTTCCTGGCCGAGCCGCCCACCATCACGGAGTGACCTCTCAGGTGTCCCAGGTGCCCCAGATGGACGAGGCAATGCTGAGGAGCCTCACGCCGAACGTGCTCGCCGTCCTCGTCCGCCGCGGAGCCGACTTCGTGGCGGCCGAGGACGCCGTGCAGGACGCGCTGGTCGAGGCGGTCCGCGGCTGGCCGGCCGACCCGCCGCGGGATGCGAAGGGCTGGCTGATCACCGTGGCCTGGCGCAAGTTCCTCGACGCGACCCGGGCGGACGCCGCCCGCCGTCGGCGTGAGGAGAGCGTCGACGAGGAGCCGGCGCCCGAGCCCGCGCCCGCCGTGGACGACACGCTCCAGCTCTACTTCCTGTGCGCCCACCCGTCCCTGACACCGTCGTCCGCGGTCGCGCTCACACTGCGCGCCGTCGGCGGCCTGACCACCCGCCAGATCGCCCAGGCCTACCTGGTGCCCGAGGCGACCATGGCGCAGCGCATCAGCCGGGCCAAGCGCACCGTCTCCGGCGTGCGGTTCGACCAGCCCGGCGACGTCGCCACCGTGCTGCGCGTCCTCTACCTGGTCTTCAACGAGGGCTACTCCGGAGACGTCGACCTCGCCGCCGAGGCCATCCGGCTCACCCGGCAGCTCGCGTCCGAGATCGACCACCCCGAGGTGGCCGGGCTGCTTGCCCTCATGCTGCTCCACCACGCCCGGCGCGCCGCCCGGACCGCGCCCGACGGCAGCCTCGTACCGCTCGCCGAGCAGGACCGCGGCCGATGGGACACCAAGGCGATCGCCGAGGGCGTGGAGATCCTGCAGGCGGCACTCGCCCGCGACCGGCTGGGCGAGTTCCAGGCCCAGGCCGCCGTCGCGGCCCTCCACGCCGACGCGCCCACCGCCGAGGAGACCGACTGGGTGCAGATCGTCGAGTGGTACGACGAACTCACGCGCCTGACCGACAACCCGGTCGTCCGGCTCAACCGCGCGGTCGCCGTCGGCGAGGCCGACGGACCACGCGCCGGCCTGGCGGCACTGGCGGCCCTTGACGACTCACTGCCCCGTCACGCCGCGGTGGCGGCCTACCTCCACGAGCGCGACGGCGACCTGACGACGGCTGCCCGCCTGTACGCCGAGGCGGCCCAAAAAGCACCCAACCTCTCCGAACGCAACCACCTGACCCGCCAGGCCGCCCGCCTCAACGCCCTCCTCAACGCCCGCCGGAGTCGCTGACGGGTCGGCCCGAGCCACAGGTGAGGAGCAGCAGTGCGGGCGAGGTCTCAGGTGGCGGTGTGGCGGGTGTCCGACCACGCCTCCCACAGGGCCGCGTACGGTCCCCCGGCGGCGCGCAGTTCGTCGTGCGTGCCGGTCTCGACGATCCGTCCGGCGTCCATGACGACGACGCGGTCGGCGCTCGCCGCCTGGCTGAGGCGGTGGGCGACGATCAGTGCGGTACGGCCGTCCACGGCCCGCGCGACCGCCTTCTCCAGGGCGCGCGCTCCGGCGCCTGCCGGCCTACGCGGACGCGGTCGTGCGGCAGTCCGTCCCGTACTTCTATCAACTCGGCACCCAGATCGGGTATCTCGACGTCCCGACCGCCCATCTGACCGGCCTCCTGCGCCGGCCGCGCGCCGTCGAGCCCCGCAACTTCGTCCCCCGGGACATCCCGATGCGCTTCGACCCCCGTGCGATGCCGGACATCGACCGCTGGGTCCGCCGGCACGGCAGCCGCTTCCTCTTCGTCAACGGCGAGCAGGACCCCGTCGTCGCCGAGCCCTTCCGTCTCGGCCCCGGCACGCGCGACTCCCGTGTCCTTTGGGCCCCCGGCGCCAACCACCACCTCGGCCTGGCCGACCTCCCGCCCACCGCCCGCGCCGAAACCACCGCCACCCTCCTGAGGTGGGCGGGCAACCCGGTCGCTCCTCGCCGGTGACTCGGTGACTCGGTGACTCGGTGGCCCGGCGACCTGGTCGGCCTGGACACCCGCGAAGATCCGGAAGGTCAGCGCAGGACCACCGTGCGCCGCCCCTGGACGAACACCCGGCCCTCGCAGTGCCACCGGACCGCTCGGGCCAGGGCCGCCGACTCCGCGTCGCGGCCGATGGCGGCCAGGTCGTCGGGGGACTGGCTGTGGTCACGAGACGGGCGAGGCGGCCGCGGCCCGGATCGAGGCCGAGTCGCCCGACGGCCCGCGGTTCCCGGTCGTCGACCCGGACGACCTCGCCGAGCACTACTGGGACATGTGCGGCAAGCGGGACCGCGTCGAGCAGTTCCACCCCGAGTCGTTGACTCCTCGGGCAGCGGCGTAGCGCCTGCCGTGCGGACCGGCCGAGAGCCCTCGGCGTCCGGTCGGCGCACCCGATACCCCGCTCCCGAGACCGTCTCGACCACCTGCGGTACGGCGTGTCGATTCAGGTCGTCCGCGTGCAGGATGTCGCCGGGGTGGAAGGTGATGCCGACGAAGGTGACCGGCACGTCGAGGGCACCGGTGGCGTTCTCGTTCCCGGGGGTGCGCGGCAGGTCGCGGAGCAGTCCGTTGTCCCGGTGGCACGAGACGGTGCGCACGGGGCGGCGAAGGCGCGGTGGGCGCCGAACTGACGGACCTGCAGGTCCCAGACGTGCAGGTCGGCGCCGTACTGGTCGGACAGGTCGGCGGTGCGGACGGGGGCGCGGGGTTCGGGCGCCTGGTTGCCTTTCGCTGGGGGCTGCCTTGCTCGCGCGGGTCCGGCCGTCAGGAGGGAGCGGGCGCGAGCGCGGCGGCCTGCTCGGGGGTGAGGGGGCGGGTGGCGTGCCCCCGGAGGAGAAGGTGCAGCTTGGCGGTTTCCTCGAGTTCCTCGACGGCGTCGGCGGCCTTCTCCAACGTGGCGCCGGCGACGACGGGCCCGTGGTTGGCGAGGAGAACGGCGTGGTGGGTGCGCGCGGTGCGCTCGGCGAGAGGTTCCAGGGCGACGTCGCCGGGGGCGTGGTAGGGCAGCAGCGGCAGGGTGCCGACGCGCATGGCGTAGTACGCGGTGAGCGGGGGCAGGGCGTTCGCGGGGTCGAGGCCGTCGAGGCAGGAGACGGCGGCGGCGTGCGTGGAGTGCAGGTGGACGACCGCGTGGGCATCGGGCCGGGCCCGGTAGAACGCGGCGTGCAGGAATGTCTCCTTCGTGGGCGCGGGGCCGTCGAGGTGACGGCCGTTCAGGTCGGTGCGGGACAGTTCCTCTTCCGTGACACCGCCCAGGCTGGAGCCGGTGGGAGTGAGCAGGAGACTGCCGTCGGCGAGGCGTAGCGACAGGTTGCCGGTGGAGCCGTGGGTCAGGCCGCGGGTGAACAGGGAGCGTGCCGTACGGACGATCAGCGCGCGGGCCGTCCGCTCGTCGGCGTAGCCGCTCACCGTGCCTCACCGCTGCTGCCGAGGGCGCGGGTGAACAGGTCGGGGGCGCCGAAGTTGCCGGACTTCAGCATCAGGAAGAGGTCGCCGGCCTTGGTGGTGGCGTGGGTCCACGGGACTCCGGGGTCCGCTTCCTCGCCGACCAGGACGGCACGGATGCCGAGGGCGGTGGTGACGGCGCCGGAGGTCTCCCCGCCGGCGACCAGGAGTCGGCGTACGCCCCGTTCGACGAGGTGGGTGGCGAGAACGCCGAGGAGCTCCTCGACCCGAGCGGCCGCTTCGGCGACCCCCAACTGGGCCGGGACCGCAGCGAGTTCCTCCGGCGAGGCGGAGGCGTAGATCAGCACAGGCAGGCGCGGATCCTGCGTGTCGAACCAGGCCAGCGCCTCGTCGACGACTTCGCGTCCGGCCGCGTCGGCGAGGACGTCGAGGTGGAGAGAGGGCAGGCCGGCGGCGTGGAAATGGGCGATCTGTTCCAGGGTGCGGGCCGAGCAGCTGCCGGCCAGCACGGCGGCGCGGCCCTCCCGCGGTACGGGGTCACCGGTCGCGGGGGCGCCGTCCGGACAGGCGTGACCGATCCCTTCGGCCAGCCCGGCGGCGCCGGCGACGACCGGCAGTTCGAGGCACGCGCCGCCGAGGACGGCGAGGTCGTCGTCGGTGATCGCGTCGGCGATGACGTGCCGTACCCCGTCCTGATGGTGGGCGACCAGTGCGTCACGTACGGCGTCGGTGCCGCGCCGGACGGTCGACCGGTCGATCAGCGCGACGCGGTGGCTGGTCTGCGCGGACAGCAGGCGCACCAGTGCGGAGTCCGTCATGGGGTTGAGCGGGTGGTGGCGCAACGGTGAGTCGGACAACAGCTGGTCGTGGACGAAGAGATGGCCCTGGTAGACGGTGCGGCCGTTGGGCGGGGACGCCGGGCAGCGCAGGGTGATCCCGGCTCCGGCGGCGTCGAGGAGCGCGTCGGCGACCGGGCCGATGTTGCCCTGGGGGGTGGAGTCGAAGGTGGAGCAGTATTTGAAGTAGACCTGGGCCGCGCCCTTCGCCCACAGCCAGCGCTGGGCGTCCAGGGACTCCGAGACGGCCTGGTCCGCGGGCGTGGAGCGGGACTTGAGGGCCACCACGGCGGCGTCGTAGTCGGCGGGCAGTGCCGAGGTGGTGTCCGGGGTGCCGAAGACGAGGGCGGTGCGCAGGCCGGCACGCCGGAAGGCGGCGGCGACGTCCATCGCACCGGAGAGGATCATGGCGACCGGGTTGGCGATGTTGCGGCCGGCGATGTCGGGTGCGGAGCCGTGCGAGGCCTGGGCCATCGCGGTGGTGGCGGAGGCGTTGATGGAGGGGGCGGTGCCCAGCGAGCCGCTGATCTCGCCGGCGAGGTCGGAGAGGATGTCACCGAACATGTTCTCGGTGACGATGACGTCGAAGTCCTGGGCGCGGCGCACCAGATGGACGGTCATGGCGTCGATATGGAAGTCGTCGACAGCCACGTCCGGGTAGTCCTGGGCGACTTCCTGGCACACGGTGCGGAACAGGCCGGTGGTGAGCTTGAGGACGTTGGCCTTGTGGACGATGGTGAGCTTCTTGCGCCGCGAGCGGGCGAGGTCGAAGGCGACGCGGGCGACGCGTTCGGTGGCCGTGCGGGTGATGATGCCCATCGCGATGGCGACGCCCTCGACGGGGCTGAACTCGCCGGTGCCGGCGTAGGTGTTGCGGTCGGCGTAGAAGCCCTCGGTGTTCTCACGGACGATGACGAGGTCGGCGTTGTCGCAGACCGCCGTGGCGCCGGGGAAGCTCTTGGCGGGGCGGATGTTGGCGAACAGCTGGAAGTGCTTGCGCAGGGTGCCCGAGGGGTTGAGGGCGGACTTGTGGGGTTCGGGGTAGCTGACGGAGTCGTGCGGGCCGAGGAGCCAGCCGTCCAGGTCGGCCAGTGCCTGCGTGGTCTCCTGCGGTACGGGGGTGCCGTGGGTGTCGATGGCGGCGGCGCAGAGCGGCAGGGTGACCCAGTCGACGGTGACCCCCGCGGCCTGCGCGGCGGCGGTGGCGATCTCCACGGAGGCCGGCACGATCTCCGGACCGATGCCGTCGCCTTCCAGGACACCGAGACGGTAGGTGCTGCTCATGATGCGGGTTCCTCTCTGAGGGCTACAAGGAGTAGGGGAGTCGGGGTGTCAGGCCAGGACGGCGGAGGCGTCCGTCAGGGCGGTCCAGGAGCGGGCCGGCTGCCACGGGCGGCCGCCTCCTCGGCGAGCTGGTGCAGGGCGCGTTCGGCCCAGGCGCGCTGCATGTCCGCGAGCCCCGGCAGGAAGGCGCCGCGCGTCTGACCGAGCGTCACGGGCACGCCCAGCGCACCCGCCAGCCGGGCCGCACCCAGCAGCCGGTCCAGTGCGTACCGGCGTACGTCGGGCGAAGGATCGGTCAGCGTCAGGCGGTCCTGCGCGGCGATCGGACCGGTCCCGATGCCCAGCACTCCCAGAGCGCTGCCACCGACCGTGCGGATCAAGTCTCGGCATCACGTGCGGTGACGTCGCGGACCTGCACCTCCACACCGTCGTAACCGAGCTCGGCCAACTGCCGGACCGCGTCGGCGAGCGGTGCGTCGAACCCGAGGGAGACGGGCGCGCGGCAGTCGTCGCCGGCGACGGTGTAGGCCGGCGGCCACGGCAGACGCGCGGTCACGGCGCGACCGCCTCGGTGCGCGCGGGTGACGGGGCGACCGCCAGCAGGTCGCGCAGCTCGCGCGCGGCGGCAGCGGCACCGTCGAGGACCGGCACGTCCAGCAGTGCGGTCAGCGCTTCGCGGGCGGGAGTCAGGGAGTACTGCGCCAGCAGCACCGCGTCGACGTCACCCGCGCCGACGGCACGCAGCGCGGCGGCGAGGTGACGGGCGGTGTCCTCGGGGCTGTCCGTAGCGGCCGCGTTCTCGCTCAGCGCGGTGACGATGTCGACGGCGCGGTCGGGCCGCACCGCCGGGACGAGTGCGTGGAGTTGGGCGACGGCCGCCGGGACGCGGGTGCGGCGGAGGCGACGACGGCGATCCGTCGATACGGGCCAGCCAGCGCGGCCTTGAACATCGCCTCGTCCGACTTGAGGACGGGCACCTCCCACAGGGTGCGGGCGGTGTCCACCACCTCACCGTAGGAGGAGCAGGTCAGCAGCAGAGCCTGCGCACCGCCGTCCATCACATGGCCGATCAGACGGAGCATGCGCCGCCGCAGCGCGTCGGTGAGGCCGCCGGCGGCACTGGCGTCGTCCAGGAGGCGGTCGTCCAGCACGTTCCAGACACGGGCCTCGGGAAAGTCCCGTGCGAAGGTCTCCTGCGCGATACGGGCGCCGGACGGCACGGCGTGGATCATCGCGACCAAGGGGCGGGGTTCGAGCACCGGGTTCATTCCTCTTCCGGTAGACGGGAACCGACGAGGTCCCGTCCCCGGTCCCGCTGCATCGGGCACGGGAACGGCCCTGCAGGCACGGCGAGGCTCCGGGGAGGGATGACGGCGACGTTTCGCTGCGCTGCTGTGGTTCGCCACTCTAGGATCAACCGGTTAACCGGTCTACCACTCTGTCTGTGGGTGGGGCATAGGGCCGGATCCGGGAGCCGTGGCGCTGGTCCTCGCGCTTCTTCGCGCTGCTCCAGAGCCTCCATCAGGCGCTGGGACGCGCCCTCCATGTGGGCGGACGTGGCATCCCGGGCGGCCTGGGTGTCGCCCTTCTCGACCGCCTCGAAGATCGGCACGTGATCCGCTAGGCCACTTCCCTCTGTCGACGCCGCATCGCTCCGCTCGTGGACTGCTCCGAGCGGATGTGTTGGCCCGCCCGGTGCTACGGCGAGGTGGGCAGGTGCGGGGAGCGGAGCACGAGCAGGGTGATCTCGCTGGGGGCGAAGACGCGGAACGGCGGGCCCCAGAAGCCGGTGCCGCGGCTGGTGTAGAGGAGGGTGCGGGTGCCGTGGTGGCTGAGGCCGGCGAGGGCGGGCTGGTCGACGCGGACCAGGTGGTGGAAGGGCCAGATCTGGCCGCCGTGGGTGTGGCCGGAGAGCTGGAGGTCGATGCCGGCGGCTGCCGCCCGGTCGATGAACTTGGGCTGGTGTGCCAGGAGCAGGACGGGTAGGTCGGGGTCGGCGCCGTGCAGGGCTCCGGCGAGGTGGGCGCGGTGGCCTGCCAGGCCGGAGGACTCGGCGGTGACGTCGTCCACGCCGGCGACCACGAGGGTGTCGCCTCCGCGTTCGAGCAGCAGATGGCGGTTTCGCAGCGGCTCCCAGCCCAGCTCGTCCATCAGGTCGACCCAGCCCTGGGCCTCGCTGTAGTACTCGTGGTTGCCGGTGACGTAGACCCGGGCCCGGGTGGCCTGCACGGTACCGAGTGGGACGGCCTGGGCGCGGCGGCGCTCGGCCGTGCCGTCCGCGATGTCGCCAGTGTGGCAGACCAGGTCGGCTTCCAGCGTGTTGACCGTCTCGCATACCCGCGCCGACCAGCGAGTGCGATCGAGCGGGCCGTAGTGGGTGTCGGTGATCAGGGCGACGCGCATGCCGTCCAACCCGGCACCCAGCCGTGGGAGTTGCACGTCGAGTCGGCGCACGCGTGGCACGCGGCGGGCTTCGGCGTACCCCCAGGCGAGTAGTGCGGCGGTTATGCCGAGGACGGCCCAAGTGACGATTCGGGCCCGGTCCGGACTCTCGCCGACGCCGGCCACGGTCAGGGCGAGCCGCAACGGGACGCCGAGCAGAATGGACCAGGTGAACAGAACCCAGCTGGTCCCCAGCAGGGTGTCACCGACGATCGCCGCCCGGTCCTGCTGGCGCCGGCCGTGGCCGCGCGCCATCGCGAGCGGCATACCGACGAGGCCTAGGGCGAACAGGGCGGTGCCGGCCAGCGTGACGGGCAGTGGCCAGTGCTGGCCGGTGTGCAGGAGCACCCAGCAGGGCACGGCCCACAGCAGGACGGGGGCGATCAGAGGGAGGTAGCGCATCAGGCGGTGCAGGCGGCTCTGTCGCGGAGCTTGCACTTCGCTGTCGGCGGGTCGGGTGTTGCTGGTGTCGGTCACGCTTCTCTCCCTGACCAGGCTGCCGTCTCGCGCACTGTATCCGGTCGCCTTCGGGCCGGCCGGACCGGTGTTCATGGGCGCGGCTCCTTGGGGCGAAGGTTCTCTGCGGGACGGCAAGACTCCGCCGCAGACACCTCCCTTGGCATGAGCCGCGATCAGGGCGCTATGGCCCCCGCTTGGTATCGCCGCCAGTGGAGCCTCCTGGCTGGTCCGCGACGACGTGTTGGGTGAGAACCCGCATCGGTGCGGACCGGGGAGGTCACTGTCCTCCCGGGACTTGTCCAGGCCCACCACCTGGGTACTCAAAGGTCAACCAATTGTGCGATCGGCGTAGGACAAACCCGACGCTCGTCGGGCGCGGATTCCCTTCACCGGACGCGCCGGGCGAGCTGGGTCGCCTCCCACGACGTCATCATGCAGCCGTCGGGAAACCGCATCGCCTGAAACCGCATCGCCCGTGGGGTGGTCCGCGCGCTGGAGAGCCAGGTCGGCAACACCACGCGGTACATGGGCCGGCCCGAGTGCGCCAGGTGCGTCGCCTCCCACCGCGGCCATCGCCGTGTGTACGAGCGCAGCGCGTTACGGGATGGCCCTCGGGCTGGTGAGCGTTGCCCGACCCGCGCTCCGTCGCCGTATGAGCGCTGACGTTGTTGTCTGACCTGGGCGGGCTCGGCCTTCCGCCGAGCCCGCCACGTCGGCTCCATACCGGAGCCGGACTCGTGCCACGCCGTCAGCGCTGCAGTGTCAGCAGACCCGGACGGTAGGGCAGGAGGCCGTAGTCGCCGCCGGAGTTGGGGCTGCGCCCCTGGTAGAGCAACTGCAGATTGCAGGGATTGACGGTCATGGTCTGATCGGCGCTGGTGCGGATGAGTTCGCCATGGCTGATGTCGTTGGTCCAGGTGGCGCCACTGTTGGCCTTGCCGGCGAAGGGGTTGCTCTCGGTCGCGGCCTGGGGTGTCCATGAGCCGTTCAGACTGGTGGCCGTGAACGAGCGGAAGTAGCGGCCCTGCGAGCCGATCGCCTCGACGATCATGAGGTAGCGGTTCTGGCCCTGGAGCTTGTAGACCTGCGGGGCCTCGAACAGGTTGTTCGTCGTATCGCTCATGATCACTGTCGAGGTCGTGCCGAAGCTGCCCGGGAAGTTCCCGATCGGCATACTGGCCCGGTAGATCTTGCCGTTGTCGCCGGCGAAGAACAGGTACATGTTCGTCCCGTCACCGATGAGCGTCTGGTCGATGGGGCCTGTTCCGGAGTCGGGGATGCTTCCGGAGAAGAGCACCTGCTGGGATGACCAGCCATTCGGGTTGGTGGGGTCGCTCGACGTCCGGTAGGAGAAGGCGGTCCCGCCCCACTGGTAGGCGAGCACCCAGATGTTCCTCGGCGCGAAGTAGAAGAGCGTGGGCGCGACGGTGGAATTCGACATCGTGTTCTGGCTGGCCGAGGCCATCTCCGACCAGTTGGTGAACAGGCCGAAGTTCATCGAACCCCAGCGCGTCCCCGTGTCGTGCGTCGTCGCATAGACGAGTTGCCTGCCGTTGTAGGGGACGACGGTGAAGTCCTTGAGCGAGACCCACCCCGGCTTGGGCTGCGCCAGTGCCCCCGTTGATGTCCAGCGGTATGTCGACGGAAGCGCGCACGGGCCGGGGTTGTCGGCGCCGACCTTGACGAGCTGCCACTGCTGGTTGGTGCCGCCCCAGTCGTCGTACTGGACGACGTTCGCGTTGTCGGCGGTGGAGGCGCCTTGTACTTCGAGGGCCTTGTTGCTGTGGCGCGAGATGAGCCGCACGTAGCCGTCCGAGCTGTCGGCCAGCCGCCACTGCTGGTTGGTGGCGTTCAGGTCGGCCCACTGGACGATCGAGCCGCCGTTCGCGGTGGACCAGTTGTGGACGTCCAGCACCTTGCCCGAGTAGCGGGACTTGATGCGGTAGTAGCCGCCCCCGGAATCGACGAACTGCCACTGCTGCTGGATCTGATCGTTCCTGGTCCACTGGGTGATGCGGGCGCCGTCGTTGGTCGCCAGGTTGTAGACATCCAGGGCCTTGCCGCTGTTGCGGTTGACCAGCACATACGAGGCGTTGGGGTCTACGGTCGCCGCGGCGGCGGGCTGGGCACCGAGGAAGGTAGCCACGAGCAGCAAGGGCGCAAGGACGGCGAGTAAGCGTCTTGGACGGACCGGGGACGGGTGGCGAAACCACATCAGAGGGCCTCCTTCGGGGGCGGGGGTGAGGTGGACTCCGATGAACCGCGGGGCGGACGTGCCGGGGCAGGGAAAATCTCGAAACATTCGAAGAATTTCCGAATACTTTGACGCCACAAGCTAGGAATGTGGAGCCCTCTGGTCAAGGCTTGTCGCCGATCTGTCCACAAACAGCGCCTCCCCTTCAGGCTTGACAAGCTGTCGCGCCGACCGGAAACACTCCGGAGATTGCGATACGGCTCGCCAGTCCAAGGCGTCCGCGCGGAAGAGAGAAGTCGAGCAAGCAGCGTCCGCACACTCGTCCCGGCCCTGGCCCCGGGCCCGGTCCTACGACATCCGTCGACGGCGGCGCCGGGGGTTCGCCGTCCGGCTCGCCGGGGTCCCCGAATGTTTCGGGCGAGGAGCCGAAACTTCTTCTGCGGGAGTATTGACGACCCATCGTCAATACCTCAATCATCCTTTCCCGCGGTGGGCCGAGGCGCCGACGGCCGGCCAAGCTCCATGCTGACAAGGGCTACGACTACGACCACCTGCGGAGATGGCTCCGCGAGCGAGGCATCCGCCACCGGATTACCCGCAAGGGCACCGACTCTTCCCAGCGGCTTGGGCGGCACCGCTGGGTGGGCCGGGCGGCGGTTGCACGAGGCATGCGTGCTCGATCGACTAGGCCAGGCGCTCGCTTCGGCCGACCCAGACCGTGCGGCAACGCAACCCGCGGCAGCGGTGGCGATATTCGAGGTAATGGGGGCACCAGAATCCGAGCAAGCGCGGGCGCGATGGCAGGCGATTTCGGGGTATACGCCGCCATCGAGCGCTAGCCGTACGTGAGCACGGGAGCCTGTCGACCCGTCTGGGTGAATGCGCTGAGGGGTGCGGTACAGCAGCGGAGTACAGCCACGTCCGGGACCTCAGCCAACCGTCAACGCCCCAAGGTGCCCATCCGACCAATCCCTAGAAACCTAGAGAGTCGACTTGTGGTCCGCGGCCAGACCGGGACGAAGTTCCCTGGAGGTCTTACGGCGACGCAAAGTGTTGAAATGGTCGCTGAGCGTGTTTGTTGTACTGGGTTGTCTGGAGGGCAACAGTGCCCCCCAGGCAACCCACTTGAGACCCTAGAAGAAGCCGAGTTTCTTAGGGCTGTAAGAGCAAAGAATGTTCTTGGTCTGCTGGTAGTGCTCCAGCATCATCTTGTGTGTCTCACGCCCGATGCCGGAGCCCTTGTAGCCGCCGAAGGCCGCGTGCGCCGGGTAGGCGTGGTAGCAGTTGGTCCACACGCGTCCGGCCTGGATGGCGCGGCCCGCGCGGTACGCGGTGTTGATGTCCCGTGTCCACACGCCCGCACCGAGGCCGTACAGCGTGTCGTTGGCGATCTTGATGGCGTCGTCGAAGTCGTCGAAGGACGTCACCGAGACGACCGGCCCGAAGATCTCCTCCTGGAAGATCCGCATGCGGTTGTCGCCCTCGAAGACGGTCGGCTGGACGTAGTAGCCGCCCTTCAACTCGCCGTCGTGCTCGATACGTTCGCCGCCCGTCAGAACCCGGGCGCCCTCCTGCCGGCCGATGTCCAGGTAGGAGAGGATCTTCTCCAACTGGTCGTTGGAGGCCTGCGCGCCGATCATCGTGTCCGTGTCGAGCGGGTGGCCGGTCGTGATCCGCTCGGTGCGGGCGATCGCCGCCTCCATGAACTCGGCGTAGTTTCCGCGCTGGACCAGTGCCCGGGACGGGCACGTGCACACCTCGCCCTGGTTGAGCGCGAACATAGTGAATCCCTCGAGCGCCTTGTCCCGGAAGTCGTCGTCGGTCGCCCAGACGTCGTCGAAGAAGATGTTCGGGGACTTGCCACCGAGTTCGAGGGTGACCGGCGTGATGTTCTCCGAGGCGTACTGCATGATCAGCCGGCCCGTCGTGGTCTCCCCGGTGAACGCCACTTTGGCCACCCGGGGGCTGGACGCCAGCGGCTTGCCCGCCTCCACGCCGAAGCCGTTGACGATGTTGACCACGCCGGGCGGGAGCAGGTCGGCGACCAGGCTCATCCAGTAGTGGATGGATGCCGGCGTCTGCTCGGCCGGCTTGAGCACGACCGCGTTGCCCGCGGCCAGCGCCGGGGCGAGCTTCCACGTGGCCATCAGGATGGGGAAGTTCCACGGGATGATCTGCGCGACCACGCCCAACGGCTCGTGGAAGTGGTACGCCACCGTGTCGTCGTCGACCTCGCCCAGCGAGCCCTCCTGCGCCCTGATCGCCCCCGCGAAGTAGCGGAAGTGGTCGATGGCCAGCGGAATGTCCGCCGCCAGCGTCTCCCGCACCGGCTTGCCGTTCTCCCAGCTCTCGGCGACCGCCAGCTTCTCCAGGTTCGCCTCCATCCGGTCGGCGATCTTCAGCAGGATGTCGGCCCGCTCGGTCACCGACGTCCTGCCCCACGCGGGGGCGGCCGCATGCGCCGCGTCCAGCGCCCGCTCCACGTCCTCCGCCGTGCCCCGCGCGATCTCGGTGAACGGCTGCCCGTTCACCGGCGTCGGGTTCTCGAAGTACTGCCCCCTGATCGGCGGCACGTACTCACCGCCGATGAAGTGGTCGTAGCGCGCCTGGTAGGAGACGATCGCACCCTCGGTGCCGGGCGCCGCGAAACGGGTCATACTGCTCTGCCTCCCGAAGAAGCACTGCCCGCCGTTGGGCAGCTCTCGGCGCGAGGCTAGGGACGGCGAGGTTGCAAGTAGGTTGCGCGGGGCCGGGGGTCCGGTCCATCGGGGGTCCGGTCCATCGGCGGGCCGGGTGGTTCGTGGGCCGGGTGGCTGGATGGCTGGTTGGCCCGGTGGGCCGCTTGACCGGGCGGGCCGCTTGGCCGGGTGGCTGGTGGGCGGTGCTTCGGTGGGCCGGTGCTTCGCTGGGGAGTCCCCTCAGCGCGGAGATGCTTCGCTGGGCCGCCCCTTCGGAGGGCCTACCCTTCGGAGGGCCTACCCTTCGGTGGGCCGACCCCTTCGGTGGGCCGACCCCTCGGTGGGCCGACCCTTCCGAGGGCCGTTGTTTCGGTCAGCGCGGCGGGCGGCCCTCCCGAACAGGCGGTGCCGTGAGTTCCGACTCCAGCGCGGCCAGCCTCGACCGCACCGCCGCCGTCGGCCGCACCGCGGCGAGCGCCCGCCATACCTCCAGGTCGTCCTCGCCCCACGACGCGTGCGCCCAGTCGGCCAGCAGGTCGGGGTCGAGGCGCGCGACCAGCGCCGTACGCAGGCCGTCGGCGAGGCGCCGCCTGAGCCGTACCACCGCCGGTGCCTGGGAACCGGGCAGCAGCGGACCGGAGTACGCCAGGACCGCGGCCGTGACCGCACCCGTCTCCAGGCGACGCTCCACGACCGCCACGTCCGACTCGACCGGCACCGTGAGCCGGTACGGCCGCGAGGCGAGCAGCCCGGGGCCCAGCACCCGGCGCAGACGGGCCAGTTCGGCGCGCAGCGTCACCGGCGTCACCGACTCGTCCTCGTACAACGCGCACAGCAACTCGTCCCCGGTCAGCCCCTCCGGATGGCGGGCCAGCAGCACCAGGATCTCGCTGTGCCGGCGACTGAGCCTGACCCGGCGGCCGCCCATGCGCAGCTGCGCCTCGTCCCGGCCCAACGCGTTCAGCTCCGGCGTGTCGGTGGCGGGCGCGGGCGGGGCGAGCAGCGCCAGTTGGGACTCCGCGGCACGGGCCACCGCCTGCACGAACCCCAGACTGTGCGGATGCGCCAGCCCGTCTCCGCCGGTGATGTCCACGGCCCCGAGCACCCGCCCGGTGCGCGGATCGTGCACCGGCGCCGCCGCACAGGTCCAGGGCTGCACCCGGCGGATGAAGTGCTCGGCGGCGAACACCTGCACCGGCCGGTCCACTGCGACGGCCGTGCCCGGTGCGTTCGTGCCGACCGCGGTCTCCGCCCACCGCGCGCCGGGCACGAAGTTCATCAGGTCCGCCTTGCGCCGGGTCGTGGGATGGCCTTCCACCCACAGCAGCCTGCCGTGCGCGTCGCACACCGCGAGCAGGTGCTCGCCGTCGGCGGCGAACGTGCCCAGCAGCTCCCGGAACAGCGGCATCACCCGCGCCAGCGGGTGCTCCGCGCGATAGGCACCGAGATCTCCGTCCGCCAACTCCACGCTCGCGGTCCCGTCCGGACCCACACCGGCCCGCGCGGAACGCCGCCACGAGTCGGCCACCACTGCACGCACCGGCTTCGGCACGGTCCCTGCCTCGGTGAACGTCTCATGCGCACGACGCAGCACCCGTACACGCTCGGCGGGGTCGGCCCCCGGCTCCAGGGCCACCCACGGATCGGTCAACTCGGCCTCCCGGGAAGGCGATGCGGATGGGGACATCGTCACTCCGGGTACGCGCGCGGACAACCTTTTCGACGGGGGGCACCCGAACGACGAGCCAACGGGCGCAGATGTGCGAGTCCTCAGACGGCGTTCACCAGACGCATGTAACGCGTCCAGTCCCAGTGCGGACCGGGATCGGTGTGGTCGGTGCCCGGCACTTCGTGGTGTCCGATGATGTGTGTGCGGTCCTTCGGTATGCCGTGCCTGGTGCAGATGGCTGCCGTGAGCCGGGCCGATGTCTCGTACATGACGTCGGTGAAGTAGCCGGGCTGGTCGACCCAGCCCTCGTGCTCTATGCCGATGCTGCGTGTGTTGTGGTCCCAGTCCCCGGCGTGCCAGGCGATGTCCGCCTCGCGAACGCACTGGGAGGTGTGACCGTCGGCGGACCGGACGACGTAGTGGGCGGACACCTTCTTCTTCGGGCGCCCGAAGAGGAACAGGGTGTTGGGGTAGGTGGTCTGTGTCACGTGGATGATCACCCGGTCTACAGGATGGGTCGTAGGGCGGTTCGCCACCGTGTAGTTGGCGGTGCTCGCCGGCTTCCACTCGGCGAGCGGGTAGTCCGGGCCCGGGACGTGCACTCCGGCCTGCCATTCGGGAAGCAGGGCATAGGGGACGGCGGCGAGGGCGGTGCCTTGGAGGATGCGCCGTCGGCTGGGGAGGGGTCTAACGCGTTCCAAAGGGCGGTCGCCTTTCAGTGTCGGGTTGGCCGCTGTTCGGAGTTGGGACGGCCGCAGTTCGGAGCTGAGGGAGTCGCGGGTTGGTGTCGGGGTTGGCTGGGGCAGTGCTGACGTCGGTCGGGGCGCTCAGCGCAGCGTCGCCGCCGTCTCCCGCAGTCGCGCATGTACTCCGCGGTGCGTCTCGCGTGTGGGCAGCCACTCCTTGCGGATCTTGGCCACGCAGGTGTAGTTGGTGTCGCACACGTTGGCCAGCGGTGACTCGACGGCCTGGGTCGCGTACTGGTAGGCGTCCAGCTCACTGAACCCGTAGTCGCGCACCAGCCACTGCACCAGGTCGTGCTGGGATATCCGGAACGCGTCCTCCAGCGGCCGGGCCGAACCCGTCGAGATGATGTGTGTGTCCGACTCGATGCGGGGCCAGGGGGTGGCAAGTCCCTTGAGCAGCTCGACGATCACCACGGTGTTCATCGCGCACTCGACCGCGACCCCACAGGTCTCGCCCTCGCCCTGCCGGGCGTGTCCGTCACCGAGACTGAGCAGTGCGCCTTCGACGTTCACCCCGAGGTAGCAGGTGACGCCCGCCCGCATCTCCGGTGTGTCCATGTTCCCGCCGTGTGCGTCGGGCACCAGGGCCGAGCGAACCTCGAGATTGGCCGGCGCCACCCCGACGGTGCCGTGCATCGGGTCCATGGGCAACTCGACCTCGATGTCACTGTCGTGTGCCCGGAACAGCGCCGTACGCCGTGTCCGGTCGAGCTGCCAGATCCAGACGGTCTCCGGGAGCGGCGGTTGCAGCGTGGCCGTGGTGTGCGTCGAGGTGAGTGCGCCGAACAGCGGGACGGTGGTGGACGCGGCCCAGTCCCGGGCCGGTTCGATCGACACGAAGTGCACGGCGACCGTGTCACCGGGCTCGGCGCCCTCGACGTGGAAGGGGCCGGTCTGCGGGTTGAGGAACGGGAACTCGCACACCTCGGACACCAGGTCCTTCTCCGACCGTACCCGTCCGGCGAAGCAGTCCTCCGTGTAGAGGTCGAGGACCGTGCCGGGTGCGATGCGCGCCACGGGAGCTGCGCCGCCGAACGTCCAGGCGTACTCGCCGGGTTCGGGTCGCACGGTCAGGATCCGGGGATCGCTCATCGCTGCACAACTCCGCTCTGTGGAAGGCCGGTGGGGGAGGGGCGGGACGCCTGCTGAGCCTCGCGTGAATCACGGTACGTCGCTGGTGGGGTGGGCAGAAGGGAGCGCCGGGTTTCCGTGGACAGCCCCGCGATTGTGGATAACTTGCTCACTCACACGAATGAACTCGACCTGGAATCAGGCCTGTTCCACAGGGACTCACTCCCACGCCGCACGGAACCACGCCCCGCTCCGCGGGCATTCAGCCCCGCTCCGCCACGCCCCCCGGATCGTCGAGCACCGCCCGCACCACCGAATGCGCCGCCCCCAGCAACGGCCCCTCGGGCCCCAACCGCGACACGGACACCGGGCAGGCGGGCCCCGCGGTGCGCCGGTCCAACTCGGTCTCCAGCGACGGCAGCAGCCAGGGCGCGAGCCCCGCCAGCGCGCCGCCCAGCACCACACTCTCGGGGTCGAGCAGATTGACCGCGCCCGTCAGGGCGATACCGAGCGCTGTTCCCGCGTCGCGCAGAGCCCGGCGTACGTTCTCGTCGCCGTCGGCGGCACGCTCGGCGAGCAGCCCGACGCGGTCCGCGCCCGGCTCCAGTCCTGCCGCACGCAGGACCGCCTCCTCACCGGCGTACTGCTCAAGGCATCCATGCCCCCCGCACGGGCACTCGGGTCCGTCCGGTCGCACGGGCACGTGCCCCAACTCGCCCGCGAAACCGCGCGTTCCGTGCAGCAGCCCCCCGTCCACCACGACCGCCGCGCCGATACCGATCTCCGCCGACACGTGCAGGAAGTCGCGCGGCGTGCCGTCGCCGAGCCAGAGTTCGGCGAGCGCGCCGAAGTTGGCCTCGTTGCCCACGGTCAACGGGAACTCCACGGGCAGCAGGGCGCCGAGGTCCGTGTCGCGCCAGTCGAGGTTCGGTGCGCGTACGACCGTACGGGCGTCCCGCGCCACCAGACCCGGCACGGCGACCGCCAGACCGGCGGGCCACAGACCCTCGCCCTCTGCCTCGGCGAGGACCCGCCGCACCATGTCGGTGAGTTCCTCGATCACCGGCTCGGGAGCACGGCCCCGGTTCGCGCCGTACCGCACCGCCCTGGACCGCACCTCGCCGCGCAGGTCGACCGCGCAGACGGCGAGATGGTCGACGCCTATTTCCGCGCCGATCCCGGCCGGACCATGCCCGCTGACGGCAAGCGCCGATCCGGGACGGCCCACCCGGCCGGGCCGCTCGGGACCGAGTTCTTCGAGCAGTCCCGAGCGGATCAGCTCGTCGACGAGCGTGGACACCGCGGCACGGGTCAGCCCGATGCGGGAGGCGACGGCGGCACGGGAGAGCGGACCCTCGGCGCTGACGGTGTGCATCACCCGGGCGAGGTTGCGGCGTCGCATGCCCTGCTGGGTGTTGGGCAGTGCGGGCCCGGCGCCGGCCGGGTGGGCCTCGTGCAGCGGTGCGGTCATGCCTCCGTCAATCCTCGTCAGTCCTCAGTGGCTTTCGGGGCTCCGCTCCAGCAGCGGGGCCGCGTCGGAGAGTACCCCGCTGATCCTGTCCAGCGTCTCCTCGTCCCGCTCCACGGCGTCAAGCACCGGCCCACGCGTGGTGTTCCAGCGCCGGGCGACCGCCGCCGGATCCTCGCCGGTCAGCAGGCCGGCCGCCTGGGCCGCCGCGCCGAGCGCGACCAGTTCCTTGGCCTCGGGCACCTGCACCGGGCGCCCCGACAGCCGTCGTACGGTCTGCTGCCAGGCCGTACCCCGGGCGCCGCCGCCGATCAGCAGCAGCGGGGCCGAACGGTCGGCGTCGTCGTCCAGGACCAGGTCCAGGGCACCGAGCAGCGCGTGGACGGCACCGTCGTAGGCGGCCTGAAGGAGCTGGCCGGCGGTCGTGTCGTGGCGCAGGCCGTGCAGGACGCCGGAGGCGTTCGGCAGGTTCGGGGTGCGTTCGCCGTCCAGGTACGGCAGGAGCGTGAGGCCGGTGGTGGGTTCCACGGCCTCGCGGTCGAGGCCCAGCAGGGTGGCAAGGCGGTCGACGGCGAGCGTGCAGTTCAGGGTGCAGGCCAGCGGCAGCCAGTCGCCGTGCGCGTCGGCGAAGCCCGCCACCGTGCCGGTCGGGTCGGCGGGGCGCCGCCTCGACACCGCGTACACCGTGCCCGACGTGCCGAGGCTCAGCACGGGCATGCCGGGACGCAGCCCGAGGCCCAGCGCGGCCGCGGCATTGTCGCCGGTGCCGGGGGCGACCAGGGTGCCCTTGGAGAACGGCAGCTCGTGGCTGTCGCGGACGGTGCCCGCGACCTCGCCGGGCCGGACCACTCGGGGCAGCAGTGCCGGGTCGAGCCCCACGTGCGCGAGGATCTCCTCGTCGTACGACTCCGTCCCCGACGCCCACCAGCCCGTACCGGAGGCGTCGCCCCGGTCGGTGGTGCCCTCACCCGTGAGGCGTTCGGTCAGGTAGTCGTGGGGGAGGCGTACGGCCTGGGTGGCCCGGGCCGCCTCCGGCTCGTGCTCGGCCAGCCAGGCCCACTTCGTGACCGTGAAGGACGCGGCCGGCACGGAGCCCGTGCGCTCGGCCCAGAACTTCGCGCCGCCGAGCTCCTCGGTCAGCCGACGGGCCTGCGGTGCCGAGCGCACGTCGTTCCACAGCAGAGCCGGACGTACCGGCTCGCCCTGTGCGTCCAGCGTGACCAGGCCGTGCTGCTGCCCGCCGATCGAGACCGCGGCGGCCTCGTGCGCGGCGTCGCCGCACTGGCGCAGGGCCTCGCACAAGGCGTCCCACCACTGACGCGGGTCGCTCTCGCGGCCGGCCCCGGAGGTCACGGTGTGCGGTGCCTGGCCGCTCGCGACGACCCGTCCGGTCGAGGCGTCGACGACCAGCGCTTTGGTGGACTGGGTGGACGTGTCCACGCCGACGACGAGCGGACCCTCGGCTGCTGACATCGGGTTCTCCCTTTTCCGCGGCTCTGCGGGATCTGACCTGCTGTTTCCAGGGTGCCCCGGATGACCACGACCCGGACCTCACCCCTTCGGGGACATCTTGTCCCTTCCCAGGGACGCGTCGGCATACTAATTTGTAAACCGCCATGACGAAATAGTCGTAGCGAGTCGTAGCAAGCAGTCGTCCGCAAGCAAGGAGCCGCGGCATGAGCTACCAGCCCACCCCCGAGGACAGGTTCACCTTCGGCCTGTGGACCGTCGGCTGGCAGGGACGGGACCCCTTCGGCGACGCCACCCGCCGTGCCCTCGACCCGGTCGAGACGGTGCAGCGCCTGGCCGAGCTCGGCGCCCACGGTGTCACCTTCCACGACGACGACCTGATCCCCTTCGGGTCCTCCGACAGCGAGCGGGAGGCGCACATCAAGCGCTTCCGTGAGGCCCTCGACGCCACCGGCATGAAGGTGCCGATGGCCACCACCAACCTCTTCACGCACCCCGTCTTCAAGGACGGCGCGTTCACCGCCAACGACCGCGACGTGCGCCGTTACGCCCTGCGCAAGACCATCCGCAACATCGACCTCGCGGTCGAGCTGGGTGCGCAGACGTACGTCGCCTGGGGCGGCCGCGAGGGCGCCGAGTCCGGCGCCGCCAAGGACGTGCGCGTGGCTCTCGACCGCATGAAGGAGGCCTTCGACCTCCTCGGCGAGTACGTGACCTCCCAGGGCTACGACCTGAAGTTCGCCATCGAGCCCAAGCCGAACGAGCCGCGCGGTGACATCCTGCTGCCCACCGTCGGCCATGCGCTGGCGTTCATCGAGCGCCTGGAGCGCCCCGAGCTGTACGGCGTGAACCCCGAGGTCGGCCACGAGCAGATGGCCGGGCTCAACTTCCCGCACGGCATCGCGCAAGCCCTGTGGGCGGGCAAGCTCTTCCACATCGACCTCAACGGCCAGTCCGGCATCAAGTACGACCAGGACCTGCGCTTCGGCGCCGGTGACCTGCGCGCCGCCTTCTGGCTGGTCGACCTTCTGGAGAGCGCCGGTTACACCGGGCCCCGCCACTTCGACTTCAAGCCGCCGCGGACGGAGGACCTCGACGGCGTGTGGGCGTCGGCAGCGGGCTGCATGCGCAACTACCTCATCCTGAAGGAGCGTTCGGCCGCGTTCCGTGCCGACCCGGAGGTCCAGGAGGCCCTGCGTGCCTCGCGCCTGGACGAGTTGGCGCAGCCGACCGCTGCCGACGGCCTCAAGGCGCTGCTCGCGGACCGTACGGCCTTCGAGGAGTTCGACGCCGACGCTGCCGCCGCGCGCGGGATGGCGTTCGAGCGCCTCGACCAGCTGGCGATGGACCATCTGCTGGGCGCCCGCGGCTGAGGCCACGCGCGCGTGCCCTGTCGCCGCCCTGCCGCGTGTGACCCGCCTGCTCAGGGCCGGGTCGCATGCGGTACAGGGTGCCGGCCGGTGTGCGCGCGAACTGTCCCGGAATCATGTGATCCGTGGTCCGGGCGCGTATCAACTCACATGTAGGGGTCGCCTCCTGACGGTTATGAGGCGACTCTGGGGGGTATGGCCATGCCGCCCGTACCGCCTCAGCCGCCCGGACCGCCGGGTGACACGCCGCCTCCGGGCGGTGGCTTCGGACCGCCTCCCACCGGGGGTTATGGGACCCCGGGAGGCTACGGTCCCCCTCCCGGCGACAGCGGCCCGCCCTCGTACGGCGATTGGCCGCCGCCGGAACCGCCCGACGAAGGCGGTGGACCGAGGCGGCGGCGCAACCCGCTGTTCATCCTGCTCGCCGCGATCGTGGTCGTGGGAGCCGTGGTTGCCGTGGTCCTCATGGCCTCGGGAAGCGACGACTCGCCCGAGGAGAATCCGTCCGCAGGGACCAGCACGAGTGGCACGCCCAGGCCGTCCTTCAGCATCCCGACCGAGCTCCCCAGCAGGCTGCCGAGCGAACTGCCGACATCGCTGCCGTCGGGGTTCCCCACCGAACTGCCCAGTGACCTGCCGAGCGATCTCGAGTCGCTGATTCCGTCCTTGGCGGACGAACTGCCGTAGGTGCAGCCCCGTTGGGCGTTGACGCACGGCACACACGCGTGATGCTCCGCATCGGCCACGCGTGTGTGCCGCTGCTCGTTGCAGTTGAGCCGCTCTCGTGAGCGGCTGTCAGATGCCGTGCGGCAGCCGCACGTAGACCACCGACGTCTCCACGCCGCTGTCGACCAGCCGGCCCTGGGCGTCGAAGGCGGCCTCGCCGTCCGTCATCCCGAAGTCGTTGTCGTTGATGAGCGCCAGGGTGTCGTGGTCCACGCGCGCGATGCCCTCGATCTTGCCGGGCACACCGGCGACCGTGCCCAGGTCGACGACCAGCTTCTTGGACAGCACGGGCACACCCGAGGCGGCCGGGTCGTCGAGCTGCTCGAGCGACGGAGACGTCGTGTCGTCGTCCCAGGGACCGCCCAGGATGTTCGACGCGGGGTCCAGGCGCACCAGCTGGAGCCGGGCCGCCTTGTCGGTGCGCTCCTCGACCAGGAGCCGGTTCCCGCCCACGGCCACGACCGACGAGATCTTCAGCTCGGAGGTGTCGTCCTCGCTCGGGTCCACCACGTTCACCGGGTCGAAGCGGTACGCGTACTCCGCGGTGACCGCCTTCTTCTTCGGCGAGAACCGCAGCAGCCGCGTGGTCCGCGACGCCTCCCCGGCATCGGTGTCCGGCAGGGACAGCGGGCTCTGCACGGCCATCACCAGGTCGCCGCCGGGCAGTTGGGCCAGTCCTTCGAAGCCGCGGTTGGTCTTCCGGTGCAGCAGAACGGACGGCAGCGCCTCCACCACCGGGTAGTCGGTGCCGGTGAGGCCGAGCCCCTCGGGCACGTAGCGCGTGAGGACCTTCCCGCGCGCGGAGACGTGCACAAGGGACGGACCGTACTCGTCGACAAGCCAGAAACTCCCGTCGGCGGCCCGCACGATGCCCTCGGTGTCGAGTCCGTTCGGGTTGTAGGTCAGAGCGGTTCGTGCGTTGTAGGAGTACGGCGCCTCGTCGCGCCCCTGCTGGTTCGACAGCCCCGTGACGGGCTTCCCGGAGCTGGTCGTGATCGGGATCGCGTCCAGCACCCGCACGGTGCCTCCCGACACCCGGATCCGCACGATCGCCGGATCGAAGCCCGGCACGGGGAACGTGCGACGCTTCGTGCCGTCCACCTTGATCTGGCCGTTGGGACCGCGGTCGGTGACCGTCCAGTACTCGCCCTTGCGGCCCGTCGGGTAGATGTCGCTGCCGATGCCGCCGAGGTCCACGCCCCGGTCGTCGCTCACGGTGCCGGGCAGCAGTGCGTTGCTGAACGCGCCGAGGGGGATGTCGCCCAGCGTCGCCGTGTGCACGACGCGCGCCTTGCCGTCCGCGTCCGCTGTGCCGGAGGCGGGCCCGGCGGCGGCCACGAGGGCCGCGCTCACGGCGAGGGGTACGACCCCGGCGACGAAACGGTGGGCGCGGCGCCGGCCGGTGGCGTGCGGGGACATCGGGCCTCCTGAGGACCAAGTTCGCTGACAGTGGCCAGATTTGGAGCCCGCGCGGAACCGCGTGCGACCGTGAGGTGAACGCGGTGAGTCGAACGCTCGTCGAGCCGACATTCGAGTGGCCGGTGCGGAACGGGGCCGAGGTGATCCAGCCTGTGACGGAGCCGTCCACCTGGCCGCCGTCCGACAGCGCCAGCATGGCCCGTAGGCCGGGACGGCGCCGACGGTGAGGACGTCCGGGTCGCAGTACCTCATGCCGGTCAACCCAGCCGCGATTCGGCGCTCGCTCACGCGGCGGCGAGTGCCGTCGTCGCCCCGGCCCGTCCGGCGGCTCCCCGGCGGCCTCCCGGTCCTACCGCCCCTACAACGTCCTTTCCTCGGATGGGAGTTCCGCCGAGGCCAGCGCCGTCGCCGGATCCTGCGCAGGGCCTCCGGCGGGCACCCAGCGGCCGCGTTCCTTGCGGTACGGCCACCAGCGTCCGTCGCGCCCCAGGCGCAATTGGCGCGCCGCGCCGGCGACCGTCCAGCGGTTGCCCTTCGCCCGCAAGGACGGCCGTTCGTCCTCGTCCCAGGCCGACTCCAGAGCGGCACGCGCGCGTGCGAGCGTTTCGCCCTGGACGATCCACTCCTCGTCCAGCACCGACAACGCGGCGACGCCTCCCAGCCGCCAGGCGCGTACGGCCGTTGCCATCCCCTCCCGGCCGCGCCCCGAGCCGTCGGCCAGCCGCTCCGCCAGGCCCTCGGAAGGGGAACCGGCGGCGAGGCGCACCGCGTCCTGGGCGGGCGTCAACTCCGCGTCCACGGCGTGCCGTTCCGGGCCGGTGCGCAGCACTTCCGCGAGCAGGCGGTGCGCCTCGGCGGCCGTCCGGGCGGCCAGGAACTCCAGGGCGGCCGGATCGACGCCGGGCGCGGGAGGAGTCTCCGTGTCCAGGGACGGCGGCACTCCCGGCTCGGCGGGCAGCTCGGGCAGGGCGGGCAGCGGCGGCAGGATGTCGCCGGTGGCGTACGCCTCAGTGGCATCGACACCTTCCGGTTCCGCCGGCAAGGACGCTTCGGCCGGCGTGTCGGCGGGCGCTGCACTGCGGGCCTGGAGGTCGTCCAGCAGGTCGCGCTCGCCGCGCCCGCGCATCAGCAGGAGGACGAACGGATCCTGGTCCAGGAGCCGTGCCACCTGATAGCAGAGGGCCGCCGTGTGCCCGCAGTGGTCCCAGGCACCGCAGCCGCACTCCGGCTCCAGATCGCCCATGCCCGGCAGCAGTTCGATGCCTGTTGCGGCCGCGTCCTCCACCAGGTGCGGTGGCATGTCACGGTCCAGCAGCGCGGCGACATGCCCCGCCCGCTCGACGGTCATGTCCAGGAAGCGGTCCCACTGCTCCGCGGACAGCTCCTCCAGCAGTACGTCGGCCCGGTGCGCCGTACGGTCACGGCCCTGCACGACGGCCGTGATCCGCCCCGGACGCACCGACACCGCGCCGACCGCTCCCGCGCGCGCGAGCCTGCGGCCGGCCTTGAGCTGCTCCGTGTCCAGCGCCGTCTCCTCCAGCGCCTTCAGCCAGGCCTGACCCCACCACGTCTGCGCGAACCCCTTCCCACGCGCGGGAGGCAGCGCGGCGAACGTGCGCTCCAGGTCACCTTCGTGTCGAGTCATCGCGCGCCCCCTCGCAGTTGAACCAGATCGGCCAGCTCCGCGTCCGTCAGCTCGGTCAACGCCGCCTCGCCGGCGCCGAGCACCGCGTCGGCCAGTTGCCGCTTGCGGCTCAGCATGTCGGCGATGCGGTCCTCGATGGTCCCCTCGGCGATCAGCCGGTGCACCTGCACGGGCCGGGTCTGGCCGATGCGGTAGGCGCGGTCGGTGGCCTGTGCCTCGACGGCGGGGTTCCACCAGCGGTCGTAGTGCACGACATGTTCGGCACGGGTGAGGTTCAGGCCGGTGCCCGCCGCCTTCAACGACAGCAGAAAGACGGGCACTTCACCGTCCTGGAAGCGCTGCACGAGGGTCTCGCGCTCGGCCACAGGGGTTCCGCCGTGCAGGAACTGCGAAGGCGTGCCACGGGCCGCCAGATGCTGTTCGATGAGGCGGCCCATGCGCACATACTGCGTGAAGACCAGCACGCTCGCCCCCTCGGAGAGGATGGTGTCGAGCAGCTCGTCCAGCAGCTCCAGCTTCCCCGAGCGCCCGGCGATCCGCGGTCGCTCCTCCTTGAGGAACTGCGCAGGGTGGTTGCAGATCTGCTTCAGGCCCGTCAGGAGCTTCACGATCAGGCCGCGGCGCGCCATGCTGTCGGCCCCGGAGATCTCCGCGAGCGTCTCGCGGACCACCGCCTCGTACAGACCCGCCTGTTCCGTGGTGAGGGACACGGCACGATCCGTCTCCGTCTTCGGCGGCAGTTCCGGCGCGATCCCCGGATCCGACTTGCGCCGGCGCAGCAGGAACGGGCGCACGAGCCGGGCGAGGCGCTCGGCGGCGGCCGGGTCCTGGCCGCCCTCGACGGCCTGCGCGTAGCGGGTGCGGAAGGTGCCGAGCCGACCCAGCAGCCCGGGGGTCGTCCAGTCGAGGATCGCCCACAGTTCCGACAGGTTGTTCTCGACGGGAGTGCCGGTGAGCGCCACGCGCGCGCGTGCGCCGATGGAGCGCAGCTCCCGCGCGGTCGCCGAGTACGGGTTCTTCACGTGCTGTGCCTCGTCCGCCACGACCATGCCCCACGGCACTTCGGCGAGCCGGCGCGCGTCCATGCGCATCGTGCCGTACGTGGTGAGCACGAACTCGCCGTCCGCCACGTCGGCCAGGTCGCGCCGCGACCCGTGAAAGCGACGCACGGGCGTGCCGGGCGCGAACTTCTCGATCTCGCGCTGCCAGTTGCCCATCAGGGACGTCGGACACACCACCAGCGTCGGACCGGCGGACGAGGCGTCCGACTGCCGGTGCAGATGCAGCGCGATGAGCGTGATCGTCTTGCCGAGGCCCATGTCGTCGGCCAGACAGCAACCCAGGCCGAGGGACGTCATGCGGGCCAGCCAACTCAGACCTCGTCGCTGGTAGTCACGCAGCGAGGCCGCGAGCGCGGCGGGCTGACCGACCGGCTCCTGCCCCTCGGGCTCCGCGAGCCGCTCGCGCAGGGCCGCCAGCCACCCCGTGGGCCGGACCTCGACCTGGCGGCCGTCGACCTCGGTGGAGCCGGTCAGGGCGGCGCCGAGCGCGTCGATGGGCGTCACCTTGTGGTCCTGCTGCGCGCGGGCGCGTCGCACCTCCTGAGGATCGACGAGGACCCACTGGTCGCGCAGCCGCACCACAGGGCGGTTCGACTCGGCGAGGCGATCCAGTTCCTCACGCGTGAGCCGCTGGTCGCCCAGCGCGAACCACCAGTTGAAGGCGAGCAGCGCGTCGGCGGACAGGAACGAGGGCGTGTCCGAGGAGACCCTGCCGGGGGCGGACTCGTCGTCCGGCGGGCCGATGACCGCGCGTGCGGTCAGTTTGCGGGCCAGATCCTTGGGCCAGTGCACCTCGACGCCGGCCCCGGCGAGGGCCCGAGCGCCCTCGCCCAGGAGGTCGGTCACCTCCTCGTCGGCGAGTTCCACGGCGTCCGGCACGGCCGCCGAGAGCAACGGGGTGAGAGGGTTCCACGCGCGCGCAGCCCGGCGAAGCGCCAACAGGGCGTCCATCCGCGCGCGTGGACCGAAGGCGCCGGACCCCGCCCACACGTCGCAGGCATCCGCGACCAGTGTCGGATCACTCACGCTGTGCACCTGGAGCACCGCCCGGAAGGACAGTGCCGCATCATCCGCCACCGCGGTGGCGAGGGCAGGGACCTCGAGCCGCAGGGAGAGCCGTACGCCCGCGTCGTGGCCGGCGGCGACATCGGCGGCCCAGGCGCGCTGTTCGGGGAGCCGCTGCGGCTCCTGCGCCGCATAGGCCGGCCCGCCCGTCACCAGTGGCGCGGCGGGGGAGCGGGGCAGCGCGTCGGCGACCGCGTCGAGGAAGGCCCGCAGCAGTCGCTCCGGGTTCGGCAACCGCAGCGGCTCGACGTCGTCCAGGGGCACGGCGTGCGCTTCGGGCGGCATCGCGGCGGCAAGGGCGCGGACGCGTTCGACGTCCTCCGGCCGCAGGGGGCCCGCGCGCCAGGCGTCATGATCGGTCGCCGAGAGGCCGGGCAACAGCAGACCGCGTGCCACGAACTGCAGGGCCAGCACCGTGGCGGCGCCCCAGAAAGTGGCCGCTCGGTGAGCCTGCGCGTCGGCACGCGCACGCGTGAGCACAGGCAGCGCGGCGCGCACCGGCAACACGACAGCGGTCACGCTCACCAGCTCGGCGCCGGCCTCGCCGGGCAGTGCGACGGTCAGGTCCTCCACCGGCAGGGCGACGGCCCGCTCGTCGACGGATCCGGACGCGACGAACGGAGCCGCGTCGCCATCGGCTCGCCAGAAGGCGAACCGGGCGGTGCGGGCAAGATCACCGGGTACGAAAACGGCACAGCAGGATGCCAGTTCGGAGATCTCGGACGGTGTTGCCTCGGAAAGCCTCGGCACAGCTCTGTGACACTCCTCAAATTTGACTACTCGCGGTTGAGTGGCCGAGGATACAGCACGTCGACGGCATACCCGGCATCTCCGCGTCGTGACTTGGGTCACTCAACGGTGGGTGCGGGTATCTCGCCTGTGTGGAGCCCGGAGCCCGGAGCCGGGAGCCGGGTGCTCGAGGTCCGGAGCCGGGAGTCCGGTGCCCGGTGCCCCGTCCCGACGTCGGCACTCCGTTCGGCGACCGCTCATCGGCCGTCGCCGGATCTCCATGACCAGTAGGGGCCGCACCTCAGGGTCGTCTCAGGGTCGCGGTCCGGAACCGCGGGGAGCGCGGACCCGTTTTCAGGACAGAGAGCGGCAGTGGCCGCGAAGGAGGCGACGCACATGTCGAAGAACGCGAAGATCGCCGCGGGAGGTGTGGCGGCGGGCATCATTCTGCTGATCTGGCTGCCCTGGTGGGCCGCGCTCCTGATAGTCCTGGGAGTCCCGGCCGCCGCGTACCTCGCGCTCGACCCGTCACAGCGGCGCAGGCTGCGCCGTGCCACGCGCAAGGAACTCGGTCGCTGACCTTCACCCGGCAGTCGGTGCGACCGGGGTGGACAGCGCGCAGGAGTTGAGCACATCGCCGTTCGCGGGCCTGCCGACGGTACGGTCCGCGGGCGGTCGGGTGCCTCGCTCCACCCAGGACACCAGCGTGTCGAACGCCGACCGGTAGCAGGGAAGGATCGGCCGGAGCCGGTCCGGATAGGTGTCGTACAGCCCGTCGACATGGGTGCCGCCCGCGATCGTGAAGTAGCGGTGCAGTGGTCCCCGTCCGCTCGCGTCGACCATGCGCGCGTACACGTCCGAGTCGGCGGCTTTCGGCAGCAGCGCGTCCAGATCACCGTGCAACGTGATCAGCGGTCTGCCTATGTGCCCGGTCAGAGCGACGCGGGCCACCGCGCGACGGACGGACGCCGGCCGCGACGCGTAGTCGTACGCGGCATCGGACACGCACGGCGCCAGGATTCGCTCCGGCGTGCTCCCGGCGGACGGTCCGGGACAGTCGGGGTCGTACGCCGGGTCGAACTCGGCGCGGTAGATCTTCTGCGTGACTCCCCAGTAGGCCTGCTCGTGGTATGGCCACAGGAACTCGGAGCCACGCGCGAAACCGGCCGCGTACAGGTCCTCGTCCCGCGCGCCGCCGAGGACGCGTGCCACTGCCGTGGGCAAGGAGGTGAGCAGGTTGGGGCCGTCCGGGGTCCACAGGGCGCCCTCCCAGTCCACGCCGCCGTCGTACAGGTCGGGGTGGTTCTCCAACTGCCAGCGGGTGAGATAGCCGCCGTTGGAGATACCGGTCATGTACGTACGGCGGGGAGCGTGCCCGTAGCGCTGGGCCACTGCCTTGCGGGCGGCTCGGGTGAGCTCGGTGGTCCGTGCGTTCCACTCGGCGACCGCGTCTCCGGCGCGCTTGCCGTCGCGGTAGAAGTCGGCGCCGCTGTTGCCCTTGTCGGTTGCGGCGTAGGCGTAGCCCAGCGCGAGCACCTGGTCGGAGATCGCCGTGTCCGTCGCGTACTGCCTGCGGGTGCCAGGAGCACCGGTGACGACCAGCCCGCCGTTCCATCGGTCCGGCAGCCGGATCACGAACTGTGCGTCGTGGCGCCAGCCGTGCGTCGCGTTGAAGCGGGAGGAGTCGGGGAAGTGTCCGTCGATCTGGATCCCGGGAGCCCCGGTCGGTGTCCGGGTGCCCCGAGCCGTCAGCCCGGCCTGGTCGGCCATGTCCGTGTAGGGCGTGCCGGCGAGTCCGTCCGTGGTCAGATCCGGGAGGCAGGCGCTCTGCTGGAAGGCTGCGCCGGGTACCCGTACGCGTTCCTGGTGGGTGCAGTGGTGCTCACCGACTCCCTTTGCGGCTACGGGAGTGGGCCAGCTCAGGGCGCCGGCCAGCAGCGTGGCGGCGACGAACGGGACACCTCGGGACAGGCGCATGGCAGCCTCCTGGAAGGCGGGGGACGGAGCACAGCAGACAGAGCCGAGCCGCGGGCTGCCTCATGGTGCGGGTCCGGTTCCGTGCCTTCCATGGGTTGGGGCCACATGGAACGTCGCCGTCGGGTGGGGGGTCGACCCAGGTCGGCTACCGGGGCGAGGCGTCGGGGTTCGCACACCCTGCCGCTATGGGCGCCCCAGCCGCCCCGCACCCTCTCGATCTCGCCGGACCCAGGCCGCCGCCTCCGGGGCCGGTGTCTGTCGCCCGGGCATGTGCCTCAGCTCGGCCGTACGGCCATCTTGTCGAGCGCTTCCAGAAGCCCGGGCAGCTCCGGTCCACGGCCCACCGGCAGGACTTCGCCGGGTTCGTCGTCGAGGAGCACGAACGCGATGTCGTCGGTCCTGGCGACGAGCGACCAGCCGGGGCCGTCCGCACGCAGGGTCCGCGCGTCGCCCGGGGCGAAGGCGGACCGGACGCGGCCGAGGGGCGGCGGGGACTCCACGTACGCGCGTGCCTCGGCGAGGACCCGCCGGATGCCGCTGTGGCCTCCCTGGCCCTGGGCCTTCGCGGCGTCTTCACCCTGGCCCGGCCCTTGCTCTTGGGCCTTGCCTTCGCCTGACCCCTCGCCCTCGTCCGTTGAGCCCTCGCCCTCGCTCCCGTCCTCGTCTGCGGAGGCCCCCGCCCCGTCGCCCGGCCTCGCGAAGTTGGCGTCGTTGACCTGATCCCGCCACGTCGCCCACTGCAGGGCGATCTCGTCGGCGCCCAGGCGTCGCTGTGCGGGGCCCCAGACGCTTGTGTCCGGCGGCGCCAGTAGCGGACCGTCCGCGGCGTCCGGGTCGGGATCGTGCGGCGCGGGGACGTTGGGGGCGGCTACGGCGAGCGCCAGGGGCCATCCGGGCAGAGCGGCCACGACCGTGCGTTCGTCCGGCGACAGGTCGTACTCCATGCCGCAGTCCCAGGACGCGATGGCGACGGCGACCAAGGAGACGTCGTCGATGACGACCGTCCATCGTGCGCCCTCACCGTCCTGGCCGAGCACCAGGCCGTACCCGTCGGCGAGCGGCGCAAGGCCGAGCGCCGCGCAGGCCTCCGGATAGTCGTCGCCCAGCACGCTCGGGAACTGCGCCGGCGTCAGCAGCACCGCCGTGAGCACGTACAGCGCATCGTCCGCGGCGGCGACGGCCTCCTCGTCCGTCCCGGCCATCCCAGCCTCCCCATCGGTTCGTCCATCGGCGCGCACCCTAGTGCGCCCGGAAGCCGCTTGTCACGACTCCCAGACACACTCGGAGCTGCAGTTTTCCTACCGGACGGGGCGAATCGACCGTGAATGTGCGCGGTGTCAGGCCGCCGGGAGCCCCAGGAGGGACCTGGCGACGGTCTGCGGCGACTCGTCGCGCTCCCGGGCGAGTGCGATGACGGCCCGGCACGCCAGCTCGCTCACCCCGAACGAGAGCGCCTCCGGAGACACCCAGCCCGCGGCCTCGTCGATCTGCTCCTGGTCGTCCTCCGCGCAGGCCGACACGTACACGGCGGCGGCCTCGAACAGATTGTGCGTGCGCCTGTCCTTGCCCTTGCCGGTGTCCGACTCCGCGCGCAAGGAACGGAGAAATCTCGCACTGGACTTGCGCACCCTGCCCCACATAGTGACCGCCTTCCCCCTGTGTGGCTGACCTGACTGATCGTTCATCTTCCCTTAATCAACGTAGAGTTGGAGTCTCGGCGGCAGAAGGGGGACGGCGCTGTGAAGCGCTTCGAGCGGCTCGAACAGATCCGGCGGATGGACCCGATCCGCGAGGCCTCGGAGATCTACCGGCTCACCGCGACGTACGAGTTCCCCTGGGATTTCACCCGGGCACTCGAGCTGGCGCTCTACCGCACCTACGCCGTACCCGCCATCGGCCGGCTCCTCGCCGAGACGGCCGAACTCACGGACCGGGCGCAGAAACGCTACGACGACACCTCGCTGCTCCTCGACGCCGTCGTCGAGCACGGCTTCGACAGCGAGCAGGGCCGCACGGCGATCCGTCGCATCAACCAGATGCACCGCAGTTACGACATCAGCAACGACGACATGCGTTACGTGCTGTGCACGTTCGTCGTGATGCCCAAGCGATGGATCGACGCCTACGGCTGGCGCAGGCTGTCGCGCCACGAGATGGTGGCCTTCGCCGTCCACTACCGCACACTGGGCCGGCATATGGGCATCGAGGGCGCACCCGAGACCTACGAGGAGTTCGAGGCCTGCCTCGACACCTATGAGGAGGCCCACTTCGGCTGGGACGAGGGCGCCCGGCGGGTCTCCGACTCGACCATCGACCTGATGGCCTCCTGGTATCCGCGCCCCCTCGCCCCCCTCCTGCGCAGATCGACGCTCGCCCTGCTCGACGAATCGCTGCTGAAGGCCTTCCGCTACCCCGCGCCGAGCGCCACCACCCGCGCGCTCGTCCGGCGTGCGGTACGCGCGCGTGGGCGTGTGGTGCGTCTGCTGCCGCCGCGTCGTGCACCGCACTACGCGCGCCAGAACCGGGAGATCAAGGGCTACCCGGACGGCTACCGGCTCGAGGAACTCGGCACCACCCCCGTGCCCGGCGTCCGAGGCTGCCCGGTGCGGCGCACCGACGGGTCAGCCGCCGAGTGAGGCGATCGTCTCGCGCAGCCAGGTGAGTTCGGCCCGGGACGTGGCCCGCGCGATGGTCAGGATGCCCCGCCGGAAGGGGTCGTCCAACTCCTCGGCGCGCAGCGGCCGGTCACCGTCGTAGAAGAAGCTCGCGGGCTCTTCGAGAAAGGCCAGCCGGCGTCGCAGTACGCCTGTCTGGGCGGCCGCGTCGTCCAGGTGGCGCAGGAAGGCGAGCACCGTGAACCAGCGGTTCTCGTCGCTGATGTCGCGCGGGTCGGGCTCGGCGAGTCGGCGGTGCAGTTCCCGGCGGCCGGCTTCGGTCAGCGACAGGACGTGACGCGGAGCGGCCACCGATCCGGGCTCCGTCGCTCGGTCCAGCAGGCCCGCCTTCTCCAGCCGCTTGATCGCGGGGTACAGCGTGCTCTCGGCGACCGGCTTCACGTGCCCGGTCAGCGCCGCGATGCGTTTGCGCAGCTCATAGCCGTGGAGCGGGGTGTCGTAGAGGAATCCGAGGATGGCGAGCTCCAGCATGCACACATTCTCACTCAGGTCCGCTGTACATCCTGGATGCCATACATCGTTCTATCTATACATCGGTGTCGAGGTATATCGTTCCGGCGTCGACCGAAGCACCAAGGGGAGGACGCTGATGAGGCAGGCCGAGTTCGACGGCAAGGGCAGGTGCATCCGCTGGACGGAGGCGCCGGGAGAGGGGCCCGCGCGCGTGTATGTGCACGGACTGGGGTCGGTCTCCGCCGTGTACCACGCCCACATCGCCGCCCGGCCCGAACTCGCAGGGCGCCGCAGCCTGTTCGTCGACCTGCCGGGGCACGGCATCAGCGACCGGCCCGAGGACTTCGACTACCGCTTGGAGGACCACGCCGACGCCCTGGCGGCGGCCCTGGACGCGGCAGGCTTGAGCGGAGCGGAGCTGATCGCGCACAGCATGGGCGGTTCCGTCGCCATCGTGCTCGCCCGTCGTCGGCCCGACCTCGTCTCCCGACTGGTCCTCACCGAGGCCAACCTCGACGCCTCGCCTCCGCCCGCCGCGGGAAGCGCGTGGATCACGGCCTACGACGAGGAGGAGTTCGTCGGCGGCGCGCACGCGCGCGTGCTGGACGCAGTCGGGCCCCTGTGGGCGGCGACCATGCGGTTGGCCGACCCGCGAGCCCTGCACCGCAGCGCCACGTGGCTGAGGCGCGGTTCCGAGCCGATCATGCGCGACATCCTCGAAGGGCTGACGCTCGACCGCGTGTACCTCCAGGGCGAGCTCAGCGGTGAACTCCCCGGCAGCAAGGGCCTGGAAGCGGCCGGCGTGCGTGTCGTGACCGTGCCCGGCGCCGGCCACAACGTCATGTTCGACAACCCCGACGCCTTCGTGGCGGCGGTCGTCGGGCGGGCCTGAGACCTCAGGACTCCCGCACGGCCAGCGCCAGGAACCGGTCGTCCTCGTCGACGTAAGACGTCATGCGCCAACCGGAACCGGCCAGCAGCGGCCGGAGATTCGGCTCGGCCCGCAGGTCGTCCGGCGTGATCTGCCGGCCCTGGCGTGCCGCGAGGGCCGCCCTGCCGATCGGGTGGAACAGGGCGAGCACGCCGCCCGGACGCACGGTACGGGCCAACTCCCGCAGGTTCGCGGCCGGATCGGGCAGGTGCGCGACGAGGCCGGCCGCGAACACGGCGTCGAGCGACTCCGACCGCAACGGCAGCGCGGCCACGTCGGCGAGCAGCAGCCGCCCGTCCCGGTCCCGTCCGGCCCGTACGGCGGCCTCCAGCATCGCCGGGGTCAGATCGGCCCCCACCACCACTCCCGAGGGCCCCACGGCGGCACGCAGCGGCGGCAGGGCCCGTCCCGTGCCGCAGCCCGCGTCCAGCACGCGATCGCCCTCGCGCAGTCCGAGCTCGGCGACAGCGGCCGCGTAGGCGGGCCCGTCGTCGGGGAACTTGCTGTCCCAGGCTGCGGCGCGGGCCGAGAAGAACTCCTGCACATGCGTGTGGTCGTCGCTCATGCTCCGCATGATTCCCCACCGGCACGGATGACGCCGCTGTGCACACGTTCGAGCGTGACGCGATCGTTCTGGTGCACCGGTGTGTCATATTCCAACAGCTTTCGAAATGCGCCCCCTTC
This sequence comes from Streptomyces shaanxiensis, assembly GCF_039537145.1. Taxonomy (NCBI): domain Bacteria; kingdom Bacillati; phylum Actinomycetota; class Actinomycetes; order Kitasatosporales; family Streptomycetaceae; genus Streptomyces; species Streptomyces shaanxiensis. The sequence goes on from NZ_BAAAZY010000009.1 coordinate 181,318, forward strand.
GTGCGCCCATGCCCCGGCTAGCGTCCCGGGGCCATGGGACACCTGGACCACGCAGCCCTGGGCTGGCTGACCCCCGTGCTGTCGTATGTGATGGCGTGCATCGGCGCCGCGCTGGGACTGCGCTGCACCGTCCGCGCGCTCGGCGCCACCGGCCGGTCGCGCCGCAACTGGCTGATCACCGCGGCCTCGGCGATCGGAACCGGCATCTGGACCATGCACTTCGTGGCCATGCTGGGCTTCAGCGTCAGCGGCACAGACATCCGCTACGACGTGCCGCTCACCATCGTGAGCCTCCTCGTCGCCATGGCCGTCGTCTGCGCCGGCGTCTTCGCCGTCGGCTACAGCCGCGACCGGACCCGGGCGCTCTTCCTCGGCGGGCTCACCACCGGGCTCGGCGTCGCGAGCATGCACTACCTGGGCATGGCCGCCGTACGGCTCCACGGCGACGTCACCTACGACCCCGTCCTCGTCGGACTCTCCGTCCTGATCGCGGTCGTCGCTGCGACGGCGGCCCTTTGGGCGGCGCTCAACATCAAATCACCGGTCGCCGTCACCCTCGCCTCCCTGATCATGGGCGCCGCGGTCAGCAGCATGCACTACACCGGGATGTTCGCCGTCGGTGTCGACGTCACGCCCTCCGGCGCAGTCCTGCCCGGGGCCACGGCGATGCAGTTCATCTTCCCCCTCGCCGTAGGCCTCGGGTCCTACCTCTTCCTGACCTCGGCCTTCGTCGCACTGTCGCCCACGACCGGGGAACGCGAGGCGTCGGCGTCTGCCCAGCGGCCCGTGGAGGGCGCCGTCGGCTAGCCGGTGGGCCCCGGTCGCCGACGGCCGGGAAAGGCGCGCCCCGAACCACTTTCCGAGCGAGGAGGCCATGCGTACACCCCGTAGGACCACCGCGGCCGACGGCCAGACACCGTCCCGGCCCCCTGTGCGCGGCCGCCGCGCCCATGCCGGACCGCCGGCCGACGAAGGCCTCGACGAGCACACTGGCGTGGCGCCGGCCGCCCCGCCTCCGCAAGCGGAGCGCTGGGGCATACGGCCGCGCACCGTCCGCGCCAAGATCGTCTGCCTGCTCATGGTGCCGGTCGTCTCACTGCTGGCCCTGTGGGCCAACGCCACCGTCACCACTGCCCAGGACGTCTCCAGACTGCGCCAGTTGCAGCGCGTCGACTCCGAGATCAGGGCGCCCGTCGCGGCCGCCGTCACCGCCCTCCAGGCCGAACGCGCGGCCGCGGTCCGCCATGCGGGCGATCCCTCCGCCGCACAGGGCGGCGACTACAAGAAGCTCGCACAGGACACGGACCGGGCGGTGGCACGGCTGCGGCTCGACGACCGCAGCACCGTCGCCGACGCCGAGGAACTCCCCGCCGGGGTCGCCCGGCGACTCGAAGTCTTCGTCACCGGCGCGGAGCAGCTGAGCACGGTACGCAGCGCAGTCCTCGACGGCCGCTCGGGCTGGGACGAGGCGTACGGGCGGTACACGAACACCATCGCGAGCGCGTTCTCGGTCGGCGGTGCGCTCAGCGGCATCCAGGACGCCGAGCTCGGCTCCGACGCGCGCGTGCTGCTCGAATTCGCCCGCGCGGGCGAGGCGTTGGCCCAGGAGGACGTCGTGCTGGACAGCGCGCGCCTCGCCGGGCGCCTCGACGGAGAGCGGCTGCGGCTGTTCACCGGCGCCGTGGACACCCGCCGGACCCTCACCGAGTCAGCCGTCGCCGACCTGCGGGGCCCCGAACGCGCCGCCTGGCAGAGCCTCGCCGACGGCAGCGCCTACGCCGCCGTGGCCGCCGCGGAGGACAAGGTCCTCGCCACCGCACCGGGCGCACGGGCGATCGACGCGGTGCCGGAATCCACCTGGAGCAAGGCGCACGCACGCGTGCAGGGCGGAATGCGGACGATCGAGCAGGACGCGGGGCGCGAGGTCGCGGACCGCGCCGACCCCTTCACCCGCGGGATGCTCACCCCGGCCGGCGCCGCCGTACTGCTCGGCCTCGCCGCCGTCGCCGCCTCTCTCGTGATCTCCGTACGCATCGGACGCGGCCTCGTCGTCGAACTGGTCAGCCTCCGCAACAGCGCCCTGGAGATCGCCCGGCGCAAACTCCCCGAAGCCATGCGGAAACTGCGAGCCGGCGAGGAGATCGACATCCGGGCCGAGGCGCCGCCCGGCCCGCCCGCCGAGGACGAGACCGGTCAGGTCGGCGAGGCCCTGGGCACCGTCCACCGCGCCGCGCTCCGGGCCGCCGTGGAGCGTGCCGAGCTCGCCAGCGGCATCTCTGGGGTCTTCGTCAACCTCGCCCGCCGCAGCCAGGTCCTCGTGCACCGCCAACTGAGCCTGCTGGACAGCATGGAGCGGCGCTCCGACGACCCGAACGAACTGAGCGACCTCTTCCGGCTCGACCACCTCACCACCCGCATGCGACGCCATGCGGAGAGCCTGATCATCCTCTCGGGGGCGGCGCCCGGCCGGGCCTGGCGCATGCCGGTCTCGCTGACCAACGTCGTCCGGGCGGCCGTCTCCGAAGTGGAGGACTACGCGCGCGTGGAGGTACGGCAGCTCCCCGAGGCGTCCGTCATCGGCGCGGCCGTCGCCGACCTCACCCACCTCGTGGCCGAACTCGTCGAGAACGCGGCCCAGTTCTCGCCTCCCCACACGCGCGTGCGCATCACCGGCGAGCCCGTCGGCAACGGCTACGCCGTCGAGGTCGAGGACCGCGGCCTGGGCATGGGGAAGGAGACTCTCGCCGAGGCCAACCGGCGCATCGAGCAGTCCGAGGCGCTCGACCTGTTCGACAGCGACCGGCTCGGACTCTTCGTGGTGAGCAGGCTCGCGTCCCGGCACGGCATCAAGGTGCACCTGCGCACCTCTCCCTACGGCGGCACCACCGCGGTCGTCCTGCTGCCCACCGCCCTGCTGCACAACGCCACGGCGGAACGTTCCCCCGGCAAGGAGACGGAGTCCGAGCGGCCCGCCGAACGCGAGTACGCGCGCGTGCCCGCTGCCGACCGGCACCGGGAATCCGTCCGCATGGTCGCCGACCGGCACCAGGAGTCCGTCCCCGCTCCCGCCGACCGGCCGGCGCTGGTGGCTCCCGCCCCGCCCGCGGCCAGGACCACGATCGACACCCCACCTCCCGGAGTCACCACCTTGCGACTGCACCGCGCCCAGGACGACTCCGAAGCCTCCGACGACCTCCCACGCCGCGTACGGCAGGCGAGCCTCGCCCCCCAACTGCGCGAAGGGCGCCCGGAGGAACCACCGGGGACTGCCGCCTCCCGCGACGACGAGGGGCGTACCCCAGAAATCGTCAGGGACCGCATGGCGGCGTACCGCGACGGCTGGGCGCGCGGCGGCGGCAGGCAGCCCGGCCGTGGTGCCACTCCCGATTCCACAGCGCGCAGCGACAGCAGCGAAGGAGACCTCGCATGATCCAGGATCCGGGCATGAGGGCCGCTCAGCGGTCCGGCGAACTCGACTGGCTGCTGGACGACCTGGTACTGCGGGTGGGCGAGGTGCGGCACGCCGTGGTGCTGTCCAACGACGGACTCGCCGTGGGCGCGTCGACCGGCCTTCGCCGCGAGGACGCCGAGCACCTCGCCGCGGTCGCCTCCGGCTTCCACAGCCTGGCCAAGGGCGCGGGCCGGCACTTCGGCGCCGGCGGAGTGCGCCAGACCATGGTGGAGATGGACGACGCCTTCCTGTTCGTGGCGGCCGCGGGCGACGGCTCCTGTCTCGCCGTCCTCACCGCCGTGACCGCCGACATCGGGCTGGTGGCGTACGAGATGGCACGGCTGGTCAAACGCGTCGGTGAGCACCTCCACACACCGACGCGCGCCGCAGCGCGCCCGCCCGCCGCGGGATGAGACGGAAGGGCGGTCCGCGCACATGACGCAGGACACGACGGGCGCCCCGCGCGAGCAGGGCAGCCAGTGGTACGACAGCGAGGCCGGTCCTCTGGTGCGCCCGTACGCCATGACCGGCGGACGCACCAGACCCGGCCCCACCGGGGTGCGTTTCGACCTGATCGCCCTCGTCACGCTGGACGCCGCCGCGCCCCGAACCGACGACGACACCGCGCTCGGGCCGGAACACCGGGCCCTCATCGAGCTGTGCCGTACGGAGACGCAGTCGGTCGCGGAACTCGCCGCGGGCGCCGATCTGCCGGTGGGGGTCGTCAGGGTGCTCCTCGGCGACCTCCTGGACCTGGGCTGTGTCACCGTCAGCCGTCCGGTACCGCCCGCGCAGCTTCCGGACGAACGGATTCTGCGCGAGGTCATCGAAGGATTGCGGGCGCTCTAGATGACACTTCAAGGAAAGAAACGGTCGCCTCGGGCAAAAAGCGGTACAACCCCACGAAAGCCAGCCGCGGTTGTCATGATGCTGACTTCGCACCGTGACGTCGACCGATGCCGGCACTCCAGAGAGAAGTGATCGATGGTCTCCGAGCACTCCGACGCGTCCGACGCCTCCGACGGCGAGACGGCCGCCCTGGCGTTGAAGATCCTTGTCGCCGGTGGATTCGGCGTGGGCAAGACCACCCTGGTGGGCGCGGTCAGTGAGATCCGCCCGCTGCGCACCGAGGAACTGCTCAGCGAAGCCGGGCAGTTGGTGGACGACACCGACGGTGTGGACCAGAAGGTCACCACGACGGTCGCCATGGACTTCGGGCGCATCACCATCCGGTCCGGCCTGTCCCTGTACCTCTTCGGCACCCCGGGTCAGGACCGCTTCTGGTTCCTGTGGGACGAACTGTCGCAAGGAGCCCTGGGCGCGGTGGTCCTCGCGGACACCCGGCGCCTGGAGGACTGCTTCCCTGCGGTGGACTACTTCGAGCACCGGCACATCCCGTTCGTCGTGGCCGTCAACTGCTTCGCGGGCGCCCGCACATACGGCGCCCACGACGTCTCACGCGCCCTCGACCTGGACCAGGGAACGCCCGTGGTCCTCTGCGACGCCCGGGACCGCGACTCGGGGAAGGAAGTGCTGATCCGGCTCGTCGAGTACGCGGGGCGGATGCACACCGCCCGGCTGCTCGACTCCGTGGGGTGACCGGTTCTCAGCCGCCGTCGCCCGGAGAGCGGACCACGCTCACTGCGCGACGCCCTTCTCCGCCAACACCTTCTCGATGGTGACGCGGACGAGGAGTTCCCCCGGGACGCCGTTGCGGTCCCCGAACTCCTCCGCGCGCTCCTCACCCATGTACCGTGCCCCGATACGCCCGGCCCAGTGCCTCACCTCATCGAGATCCTCCGAGATCCGGGCACGGCCACGCAGCACCACGAAGTCGTACGGCGGCCGGTCGTCGTCCACGCACAGAGCCACCCGGCCGTCACGGGCCAGATTGCGCCCCTTCACACTCGACTTGCCGGTGTTGAACACCACGTCGTCCCCGTCGAGCACGAACCAGATCGGGGTCACATGCGGGCTCCCGTCGGCTCGTACGGTCGACAGCTTGCCGGTGCGCGTGCCGTGCGAGACGAACGCGCGCCATTCCTCATCGGTCATCTTCTGCGCCATGCCCCCATCCTCCTTGCCCGTGGGCGGGATTGTCGGGAAGGGTGACAAACGAGATTCCTCCGGTGCAGGGGGAGACATCTACACGGGGAGACCGGATCATGGCGCAGAACCAGGGACTAGGCTGGCTCCTGGACGACCTGACAGAGCGCGTCGATCATGTGCGACACGCGTTGGTGCTGTCCAACGACGGCCTGGTGACCGGTGCGAGCACGGGGCTGCGACGCGAGGACGCAGAGCACCTCGCCGCCGTCTCGTCCGGACTGCACAGCCTGGCCAAGGGCTCGGGACGGCACTTCGGCGCGGGCAGAGTGCGCCAGACGATGGTCGAGTTCGACGACGCCGTGCTGTTCGTCACCGCGGCCGGTACCGGCAGCTGTCTGTGCGTGCTCAGCGGTTCGGAGGCCGACATCGGCCAGATCGCCTACGAGATGACGCTGCTCGTCAACCGAGTCGGCGAGCACCTCGACGTGGACGCCCGACAGCCCGAACGGACGCCGCTCACAGACCTCTGACCTGCTGAAACATCGTCCCCCGCGGAGTTATCCACAGGCTCGCCACGAGATCTGGCGGATTGGCTACGGTTTTTGTCACGGCGAGCGCGCCCAGCGTGAGCCACTGACTCCACGGGGGAGACCGACCATGCCTGGCGACACCATCACGAAGCCGCACCAGCCGTCCTGTACGCCGAGTCGCGCGGCCCGGGAACTGGGATTGAAGCGAAGGGAGTTGGAGCTCGCGGTCCACCTCGGACTCATCCGGACCGTGCCCGACGAAGGAGGAGGGGGCCTGCGCGTCCCACGGTCCGAGATCGACCGGCTGTGCTCGGGGGCCGGGTTCCCCGACTCGTTGCTGGAGCGCGTGAAGGCCGTAGGGACGATTGAGGGCGCGGACCTCATGGACGTACCCGTCGGCAGGTTCACCCGTCTGGCCCGCCTGGGTCTGATCGTGCCGGTGAACTGGTATCTGAACCGCTATCGAGCCGTGGTCTGGCTGTATCTGGCCGAGGAGTTGAAGCAGTTCGCCGCCGACGAGAAGAGCGCCCCGCTGCTGAATGCCCGCCGTACGCCCGAGGGGCTGCGCGGCATGCTGGACGCGGGCGTGGATCTACGTCCACGCAACTGGCGCGGACGTCACCGGGGCTTCCTGCTGCGGCAGGCCGACGACCCCTGGGAGAGGGCGGGTGCGCTGGCCGCCTTCCTCGATCCTGTCCAGATCGCGGAAATCGTCCCCGACCCCTATGAGCGCTCCCACCTGAACCGCTTCCGACCAGGGCCGCCGACATCCGGGGCACCGGGTTCACCGGCCGCGCACATCGCCGAGAGGATCATGACGGCGGACGACCCGGACGAGATCAGCCTGCTGCGGGCGGAGCTGACGGCAGTCCTCGAGGAAGCACGCGAGCGGCGGCCCGCGCCGCGTCCCACGGCGAGTCGGGCCCCGGCGCCGGTGCATCCGGTGGTCGCCGATTCGCCCTCGCCCGCTCCCGGAGAACCGGAGCCGCCCCGCGGCCTGCTGAACTGGCTCCGGCGCAGAACTCCGCGGGCTACAGCGCCCTGAACAGACCCTCCTGGACGACGGACACCAGCAGGCGTCCCTCCAGGTCGTAGATCCGCCCACGGGCGAGGCCCCGTCCACCGGTGGCGATCGGCGACTCCTGGTCGTACAGGAACCACTCGTCCGCACGGAACGGCCGGTGGAACCACATGGCGTGGTCCAGCGACGCGATGTCGAAGCTCCGCGGGCCCCACAGCGGCTCGACCGGGATGCGGACCGCGTCCAGGAGGGTCATGTCACTGGCGTACGTCAGCGCGCAGGTGTGCACGACCGGGTCGTCACCCAGCGGCCCGACCGCGCGCATCCACACGGCGCTGCGCGGCTCGGCGTCCTTGACGTCGTCGGCACTCCAGCGCAGCCGGTCCACATACCGGATGTCGAAGGGCTGACGGCGCGCCATTCGCTCCAACTGCTCGGGCAGCGTACCCAGGTGCTCCCGGATCTCGTCGGTGACCGACGGCAGCGACTCCGGGTCCGGGACCTTGCGGGCCGGCGGCAGCTGGTGCTCGAAGCTCCCTTGCTCAGGCTTGTGAAAGGAGGCGGTGAGATTGAAGATCGTGCGGCCCTGTTGCACGGCGGTGACCCGGCGGGTCGTGAACGACCTGCCGTCCCGCACCCGTTCGACCTGGTACACGATCGGCACGCCAGGCCTGCCCGGGCGCAGGAAGTACGCGTGCAGCGAGTGCACGGGGCGGTCGCCGTCCGTGGTGCGCGCGGCGGCGACCAGCGCCTGGCCGGCCACCTGGCCGCCGAAGACCCGCTGCAGGGACTCCTGCGGGCTGCGGCCACGGAAGATGTTGACCTCGATCTGCTCCAGGTCGAGCAGGTCGACGAGCCTTTCGGCCGGGTTCGTCGTCATGGGTGGGATTCTCCTGTGCTCACAGCTGGCCTACGTCGGTGACGCGGACCACCGCGCGGCCCTCCGCGTCGGAGGCGGTGAGGTCGATCTCCGCGCTGATGCCCCAGTCGTGGTCGCCGTTCGGGTCGTCGAAGATCTGACGGACCCGCCACAGGCGGTTCGCCGGTTCCTCCTCGATCACCAGGAGCTTGGGGCCACGGGCGTTGGGGCCGGTGCCGAGATCCTCGTACTCGTCCCAGTACTTGTCCATCGCCTCGCCCCAGGCGTCGGCGTCCCAGCCGGCCTCGGCGTCCATCTCGCCCAGCTCCTCGACCTGGTCGAGAGCGGCGAGCTCGACGCGGCGGAACATGGCGTTGCGGACGAGGACGCGGAAGGCACGCGCGTTCGTGGTGACCGGCTTGACCTCGTCGGCCTTCTCCTGGGCCTCCTCGGCGGTCATCTCCTCCGGGTTGGCGAGCTGCTCCCACTCGTCGAGCAGGCTGGAGTCGACCTGGCGGACCATCTCGCCGAGCCACTCGATCAGGTCCTGCAGGTCCTCGGACTTGAGGTCGTCCGGGATGTTGTGGTCGAGGGTCTTGTAGGCGCTGGCGAGGTAGCGCAGCACGATGCCCTCGGTGCGGGCCAGCTCGTAGTAGGACACCAACTCCGTGAAGGACATCGCCCGTTCGTACATGTCCCGGATGACGGACTTCGGCGACAGCGGATGGTCGCCGACCCACGGGTGGCTCTTGCGGTACGTGTTGTACGCGTGGAAGAGCAGCTCCTCCAGGGGCTTCGGGTAGGTGATGTCCTGGAGGCGCTCCATGCGCTCCTCGTACTCGACGCCGTCCGCCTTCATCGCGGCCACGGCCTCGCCCTTGGCCTTGTTCTGCTGGGCGACGAGGATCTGCCGAGGGTCGTCGAGGGTGGACTCGACGACGGACACCATGTCCAGGGCGTAGGACGGCGATTCCGGCTCCAGCAGCTCGAAAGCGGCCAGGGCGAAGGTGGACAGCGGCTGGTTCAGCGCGAAGTCCTGCTGGAGGTCGACGGTGAGACGGGCGATGCGGCCGGTGGCGTCCGGTTCGTCGAGCTTCTCGACGATGCCGCCGTCCAGCAGCGAGCGGTAGATGGCGATCGCGCGCCGGATGTGCCGCAGCTGCTGCTTGCGCGGCTCGTGGTTGTCCTCCAGGAGGTGCCGCATCGCCTCGAACGCGTTGCCGGGACGGGCGATCACCGACAGCAGCATCGTGTGGGTGACCCGGAAGCGGGAGGTCAGGGGCTCCGGTTCGGAGGCGATGAGCTTCTCGAAGGTGTTCTCCGTCCAGCCGACGAAGCCCTCCGGTGCCTTCTTGCGGACGACCTTGCGGCGCTTCTTCGGGTCGTCGCCGGCCTTGGCGAGCGCCTTCTCGTTCTCGATGACGTGCTCGGGCCCCTGGGCGACGACGAAGCCCGCCGTGTCGAAGCCCGCGCGCCCGGCGCGGCCGGCGATCTGATGGAACTCCCGGTTGCGCAGGGTACGGACACGGCTGCCGTCGTACTTGGTCAGGGCCGTGAACAGCACCGTGCGGATGGGGACGTTGACGCCGACGCCGAGCGTGTCCGTACCGCAGATGACCTTCAGCAGACCGGCCTGCGCGAGCTTCTCCACCAGACGCCGGTACTTCGGCAGCATGCCGGCGTGATGGACGCCGATGCCGTGCCGCACGTAACGGGAGAGGTTGCGGCCGAACTTGGTGGTGAAGCGGAAGTTGCCGATCAGCTCGGCGATCTGGTCCTTCTCCTCGCGCGTGCACATGTTGATGCTCATCAGCGCCTGCGCCCGCTCCACTGCCTGCGCCTGCGTGAAGTGCACGATGTACACCGGTGCCTGCTTGGTCTCCAGCAGTTCGGTCAGGGTCTCGGTGAGCGGGGTGAGCTTGTACTCGTAGGACAGCGGCACCGGGCGGGTGGCGGAGCGGACCACCGCCGTCGGCCGGCCCGTACGCCGGGTCAGGTCCTGCTCGAACATCGAGACGTCGCCGAGCGTCGCCGACATCAGGATGAACTGCGCCTGCGGCAGCTCCAGGATCGGAATCTGCCAGGCCCAGCCACGGTCCCCCTCCGCGTAGAAGTGGAACTCGTCCATGACGACCTGGCCGACATCGGCCTGCTTGCCGTCGCGCAGCGCGATCGACGCGAGCACCTCGGCGGTGCAGCAGATGACCGGGGCGTCGGCGTTGACGGACGCGTCACCGGTCAGCATGCCGACGTTCTCGGTGCCGAAGAGCTTGCACAGCTCGAAGAACTTCTCCGAGACGAGCGCCTTGATCGGAGCGGTGTAGAAAGTGACCTCATCGCGGGCCAGCGCGGCGAAGTGGGCCCCCGCGGCGATCATGCTCTTGCCGGAGCCGGTGGGCGTCGACACGATCACGTTCGCGCCGGAGACCACCTCGATCAGCGCCTCCTCCTGGTGGGGGTAGAGAGTGAGACCGCGCTCCTCGGCCCACGACTCGAAGGCTTCGTAGAGGGCGTCGGGGTCGGCGGTCGGCGGCAGCTGATCGATGAGGGTCACCCACCCATCTTGCCTGCCCTCCTGCCCCACAGGGGAATCGGATGCGGGGGCGAAGATCGCGAACGCTACGCTGTGTCGCCGACGACACGTCAGCGCACCCGGTCAACTGGACAGCGGCACACGAGGAATGGGGCGGGCAACGGCCATGATGGGACCAGCACACTCACTGTCGGGCGCCGCCGCCTGGCTCGGCGTCGGAGCGGCGGCCGCCGCGGCCGGGCACGGGATGCCCTGGCCGGTCCTCCTCGCCGGCGCGCTGATCTGCGCCGGGGCCGCGCTGGCCCCGGACCTCGATCACAAGGCGGCCACCATCTCGCGAGCCTTCGGGCCGCTGTCGCGCTGGCTGTGCGAGATCGTCGACAAGCTGTCGTACGCCGTCTACAAGGCGACGAAGAAGCAGGGCGACCCGCGTCGCTCCGGAGGCCACCGCACGCTCACGCACACCTGGCTGTGGGCGGTCCTGATCGGTGGGGGAGCCTCCGTGCTGGCGATCACCGGTGGCCGCTGGGCGGTGCTGGCCATTCTGTTCGCGCACATGGTGCTGGCCATCGAGGGCCTGCTGTGGCGCGCGACCCGCGGCTCCAGCGCCGATGTCCTGGTCTGGCTGCTGGCCGCGACCAGCTCATGGATCCTCGCCGGGGTCCTGGACAAGCCGGGCAACGGCTCGGACTGGCTCTTCACGGCACCCGGCCAGGAGTACCTGTGGCTGGGGCTGCCGATCGTGCTGGGCGCGCTGGTGCACGACATCGGGGACGCGCTGACGGTGTCCGGCTGCCCGATCCTGTGGCCGATCCCGGTCGGCCGCAAGCGCTGGTATCCGGTGGGCCCGCCCAAGGCCATGCGGTTCCGGGCGGGCAGCTGGGTCGAGCTCAAGGTGCTGATGCCGGTGTTCATGGTGCTCGGCGGGGTGGGCTGCGCGGCGGCGCTCAACGTCATCTGAGGGGGCGGGGGCCTCGGAGCACCGGTCAGGGGCGGGGCCAGAGCCAGAGCCACGGCCGGGGCGATCCGCTGGGGATCGGCGTGGTGGACGCGTCCTGGCACGTCCTCATGTCGGTGATCCGTTCCTCCTGCGCCCTGGGAGCGGCCCGTCGGACGCCCTGGATCTCCGGTCCGCTCGCCGGAGAACCGCCGGCCGGATCAGCCGCCCTGTCCGGCTCCGCCGCCGTAGCGCCGCTCGAAGGCGGCGACGCGGCCCTCCGAATCCACGGTCCTCGCCTTGCCGGTGTAGAACGGGTGGCTCTCCGAGGAGATCTCGACGTCCACGACCGGGTAGGTCTCGCCGTCGTCCCAATCGATGGTCTGATCGCTGGTCGCGGTGGACCGGGTCAGGAAGGCGTAGCCGGCGGCGCGGTCGCGGAAGACGACCTGGTGGTATTCGGGGTGCTTGTCCTGCTGCATGCGAACTCCTCCTCCGGAGGCATCGGCAAGGGCCGACGGTGTGGGGCCGCAGACACGCGGACTGGGGCACAGGGGGCGGCGCGGTTTGCCTTGCGAGGCTCTGCCGTGCGTCGGGCTGACGTGCGGCGGTCAGCCGGACAGGGCGTCCTCGTCGACGATGTGCATGGCGGCCTCCTCGGCGGACGCCGCCGCGCCGTCGATGCCCACGTCCGTTGCGACGAGCGCGCTCTCCTCGTCCTCGTGGGCCCCTTCGTCGGGCGCCACGAGGCGGCCGGAGCGCATGGCACCGACTTCGTTGTCGAGGAGTTCCCCGTCGGTGCCGTCGGCGTCGCCCAGGCCGTCGCCGTCCGGCGGGACGGGGTCCGGCAGCTCCTCGGCGAGCCGTTGGTCGAGAGTCTCGCCCTGTCGGCGCTCGGCGGCCGTGACACCGCTGTGCTCCACCGCCCACGGTCGCTCCGGAGGGGACCAGCCCCGGTCCAGGGGGTCGTCGACGCCGTCGTTCATCAGGGTGTCCTCCGCGTCGAGCAGCCCCGTGTCCTCACGTTGGTCGGATGCGTCGGGCTGGTAGACGTCGTCCCCCCATCCGTCGGCGCTGTTCACGGGTACCTCCAGGTGGTGGGGACGGGCCCGAAGTCACCGCGATCGGCGGCGGGTCGCCGCGGCGCGGGGCACAGGCCGCACCCGGCGAGAATCGCGTGGTTTCCGGGTGCCCCCGAACCGGTGCCGCTATCCAGCCTTCCACCCCTTTTCGCCCCGGCGCAACGGCACGGGGCCGAGGCGAGGACTCCGGATCGGCGAGGCCCGGATCCGTGCCGCCGCGCGGGGCCGAGCCGGACTCCAGGGGGACGCCAGGCAGGACCCCCGGCAAGACCTGGCCGGGCCAGGCCGCACGGGCCTCCTGCAGCCCGCCGACCGCACCCGGTGACGCTCGGCCCGGTCACCCCGGCTCGCAACCGATGTCGGCCGAGTCCCGCCACGCCTGCCTTCCCGTGGTGGTCTGCCGAGCCGGGCCACGCCTGCCTTCCCGTGGTGGTCGGCCGAGCCCGGCCACGCCTGCCTCGGCATGGCGGGCGGCGACCCCGGCCACCCCGGCTGGCAACCGCCGCCGGCCGAGCCCTGCCGCCCCGGTATCCGACCTCGGGCGGGCCCAAGCCTGACTCCCTCGGTTCGCAACCCTGGGCGGGCCCGATCCTGACCCCCTCGGTTGGCAAACCGGGCGGGCCCGACCCCTGCTACCCCGGTCCCCACCCGGGGCGAGCCCAAGCCCGACTCCCTCGGTTCGCAACCCCGGCCGGGCCCGAGCCCTGCTGCCCCGGTATCCGACCCCGGGCGGGCGCAAGCCCGACCCCCTCAGCTCGCAACCCCGGGCGGGCCCGAGCCCGACCCGCGGCCCGCAACCCCGGCGCGCCCAAGCCCTACTACCCCAGCACCCAACCCGGGGCGGGCCCGAGCCCGACCCCCTCGGCTCGCACCCCCGGCCGGGCCTGCCCCCGGAACCCCGGCCTCCGACTGCCGTCGGCCGCCCCCCGCCCGAACCCCCGCTCACCCATGCCAGGACCGCCACAGCGCCGCGTACGCCCCGTCGGCCCTGACCAGGTCGTCATGGCTGCCCAGCTCGGTGATGCGGCCGTTCTCGACGACGGCGATGACGTCCGCGTCGTGGGCGGTGTGGAGGCGGTGGGCGATGGCGACCACGGTGCGGCCGTCGAGGACGCGGGCCAGGGAGCGCTCCAGGTGGCGGGCCGCGCGTGGGTCGAGGAGCGAGGTCGCCTCGTCCAGGACCAGCGTGTGCGGGTCGGCCAGCACCAGGCGGGCCAGGGCGATCTGCTGGGCCTGGGCCGGTGAGAGCGAGAACCCGCCCGAGCCGACCTCGGTGTCCAGGCCGTCGTCGAGCGCACGAGCCCAGATGTCCGCGTCGACCGCGCCCAGCGCCGCCCACAGCTCGGCGTCGGTCGCGTCGGTGCGGGCCAGCAGCAGGTTGTCCCGCAGGGCGCCCACGAAGACGTGGTGCTCCTGGTTGACGAGGGCCACGTGGGAGCGGACCCGCTCGGCGGTCATCCGGGACAGTTCGGCACCGCCCAGGGTGATCCGGCCGTCCCGGGGTGCGTAGATGCCGGCGAGCAGCCTGCCCAGGGTCGACTTGCCGGCGCCCGAGGGGCCGACCAGCGCCAGCCTGGTGCCGGGTGCGACCTCCAGGGAGACCTTGCGGAGCACGTCCACGCCCTCCAGGTAGCCGAAGTGCACCCGGTCGGCGTGCACGTCGCGGCCCTCGGGCGCGAGCTCGGCCTCCCCGGCCTCCGGCTCGATGTCCCGGACGCCGACCAGCCGGGCCAGCGACACCTGGGCCACCTGCAGCTCGTCGTACCAGCGCAGGATGAGCCCGACGGGGTCCACCAGCATCTGCGCGATGAGGGCACCCGTGGTCAGCTGACCGACCCCGATCCAGCCCTGCAGGACGAACACACCGCCGATCATCAGGACGGAGGCGAGGATCATCACGTGGGTGACGTTGATGAACGGGAAGAGCACCGAGCGCAGCCACAGTGTGTAGCGCTCCCATGCCGTCCACTCGCTGATCCGCTGTTCCGACAGCTCGACGCGGCGCTTGCCGAGGCGGTGGGCCTCGACGGTGCGCCCGGCGTCCACGGTCTCGGCGAGCGCGGCGGCCACGGCGGCGTACCCCGCGGCCTCCGAGCGGTAGGCGGCCGGTGCCCGCTTGAAGTACCAGCGGCAGCCGATCACCAGCAGGGGCACGGTGATCAGCACGGCGGCCGCGAGCGGCGGCGCGGTGATGACGAGCCCGCCCAGCAGCAGGACCACCCACACCACGCCGATCGCCAGCTGGGGCACGGCCTCGCGCATGGCGTTGGCGAGCCGGTCGATGTCCGTCGTGATCCGGGACAGCAGGTCACCGGTCCCGGCCCGCTCCAGGACACCGGGCGGCAGGCCGACCGACCGTACGAGGAAGTCCTCGCGCAGATCGGCCAGCATCCGCTCGCCGAGCATCGCCCCGCGCAGCCGCACCTGCTGTACGAAGACGGCCTGGACGACGAGTGCGGCCACGAACAGGCCGACGGTGAGCTCCAGATGGAGTTCGCGCTCGGCGACGCCGTCCGACACCCGCTCCACCAGCCCGCCCAGCAGCCAGGGCCCGGCCATCGAGGCCACCACGGCGACCGTGTTGACGCAGACGAGGAGAAGGAAGGCACGGCGGTGCCTGCGGAACAACTCGACCACATAGGCGCGTACGGTCGCGGGGGCGCCGACCGGCAGGGTGCTCGCCGTCGTCGGGGCCGCCGGGTCGTACGCCGGTGGCGCCACGCCGATCATGCCGACTCCTCGATCTCTTCCAGTTCCTTCAGTACGTCCTTGAGGGAAGTCCCTTTGTCCCGCGCACTGTTGTCCAGCGCGCTGTTGAGGGCGGCTCCCTTGCCCGATGCGTTGTTCGGGGCGGTGTCCTCTTCCGTCTCCCGGGTCACCACTGCCCGGTACCGCGGTTCGGCATGGACCAGCTCGCGGTGCACGCCGACCGCGGTGACCTCGCCCTCGTGGACGAGAACGACCCGTTCGGCGCGGTCCAGGAGCAGCGGGGACGAGGTGAACACCACCGTCGTGCGCCCCGATCGCAGGTTCCGCACGCCCTCCGCGATCCGCGCCTCCGTGTGCGAGTCGACGGCCGAGGTCGGCTCGTCCAGGACCAGCACGTCCGGGTCCGTGATCAGCGACCGGGCGAGCGCGAGGCGCTGGCGCTGGCCGCCGGACAGGGACCGGCCGCGCTCGGTGATCCGCGCGTCCATCGGGTCCTGGGCGTCGAGCGACCCCTGGAGCAGGGCGGCCAGGACGTCCTCGCACTGCGCTGCCGCCAGCGCCTCCTCGGCACCGATGTCGCCCGACCTCGGCACGTCGAGCAGTTCGCGCAGTGTGCCGGAGAGCAGCACCGGGTCCTTGTCCTGCACGAGGACGGCCGTACGGGCGCTGTCGAGCGGCAGTTCGTCGAGCGGGACGCCGCCCAGGAGCACCGGTGTGCCCTCCTCGGAGGCGTGTCCGCCCAGCCGTTCGGCCAGTCGGCCCGCCGCGTCCGGGTCGCCGCACACCACGGCGGTGAACCGGCCCGTAGGGGCGAGCAGTCCGGTGGCCGGGTCGTACAGGTCCCCGGAGGGCACCTCGGACCCGTCGCGCGATCCGTCGGTGTCGGTGACCCGCTCCAGGGACAGCACGCCCGCGGCCCGCCGGGCCGACGGGCGTGAGAAGGAGTAGGCCATCGCGATCTCTTCGAAGTGCCGGAGCGGATAGGTGAGGATCATGATCGAGCTGTAGACGGCGACGAGTTCGCCGACGGTGACGCGGCCTTCGCGGGCCAGGTGGACGCCGTACCAGACCACCGTGATCAGCAGCAGCCCCGGCAGGAGCACCTGGATCGCGGAGATCACGGCCCACATCCGGGCGCTGCGCACGGCAGCGCGGCGTACCTCCTGGGAGGCGCGGCGGTAGCGGTCGAGGAAGAGCTCCTCGCCGCCGATGCCGCGCAGGACGCGCAGTCCGGCCACGGTGTCCGAGGCCAGCTCGGTGGCACGGCCCGCCTTCTCGCGCTGGAAGTCGGCCCGCCGGGTCGCCCGAGGCAGCAGCGGCAGCACGGCGATCGCCAGCACGGGCAGGCCCACGGCGACGACCACACCGAGCGCGGGCTGGTAGACGACCAGTCCGGCGCAGACCACCACGATGGTGACCGCCGCCGCGGTGAACCGGGACCAGGCCTCGACGAACCAGCCGATCTTCTCGACGTCACCCGTGGAGACGGCCACGACCTCACCGGCGGCCACACGCTGGGTCAGTGCCGAGCCCAGATGCGCGGTCTTGCGGGCCAGCACCTGCTGGACGCGGGCGGCCGCCGTGATCCAGTTGGTGATGGAGGTGCGGTGCAGGAACAGCTCGCCGACCGCGTTCCCGGCGCAGCACAGTGCCAACAGACCGCCCGCGAGGGCGAGGTGCGCGCCGGAGCGGTCGACGACGGCCTGAACGGCGACGCCTACGCAGAACGGCAGGGCGGAGACGGACAGGAAGTGCAGCAGTCCCCAGGCCAGGGACTTCAGCTGTCCGTCCAACTGGTTCCGGAAGAGCCACCACAGGAATCGGGGACCCGAGCGCGCGTCCGGCACACCTGGATCGGGATACGGAAGGTCTTGAATCTGCATGACGTCCCAGTGGCTCGTGTCAGTGGGGGGGATCAGGGATGGGTGTGATGGGTCGGTCGGTGCCGAGGCGTGGAGTGGGGGCGCGCACCGCGGCAGCAAACCGTGACAGGTTCGCGTCGCAGCGTGGTCGTACGCAAACGGTTTTCCGATGCGCCGCACAGATCCGGTCCCCGCTCCGGTCTCCCTGGTCTCCCCGGTCTCTGGGGTTCCCCTCTGGTCCCCCTCCGGTCCCCCTCCCGCCCCCACCGGGAACGTGGTGCCACCATGGAGCGATGCGGAACGGCGGAGCATGGCGTGCGGTGGTCGCGGCGGCGGCACTCGGATCCCTCCTGGCGGCGATGACGACCCTGACCGGGTGCGAGGGCGCGCGGCACGGCGCGGGTGCGGGCGGCAAGGGCGCCCCCACAGGCCCGGCCGACACCGCTGATCCGACGCGGGATCCGGTGCGGGATCCGACCCGCATCCCGGACGTCGGCGACCACTGGCAGCGACGTATCCCCACCGACTCCCGCCAGGTCGTGGCGGTCTACGGCGACGGCAAGGACTCCCCGGACTCCACGGTCGTGCTCTACACCAGGCGCGGCTCGGGGCCCGGCGCCACCTGGGACCGCACCCGCAGCTGGCCCGCGCACAACGGCAAGAAGGGCTGGACGACCGACCACCGCGAGGGCGACAACCGCAGCCCCGTCGGCGTGTTCACGCTGAGCGACGCGGGCGGCGTACTGAAGAACCCCGGGTCCAAACTGCCGTACACGAGGTCCGCGGGCTTCGCGGCGCCGCGCTGGTGGGGGAAGTCGTACTGGCACGACTTCGACTACGTCATCGCCATCGACTACAACCGGGTCAAGGGCACCCCGCCCAACGACCCCACCCGCCCCGAGGGGCAGGGCAAGGGCGGTGGCATCTGGTTGCACATGGACCACGGCAGCGGCACGTCGGCGTGCGTCAGTCTGTCCGAATCGGCGATGGAGTACCTGCTGCGCACGCTCGATCCGGACCGGCATCCCGTGGTGGTGATGGGGGACAGGGCCGACCTGAAAAGTTCGCACTGACGCAGGAGGCGTCATTGCGGCGGATGCCCAACTCCCCATAGAACACGGCCATGAAGAGACGGATCGTCATGTCCATGCTCGCGGGAGCGACCCTCCTGGCGAGTTCACTCCTCGGGGCCACCCCCGCCCGATCGGCCGATGTGCCCGCCGAGTTCGGCACCGACTGGCACGACCCCGTCACCGCCGCCCCGCCCGTCACCAGACCGTCCGGCAAGTCCTGCCAAGTCACGGTCGCCGAGGCACAGTTCCGCGACTTCACCCCGTACCAGGGCACCTACACACCGCCCGAAGGCTGCGGCGACCGCTGGAGCAAGGTCGTGCTGCGGATGGACGGCAAGGTCAAGGGGCGCCAGTACGACCGGCTCGGCTATCTGCACGTCGGTGGCGTCGAGATCTTCCGTACGTCGACTCCGCAGCCGTCGCCCGACGGCATCGAGTGGTCCGTGGAGAAGGACGTCACGCGCTACAGCGACACCCTCCGCCGCGGCCACGACGTCGAGATGCTCATCGGGAACGTCGTCGACGACACGTACACCGGCGTCATCGACGTCAGGGTCACGCTGACGTTCTACGCCGACCCCGCCTCGGCGGCCCCCACTGCCCCCGCCCCCGAGGCCACTGCCGCCCTCGCCACCGCCCCCGACCGCGTCCTCACCCTCCAGGACGGCACCCTCACCACCCCGCGCAACAGCGAACGCATCGTCGCCGAGGTGTACGCGACCGGCTCCGGCGGCGGCTGCGAGGAGTACTGGTACCTGTCGGCGCCCGACCCGGCGCCCTACTCCTGCACGGCCGCCGACGGCCCCTACCGCGAGGTGCAGATCAAGGTCGACGGCCGGCTCGCCGGAATCGCCGCGCCGTTCCCGCACGTGTGGACCGGAGGCTGGTCCAACCCGTTCCTCTGGTACGTCGTCCCGGGACCGCGTGCCTTCGACGTCAAGCCCATCGAATACGACCTGACGCCGTTCGCCGGCCTCCTCAACGACGGCCGCCCGCACCGTGTCGAGGTCTCCGTCGTCGGCGTCCCCGAGGGGCAGAGCGGCTGGAGCGCACCCGTGAACGTCCTGGTCTGGCAGGACGCGAAGAGCGCGCACGTCACCGGGAAGCTCACCGCGCACCGGGTCGGCGACCTCGCCAACTCCTCGACGTACACGCCCGGTTCGGAGCACCGGGTGGACACGGAGGGTGGTCACCGGCTGACCGTCGCCGGCTACGTCGACACCTCGCACGGCCGGGTGGCGACGACCGTCCGCCGTGCGCTGAGCAACACCTCCGTCCACCGCTGGACCGACGGCGAGAACCTCGACGCCCTCGACGCCACTTGGACGGACGCCGAGTCGGTCACGGTCGACGGGCGCGGACCCGCCCGCACCACGCGCACCGAGCGGACGTACACCATGGACGGCACGACCACCCTCGGCGCGGACGACCGGCTGCGCACCGTCCTGACCCTCGGTGACCGGGCCGATGCCGGCACGTCGTACGGCGGACGGTCCATCGCCTGGTCGCGGCTCGACGACACCTACACCGGCGACGCCACCTGGACGACGAACGTCCCGCGCGACCAGCGGCACGCGGTCGGAACGACGAGCGAGCGCTACCGGCTGTACGGCTCGGGCGGCTGCTACGACCGCTCTCTGGCCAGCGTCCAAGGGGTGCTCACCGAGGATCGCAGCGGCTGCTGAGGCGGGTGGTGTGCGATGCGTCACTCGGGGCTCGATTTACACGGATGCAACACGGGGGTCTTGTGTAAGGACATCATCACCTTCAAAGTGATCGGCACGGAATCCGCTTTCCGTATGGCAGAAGTCCCAACCGTCCCTGGGGGCTTCTGTGTGCCGCCGTCCCCAAGGAGTGCCCGTGCCGCCGTCCGTACCGTCCCTGCCGCGACGCGTCGCACGCATGCTGCGTACCTCTCTCTTCGCGCAGGTCGCCTGCGCGCTCGTCCTCGGAATCGTCGTCGGGAAGCTGTGGCCCGGCTTCGGCGCGGATCTTCAGCCGCTCGGCGACGGTTTCATCCGGCTCATCAAGACGATCATCTCGCCGCTCGTGTTCTGTGTGGTCGTCGTCGGCATCGCCAAGGCCGGTGACCTGAAGGCGTTCGGCCGGATAGGGCTGAAGGCCCTGATCTGGTTCGAGGTCGCGAGCACGCTCGCCCTGCTGATCGGGCTCCTCGCCGCCAACTTGGTCCAGCCCGGGTCCGGGATGAACGTCGACCCCTCCACGCTCGACGCCTCGGCGGTCGACGCGAAGACGAACGGCGGGTCGCTGCCCTCGACGACCGAGTTCGCCCTGAACGCCCTGCCCACCAGTTTCATCGGCGCCTTCGCCGAGAACTCCCTGCTGCAGGTGCTCGTGCTGGCCTGTCTGGTGGGTGCCGCGCTGCTGCACCTCGGGCACACCAAGGTGCCGCAGGTGCTGCCCGCCATCGAGCAGGCCCAGGAGATCATCTTCGCGATCGTCGGCTTCGTCATGCGGCTGGCCCCGATCGCGGTGTTCGGCGCCATGGCCGTCCTGATCGGCAACTACGGGCTCGGCGTGATCGAGACTTACGGCAAGCTGATCGTCCTGTGCTACGCGGCCGCGGCGCTCTTCATCGCGCTCCTCGCCATCGCGCTGAAGGTCGTCACCGGGCTCAGCCTCTGGAAGTTCCTGCGCTACATCCGTGAGGAGATGCTGCTCGCGCTCGGCACCGCGTCCACCGAGTCGGTCCTGCCGCGGGTGATGCAGAAGCTGCGCAAGGCCGGCGCCCGTGACGACGCCGTGGGTCTGGTGCTGCCGACGGGTTACTCCTTCAACCTCGACGGCGCCTCGCTCTACCTGTCCATCGGTACGCTGTTCATCGCCCAGGCCGTGGGCGTCGACCTCAGCTTCAGTCAGCAGATCACCGTGATCCTGGTGCTGATGCTGACCAGCAAGGGCATGGCGGGCATCCCCGGTTCGGCGTTCCTCGCGCTGTCCGCGACCGCCTCCTCGCTGGGCGCCATCCCGGCCGGAGCGGTCGCCCTGCTCCTCGGCGTGGACCGCATCATGGACTCGATGCGCGTCGTCACCAACCTGCTCGGCAACTGCGTCGCCGTCTTCGCGGTCTCCCGCTGGGAGGGGGCGCTGGACAAGGAGCGGGCGAAGAAGGTCCTGAACGGCGAGATCGTGGTCGAGCTGGACGATGAGGAGCCGGAGAAGGCGGACCTCGAGAAGGCCGAGGAGCCGGAGAAGGCGGAACTCAAGAAGGCCGAGGAGCCGGAGAAGGCCGAGCTCCGGAAGTCCGAGGCGACGGAGCCCGCAGAGCCGGTCGCCGTTCCCGCCCAGTCGAGCAAGGAGACCGCCTCCGACGCCAGTTGAGCCGGATCACCGGAAACAGGCCGCGGCCACCCCTCCAGCAGTACGGAGGGGTGGCCGCGGCCTGTCCGCTGTTCGGCGCGCCGTTCAGCAGCGCCGCTCCCCGCCCCCGTCGATCAGCGTGTCCAGCAACTCGCCCAGCACCTCGCGCTGTTCGTCCGTCAGCGGCGCAAGGATCTCCTCCGCCGCCGACCGCCGCGCACCGTGCAGCTCCCGCAGGGCCTTCCGCCCGTCGTCGGTGAGCTCGATCCGGATCACCCGCCGGTTCGTCGGATCCGGCACCCGCCGTACCTTCCCGCTCGCCTCCAGCCCGTCGACCAGCGACGTCACCGCGCGCGGGACCACCTCCAGGCGCTCGGCGAGATCGGCCATCCGGGGCGGCGAGTCGTAGTGCGCGAGCGTGCGCAGCAGGCGGGACTGGGCCGGGGTGACGCCCAGGCCGCACTCCTGCAGGTGCTGTTTCTGGATGCGGTGGACCCGGCGGGTGAAGCGCAGGAGCTGCTCGGCGAGCGGGCCGTCGGGATCGGGCGTGGTCATGCGGGAACAATATCAGGACGACATTCATTGTGAGCATAGGTAACAATGAGCTAAGCTCCGTCAGTCCGCATCATCACACCTCCGTAGGAGCCCATGCACCCCGACAACGAACCCATCTGGACGCCATCCGCCGCAGAGCAGGAGCAGCCCCGGCAGGTGCGCCGCATCCTGAGCCTCTTCCGTCCGTACCGCGGCCGCCTCGCCGTCGTCGGCCTGCTCGTCGGCGCCTCCTCGCTGGTCGGCGTGGCCACGCCCTTCCTGCTCAAGGCGATCCTCGACGTCGCGATCCCCGAGGGCCGCACCGGCCTGCTGAGCCTGCTCGCGCTCGGCATGATCCTCAGCGCCGTGCTGAGCGGCGTCTTCGGCGTGCTGCAGACGCTGATCTCCACGACGGTCGGTCAACGCGTCATGCACGACCTGCGCACCTCGGTCTACGGCCGCCTGCAGCGCATGTCGCTCGCCTTCTTCACCCGCACCCGCACCGGCGAGGTCCAGTCCCGCATCGCCAACGACATCGGCGGCATGCAGGCCACCGTCACCTCCACCGCGACCTCCCTGGTCTCCAACCTGACCAGCGTGGTCGCCACGATCGTTGCGATGATCGCCCTCGACTGGCGCCTGACCGTCGTGTCCCTGCTCCTGCTGCCGGTCTTCGTCTGGATCAGCCGCCGTGTCGGCAACGAACGCAAGAAGATCACCACCCAGCGTCAGAAGCAGATGGCCGCGATGGCCGCCACGGTCACCGAGTCGCTCTCGGTCAGCGGCATCCTGCTCGGCCGCACGATGGGCCGCTCCGACTCGCTGACCAAGTCCTTCTCCGACGAGTCCGAGCGGCTGGTCGATCTCGAAGTGCGGTCGAACATGGCCGGCCGCTGGCGCATGTCCGTCATCGGCATCGTCATGGCCGCCATGCCCGCCTTCATCTACTGGACCGCGGGGATGGCCCTCCAACTCGGCGGCCCGCAGGTCTCGATCGGCACGATCGTCGCCTTCGTCTCGCTCCAGCAGGGCCTGTTCCGCCCGGCCGTCAGCCTGCTGTCCACCGGCGTCCAGATCCAGGCCTCGCTTGCGCTCTTCCAGCGCATCTTCGAGTACCTCGACCTGCCCATCGACATCACCGAACGGGAGGAGCCCGTCCACCTCGACGACGTCAAGGGCGAGGTCCGCTTCGAGAACGTGGAGTTCCGCTACGACGGGAACGACGGAAAGGGGGGTGTGATCCTCGACGGCATCGACCTCACCGTCCCGGCGGGCGGCAGCCTCGCGGTCGTCGGCCCGACCGGCGCCGGAAAGTCGACGCTCGGTCATCTCGTGCCGCGGCTGTACGACGTGACGGGCGGCCGGGTCACCCTCGACGGCGTCGACGTGCGCGACCTCGACTTCGACACCCTGGCCCGCGCGGTCGGGGTCGTCTCGCAGGAGACGTACCTCTTCCATGCCTCCGTCGCCGACAACCTGCGCTTCGCCAAGCCGGACGCCACCGACGACGAACTGCGCGTGGCGGCCCGGGCGGCCCAGATCCACGACCACATCGCCGCGCTGCCCGACGGCTACGACACGGTTGTGGGCGAACGTGGCCACCGCTTCTCCGGCGGCGAGAAGCAGCGCCTGGCCATCGCCCGCACGATCCTGCGCGATCCGCCGGTCCTCATCCTCGATGAGGCGACCAGCGCGCTGGACACCCGCACCGAACACGCCGTGCAGGAGGCCATCGACGCCCTGTCCGCCAACCGCACCACGGTCACCATCGCCCACCGCCTGTCCACCATTCGGGGCGCCGACCAGATCGTCGTCCTCGATGCGGGGCGCGTGGCCGAACGGGGGACGCACGAGGAGCTGTTGGAGCAGGAGGGGCGGTATGCGGGGCTGGTCCGCCGAGACGCCCAACTGGAGCCGACGGGGTGACGTTATGCCGGGTTTGTGACCATGTGCGGGTTACCGTTCCGGCATGTACTTGAACACTCCGTCACGGAGAACGATTCGACTGACGCGCCGGGGCCGTATCGCTCTCATCGCCGCCGGCGCCGTCGTGGCCGGTACCGCCGTGGCGGTGCCGCTGTTGAGCCCGGGCGAGGGAAAGCCGAAGCCCACCACCCTGGTGATCCCGGAGGGCTGGCGCGCGAGCCAGATCTACGCCGCCGTCGACAAGGCCCTCGCCCTGCCGAACGGTGCCACGAAGAATTCCCTCCACAAACTCGACCTCAAGCTGCCGAACGACGCCGAGGGCAACCCCGAGGGCTACCTCTTCCCGGCGACGTATCCGCTGGAGCGGAACGGCAAGCGGGCAACGCCCGAGTCCCTACTGTCGGCCATGGTCGACACCGCCAACAAGAAGTTCAGCGGCGCCCCGATCGCCGCCGGCGCGCAACGCAACGCCATGAACGTCTATCAGGCGGTCACCATCGCGAGCATCGTCCAGGCCGAGGCCGGCAGCAAGGCCGACATGGGCAAGGTGGCGCGGGTCGTCTTCAACCGGCTGGAGCGCGGGATGCCGCTGCAGATGGACTCCACCATCAACTACGCGCTGGGCCGCTCCACGCTCCGGACCACCGAGGCCGACACCCGGATCGAGAGCCCCTACAACTCGTACCAGCGCATGGGCCTGCCGCCCACACCGATCGACAACCCGGGCGAGGAGGCTATGCGCGCCGCGATCAACCCCTCGCCGGGCGACTGGCTGTACTTCGTCACGGTCAAGCCGGGCGACACCCGCTTCACCGCCGACTACGCGGAACACCAGCGCAATGTCACCGAGTTCAACGCCCAGCAGAAGCAGAAGGCGAGCCCCAAGCCGTCGAAGTGAGCCGACGGTGCGGTGGCCCACGGCCATCGGGCGGCCGGTACGTCAGGCGGCGAGCAGATCCTCCGCCGACGACCGCCTGATGTCCCGTACGGCCGCGCGCCCGGCCCGGTTGGCGCCGATCGTGCTGGCGGACGGGCCGTAACCGACGAGGTGGACACGGGGATCGGCGACCGCGCGCGTCCCTTCCACCCGGATCCCGCCGCCCGGCTCGCGCAGCCGCAGCGGCGCCAAGTGATCGATGGCGGCGCGGAAACCCGTCGCCCACAGGATGACATCGGCGTCCACGCGCTGACCGTCCCGCCACTCCACCCCGTCCGGCGTGACGCGGTCGAACATGGGCCGCCGGTCCAGGACCCCGTCCGCGAGCCCCTGCCGGACGGCGTCGTTCAGGGGCAGCCCCGTGACCGAGACGACGCTCTTCGGCGGCAGCCCCTGCCGGACCCGCTCCTCGACGAGCGCGACGGCCGCCCGGCCCACGTCCTCGGTGAACGGGCCCTCGCGGAACACCGGTGGACGCCGCGTGACCCACGTCGTGGCGGCCGCGTACGGGGCGATCTCCAGCAGATGCTGGGTGCCGGAGGCGCCGCCGCCCACGACCACGACCCGCTGTCCGGCGAACTCCTCGGGCCCGGGGTACTGCGCGGTGTGCAACTGCCGCCCCCGGAACGTCTCCTGGCCGGGGTAGCGCGGCCAGAACGGCCGGTCCCAGGTCCCGGTCGCGTTGATCAGCGCACGGGTCGCCCAGGTCCCCGCCGAAGTCTCGACGAGTAGCCGCCCCTCCGGGCCCTCCCGCACGGCACGCACGTCGACGGGCCGCCGGACACGCAGGTCGAAGGTCAGCTCGTACGTGTCGAAGTACTCGGCGATGACCTCGGACGACGGCCTCTCGGGCGCGGCGTCGGTCAGCTCCATCCCGGGCAGCGAGTGCATCCCGTGCACCTTGCCGTACGTCAGGGAAGGCCACCGGAACTGCCAGGCGCCGCCCGGACCGGGGGAGTGGTCGAGGACGACGAAGTCACGGTCCGGCTCGAAACCGGTGCGCCGCAGGTGGTAGGCGCTGGAGAGGCCTGCCTGACCAGCGCCTATGACGACTACGTCGATTTCCTCGACCACCTCGATATCGTTCACGTTTCTACTAACCGCCGAGGGGGTGCGGATCTTCCCCGAGGTACGACTCGGGCACGACCCGGGCACGACCGGAGGCACGCGGATCAGCGCGGACCGCGAACCAGCGGAGGTGGACGGTCATGTCACGAACCCTCCGAGGCGTGCGCCTCAGTGGTCGACGGCGGCAGGTCGCCGTTGTACCGCGTGTCCACGAACCGGCCGAAGTCCACCTTCTTCGGGATGAGCTTGAGCTCGGTGAAGGTGTCGGCGATCTCCTGCTCGGAGGCGATGAGCGGCTTGTCCACCGCGACCGAGATCCGGGTGGAGTTGGTGCGCTTCACCGAGGCCAGCGCGACCTCGTACGGCAGCCCGGTGTCCTTCGCCCAGACCTTCGCCCACTCCTCCTGGTGGTCGTGCACCCACGCCGTGGCACGCCGCAGCCGCTCCAGGTAGTCCTTGATGGCGGCGGCCTTCTCTTTGTCCTTCAGCGCGGAGGGCGCCGCCACCTGGAAGGTGAGCCCGTTGGTGATCCCGTCGCCGGTCGTCAGGATCCGGCCCTGCTGGGACTGGAGCACCTGCGAGGTGTACGGATCCCACACCGCCCACGCGTCGACCTTGCCGGCGGTGAACGCGGCCAGCGCGTCGGCCGGCTGGAGGTACTTGACGTCGACGTCGTTCAGGCTCAGCCCGGCCGCCTTGAGGGACGCGACCAGCTGGTAGTTGGCGGAGGAACCCTGCGCCACGGCGATCGACCTGCCCTTGAGCTGCCCGGGCTTCGTCAGCTTCGAGTCGTTCGGCACGAGGATCGCGTCGCCCTTGGAGGTGCCCTTGAACGCGGCCACCGCCGTGATCTTCGAGCCGGCACCCGCCGCGAAGACCGGCGGGGTGTTGCCGACGCCGCCGATGTCGACGGCCTTGGCGTTGACGGCCTCCAGCAGCGGCGGACCGGAGGTGAAGGTCGACCACTTGATCTTGTAGTCGAGGTTCTTCAGCTCTCCGGCGGCGCGCAGGATGGCCTCCGAACCGCCCTTCTGGTCACCGACGTTGAGGGTGAGGGAGCCCGATCCGTCGGTGTCGCCGCCGGTCGAGGCCGACGAGCTGCCGCCGCAGGCGGACAGGAGCAGGGCCAGGGGGAGAAGCAGCGCGGCGGGGACGAGGCGACGTCGCATGACGGATCCGTTCTGTGGAACTGAGGATGGGTGGAACCGGGGATGGGTGGAACCGAGGATGGAAGGAGGGGGTGGGTGATCAGGCGGCTTCGGCGGCCGTGTCGACGCCAAGTCGCTCCAGGAGGCCGGCGCGCAGTTCGGCGAACCGGGGGTCGGTGATGTCGCGGGGGCGGTCGAGGTCGATGCGCTGCTCGTGCGCGATGACCCCCTCGTCCATCACCAGGACACGGTCGGCGAGGAGTACGGCCTCCTCGACGTCGTGCGTGACGAGCAGGACCGCGCAGCCGCGCCGCTGCCACAACTCGCCGACCAGCCGCTGGGCCTTGATGCGGGTGAGCGCGTCGAGCGCGCCGAACGGCTCGTCGAGCAGCAGCAGATCGGGCTCACGGACCAACGCCCGTGCGAGTGAGGCGCGTTGGGCCTCTCCGCCCGAGAGGGTCTTGGGCCAGGCGTCCGTACGGTGGTCCAGGCCGACCTCCTTCAGGGCCTGCTCGGCGACGGTACGCCCGGGCTTGTCCGGCAGGCCGAGCAGCACGTTGCGCCACACCTTCTTCCACGGCATCAGCCGCGGCGCCTGGAAGGCGACGGCCTTGCGGCGCGGCACCAGGACGGTGCCCTCGATGTCGCGGTCGAGGCCGGCGAGGATGCGCAGCAGGGTGGACTTGCCGCAGCCGCTGCGGCCGAGGAGGGCCACGAACTCGCCCGGCCGGACGTCGAGGTCGAGCCGGTCGATGACGGCACGGCCGTCGAAGGCGCGGGTCAGGCCCGCGACGTGTACGGCCTGCGTGGGCGGCGTGGCCTGCGTGGACTGGGAGGTCTCGGAGGCCTGCGCGGCCTCGGGGCTCACCGGCCGGTGAACGTCGGTCGCCATTGCAGCAGCAGCCTTTCGAGGGAGCGGACGATGAAGTCGGCGAGCAGGCCGAGGAAGGCGTAGACGATCAGGCAGACCACGATCACGTCGGTGCGCAGGAAGTCCCGCGCCTGCACCATCAGGAACCCGATGCCGGAGTCGGCGTTGACCTGCTCGGCGAAGACGAGGGCCAGCCAGGCGATGCCGAGCGAGTAGCGCAGGCCGGTCAGGGCTCCCGGCAGCGCACCGGGCAGCACGACATGCCGCACCAGGCCCCACCTGGACAGCCCGAGGGACTCCCCGGCCTCGATCAACTGGGAGTCCACCCCGCGGATACCGGCGTACACGTTGAGGTAGAGCGGGAACGTCACGCCGAGCGTGATGATGGCGACCTTGGGCGCCTCGCCGATGCCGAACCAGATGATGAACAGCGGGATGAGCCCCACGAAGGGCACGGTCCGCAGCATCTGCACGGGCGCGTCCACCAGGTCCTCGCCGATCCGGAACAGGCCCGAGACGAGGGCGAGTCCGGTGCCCACCACGGTGCCCAGCGCCAGCCCGGCGGCGACGCGCGTCAGGGACGTCGCCATGGCCGAGGACAGCGAGCCGTCCGCGATCAGATCGCCCGCTACCTGGGCGATGCGGCCCGGCGAGGCGAGGACGTCGGAGGTCAACACGCCTGTGGTGCTGAGCAGTTGCCACAGGATGAGGAGCAGGACCGGGCCCGTGGTGCGGCGCAGCCAGCGGGGGACGCGGGTGCGGCGGGAGGAGGCGGGGAGGAGGGGCTCGAGGTCGGGCGGGGAGGGGGCGGCGGTGGCCTTGACCAGGGCACCATCGGGTATATCGGAAATATCCGGCTCGGAAGAGCCGGGTGGGGCATGGCTGATGCTCATGAGTGCTCCACGGGGGAGAGCGGCCGACGGGGGCGTGCGCTTCGGCGCCGCCACGTCTCACAGCGAGGTCAGACGTGCGGGTGGAGCGGTGCCGTAGAGCGGCGAGCCGGCAGCTGGGAGAGAGGAAGAAGACAGCGTCAGCGGCCGCGGCGACACGCGGCGGAGGCCACCCGCAGCAGGTCGATGTGACCGCGCGTGGTGAGCAGGGCTGAACGCAACATGCCGCTGAAAGTAGCCAGATGGCGCGGCGACGGTCAACGGTGTCTCGCGAAGTGGACCTTGCGTATCACGGCTCGACCGCCGTCGGCCGTCTCCTCGCATGCGAACCCCGGTGCATGGGCGAGGATGGACGGCATGTCAGACGCCTTCACCACCCGAGTTCTGAACGTCGCCTCCGGCTCCTCGGAGCGGGTCGTGGACCTCACCCCCGACTGTGAGGCCTTCCTGCGGGAGGCGGCGGCAGGCCGCGACGGCCTTCTTAACGTCTTCGTGCCGCACGCCACGGCCGGTATCGCGATCATCGAGACGGGTGCCGGCAGCGACGACGACCTCCTCGCCGCCCTCCACACCCTCCTCCCCGCCGACGACCGCTGGCAACACCGGCACGGCAGTCCCGGCCACGGCCGCGACCACGTCCTCCCGGCCTTCGTCCCGCCCCACGCCACGCTGCCGGTCCTGGGCGGGCGGCTGGAGCTCGGGACGTGGCAGTCGGTGTGCCTCGTCGACACGAACAAGGACAATCCTCGTCGCCAGGTGCGGTTGTCGTTCCTTGCGTGACGAGGATGGCGACTGAAGGTCTGAAGTCCGGCCGTACCCAACGAGTCCGGCTCGCCCTTACTCAGGTTGAATCCGTGATGTCCGGGGTGTGGTGACGGGTCGTGATCCCTGCGGTACGACGTCTTCATGCGGTATGCGCAAGGGGGCGGGCTGACGCCTGCCGGGCAGGTGAAGCGGGAGGCCGTGCGCCTCGAGGCGGCCAAGTGGTTCGAGGCCGGGGCGGGCACGGCCCGGATCGCGGCCGAGTTACGGGTGACGGACCGGTCGGTGCGCCGATGGCGGGCGGCCTGGCGGCAGGGCGGTGCCGGAGCGTTGGCGTCAGCGGGGCCGATGGCGGTGGAGCGGCTGTCGCCGGCGCAGTGGCAGCGGCTGGAGGCGGAGTTGAAACGGGGCCCGCTGGCGCACGGCTTCGACGACGAGGCGCAGGGCTGGACGCTGAAGCGGGTGAAGCTGCTGATCGGCCGGCTGTTCCACGTCGGCTACACCGTGCAGGGCGTGTGGCGGCTGCTGAAGCGGCATGGCTGGAGCTGCCAGGTGCCCGTGCGGCGGGCGCTGGAGCAGGACGAGGCGGCGATCGAGGTGTGGAAGGCCGAGGTGTGGCCGCGGGTAAAAGTACCGCGCACGACCTGGGCGCCCACATCTGTTTCGCGGACGAGTCCGGCCAGTCGCTGATCCCGCCGAAGGGCCGGACCTGGGCCCCGCGCGGGGCCAGACCCGTGGTGCGGGTGGCCGGGCGGCGCGGCGGCCGGGTCAACATCGCCGGCGCGGTGTGTTTCAAGCCCGGCCACCGGCCTCGGATGTTCTTCAAGCTGCACGTGAACCGCGGCCGCAGGGGCGAGCCGAAGACCTTCGCCTGGAACGACTACCGGGACTTCATCCGCATGGTCCACCTGCAGCTCGGCACCCCCGTGGTGTGGGTCTGGGACAACCTGAGTGTGCATCTGCAGCAGGAGCTCTTCGACTTCGAGGCGGAGCACAAGGACTGGCTGGTCATCTTCCATCTGCCGCCGTACGCACCAGAGATCAACCCGCAGGAGGGCATCTGGAGCCTGCTCAAGCGGGCCCTGGCCGACTTCGCCGCCACCGACCTCGCGCACCTGACCCGCGTCATCAAGCGGAAACTCAAGAAGATCCAGTACCGGCCGCACCTGATCACAGGCTGCCTGCCGACCACCGGCCTGGACCTTCAGGGCCTGATCGAGACACCGGACATCACGGATTCAACCTGAGTAATGTGTAGCGGCGGACTCATAATCCGTCGGCCGTGGGTTCGAGTCCCACCGGCCCCACTCGTGCAGGCCGCTGACCCGCGAAAACGTTCATTTTTGGCTGTCGGAGTGTCAACTTCGCCTGAACGGACTGAATCCGCTGCCCGTGAGTTTGGGGCCGGGTCGTCCTGTCATGGCTTGTGGCCGCGTGACCTGCACGGCGCTTCCGCGTGCGGGCCTACGACGGCACGGACTTCGGGTCCTGGAGCGGCTACACGACGTTCACACCGCACACCGCCCTGCCCGCCGCACCGGCGATCTCCTGCACCCCGTACAGCCAGCCAGGCGGCCGCAGCGGCGGCGCCGCTTCCTCCGCTGTTCGCGGCCGCTCGCCGCGGCACTCGGTCCTCTTCTTCGCTTTCGCCTTCGCCGTGATCGCGGACCCGGTCTCCTCCGTCGCCTACGCGATCGAGGCCGCGCTGCGCGCGCCCCATCTCCGCCGGGACGGCTCGTGCACCGTAGTTCCGCGCGCCTCATCGTCACCGGTGGCCCGCCGGTCGTATCTGCTCCGTCAATCACTGCCGCCGATGGCAAGGGCACGTTCCTGCCGGGACGCCGGTGTGCGAAGCGGTGCTCCGGCCTGGTGGAGACTGACAAGAGCCTTCCGGTAGGAGGTGATCAGCCCGGTCTCCACGTAGTCCACGCCCAGTTCCTGGCAGTAGCGCCGACAATGGTGCGGGCCTTGGGCAGGTTGGGGCTGGGCATGCTGGGAAACAGGTGGTGTTCGATC
>NZ_BAAAZY010000010.1:0-303178 GCF_039537145.1 Streptomyces shaanxiensis
CGCACTGCCCGGCCGTGCGCACGACCTCACCGCGGCCCGCACCCACCGGATCATCCGGATCTGTGAGCGCCAGGGCGTCCCGGTGCTCGCCGACCGTGCCTATATGGGAGCCGGCTCATGGGTGACGACGGCCCTCAGACGCCCGCCGGGCCGTGACCTCACACCCACCCAACAGACCGTTAACCGTGCGCTGTCTGCGGCACGGGCACCGGTCGAGCGTGGCATCGCACGACTGAAGTCATGGCGGATCTTCCGCAGAGCCCGGTGCAGCCCGAATCGAATGACGTCAATCGCCGCCGCCGTCCTCACCCTGGAGCGCCAACGCTGAAAGAGCTCACTTATCCCCGCGATGGGTAGGGCTGGTGACCTAGCCCCGCAGCCTCAGCTTCGAGTTCGTCTCTGAACGGATGCAAGAGCATGGTGAGCTGCCCACTCTGCCCCGGTGAGTGCACAGGGATCACCGTGCCGTTCGTACGGCTTGAGAAGCCCTGCCTTGACCATCCGGTTCCGCTGCCAGGCGGTGCGGTTCTCCCAATTGGCTTCCCCAGGCCCGACCTTCGTGGTCTGGTCGTGGAGTCTGAAGAGCGAAGGCGGGACTGCCGGGGGACGAAGCTGCTGTTCTCGTGAAGTCCACGCGCCTGGGGTGCCAGCATGAGCGTCTGCGCCCTGCAGATGTGATGAACGGAAGGCAAGGTCGGATGGTGTCCAGCGGTAGCGAGGTCGGCAGGTATGTCTACTGGTCCGACCGGGCGATCCAACGGGTTGCCGAGGAGAACGGAATCGAACTCGCGGGGCGAAGGACCTGGACAGTTGGCCTGTCCGTGCCCGGTCTCCAGAGTAGCTTTGGGCAACAGGCGCGCGTCACCCGGAACCGGTTTGAGGAGGCGCGCAGGGTTAAGCGGCACATCGGTACCGCCGCCGTTGAAGATCTCGACACGGAGCCCCCAGCTTCCTACATCACAGGTGTTGGCAAGGTCGAATTCGCGGAGTTCGCTGCGTGGCACGCCCAGGGCGGCGTTGTCATGCATGTCCAACTTCGCAGCGCGAACGGTCGGCGGGTCGATCTCTGCCTCTTCGGTAGCAAGGACAATCTCCGCGGCTTCGGGCCTAGCGACGGCTTCGACAACGGCTGGACGTCCTCGGCGGCGCCGGCAATCGAGGAGCTCCTGCGAAGCCGGGGGACGCAGAACACTTCCCAGTGGGACGACGAGCAAGCGCGATCCGTGGAGGCCTTGAAGATCGCCCTGGACCAGGGTTTCTCAAGCACCAGCGGCGAGCATGTGGGCAGACCAGAGACACGCGGCTTCACCATCGGCCACGCCGGCGACTGCGAATTCTTCGCCGAGATCTACACCGATGTCGTGCTCGACCCTGCCCGGTGGCGCCTTGAGGGCGAATCGGCGGGAGCTGAGCGCATCATGGTCGGCAGACCGATGTGGATCCGCACTCAGAGCCCAGACGCGGTGGTGCGCTATGCCGAACTCCGCAACGGCTCAGGCTGGTCCCGCCACCGCTGGCTACGACCGCTGCGCTTCCTGTCGCGACGTCGTCGTGCTGTGATCGGTCCGCCAGCTGCGGTGCCCACGGCTCTTGAGACACCGGAGCCTAGTACGGCTGGGGCGGCTCGTCGGCGCAGGTTCACGCAGGCCCGGGACTGATACCCACGGCCGCGCTCCACCAGCGAACTCGCGCGTATTGGGGGCGTTGTCACGTCTCGCCAGTGACCGTGGTGCGATAGCTGCAGACTCGCAGCGCTGGCCTGTTGTGGAGGGCGAGCCCGTTCGAGCCGGCCAGGTGGGCTGACAATCGCCTTAGGAGTTCGATCACTCCCCGGTACCGCTGGGGAGCCGCCCGGCCGTCCTGGCGATGCCCGACCGCCTAGGATTGCTGACGTCCCGAGCCGTTGATGTCACTCGTGGATGTCAGAACGGCGCAGCCGCGTGGGCTCGCTGGCACGATGGTTTCGTGGTGGATCTGGAGCAAATCACTGCAGAGCTGGGACCGACAGCCCGGCATGCACCGTCACAGGTCGAACAGACTCTCCTGGAAGTTCTCGACGACATCCCGTCGCGGATAGAAGAGGCCCAGCAGCAGAAAAGTCTTGGGACGGGCCGCGACGTTTCCGACGAAGCAGTGCACGGCCTTCTCCGGAGTGACCATCCGGTCGAACCAGCGCTCGCGCAGCTTCTCCTCCACGTCGTCCTTCCCGTACTGACGAAGGAATTTACGGTACGACTCGCCCGCCTCCCAGTCCCTCAGCCCCATGTCGTGACCACCGCACACCTGATCCGCACATCGGAAGCTGTACCGGAACTCAAGCGGCACCCATTCCAGTTGGCGAAGGTCCTGGGCAAGTAGATCCAACTGATCTGCTAGGGCCGCCTTAGAAGCAGGCCAGGGCTCGGCAGGAGCGAAGCGGAAGCCATTGAACTCCGCTGGGCGGAAGACGCCGAGCGACGTACCCCGCGTTTCCTGGTCCCGCCTTATGGAGCACAGGGACGGCGCCACGAGGGGTCGAACATGCGAAAAGCGTTCGCGCCAGCCGTCCGCCGTGCCGAGACGCTCGATGACCTTGAGAGACTGCAGATTAGGGCGCAAGCTCTCGGGGCGGCGGTCCCCATGGTGCCGCTGCACGTCGACCTCGACGATCGAGTACTTGGCGAACTGGCTTTCTTCGCTCAGCAACCGAAAGGGAACCGGGAAGAGCCGCACATGCTGGGGTGCCCCCTGGTCGAGCCGTACGCC
Organism: Streptomyces shaanxiensis; assembly: GCF_039537145.1. NCBI lineage: Bacteria > Bacillati > Actinomycetota > Actinomycetes > Kitasatosporales > Streptomycetaceae > Streptomyces > Streptomyces shaanxiensis. The sequence continues at coordinate 2,746 of NZ_BAAAZY010000010.1, forward strand.
AGCCACGCAACTCGTCTCGTGGTACTTCGTCGACAGTTCCGGATAGGTCTTGACCGTGATCATGATCCGTGCCCGCTGCCACTTTCCCGATCCCATGGTTGCCCCCTCCAGTGAATCTCCCGATCCGATTGGAAAAGAGGCATGCGGCACCGGCAAGGGCGCGTACGGAGATAAGGGATGAAGTCAGGCCAGGGGAGTTACAGGCACCGCGGCCCGCTTGCGGACCATGTCCAGAACGATCTTCCGGTGGCAGCGGCTCTCGTCCTTCTCGAAGCACAGCACCGCGACCCGGGACTGCCGGGCATGCTCCGCGAGACGCTCAAGATCGGTCTGTGCGTCCTCGGACCGCAGCACTCCACGAAACCGGGCCCGGCCCACGTCGAGGCGGCCGTCCCAGAACGGTGCCCGGTTGTCCTTGGGATTTCCCAGGCTCCGTAGGTGCGTGTATTCGATGCCGGCCTCGGCAAGTGCTTCCCCGAGGCGGGTCTTGCTGAAGCCCTTCTTGCGGCTGATCGGCGTAAGCCGTACGTCCGCCACGACCTCGATACGACTGTCGCGGAGCGAGGTCACGAAGGAGTCGATGTCTCGGCCTTCGTACCCAGCGGACCAGAGGCCGGGAGTCACCTTGCTCTCCCGGAAGAGCTCGTCGAGGGAGACCGCAAGAGCCTCGGCAACCGCTCCAACGGTGAAGAAGCTTGGCTGAATCGCTCCCTCGCTCTCCAGACGGGCCAGCGTTCCGACGGCGATGCAAGCCTCCTTGGCGAGCCGCTCCCGCGTCCACCCGCGGGCCTCCCGCAACGCTCGAACCCGCTGGGCGAGGGCACATGCGTGGTTATTGGGACGCGCTGAGTGATGGCCTGCCATGGTCGTGATCCTAATGGGCTTTGAGGCGGCTGGGCATCGTGTGCTCCTGGTCAGTTACAGGGCAGGATTCGCGAGGGCCCTGACCTGGTAGTTCATTGTCAAGATGGCGGTTTTGAGGCACGGCCTCTTCACCCCGAGGCAACTTGGGTGACTCCTTCGGCCCTGGGCCGGTGCGCCTCTCGCCTCGCCCGGTCACGTCGACGGTTCCCTCCGGGCATCGCGCAGCAGAGACCTAGACGTCCCATAGCAGTGCCTTCTTGCGCAGAGGATGAGCACCTAGTCAATTAATCGTTGACCGCCCAGCCGTTACGGGGGCGTCTACCTGCGAGGCTGACTGACGTGTCCGCCTATAGAGCAGGATAATTTTCTCTTGATCCGTAAGAGGCTGAAGGGGTATTGGCATGATTAATGCGTCGGTGCTTCATTTATCTGCCAACGGGGGTGAAATGCTTCCGACATTCAATGCCGGGCGTGCGCGGATAGCTCAGTTGGTGCGCAGCTTAGACCTCGGCCTCTTCGTTCAAATCTGCTTGCTGATTTTCTGCTCGCAGTTTGTTCTCCTGAGCAGATCACAGCAATCTCAGGCGGTCTCCTCGCGCTACGGCAAATTTCTGGAAAAAGGGGAGATGCTCCTAGAGATCTGAATCCTCCGCCAGTTCCTCAGGTAGATCGCGCTCAAGTTGAAGGTGACGGAACATGAGCAGGAGGTTTTCCCTGTGGTTCTCGTGTCGGTGCTGTGCGTCTATGACGTATCCGAGGCGCTTCTTGCGGCGCCGATTCATGTGCTCCTGCTCGGCTTTTCCTCGGCCGCCAACGATTCGGATGAAGCGCTGTTCGGCTGCCTGCCTGCTGCTCATGGCCATCGAGTCGGCTATGTCCTTGAAAGGGATCCCTCGCCGCCTCGCCTCGCGCAGCGGCTGCTCCTCTGATGATTCAACAAGGACTTTCAGTTCGGTGACCATGGTCAGGCCATCCAGCACGTCTTGACGAGTTCGCCGTAACCCGGCTGGCGGGTTTGCCATAATGGCAAGGAAAGCAACTACGTCAATTATGAAATGACGTGCCTCTTTGAAAGCCTGGGTGTGTCGCTCGGATAGGCGAATGCATGCTTGGACCGCATGGTGCGGTAGCCAGACGTAGCGCCCTGGCATTGTGCGACCTTTTCGAGGCATATGTCTACTTCAAAGGGTCGTTGACGCGGACGGGCACCTGAACATTGGTACCATTAGCGCTAGTCCGGTTGCTTTTGGTTTCGGCGTCCATATGAGAGCCAATCAAGAAAGCAAGTAAGCTTGACGTATTGCGTGGCTTCCCACGTCTCATCCTTCAAGTGCTTATGCGTTTCCAAAAAGCTGCGCAGTTCATCGATCGACACGATTTCAGGGTTAAGGTAAACCCCGTAATTCACGACTCCATCCACGCCCTTCTTCTCTAGAAGGTCTGCGATGCCGAGGACTCCCTCTAGGAAGCGGGCAGAGTTTTTCTTATGCCATTCGCCGGTGGAGATACCGCCCTTGCTTTTTTCAGCCATGGTCAGGATTCTCGGATCGATTCCGAGGTCAGTCTTCACGTCGCCGGCCTCGTCCAGTGCGTCGTACTCTGCGAGGTACTTGTAGACGGGAAGGTTCCCCGAGCCCTTCAGTAGGCCCGGAAGTACCTGAGTGACTATGGCGCCCGCGTCGAATTCGGACTTTCCATCCACGACGTCCTCGATGATGTCCCATCTCTTGAGTCCGACGTATCCCTGCGTCCCAATCTTGGCGTGAATTCCGACGCCGAACACCACTTCAATGTCGTCATTTTTCGCCTTGTCGTCGATGTCTGCAACGACGAGCCGGTTGTGTGGATCGTCGCCAAGGACGAGGTCGTAGACTTGCTCCTTGAGTCGACGCAACAGCTTCGCCGGAAATGACCTCTTCAATTCTGAGAGGACCGTGAAGACGTCCACGAAGTCATTAACCGTCACTCTAAGAACAGAGAGAGGGTAATCGTCCATCATGATCGTGTAGGGATCAACTGAAGGCTCAGCGCCCGGTTCCCACTGAACAAAGATTAGGCGGTCTCTCAGGTTCTCAATGTTATCTTGTGTCAAGCACTTAGCGATTGACTGCAAGATCATCGTGACATTCTGATCTCCAAGAGAGTACCCCAGAAAGATCACCGGATGCTCAACGAAGATCGTCATCAGCTTGGCTGCGAGGTAAGCGTTTCTCTCTTCAAAATTGGCATAATCTTTGGCGGTCAAAACAAGGCTGTCGGGAACGGAGTAGCTGCCGTGAATCTTGTAGATCTCTCCGATTCCTTGGGAAGTGGAGAACAGCAAGTCGTCTTGCCCTGTAAAGGTGTGGAAATCAGAGAAGATGGTTTCTAGTAGTGGATCATAGTTCGTGGTAATGATGCCGTCGACTACTGCTCGCTTGAGGAGGTCAATCTCGGTGTTTAGTGGCGCTGCCAGGGCGTCGAGGGGCGGCATGTTTGAGAGATGTTTGGCGATTTCCACCTTCAGGGCTGATTCGACGCCCTGAAGTGAAGAGGACCAGTCTCTCCGGCTTTTTGAAAATTCTTCTTTCTCCCACCAGATTTCGTGAAATACCTCCGCAATTTTTGATGCAACGGTGGGAAGATGTCCTTCAGCACTGGTTTTGTAGAATTCATAGGGGCGAGGGGTGAGGCTTGCGAACCGACGGAGCAGGCCCTCCCAGTCTTCTGTGCCGATGTAGCGTCGAGAGAGGCCCGAACCGACGAACAGAAACGGCGTTGTGAGCCGGTGCAAGTGGGCGGCCAACTTGGCGCGTACTACGGTCATGTGACGCACTGTACGCCGAGCGACACTCATTTGACGGCGGGTCTGTCCAGCTGCTCAGGTCTTGGAACTGATCGTCTGGATGTTGTAAGCGCACGTCTGGCCGCGATCCCGAGTAGGTCGGCGGAGCGGCTTTGGGCTGGAGTTTCAATGACCGAGTCAAGGCCGTGGGGGCGCCCTCATCAGAGCGGGCGGCACCTCGTCTCGGAGGTCGGTTGGTTGTGCCTCAGCCGACGAAAGTCAGCCACGACGGCGGGGCACGCTGACCGATCAGGCGCGCGTGTGCCTCGCTGCACCCCCACCGGCCTCAACCATGCTGCCGGTGTGGCGTCGACCCGGCGTAAGCTGCCCGGGCCGCCTCAGCCAGACACTTTCAGAGCTGGAGCTCTGCGAACACTGGGTTAGCCGCGAGCCTCGGATACTTGACGCTGAGCTGCGTCAGCACGGCCTCTCGAAAGGCCAGCCAGGCGGTCCTGAGATCAACGCGTTCACAGACCGCTTCTGCCGCTGTGTACGTGCACGAGACTCGAACCTTCTCGCCTTCCGGGACGAAGCTGATCAGCTCGGCGTTCTCGGTGAAGCCGATCGTCGTGTGTTCGCCCCGCTCCAAGTGTTCGAGTGCACCCTTCATCGACCACAGGAAGTCGAACACGGGTGTCCACGACCACGGCGGGGTCAGCTCGGCCTCGTCGATCGTGAACGTAAGGTCGGACAGGAAGTAGTACCAGCGCAGGTCAGCACGGCTGGCCGAGGCGAGGTCTACTTCTTCCTGGTGCTCCTGGCCTTGGTCCACATACGGGCCAGTCTGGCGATATTCAATCTTGATCATTGGGCTCCCGTTAACGGTGGCACGACGTGACTTTAATCGTCCGTGACGAGGTCGGCGGAGATTCAACGCTTGAGTCAAGCCGCCTGCGTGGTGGGCGGTATGGGGGCGAAGGCCCTGTTGTCGCGTAGCAGAGCCCACAGCACGCTGGTCCGTCGCCGCGCGAGGGCGATGAAGGCCTGAACGTGTTTGCATCCCTCGCTGCGTTTTCTGAGGTAGTACTCCCGGTTGGGGCCGTCGCCGATGATGCTGGTCTGCGCGGATAGATAGAAGACCCTGCGGAGGCGGCGGCTGTATCGCTTGGGCCGGTGCATGTTGCCCGTGCGGCGGCCGGAGTCGCGTGGGACGGGAACCAGCCCGGCTGCTGAGGCCAGGTGGCCGGCGTCGGTGTATGGCATCTACCTCTCCACGAATTCCACGTGTCCGGTGTGGTTGAAGCCGCCCCGGATTCTCTGGATGTCGGGCAACTTCATCGGTCACCCGCGGCGTTCATGGTCCCGATGGTCCTCGCGCCTCCAGCGCGCCCGGTGTCGGCGGCTGTAGCGACGGTTCCAGCGGTCCTGACGATCCCGGCGGTTCTCGTAGTCCCGGTAGTCCCCGAGATCGGAACCGTCGTCACGGATCCACCCTCCCCCGCGATCGCGGCCGTGCCGGGTGGCGCCGAAGACCAATACGGCTGCGGCCCCCCACCAGAGGGGGTTGATGAAGCCGAGGCCGAACAAGACCACGATCAGGATGAGAAGCAGAACGAACACGGCGGGCCTCCCGGAGCGGAACAAAGCATTACTGCCGGGGGCTGGGGCCTGTACGAACAGCGTAGCCCTCCCTGGAGGTTGCGGATAGCGACCCACGTCAGCGTGCTCCGCCGGGACCGGATGGCCACTTGACATCTGTCCAGGGAGTGCGGCGAGGGCTAGCGTGTGCGGTACGGCCCGAGTCCCCGGCAGCGTCGATCACCTCTCGCGCTCCTTCGAGGGCGCACCTCGTGCATCAGTGCCGGAACCTGCCCCGCCCCCAACGGGCCGCTTCCGCACCCGCCGTCGCCACGCGATCCCGGCGCGGCCTCGATGCGCCCCATGCGGGCACCGCCCATCCGCTGTCCGCCGTGTCGCAAGTACCACCGACAGGCGATACACATGTACGCGCTGATCGTTCCCGCCTCGACCCCCTTCGTCCTGCTCGCCACCGTGATGGCCTTGTCCTGGTGGGAGGACCACATCCTGCCGACGCCGCGGACCGAGCCGGCCGAAGCCCCCGCCGAGCCTCCGTTCCCCCCGGCGGCCCCAGCCGGCTCCCAGAACTCCTCAGTGTCGACACCGCGTTGACAAGGAAGGTTGCCGGGCGTTGACTGACAGCACGGCGTAGGGCTATGCCTCTCCGGATCACTCGGCGACGCATTCCACCTTCCCGCTTCGCCCGGACCCCGCGGAATCAAGGAAATCCCCGCGATCTGGAGGCCCGGCAATGATTCTGTGGATCCTTCTCTTTCTGCTGATCCTGGTGGTGTTCGGGTTCGGCTTCACGATGCAGATCCTGTGGTGGGTCGCCGCCGTACTGCTGGTCGTCTGGATCGTCGGCTTCGCGATGCGCGGGCGCGGCGGTGGCAGGGGCCGGTACAGCCGCAGGTAGTCCGTTCCGGACCTCGATCCTGCCCGCGGGAGCGGCCTGTACGGCGATCACGCGGGAACCCACTCAGCAGGGGGCCGACCATGAGCGTCGGACAGACCATCAGGCACAAGACACAGGCACTCAAGGGCCGGATCACCGAGCGCATCGGCCGGACCACCCGAAACAGGCGACTGCAGCGCGAAGGCAGGACCGACCGGGTCGTCGGAACCCTGAAGCAGTCCGGCGACAAGGCCAAAGACGCCTTCAGGCCGTGACCACAAACGCCCCGGGTGGTGCCCACGTCGCGTGGAGACCACCCGGCAGGCCCGAACGCCCGATCAGCCGACAGGAATTGACGGCAATGAAGCAGACCAACGCGCGAACCGAGAGCCAAAGAAGGCAGCCATGCTCACCGTCGTGATCACCGCCGTGATCGTCATCGTCCTGGCCATCCTCCTCTACACCGGACGTGGACGAGCCCGGGGCAGTGGCGGGCAGGGACTGAAGCGCCGCTTCGGCCCCGAGTACGCCCGCACAGTCGCCGACCACGACGGCGACACCAGGGCCGCCGAACAGGAACTCGGCGCGCGTGTGAAGGAGCACGGCTCCCTCACGGAGCAGCCGCTGTCGCCCGCGGCCCGCGAGCGCTATGTGACGCGATGGGCCGCCGTCCAGGAGCAGTTCGTCGCATCACCTCAGCAGGCCGTCACCGAGGCGGACGCACTGCTGGCGCGCCTGGCAAGGGATCGCGGCTTCCCCGACGGCGAGCGGTTCGAGGAGCAGATCGCCGCCCTCTCCGTCCATCACGCCCACTACGTCCAGGGCTACCGCAGCATGCACGCGGCGGCCCGCGGCCAGAGCGGCACCGAGGAAATGCGGGAGGCCATGGTCGAAGCCCGAAGTCTCTTCGAGGCGCTGGTCACCGAACAGCCGGCCGACCCGCCCCGGCCCTCCGCCCCTGATGGCCAAGGCCACGCGCCATGGCCACTGACCCGACGCAACGCGAAGGGAAGTAGCACCTGATGTCCCACGACGCCGCACACACACCGCGACCCCAGCCTGGGAGCCCGGATCCGACACAGCTCGCCCCGCAGGGACCCCGCACCGAATCCGCTCACGCACCACGTGAGCCCGGCACCAGCACCGACGGCCCCGATCGCGAGCCCGGCCCGGACCTGATCCCGCAGAGTGACCGGGACAAGCTGACCCTGCGCCTCCAGCAGGCCCTGACCACCTTCGTCGACAACCCGCTCCAGGCGGTGGAAGAGGCCGACGCAGTCTTCGACGAGGTCGCCACCCAGTTCACCGACGCCCTCGCGGAACGACGGCGCGTCCTGCGCTCAGGTTGGCAGGCCCCGGACACCGATGTGCAGACCGAGGAACTACGGCTCGCGCTCACGCGGTATCGGGAGATCACCGATCGGCTGCTGTACATGTCAGCGTCTGCCGGTCACTGATCCCGTCGCCTCCGCGGGAAGCACGGCCGCCGCGGTCCGACCGGCGAACACCACGCCGGTCGGACCGCGGCGGCCGTGTTCTGGAACCAGGGGGATCCCACGGCTCGCCGGAATCACAGTCACGGTCGGCAACGGCGTTCGGCACGACCGGCATCACTCGTGCCGCCTTGCGCCCACTCGGCCTGCTTCGCTCGGCGGTCCGAGGACCGCCCTGGCCTCGGACTGTGCGGCGTGCCGCCTGACGAACTGCGGCCCGGAAGGCGGCTACGGTCCGTGACGGTCGGCGCTCCGAGCCACCATCGCAGTGGGCGGGGCTTTCGCATGCCAACGCCTACGATCGCAGGAGGCGCCCCGAACGGTGCGCGGCTCATTCTCCCCAGACACTCCCCAGCGGCCTCGAACGCGTCATCCACGCCTGCGATCGGAGCTGCACATACTCAGGACGGCAGCCCTCCACGGTGATTACTCAGAGCCAGTCCCGCCGCTTGAAGATGACGTACAAACTGGTACAAACAATCCCCATCAGGGTGATGGCAAAGGGGTATCCGAGCACCCAGTGCAACTCCGGCATGTGCTTGAAGTTCATCCCGTAGATCGTCCCGACCAGCGTCGGCGCGAACAGAATGGCCGCCCAAGACGAGATCTTCTTGATCTCCTCGTTCTGCTCGAACCCCGCCTCCGCCAGCGCCCGCATCTCCGCGTTCTGCTGCTGGGTGACCAGCGTCGCGTTGACCGTGAGGATCTCCGTGAGGGCCTGGCGGAAGCCGTCGACGCGCTCGCTGGTGTGGGTGACGTGGTCGGCCACGTCGCGGAGGTAGCGCTGGAGTTCCTCGTCCGTGCCGTACTTGGAGAAGCCCGCCATCAAACCGTGCAGCATGCCGACCAGCGGGCGGGTGGCGCGCTGGAACTCGACCATTTCGCGGGAGAGTTCGTAGATGCGGCGGGAGACCTCGGGGTCGCCGCGGAAGACCTCGGTCTCGATCTCGTCGATGTCGTTCTGGACGCCCACCACCACCGGCTCGTAGCCGTCGACGACCGCGTCCAGTATCGCGTAGAGCACCGCCTCCGGGCCGAGTTTGAGCAGCTCAGGCGTCTCCTCCATGCGCCGGCGCACCGCCGACAGATCGGGGGCCGCGCCATGGCGGACCGTGATCACGAAGTCGGGGCCGACGAACACATGGAGCTCGCCGAAGTCGACCTCCTCGGGCGCGTCGAGATAGCGGGCCGCGCGCAGGACCACGAAGAGCGTGTCGCCGTAGCGCTCCAGCTTGGGCCGCTGGTGTGCCTCCATCGCGTCCTCCACCGCGAGGGGGTGCAGGTCGAACTCTGCGGCCAGGGAGAGGAGCTCCGCCTCCGTGGGGCGGGCCAGGCCGATCCATGCCATGCCGGACGGCTGGTCGCGCAGCTCGCGGTAGGTCTCGGCGAGGGTGGCGGGCGAGGACACGCGCACGCCGTCCCGGTACAGCGCCGCCTGCACGACGCTCGCCACCTCGGAGGAGTCGGGGGTCGCGGAGCGGGCCGGAGGTGCCGGCGGCTGCTCCGGTGGCGACGGGGGAGTGAGGGCTCGGCGCCAGGCGGACTTCATGGGGTTCTTCGAGGCGGGGCGGGCGCGTCGCTCGGACATCGCGGCTGCCTCCCGGTCGGGACGACGAGTATGTGATCTCGGAGCAGGATATACGGGGCGAATCGCATGGGCGGGGCGGGCCCCTCTCTGGATTCCGCGTCTGGATTCCGCGACAGTTGCGGACGGAAGCTGTCCGCAACTCTCGCTAGCGTGCCCGGTATGACGAAGCGCAGCACCAAGAAGACGACGGCCGCAGCGGGCTCTGTGCTCAGCACCCGCGCCCTCAACCGCGCCACCCTCGACCGGCAGCTGCTCCTGCGCCGCTCCCCGCTCTCCGCCCTCGCCGCCGTGGAGCACCTGGTAGGCCTCCAGGCCCAGGAGGTCAAGCCGCCGTACTACGCGCTGGCCGCCCGCCTCGACGGCTTCACGCCCGAGGAACTGTCGGGGCTGCTCGCCGACCGCGCGGCCGTGCGCATCGTCACCATGCGCTCCACGATCCATCTGCACACCGCCGCCGACAGCCTCACCCTGCGCCCGCTGGTGCAGCCCGCCCGGGACCGGGAGATCAACTACTTCCGCAAAGGTCTCGTCGGCGTCGACCTGGACCGGCTCGCCCTGCTCGCCCGCGACCTCGTCGAGGCCGAGCCCCGCACCATGAAGCAGCTCCGCGAGGCCCTCGGCGGCGAGTGGCCCGACGCCGACCCGCAGTCCCTGGCCGTCGCCGCCCGCTGCAAACTTCCTCTCGTCCAGGTCACCCCGCGCGGCATGTGGGGCCGCAGCGCCCAGGTCGCCCTCACCACCGCCGAGCACTGGCTGGGCCGCCCCGCCGAGCCGGCCGCATCAGCCGACGCCACGGTCCTGCGCTATCTGGCCGCTTTCGGGCCGGCCTCGGTGAAGGACATGCAGACCTGGTCCGGTCTGACCCGGATGCGCGAGGCCTTCGAACGGCTCCGCCCCGAGCTGGTCACCTTCCGGGACGAGAAGGGCGTCGAACTCTTCGACCTCCCGGACGCCCCGCGCCCGGACCCGGACACCCCGGCCCCGCCCCGCTTCCTGCCCGAGTTCGACAACCTCCTCCTCTCCCATGCCGACCGCACCCGCGTGATCCCGCCCGCGAACCGCGGCCGCACCTGGCAGGTGAACACGGTCTACTGCCCGCTCCTCGTCGACGGCTTCCTCGTCGGCGTGTGGCGGATCCTCGACGACGCCCTCGTCATCGAGGAGTTCACCGAGCTCACCAAGGGGCAGCGCGCGGAGGTGACCGAGGAGGGGGAGCGGATGCTGCAGGTCCTGCATCCGCAGACGCCGTACGACATCCGGTTCGGGACTGTCATCCCCTAGCCCCTGCTGTTGGTGCCTGCCATCAGTGCGCCCGCCCCAGCATTCGCTGGCAGTCGTCCCGCCCCGGAGACCCTGCCATCAGGCAGTCGGTCACTCCGCCCGCCCCGTCACCGCGACCGTCACGCCGAGCCCGATCATCGTGCACCCGCCCGCGCCGCCTATCAGCGACAGTCTGCGGTCGGAGCGGGCGAACCAGGAGCGGGCCGCCGACGCGGTCAGGCCCCACAGGGTGTCCGTGACCAGGCCGATGGTGATCGGGACCAGGCCCAACAGGAGCATCTGCAGCGGGACATGGCCCGCCGAGTGGTCCACGAACTGGGGGAGTACGGCAGCGAAGAACACCACGCCCTTGGGGTTGGTGACACCGACGAGGGCGCCGTCGAGGACCGTACGGAGATCACCGCGGGCCGGCCCCGGCGGCCGGGCCTGTATTGCCGCCGCCTTCAGTTCCTTGCGGTGCCGGAACGCCTGCACGCCCAGGTAGACCAGGTAGGCCGCGCCGGCCAGCTTCACCGCCAGATAGATCGCCACGGACCGCTCCACCAGCGAGCCGATCCCCACCGCGACCGCGACCACCAGCAGATACGAGCCGAAGACATTGCCGAGGGCGGTCGCCACGGCGGTGCGACGGCCGTGCGCCAGGGCGCGGCCGATGACGAACAGGACGCTCGGCCCCGGAATCACGATCACCAACACCGACATCGCCGCGAAGGCGAGCAGACGGTCTGCGGACACCATGCCCATCACCCCCATCCGGCAGCCATTCAAACAGGTGCCACTGACAACCGACATAGAACGGTGACCGGCAAGGGGTGCTGAACATGGATAGGGGGCGTTGCGGGCCGCTCGTGGAGGCCCGCAACGCCCCCTGGTCATTCACCTGAGGTGTGCTCAGGAGACCTTCTGGGCGCCGATCCCGGCTACGACTGGACCTGTTCGGTCACCTCGTCCGAGAAGGTGGTCAGCCGGGTGTAGACACCCGGGTAACCGGCCTGGGCGCAGCCCTCGCCCCAGGAAACTATCCCTGCCAGGACGCCCCCGATGAGCAGGGGACCGCCGCTGTCGCCCTGGCAGGTGTCAACGCCGCCGGAGGTGTATCCGGCGCAAACCATGTCGGACTGGATGAAGTCCGAACCGTACGAGCTGCGGCAGCTGGAGTCGGAGACGGTCGGCACCGTCGCCGTGCGCAGCTGGTTGGAGGAGCTGCCGCCCGAGGAGGTGGTGCCCCAGCCGACGATGCGGGCGGTGGTGCCGGCCGCGTACACGCCCGTGTCCGAGGAGTCGACGTACGAGGCCGTCGTGTACGGCATCGAGGTCGAGAGGGTCAGCACGGCCACGTCGTTGCCCTCGGTGGCGGTCGTGTAGTCGGGGTGGATCCAGATGTCGCTGACCCGGCTGACCGTGCCGTTCGTGCCGTTGCGGTAGGTGCGGCCGCCGACGACGCGGACGCTGCTGGTGGTCTCGTCGACCAGACAGTGCGCGGCGGTCACGACCTTGGTCGCGGAGACGAGCGTGCCACCGCAGAACTGGCTCTGCGAGGCGTCCGTGATCTGCATCATGAACGGGTATGCGGACGCCGTTGTCGTCGTGCCGCCCACGATGCGCGAGTCGGCGGCCTCAGCGGTGGGGGCGCTGAGCAGTGCGGCCGCGGCGGCGGCAGCGGTCGCCGTGACGACGGCGGTCTTTCTGGCACGGGTGAGCCCGAACATGAGTCTCCTCATTGGGGATTGCCGGTGGGGGGTCGCGCGGGTGTGGGGGGTTGTGCACGGGGGCCGCGGGACCGACCTCCGTGTGCCCGGCGAGCGGCACATCCACAAGGTAGGTCCCGGAAGTTCCCCTTCCCAATGAGGGAACCCCCTAAGGGAGTTGGGCAGGGAAAACCCTCGGTCGTGCCGGATAAACCCGCGCTGACCGACAAGGACGGGTGAACCTACGCCTCACGGTGTGCCGAACGCGCCTCGCCCGGCGCCTCGAATGCGCGGAGCCCAGTGTCCCGTACGCGCCTCGCCCGGCGTCCCGTACGCACCTCGCCCGGCGTCCCGAACGCGCCTCGCCCGGTGTCCTGAACGCACGTATCCCGGCGTCCCGAAAATCAGGTCCTACGACGTCCCGCCGCGAGTCTGACGATGTCGACCCGAGATCGGATCCCCAACTTGCGATAGACCCGGGTAAGTGTCGCTTCGACCGTTTTGACGCTGATGAACAGGCGTGCGGCGATCTCGCGGTTGGTCGCGCCCTCCATGACGAGCGCGGCGACCTGACGCTCCATCGAGGCGAGCCCGTCCAGCCCGTCCAGGCCGTCCGGCGCGGGGGCGGGGGTGGGGGCCGCCTCCGCGGGGCGTGCCTCGGCGGCCGCCTCGACCTGCCGCAGCCAGGGCAGCGCCCGGCAGCGGCGGAACAGCCGGGCCGCCTCGTCGTACGACGTCGGTCCTGGCGCGCCCGTGCGCAGCTGGGCCAGGGCGAACGCCGCCCGGGCCTCCTCCAGGCCGTAGCCCAGCTTGCCGAGCCGGTCCTGTGCCGAGGTCAACTGGGCCATCGCCGCGTCCTGTTCGCCCCGTGCCGCGCGGATCAGCGCCTCGGCGCGGTCGAGGACGGCCAGCACGCTCCCGCGGTCCAGCCGCAGCGCCTGCTCGCGCGTGACGTCGATGACGTCCTGGGCCTCCGCGAACTCGCCGCTGCGCACCAGGGCCTCGGCGAGGTCGCCGTGCCAGCGGCCGCGCGCCGGGTCGGTGATGCCGAGGCCCTGCTCCACCTCGCGCACCCGGCGCAGCGAACGCACCGCCGCCTGTGTGTCCCCCGCCACCAGCTGGGCGTGGCCGAGGGCGGTCAGGGCGCGGGAGACGTACATCTGGTCGCCGTCCTCCTCGGCGTGCTCCACCGCTTCCCGTGCGAGCGCGAGGGCCCGGTCCACCTCCCCGCCCGCGGCCTCGGCGAGCGAGGTGAGCACCGCGGAGGCCACCTCGCCGATCCCGGTGTCGCGGGCCAGCCGCAGGCTCTCGCGGGCCAGGTCGAGGGCGCGCCCGCAGTGGCCGGAGTGCAGCTCGGTCTCGGCGATCCCGCGCAGGAAGTGCACCTCGCTCTCCACCCACCCGTGCCGGCGCACCTCGCGCAGCAGCGCGGTGACCGCCGCACGCGCCTCGGGCAGCTGGTCGCTCATGACCAGCCAGCGGAAGCGGGAGTACCCGGCCCCGTTGTGATGGCAGGCCACCCTCGGGTCCTGGGGCTCCTGCAGCGCACGCCGGATGGTCGCGGGGGCGTCCGGGTGGCCCATGAGGGTCTCGATCTGGGCCCGGAAGGCGAGCGCCATGAGCTCCGTGTACCGGTCGCCCGCCCGCGCGGCCAGCTCCGCCGAGTACGCGGCCTCCTCCCGCGCCTCGTCGAAGTCGCCCTTCACGAGCAGGGCGCGCCAGGTCAGTTGGTAGTGGACCAGGGCGAGCAGCTGCGGGTCGTCGCCCGCGTCGGCCAGTGCCTGCGGGAAGATCGCGTCGACCTCGTTCATCGCATGGCCCGCCGTGTCGATCACGGCGATCCAGGCCCGTACCCGCTCCGCGGGCACGGTCGTACGGGCGAGCACCTCGCGGGCGATGTCCCGGGCGAGGTCCAGCTCGCCCGCGGTGATCGCGTCCTCGACGGCCTGCAGCCGCAGGGCCTCCGGGCTCGGGTCACCGTCCGCCGGGGTGTGCCGGGCGGCGAGCAGGCAGAGCTGGGCGGCGACCGACGGTGCTCCGCGGTCCCGGGCCTGGGTGGCGGCCTCGGCCAGGCGGGCGGCGACCTCCGCGTCGGTGCCGGTGGTGGCGAGGGCCAGGTGCCGGGCGCGTTCGATGGGGTCCGAGGCGGCCGTGGACAGCGCGGCGTGCGCGGCCCGGCGCTCCTGTGCGGGCGCCTCCGCGTAGAGCGCGGCGGAGATCATCGGGTGCGCGAACCGTACGGCGGGACCCTCGGGCTCGGTCGCCAGCAGTCCGAGCCCGGCGGCCTGGGCGGTCTCCGCCTCGGCGTTGTCACGGCCGGCCGCGTGCAGCAGGGCAAGGGTGGGGCGGGCGCCGGCGCTCGCGACCAGGAGGGTGCGGCGGGCCTCCTCCGACAGCATCTCCAGGCGGTTCAGCACCAGGGCACGCAGCGAGGTGGGCACGGGCAGGGGTTCGCCGGGGCGGGGCGGGGTGGGGTTCTCGGCGAGGGCGCGGCCCAGTTCGAGGGCGAACAGGGCGTTGCCGCCACTGGTGCGGTGGATGTCTCGGACCGTGGATCTGGGCAGGCCGGTGAAGCCGCGGTGGTCCAGCAGGACGGACATCTGGGCGCGGGAGAGGGGGCCCAGCCGTACGGCGAGGGTGTCCGGTGGGGACGCGCGTAGATGGCGGTCGTACTCCTGGCCATCGGTCCGCACCGCGCACAGCATCCGCACCGGGGTGTCCCCGAGGCGGCGGGCGGCGAAGCCGAGGAGTTCGGCGCTGGCCGGGTCGAGCCACTGGAGGTCGTCGGCGACGACGAGGACGGGACCGGTGTCGGCGAGGGCGCGCAGGGCGGACAGCACGGCCAGGCGCAGGGCGAGGCCGTCGCGCTGGAGGGTGGACTCGCCGCGGCCGGTGAGTGCCGACTCCAGGGCGGTGAGCTGGGCGGCGGGGAGCCGGTCGGACACCTCGTCGAGGACCAGGCCGAGGAGGTCGGCGAGGGCCAGGAAGGGCAGATGGGATTCGGACTCGGTGGGCGAGCAGCGCAACACGGTGCGTGCCGCCCCGCCGTAATCCGCGGCCAATGCCCGCAGAACGGTCGACTTCCCAATTCCGGCAGGCCCGTGAAGCAGCACGCTGCCGCCCCGTCCGAGCTGCTCACGCGCCGCGCTGAACAGCTCCTCCCTGCCGATGACCTGGTCGGGGCGGCAGCTGGCAGGCTCCTTGAAGTCCCGTCGCACGGTCACCGCTCCCCTCCGTGTGTCGTGTTCGGGCCAATATTAGGCAACGGATCTTTGAAATTCGGACCGAAGACATGGTGAGGCAAATAACAACGGGGGAGCATGGAGAAATTCAAGGCTCGGGTGAATGAATGTTGCTCGTCGGAGCCGGGCGGCCGGAGGGCGGGCCACCTGCGGCCCTGCGCCTATCGGCGGCGGGCGACTGCGGCCCCTGAGCATCAGCAGGCGTACGGCCCGGCGGCCCTACGGCAGCAGCCCCGCCCGGCGTGCCGCGGCCACGGTCTCACCGCGGGTGTGCGTGCCCAGTTTGCGCATGGCCGAGCGCAGATAGCCCTTGACCGTCTCCGCCCGCAGCCCCAGCCGCTCGGCCGTGGCCGCGTTCGTCGCGCCGGCGGCCACACATGCCAGCACGTCCAGTTCTCGGGGCGCCAGCTGCACGTCGCTGCGCTGGGGCCCGTCCGTCAGCAGGCCGCAGGCGGCGAGGAGCTCCGCGCGCAGGGCGGGGTCGCCGATGCGCGGGGCCAGCGCCCGCAGCGCGGTGTGGGCCTCGCGGACCTGCTCCCACGTGGCGCCCCGGTCGGACGGCACCGTCTGCGGACGCGCCGTCTCCTCCAGCAGCCCGCGCGCCGCGTCCCGCACCACCAGCGCCTGCTCCACGTCCCGCGCCGCGTCCACGGCCGCCGTCAGCGTGCGGTCGCCCAGCGGCTGGGCCGTGCGCAGGGCGCCGTACAGGACACCGCGCACCCGGCGGCGTACGACGACCGGGACCGCCACCACCGAGCACAGCCCCTCCGTGGCGACGGCGGCGTCGTACTCGTGGGTGATCTGCCGTGAGGCCGAGTAGTCCGTGACCGCGCAGGGTCGGGCGAGAGCGACGGCCTTGCCACCCAGGCCGTTTCCGGCGGTCACCGCGAGTCTGCTCAGGGAGTCGGTGGCCGTGCCGCTCAGTTCGCTGATGCGCATCCGCCGGTGCCCGGCCTCGACCAGGCCGCCGAACGCGACCGGGAGGCCGGTCGAGCGGCGCAGGCGCACCAGCGCGCTCCTTATCTCCACCGATCCGGCCGCGTTCACTGACACGCTCCCGCCCTTTCACCGCTGTTTCCGGAGCGCACACCCCCGTTCGGGGGTAGTGAGACCCACGTCACGGATTACACGATGGCAGAGAGCCGCCCGGCAAGGTCCGGTATCTAGGAGGACAGATGACCACGGGGACGGAGTCGTTCCGCAGCGCGCGGGACTTCCTGCTTGACCACCGCGAGGACTACGCCACGGCCTACGCGGGCTTCGTCTGGCCCCGGCCGGACCGTTTCAACTGGGCGCTCGACTGGTTCGACGTGATCGCCGCGGGGAACGACCGCCCCGCGCTGCACATCGTCGAGGAGGACGGCAGCGAGGTCCGGCTGTCCTTCGCCGAGATGGCCGAGCGCTCCGACCGCGTCGCGGGCTGGCTGCGGGCGCGGGGCGTGCGGGCCGAGGACCGCGTCCTCGTCATGCTCGGCAACCAGGCCGAGCTGTGGGAGACCGCCCTCGCCGCCATGAAGCTGCGCGCCGTCGTCATCCCGGCCACCCCGCTGCTCGGCCCGGCCGACCTGCGCGACCGGGTGGAGCGCGGACGCGTCCGGCATGTGCTCGTGCGGGCCGAGGACACCGGAAAGTTCGACGAGGTGCCCGGCCGCTACACGCGCATCGTCGTCGGCGGGGAGCGGGCGGGCTGGCAGACGTACGAGGACGCGTACGCGGCGCCCGCCGAGTTCACCCCCGACGGGCCGACCGCGTCCGACGACCCGCTGATGCTCTACTTCACCTCCGGCACCACCGCCCGCCCCAAGCTGGTCGAGCACACCCACACCTCGTACCCGATCGGGCACCTGGCCACCATGTACTGGATCGGCCTCCAGCCTGGCGACGTGCACCTGAACATCTCCTCGCCCGGCTGGGCCAAGCACGCCTGGTCCAACCTCTTCGCGCCGTGGAACGCGGAGGCGACCGTCTTCATCCACAACTACACGCGCTTCGACGCGGCCCGGCTGATGGCGGAGATGGACCGCGCGGGCGTCACCACCTTCTGCGCGCCGCCGACCGTATGGCGCATGCTCATCCAGGCCGACCTGAGCGCGCTGCGCACCCCGCCGCGGGAAGTCGTGGCAGCAGGAGAGCCCCTGAATCCCGAGGTCATCGAGCAGGTCCGGCGGGCCTGGGGCGTGACCATCCGGGACGGCTTCGGGCAGACCGAGACCTCCGTCCAGGTCTCCAACAGCCCCGGCCAGCCCCTGAAGACCGGCTCCATGGGCCGCCCCAGCCCCGGCTTCCGCGTCGAACTCCTCGACCCGGTCTCCGGCGCGCCCGGCGCCGCGGAGGGCGAGATCGCGCTGGACCTGGCCACCCGCCCCGTCGGCGTGATGACCGGCTACCACGGCGACGCCGACCGTACGGCGGAGGCGATGGCCGGCGGCTACTACCGGACCGGCGACATCGGCTCCCGGGACGCCGACGGATACATCACCTACGTGGGGCGGGCCGACGACGTCTTCAAGGCGTCGGACTACAAGATCAGCCCCTTCGAGCTGGAGAGCGCCCTGCTGGAGCACGAGGCGGTGGCCGAGGCGGCCGTCGTGCCCGCGCCGGACGAGCTGCGGCTCGCGGTGCCGAAGGCGTACGTCGTCCTGGCGGAGGGCTGGGAGCCGGGTCCCGACACGGCCAAGGTGCTCTTCGAGCACTCGCGGGAGGTCCTGGCGCCGTACAAGCGCGTGCGCCGCCTGGAGTTCGCCCCGCTACCCAAGACCGTCTCCGGCAAGATCCGGCGCATCGAGCTGCGCGAGGCGACGGCGGCGGGCTCGGACGCCGAGTACCGCGAGGAGGACTTCCGGTGACCGCACAGCTGTCGTACACGCACGGCACGAGTGGGACCGTCCTGCTCGGGGACACGATCGGGGCCAACCTGGACCGGGCCGTGGCCGCGTGGCCGGACCGGGAGGCGCTGGTCGACGTTCCGTCCGGAAGGCGCTGGACCTACGCCCGGTTCGCCGCCGACGTCGACGAGCTGGCGTACGCGCTGCTCGCGAGCGGGGTCGGCAAGGGCGACCGGGTGGGCATCTGGGCGGTGAACTGCCCCGAGTGGGTTCTCGTGCAGTACGCCACCGCCCGCATCGGCGCGATCATGGTGAACATCAACCCGGCCTACCGCACCCACGAGGTCGAGTACGTCCTCAACCAGGCCGGCATCTCGCTGCTGTTCGCCTCCCTCAGCCACAAGACGAGCGACTACCGGGCGATGGTCGAGCAAGTGCGGGGCAGGTGCCCGCAGTTGCGGGAGACCGTGTACATCGGGGACCCGAGCTGGGAGGCGCTGATCGCGCGGGGGATCCCTGTCCCGTACGAGGCTCTGTCCTGCGACGACCCGATCAACATCCAGTACACGTCGGGCACGACGGGCTTCCCCAAAGGGGCCACCCTCTCCCACCACAACATCCTCAACAACGGCTACTTCGTGGGCGAGATGATCGCCTACAGCGAGCAGGACCGGGTGTGCATTCCCGTGCCCTTTTACCACTGTTTCGGGATGGTGATGGGCAATTTGGCGGCGACCTCACACGGTGCCTGTATGGTCATCCCGGCCCCCTCCTTCGACCCGAAGGCCACGCTGGAGGCCGTCCAGCAGGAGCGCTGCACGTCGCTCTACGGCGTCCCGACCATGTTCATCGCGGAGCTGAACCACCCGGACTTCGCGACGTACGACCTCTCCTCCCTGCGCACCGGCATCATGGCGGGCTCGCCCTGCCCGGTGGAGGTGATGAAGCGGGTGGTCAGCGAGATGAACATGGCCGAGGTGTCCATCTGCTACGGCATGACGGAGACCTCGCCCGTCTCCACCCAGACCCGGCGCGAGGACGACCTGGAACACCGCACCGGCACGGTCGGCCGAGTGCTGCCGCACATCGAGGTGAAGATCGTCGACCCGGCGACCGGGGTGACCGTGCCGCGCGGCACGGCGGGCGAGCTGTGCACCCGCGGCTACAGCGTGATGCTCGGCTACTGGAACGAGCCCGAGAAGACCGCCGAGGCCGTCGACTCCGGCCGCTGGATGCACACCGGTGACCTCGCGACGATGCGGGAGGACGGCTACGTCGAGATCGTCGGCCGCATCAAGGACATGATCATCCGGGGCGGCGAGAACATCTACCCGCGCGAGATCGAGGAGTTCCTGTACGCGCACCCGAAGATCGCGGACGTCCAGGTCGTCGGGGTCCCGCACGAGCGGTACGGCGAGGAGGTGCTGGCGTGCGTCATCCCGCGCGATCCGGGTGACCCGCTGACGCTGGAGGAGCTGCGGGCCTTCTGCGACGGGCGACTGGCGCACTACAAGGTCCCGAGCGGCCTGCGCATCCTCGACTCGTTCCCGATGACGGTGTCCGGGAAGGTGCGGAAGATCGAGCTGCGGGAGCGGTACGCCACGGGCGGCTAGGTCTGTCCGCCGGACAGGCTCTGGTCGCGGCGCATGCAGGCCCGGGGCCACTGGTCGAGGCCGAGCTCCGCCTCGTGGGAGCGGATCTTCCGTAGTCCGGGGGTGAGCTCGGTCTCCTCGAGGGTTCGGAAGCCCAGCCGTGCGTAGTACGGGGCGTTCCACGGGACCTCGGTGAAGGTGGTCAGGGTGAGGCCGGTCAGGCCCTCGGCGCGGGCGCGGTCGGCGGCGTGCGCGAGGAGGGTGCGGCCCACGCCGCGGCGGGCGGCGTCCGGGTGTACCGAGACCTGCTCGATGTGGAGGGCGCCGTCGACGGGCTCGCAGATCAGGTAGGCCATGGGCCGGTCGCCGTCGGCGCAGGCGACCCAGGCGCGACCCGCCCGGCGGTAGCTCTCCAGGACGTCCAGGGCGGGCGGGTCGTCGTCGGCGATCGCCGCCATGCCGAGGTCGCGGAAGGCGGCGCCCGCCGCGCGTTCGATGTCCTGGAGGGCCGGGAGCTCGTCCGGCGCGGCGGGGCGGATGCGCATGTGCCGAGTGTCCGTCGAGGACCGCAGGGGGCGCGAGCGGATTACCGGGCGCCCGTCGCGTCCAGTTCGTCGGCGAGGCTGTTGACCGGCTGCGGGGTGCCGGTGAGGTCCAGGACGAACAGGGGGACGCCCAGGGTGTCGGCGCGGGTGCGGGCGTCGGGGGCGTAGCCGGCGAGGGAGAAGTAGACGCAGGTCGCGGACTCCGTCATGGCCGTCAGCCACAGGCACTCCACGTCCCGCAGCGAGGCCGGGCTCACGGTCGGGTCGACCTGGGCGAGCAGGCCGTGGGCGGCGATGCCGATGCCGGTCGGCGGCCGCTGGTCGGCGCGGCGGATGTCCCGGTAGCCGAGCCAGCGCAGATAGACGGCGGCCGCCGTGACCGCGTCGCGCGCGGTGCGGATCGTGACGGGCTGGAAGGCGCGGCGCGCGGCGGGCTCCTTCCGCCGCGTTGCGTCGTCCGTGGCCGTCCGCGCCACCGGGACGAGCAGTACCGTCCCGCAGGAGCAGCCCAGCTCCGGACGCGGCCACTCGCCGTCCCGGCCGCACGCCGTACAGCGCACGCTGATCCATTCGTCGTCCCAGGCGCGCCGGGTGACGGCCGACGCGATCCCGTCCGGGTCGAGTGGCGCCGAGACGGGCGCCCCGCACGCGCAGGGATAGGCGGGCGCCTCGTAGAGATGCTCGCGCCGGCAGGCCGGGCAGCGCACCGACACGCTCTCGGACATGGCCACTCCAGGACGACCTCGCATCGGGACAGCGCTCCCATCGTCCTCCAGGACCCGCCTGGTTGTCCGCCCCTTGACGGTCTTCACCGGCACACCTACATTGCTTCCAGATAGTAGAAAACAGTTTCCGCGATACGGAATAACGCTCGCGGGATTGTCATCGTCACGGAATTGCTCACCGCGGGGCGCGACGGGAGTGCGAATCCGACAGCCGAAGCAGGAGTAACCAATGGCTCGTATGACCGCTGCCCGAGCGGCAGTCGAGATCCTCAAGCGCGAGGGCGTCAGCAACGCGTTCGGCGTGCCGGGCGCGGCGATCAACCCCTTCTACGCGGCGCTCAAGGCCTCCGGCGGCATCCAGCACACCCTCGCCCGCCATGTGGAGGGCGCTTCGCACATGGCCGAGGGCTACACCCGTACGCACCCCGGCAACATCGGCGTCTGCATCGGCACGTCCGGCCCCGCAGGCACCGACATGATCACCGGCCTGTACTCCGCGATCGGTGACTCCATCCCGATCCTGTGCATCACCGGCCAGGCGCCGACCGCCGTGATCCACAAAGAGGACTTCCAGGCCGTCGACATCGCCTCGATCGCCAAGCCGGTCACGAAAATGGCGGTGACCGTCCTGGAGGCCGCGCAGGTCCCCGGCGTCTTCCAGCAGGCCTTCCACCTGATGCGCTCCGGCCGTCCCGGCCCGGTCCTCATCGACCTGCCGATCGACGTCCAGCTCACGGAGATCGAGTTCGACCCGGAGACGTACGAGCCGCTCCCGGTCTACAAGCCCGCCGCGAGCCGCGCCCAGATCGAGAAGGCGATCGGGATGCTGAACGCGTCCGAGCGCCCCCTGATCGTGGCCGGCGGCGGTGTCATCAACGCCGACGCCGCCGAACTCCTAGTCGAGTTCGCCGAGTTGACCGGCACCCCGGTCGTCCCGACCCTGATGGGCTGGGGCCTGCTGCCCGACGACCACGAGCTGAACGCCGGCATGGTGGGCCTGCAGACCTCGCACCGCTACGGCAACGCGACCTTCCTGGAGTCCGACTTCGTCCTCGGCATCGGCAACCGCTGGGCCAACCGCCACACCGGCAAGCTGGACGTCTACACGGCCGGGCGGAAGTTCGTGCACGTCGACGTCGAGCCCACCCAGATCGGCAAGATCTTCGCCCCGGACTACGGCATCGCCTCCGACGCCAAGGCCGCGCTGGAGCTCTTCGTCGAGGTGGCCAAGGAGCTGAAGGCGGAGGGCAAGCTGCCCGACCGCTCCGCGTGGGCGGCCTCAGCGCAGGAGAGGAAGGCGACTCTCCAGCGCCGTACGCACTTCGACGACATCCCGATCAAGCCGCAGCGCGTGTACGAGGAGATGAACAAGGCCTTCGGTCCGGAGACCCGGTACGTCTCCACCATCGGCCTCTCGCAGATCGCCGGCGCCCAGATGCTGCACGTCTTCAAGCCGCGGCACTGGATCAACTGCGGCCAGGCGGGCCCGCTGGGCTGGACGATCCCGGCCGCGCTGGGCGTCGCCAAGGCCGACCCGGAGGCCCAGGTCGTCGCCCTGTCCGGCGACTACGACTTCCAGTTCATGATCGAGGAGCTGGCGGTCGGGGCGCAGCACAGGATCCCGTACGTCCATGTCCTCGTGAACAACTCCTACCTGGGCCTGATCCGCCAGGCGCAGCGGGCGTTCGACATCGACTTCCAGGTCAAGCTGGAGTTCGAGAACATCAACTCGCCCGAGCTGGGCGTCTACGGCGTCGACCACGTCAAGGTCGCCGAGGGCCTCGGCTGCAAGGCGATCCGGGTGACCGACCCGGCAGAGCTCGGCGCCGCCTTCGAGCAGGCGAAGAAGCTCGCGCAGGAGTACCGGGTCCCGGTGGTCGTCGAGGCGATTCTGGAGCGTGTCACCAACATCTCCATGTCGACCACGAACGACATCAGCAACGTCGTCGAGTTCGAGGAGATCGCGACGGAGCCGGGCCACGCGCCGACGTCGCTCAAGACGCTGAAGGTCTGACGGGGCAGGGCCTGACGCCTCCCGACAGCGAGGGGCGGTCCAACCGAGAGGTTGGGCCGCCCCTTTGGTGTCCCCCGTTGTGGTGCTTCCCCCGTCGTGGTGCTCCCCGTTCGCGGAACCCGCCGCCCCCGTGTCGGCGGGTCCCACGTGACGAGAATGTGCCCACCACGGGGGGTGGTTGAAGCCTCCTGGCGTGGGTTCAGAGGTTGATCTGAGGGTTCCGTAGCCGGTCTACGACCGATGGCGTACGCGGCCCGGGACGCGCGGAGATCGGAGCCGGCGCTGCGCGGCCTCGACGCTGTCTCCGCCGCCGGTGTTGAACGCGACCGCGGCCTGCGGGGCATGGCGCCGGATCAGGTTCACGTTCTGCTCGAAGAGCGGAAGCGACTGCTCTGTCCTGCGGATACCGCCGCCGACGACCACCACGTCCCACGGATGCTCCGTCAGGGACGCGACGAGGGTGGACTCGGCCGACTCGTCGAGGACGAGCAGCGCCATCTCCTTGCGGCCCCCCGGACGCCGAAGAGCGCCGGGTACGGGACCGTCCGTACCCGGCGCTCTTCAGCCGGTGAGGTATTCGGTTGTGGCCGTCCGACGGTGCGAGGCTGGGCGCGACAGGACATTCGCGCCGCCGGACGGGGTCTTCGGGGGAGGGCTTGGGACCGCGGCGGCAGCGATGGAACCGGGGGCTCCTTCCCTCAGGTCGAGAAGGAGGCCGGGACCTTCACCACCGCACTGGCTCGCACGCCGCCGCGGTCCTCGCGTTGCCCGCGCCGGTCTCCGAGCGACCACCCCTCATCCGGGTCGATCGGTGTGTGGCGCAGGCGATGCGTCCGAATCCTGACCTCCCGTCAGGAAGCGGACGCAGTCAGGGGGTTCAGTCCTCGCGCAGGGCGCGGACCGCCTCCTCCACACGCTTGCCGTACTCCGGGTCGGCGGCGTGGAAGTGGGCCAGGTTCTTCTCGATCACGTCGTCGCGGGAGACCTGCGAGAGGCCACCGGCGATGTTGGCGATCAGGCGGGACTTCTCCTCGGCGGACATCAGGCGGTACAGCTCGCCGGCCTGGAAGAAGTCGTCGTCCTTGGTGTGCAGGGGCGCCACGTGGGTGCCCGTGTGGCCGGTCACCGCGAGGGGGGCCGACAGGGGGCGGCCGGTCTCGACCGGGCCGTCGTAGGAGTTGGGCTCGTAGTTCTTCGCGGCGCGGCCCTGGGAGTTGGTGGCCATGAAGCCGTCGCGGCCGTAGTTCTGCGCGGTCGTCGCCTTCGGGGCGTTGACGGCCAGCAGGGTGTGGTTGACGCCCAGGCGGTAGCGGTGCGCGTCCGCGTAGGCGAACAGGCGGCCCTGCAGCATCTTGTCCGGCGAGGGGCCGATGCCCGGCACGAAGTTGTTCGGGGAGAACGCGGCCTGCTCGACCTCGGCGAAGACGTTGTCCGGGTTGCGGTCCAGGACCAGGCGGCCCACGCGCTGCAGCGGGTAGTCCTTGTGCGGCCAGACCTTGGTCAGGTCGAAGGGGTTGAAGCGGTAGTCGGCCGCCTCGGCCGCCGGCATGAGCTGGACGTAGAGCGTCCAGGACGGGTGCACGCCCCGCTCGATGGCCTGGAGCAGGTCCGTCTGGTGGGAGTTGGGGTCCTTGCCCGCGAGCTCGGCGCCCTGCTCGGCGCTCAGGCAGCGCACGCCCTGGTTCGTCTTGAAGTGGTACTTGACGAAGAAGGCCTCGCCGTCGGCGTTCGTCCACTGGTAGGTGTGCGAGCCGTAGCCGTTCATGTGGCGGTACGACGCCGGGATGCCGCGGTCGCCCATCAGCCAGGTCACCTGGTGCGTGGCCTCGGGGGCGTGCGCCCAGAAGTCCCAGACGTTGTCCGGCTCCTGGCGGCCGGTGAACGGGTCGCGCTTCTGCGAGTGGATGAAGTCGGGGAACTTGATCGGGTCCTTGATGAAGAACACCGGGGTGTTGTTGCCGACGAGGTCGTAATTGCCCTCCGCCGTATAGAACTTGACAGCGAAACCGCGCGGGTCACGGACCGCGTCCGCGCCGCCGAGGCTGTCGGCCACGGTCGAGAAGCGCAGGAACACCTCGGTCCGCTTGCCGACCGCGCTGAGGAAGTCGGCGTGGGTGAAGCCGGTGACGTCGTCGGTCACCTCGAAGTGGCCGTACGCCCCGGAGCCCCGGGCGTGCACCACGCGCTCCGGAATGCGCTCACGGTTGAAGCGGGCCAGCTTCTCCAGCAGGTGCTGGTCCTGGAGCAGGAGCGGGCCGCCGACGCCGGCGGAGGCGGAGTTCTGGTTGTCGGCGACCGGGGCGCCGGACTCGGTGGTGAGCACGCGCTTCGACATCGTGGACCTTCCGTGCGGGTGTCAGCGGAAAACTGTTTCCGCTTTGTGGAGCCTAAGAGGGGGCGATCTGGACGTCAACAGTTTGTTGAAGCCAACTCGACGATTTGTTGAAGATGATTCCGGGCCGCGGCGACGCCTGGGCGCGACAGGACAAGTGTCAGCGGCGCCGCGGCCCGGAAGTCTGGGGGCAGGCCTGGCTCAGACCTGGGCGCCGGAGAGGCGCTCCACGGCCCGCAGCAGGGCCGAGTGGTCGAGGCCGCCGTCGCCCTGCGCACGCAGGGACGCGACCAGCTGGGCCACCACGGCGCCGACCGGCAGCGCGGCGCCGACATTGCGGGCGGCGTCCGTGACGATGCCCATGTCCTTGTGGTGCAGGTCGATGCGGAAGCCGGGCTTGAAGTCCCGGTTCAGGAAGTTGTCCTTCTTCCGCGTCAGCACGGTCGAGCCCGCCAGGCCGCCGTTGAGGACGTCGAGCGCCGCCTGGAGGTCCACGCCGGACTTCTCCAGGAAGACCACGGCCTCGGCGCACGCCTGGATGTTCACGGCGACGATCAGCTGGTTGGCCGCCTTCACGGTCTGACCCGAGCCGTGCGGACCGCACAGCACGATGGTCTTGCCGAGCGCCTCGAGGATCGGCTTCGCGGCGTCGAAGTCGGCCTGCTCGCCACCGACCATGATCGACAGCACGGCCTCGATGGCACCGGCCTCACCACCGGACACGGGCGCGTCCAGGACGCGGATGCCCTTGTCCTTGGCCGCCTTGGCCAGGTCGACCGAGGTCTGCGGGGTGATCGAGGACATGTCGATCAGCAGCGCGCCGGACCTGGCGTTCTCCAGGATGCCGTCGGGGCCGTAGGAGATGGCCTCGACCTGCGGGGAGGCCGGCACCATCGTGATGACGACGTCGGCGTCCTTGACGGCCTCGGCGATCGAGCCGGCGACGGTGCCGCCCGCGGCGGCGAGCCGGTCCAGCTTGTCCTGCTCCAGGGTGAAGCCGGTGACCTGGTAACCCGCCTTGATCAGGTTCTCGGACATGGGGGAGCCCATGATGCCGAGGCCTATCCAGGCGATCTTGGGGAGGGTGCTCATGATGGGGGTACCTCTCTGAACTGCTTTGGTACGTCTACGAATTGGTGCCGGTCAGCGGTATGCAGCCCGTCCGGCGTTTGAGGACGAGGCCCTTTCGGGGCCGAAGCGGGGGCCTGGGGGCGGCAGCCCCCAGGGGCGGCCGTATCAGCGCGCGGCGCGCAGCTCCACCGGCAGCCAGCCGAAGGCCTCCGCGCTCGGGCGGTCGCCCGGCTTGTACTCCAGGCCGACCCAGCCCTCGTAGCCCGCCTTCTGCAGTTGGCCCAACAGCTCGGCCAGCGGCAGCGCCCCCGTGCCCGGAGCGCCGCGGCCCGGGTTGTCGGCGATCTGCACATGGCCGGTCTTCGAGGTGTAGCGCTCGATCACCGACGGCAGGTCCTCGCCGTTCATGGACAGGTGGTAGAGGTCCATGAGGAAGCGGGCGTTGTCCAGCCCCGTCGCCTCGTTGACCTTGTCGACGATGCCGACGGCGGCCGGCGCCGACACCAGCGGGTACAGCGGCGACTCGGGCTTGTTCAGGGCCTCGATCAGCAGGATCGCGCCGATGCGGTCGGCGGCCCGGGCCGCGAGCACCAGGTTCTCCAGTGCCAGCGCGTCCTGCTCCGCCGGGTCCACGCCCTCGACGCGGTTGCCGTACAGGGCGTTGAGCGCCTTGGTGCCCAGCGACTGGGCGAA
This sequence comes from Streptomyces shaanxiensis, assembly GCF_039537145.1. Classification (NCBI taxonomy): domain Bacteria; kingdom Bacillati; phylum Actinomycetota; class Actinomycetes; order Kitasatosporales; family Streptomycetaceae; genus Streptomyces; species Streptomyces shaanxiensis. The sequence continues at coordinate 29,936 of NZ_BAAAZY010000010.1, forward strand.
GTCGGCGGCCACGTCGATGTTGGCGCGGAACCGCTCCGACTCCTCGCCCGGGAGCGACAGGGCTCCCCGGTCGGGGCCCGGCAGCTGACCCGCGTAGAAGTTCAGCCCGGTGAGCTGGACGCCCGCGTCCTCGATCGCCTTCTTCAGGGCGTCGAGCTCGGACTGCTCGGGGGTGGGGGAGTCGACCCAGGGCCACCACAGCTCGACCGCGGTGAAGCCGGCCGCGGCGGCGGCCGCGGGGCGCTCCAGGAGCGGGAGTTCCGTGAAGAGGATCGACAGGTTGACGTTGAAGCGCTGGTCTGCGGCTGTGCCCAATTCAAAACCCGGCATCTGGGTCCGCGCTCCCTTCCGTGTCGAGAGATCGTATTGATTCCGCATTGCGGAAGTTGTTTTCTGCTTACTGGAAGATTGCCGCCGTGTGTCGTGGCTTGTCAAGAGGGCACGGGGGTCGTGCGGGGCGATCGCCGACCTGCTGTGACTTCCCCCACCCGCCCTTGCCGCGGCCAGGAAGGCTTACCTACGTTCGATCGCATGTCCTCCCACGGCCCCGCTCCGGTCGAGTTCGCCGTCGACCTGAGCGCACACGAAATGCTCCGGCGGGCTCACGTCCTGGACGCCCTCGGCCCCGACTGGGACCCCGGCGAGGCGCTGCGCGGTGAGGAGGAGGCGTACGAGCTGCTGTACTCCGGCCTCGACGCGGAGCAGCAGCGCGTGTACGACGAGCTGGTCTCGGCCGGTGTGCTCCCGCCGCGGGGGGACGGGCATGCTGCCCCGTGACCCGCAGGCGGACATCGGCCGCCGCGCGTGGGTGGCCTGCCCGAACTGCAACGACCATCGCGGGTGCGGCGACTGCGAGCAGGCCCGCACCTGCTCCGAGCACTGGCGCTACCTGCTCTCCAACACGGGTAGCCTGCTGCACCTGCAGTGCCCTTCGTGCACCCATGTGTGGACGCACGAGACGGGTTTCGGTGCCACCCGCTCCATCTGGCAGCGCATGACCGGCGCCTGGTGAGGCCGGTCGGCGGATCGCCCCCCGCTTTTCGGATGACCTCACCGTCTGTCACCACGGACGGCAAGCCGACCTGACCGAAGATCGCGGTCGGCGGTCATCCCCGGCCGCCGTCCGTCCGCCCGGAGGCAGCCGTGCAGATCCTGCTCGTGGCCAGCGCGTTCAACAGCCTCACCCAGCGTGTCCATGCGGAGCTGCGCGACCGCGGCCACCGGGTGGCGGTGGAGCTCGCCCTGCCGGACGGTTCGTTGGCGGACGCCGTGCGGCGGCACGCACCGCAGCTCGTCGTGGCGCCGATGCTGAAGACGGCGATCCCCGAGGAGGTGTGGGCGGCACACACCTGCCTCGTCGTCCATCCGGGGCCGGTGGGCGACCGGGGACCCTCCTCCCTGGACTGGGCGATCCACGAGGGCGCCGACCGGTGGGGCGTCACGGTTTTGCAGGCCGACGCGGAGATGGACGCGGGCGACGTGTGGGCCTCCGTGCTGTGCCGGGTTCCGTCTGTGGTCAAGGGTGATGTGTACCGGGTTCCTCCGGTGGCCAAGAGCGACCTGTACCGGGGCGAGGTCGCCGACGCCGCGCTCGCGGCCGTCCTGCTCGCCGTGGAGCGCTTCGCGAGCGGATCCCATGTCCCGTGCAAGCAGGACGAGGCGGGCCTGGCGGGCACGCCCTTGCGTGTCCGGCCGTACCTCGACCAGAGCGTGCGGCGGATCGACTGGGCCGTGGACCCCATGGAGACCGTCGTCCGCAAGCTGCGGGCGGCGGACTCGCAGCCCGGTGTCCTGGACGTGCTGCTCGGCGGCGAGTGGTACCTGCACGGCGGCCACCCCGAGAGCGCGCTGCGCGGCCGCCCGGGCGAGCTCCTGGCCACCCGGGCCGGGGCGATCTGCCGGGCCACCACGGACGGCGCCGTGTGGATCCCCGAACTGCGGCCCCGACGCCTGCCCGGGCAGCCGCCCACGTTCAAGCTCCCCGCCGTGCGGGCCCTGGGCGACCGGCTGCCGCCCCTGCCCGAGCACGCACCGCCCCTGCTGCCCGACGCGGGGGAGTCCACCTGGACGGACATCCGCTACCGGGAGGAGGGCAGCGTCGGCTTCCTCTCGTTCTCCTTCCCGGGTGGAGCCATGAGCACCGAGCAGTGCCGGCGCCTCCTGGACGCCTACCGGGAGGCATGCGCCCGACCCACCTCGGTGCTGGTGCTGGGCGGGCAGCGGGACTTCTTCTCCAACGGGATCCATCTGGGCGTCATCGAGGCCGCCGCCGATCCCGGCGCCGAGTCCTGGGCGAACATCAACGCCATCGACGACCTCGTCGAGGCGATCCTGACCACCACGGACCGGCTCGTGATCTCGGCCGTCGCGGGCAACGCCGCGGCGGGCGGGGTGATGCTCGCCCTGGCCGCCGACGAGGTCTGGTGCCGCTCCGGGGCCGTACTGAACCCCCACTACCGCCTGATGGGGCTGTACGGCTCGGAGTACTGGACGTACACGCTGCCCCGCAGGGTCGGGCAGGCCGTGGCCGAGCGGCTGATGCGGGAGGCACTGCCCGTGAGCTCGGCCGGCGCCCTGCGGCTCGGGCTGGCCGACCGGGTGATCGACTGCGGTCCGGGCGAGTTCGCGCACGAGGCCGGCGCCCTGGCGGCGCGGCTCGCGGCGCTGCCCGCGACGGCGTCCCGGATCGCCGCGAAGAAGGCGGAGCTGGACCGGCTGGAGGCCGCTACACCCCTCGCCGTCTTCCGTGAGCAGGAGCTGGCCCGCATGCGCCGCACCTTCGACGATCCGGACGCCCCGTACCACGCCCTGCGCCGCGCGTTCGTCCACAAGCGGCGGCCCCCGTGCACCCCGCCGCACCTCGCTCCGCCCCCGGTTGCGTAAACCGGCTCTACCACCACTGCCGCCGCTGTCACCGGAATGGCCCACGGTCGCGTTTCACCCCCACCGAACGGCTGATACGAAGAATCCGAGGGTCCGAAATGCAGGCCTTCATCCCTTACCTCCCCGGGAGGCGGTCTCATGACTGAGGCGACGCCGGACACGGTCGGCGCTGCGCGCACCACGGGCACGCCCGCCGACGAGACACCCACGATCCACATCCTCTGGATCAACGCGGGTCTGAGCTGCGACGGCGACTCGGTCGCGTTGACGGCGGCCATGCAGCCGAGCATCGAGGAGATCGTCCTCGGCGCGCTGCCGGGCCTGCCGAAGGTCGCCGTCCACTGGCCGCTCATCGACTTCGAGTGCGGTCCGGTCGGCGGCTCGGACACGTTCATCGAGTGGTTCTTCAAGGGCGAGCGGGGCGAGATCGACCCGTTCGTGCTGGTCGTCGAGGGGTCCGTCCCCAACGAGGCGATCAAGCCCGAGGGCTACTGGTGCGGCTTCGGGGACAACCCGGAGACCGGCCAGCCCATCACCACCAGCGAGTGGATCGACCGGCTCGCACCGAAGGCCCTGGCCGTGGTCGCCATCGGCACCTGTGCCACGTACGGCGGCATCCACGCGATGGCCGGCAACCCGACCGGCGCGATGGGCGTACCGGACTATCTCGGCTGGGACTGGAAGTCCCAGGCCGGCATCCCCATCGTCTGCGTCCCCGGCTGTCCGATCCAGCCCGACAACTTCGCCGAGACGCTCACTTACCTGCTCTACCAGGCGACCGGCGCCGCCCCGATGATCCCGCTGGACGACAAGCTGCGTCCGACCTGGCTGTTCGGGGCCACCGTGCACGAGGGCTGCGACCGGGCCGGCTACTACGAGCAGGGCGAGTTCGCGGAGTCGTACGACTCGCCGAAGTGCCTGGTCAAGATCGGCTGTTGGGGCCCGGTGGTGAAGTGCAACGTGCCCAAGCGCGGCTGGATGAACGGCATCGGCGGCTGCCCGAACGTCGGCGGCATCTGCATCGCCTGCACCATGCCCGGCTTCCCCGACAAGTTCATGCCGTTCATGGACGAACCCCCCGGCGCCAAGGTGTCCAGCACGGGCAGCAGCGTCTACGGCGCCGTGGTCCGCAGACTGCGGACGATCACGGCCCGCACGGTGGACAAGGAGCCCAAGTGGCGCCGTACCGGAGAGCGCATCACCACCGGCTACCGGCCGCCCTGGTGACGCCCCGCCACCCCTGATCCGCCACTGCTTCGCGCACCCCCGGCACACAACCTGAACCTCCCGCACGACGAAGGGCACGGCAAAAGACGATGGCAGCGAGGACGAAGGCGGCCGGCGACGGCAGCGGCCTGGTGGAGATGTCCTGGGACCCGATCACCCGGATCGTCGGCAGCCTGGGCATCCACACGAAGATCGACTTCAAGCAGAAGCGGGTCGCGGAGTGCTACAGCACCTCGTCGGTCTTCCGCGGCTACAGCGTCTTCATGCGCGGCAAGGACCCGCGCGACGCCCACTTCATCACCAGCCGCATCTGCGGGATCTGCGGCGACAACCACGCCACCTGCTCGGTGTACACGCAGAACATGGCGTACGGCGTGAAGCCCCCGCACCTCGGTGAGTGGATCATCAACCTCGGCGAGTCCGCCGAGTACATGTTCGACCACAACATCTTCCAGGAGAACCTGGTCGGGGTCGACTACTGCGAGAAGATGGTCAAGGAGACCAACCCCGGCGTCCTCGAACTCGCCGAGCGCACCGAGGCCCCGCACGCCGCGGAGCACGGCTACCGCACGATCGCCGACATCATGCGCTCGCTGAACCCGCTGGAGGGCGAGTTCTACCGCGAGGCCCTCCAGGTCAGCCGCTACACCCGGGAGATGTTCTGCCTCATGGAGGGCCGCCATGTGCACCCCTCCACGCTCTACCCGGGCGGCGTCGGCACGGTCGCCTCCGTGCAGCTCTTCACGGACTACATGAGCCGTCTGATGCGGTACGTGGAGTTCATGAAGCGGGTCGTGCCCCTGCACGACGACCTGTTCGACTTCTTCTACGAGGCCCTGCCCGGCTACGAGGAGGTCGGCCGCCGCCGTGTCCTGCTCGGGTGCTGGGGCGCGCTCAACGACCCCGAGTACTGCGACTTCACCTACGCCAACATGACGAACTGGGGCCGGCGCATGTTCGTCACGCCCGGCATCATCGTCGACGGCAAGCTCGTCACCAACGACCTCACCGAGATCAACCTCGGCATCCGCATCCTGCTCGGCAGCTCCTACTACGAGGACTGGCAGGGCCAGGAGCAGTTCGTCACCCAGGACCCGCTCGGCAACCCGGTGGACCCCCGCCACCCGTGGAACCAGCACACCATCCCCGCCCCGCAGAAGCGGGACTTCGACGACAAGTACAGCTGGGTGATGTCCCCGCGCTGGTTCGACGGCAAGGACCACCTCGCCCTGGACACCGGCGGTGGCCCCATCGCCCGCCTGTGGTCCACCGCCCTGTCCGGCCTCGTCGACATCGGGTACGTCAAGGCCACCGGCCACAGCGTGGTCATCAACCTGCCCCGCACGATGACCAAGCCCGAGACCACCTTCGAGTGGAAGATCCCGCAGTGGAGCAACGCGCTCGAACGCAACCGCGCGCGCACCTACTTCCAGGCGTACGCCGCCGCGGTCGCCCTGCACTGCGCGGAGATGGGCCTGGAGGAGGTCCGGGCCGGACGCACGCAGACCTGGGAGAAGTTCGAGGTCCCGGACGAGAGCATCGGCTGCGGCTTCACCGAGGCCGTCCGCGGCGTCCTCTCCCACCACATGGTGATCCGCGACGGCAAGATCGCCAACTACCACCCCTACCCGCCGACCCCCTGGAACGCCAGCGTCCGCGACTCCTACGGCACCCCCGGCCCGTACGAGGACGCCGTGCAGAACACCCCGATCTTCGAGGAGAACTCCCCGGAGAACTTCAAGGGCATCGACATCATGCGCACCGTCCGCAGCTTCGACCCCTGTCTGCCCTGCGGCGTCCACATGTACGTCGGCGGCGGCAAGACGGTGAAGAGCCTGCACATGCCCACCGGCCTGAGCGGACTGGGCGGATGAGCGCGACGACGACGGCGCGGCCGGTGTCCGCGGAGGAGACCGGCCGCCGGGTCGAGGAGGTGCTCGACCGGCTGACCGCGAGCGGCGACCCGGCCGTCGCCGCCGCGGCCGAGGAACTCGTCCGGTCCCTCATGGACTTCTACGGCTCCGGACTGGCCCGCGCCCTCCACCTGCTGTCGGCCGCGCCCGGCGACCCGCTGGCACGGCTCCTCGGCGACGAACTCGTCGCGAGTCTGCTCGTCCTGCACGACCTGCACCCCGAGGACCGCGACACCCGGATCGGCCGGGCCCTCGACAGCGTGCGCGAGCACGACCTGGACGTCGTGGGCTTCGACGAGGACAGCGGCACCCTGACGCTGCGGGCGGCCGCGGCGGGCGGCGGCTGCGGCTGTGGCTCCGGCGCGGGTGCCCGCGAGGCCGCTCAGGCGGCGCTCGCCTGCTTCGTACCGGAGGTCAGGGCCGTCGAGGTGGAGTCGGCGCCGGCCCTGTTGCAGATCGGGACGAAGACCCGGTGACCGCGGCCACGGTCGGCCTGCGGAGGTTCCTCACCGAGCGACCGCCGCAGCCCGAGCGGTGCGAGCTGTGCGCGGTCGTGGTGCCCGAGGACCACCGCCACATGGTCGACACCGAGAAGCGCGCCCTCGTCTGCGTCTGCACCGCCTGCGCGGTGCTCATGGAACGGCCGGGGGCTGCCGCGGGACGCTTCCGCGCGGTCCCGGCCCGCTACCTCACCGACCCCGGCCACCGCCTCGACGAACGGGCGTGGGAGGCGCTGCGGATCCCCGTCGGCGTCGCCTTCTTCTTCCGCAACGCGGCGCTCGACCGGCTGGTCGCCCTCTACCCCAGCCCGGCCGGCGCCACCGAGAGCGAACTCGAACCGGACACCTGGACCGAGGTCCTCGGCGGCAGCCGGCTCGCCGCACTCCTCGAACCCGACGTCGAGGCGCTCCTGCTGCGCCGCACCGACGGCCAGGTCGAGTGCCACCTCGTTCCGATCGACGTCTGCTACGAACTCGTCGGCCGGATGCGCCTGTTGTGGCAGGGCTTCGACGGCGGCGCCGAGGCCCGGGCCGCCCTGGACGCCTTCTTCGCGGACGTCCTGCGCCGCGCCCGGCCCCTGGACGAGGCGGAACGGCCGTGACCGACTTCTCGTTCGCCTGCACCGGCGTCCGCGCCGACCGGTACGCCGCCGGACCCACCCTCGTCTTCCGGCTGCGCGTCACCGCGTCCGGCGACACCCCCGTGCACGCCCTCGCGCTGCGCTGCCAGATCCGCATCGAACCCGCCCGCCGCGGCTACGGCCGTAACGAGGCCGACGGGATCACGGACCTCTTCGGCGAGCGCTCCCGCTGGGGCGCCACGCTCCAGCCCGTGCAGTTCGCGCAGGTCCCGCTGATGGTCTCCGCGTTCACCGGCGAGACCGAGGCCGACCTCGTCGTGCCCTGCACCTACGACACGGACATCGCCGCGGCCCGCTACCTGGACGCCCTCACCGACGGAGAGGTCCCGCTGCTGATGCTGTTCTCCGGCACGGCGTTCACCGGAAGCGGCGGCTTCCAGGTGGAGCCCGTGCCGTGGGACCGCGAGGCGGCCTTCAGGATGCCGGTCGCCACCTGGCGGGAGGCCATCGAGCAGCACTTCCCCGGCTGCGGCTGGATCCGGCTGCCCCGCGACACGATGGACGCCCTCCTCGCCTACCGCTCCCGGCACGCGCTGCCCTCCTGGGAGGCGACGCTGAAGGCGCTGCTCGACACGGCCGCCCCGCCGGACAACGACCCGCTGCGCGCGCTCACCGCCACCATCGGAAGGACCGATCCGTGACCGCCCCCGCGTTCGCCCCCGAGACCGAGGAGCGCCTCGCCCTCGCCAGGCAGGTGGCCGACGCCGTGCTCTTCGAGGGCTACGTGCTCTACCCGTACCGCGCCTCGGCCGCCAAGAACCGGCTGCGCTGGCAGTTCGGAGTGCTGGTGCCGCCCGCCTGGGGCGCCGACTGCGAGGAGCACGACTTCCAGCACACGGAATGCCTGATGGAACCGAAGCAGGGCGCGACCCTCGCGGTCGAGGTCCGCTTCCTGCGCCCCCGGCGCCGCACCGTGCAACGCGCCCTGCCCGACGGCGACTTCGAGACCGTGCCCGAACTCCACCTCGACGACCGGGTGCTGGTGCCCTGGGACGAAGGAGCCGAAGAACGCGTCGAGTTGGTCGCGCCGGTCGGACAACTGCTGGGGGACGGGGTCGAACTCCCCTTCCGGAAGCCGGCCGCCGAGGACACCGAGCCCGTCCTGGACGCGGCAGGCCGGACCGTGGGCCGACTGGTCCGGCGCAGCGCCGAGGTCAGCGGGATGGTGCGGCTCTCCGCCCGCGAACTCGACGGCCCCTACCGGACGATGCGGCTCACCGCCGTCGTCGAGAACACCACCCCGTGGGCGCCTCCCGAGGACAGCGCGGCCGACCGGGACGCGGCGCTGCCGCACTCCCTGGTCGCCACCCACCTCCTCATGGCCCTCGACGCCGGCTCGTTCCTGTCGATGACCGATCCCCCCGAGTGGGCGAAGGCCGCCGTCGCCGCCTGCCGCAACCTGCACACCTGGCCCGTCCTCGCCGGCGAACCCGGCCGCGCGGACCTCGTGCTCTCCTCACCGATCATCCTGGAGGACCACCCGGCCATCGCCCCCGAAAGCCTGGGTGCCCTCTACGACGCCACCGAGATCGACGAGATCCTCGCCCTGCGCACCGCCGCCCTCACCGACGAGGAGAAACGCGAGGCCCGCGGCACCGACGCACGGGCCGCCGCGGTCATCGACCTCGCGGACTCGATGCCGGCCGAGGTGCTGGAACGCCTGCACGGCGCGGTGCGCGGCCTGCGGGAAGTCACCGGGGAGTCCGCCGGATTCCCCGACGAGTTCGGAGTGCAACGCCCCCACACGCCCTGGTGGGACCCGGCGAGCGACGCGGGCTTCGACCCGGAGCACGACCGGGTCATGGTCGACGGCCGCCCGGTCGGCAAGGGCAGCTGCGTCGAACTGCGCCCCGGTCTGCGGCACACCGACGCACAGGACCTGTTCCTCCAGGGCAGCACCGCGACCGTCGAGGCGGTGCTGCACGACGTCGACGGCACGGTGCACCTCGCCGTGACCGTCGACGGCGACCCCGGCGCCGACATCCGACGCGAGCAGGGCCGCTACCTGTACTTCCAGCCGGACGAAGTCGTACCACTGGAGGATCCTCGATGACACGGACACTCGTGGCCGGCATCGGCAACATCTTCCTGCGGGACGACGGCTTCGGCGTGGAGACCGCACGCCGGCTGTCCGAACGGCCCCTGCCCGCACACGTCGAGGTCGTCGACATCGGCGTACGCGGCGTGCACCTCGCCTACCAGCTCCTCGACGGCTACGACACCCTCGTCCTCGTCGACGCCACGGCCCGCGGCGAGGCCCCCGGCACGCTGTACGTCATCGAGTACGACGGTCCCGGCGGCGACGACAACGACGGTGCCGCTCCCGCGATCGACGGCCACCGCATGACGCCCGACACCGTCCTGGTGCTGCTGGACACCCTCTGCGCCGGCACCGGCGGACAACCGCCGCGGCGCGTCCTGATCGTCGGCTGCGAACCGGCCTCGACCGACGAGGGCATGGGACTCAGCCCGCCGGTGTCCGACGCCGTTCCCCAGGCCGTTCGGCTGATCGAAGAGGTGCTGGAGAGCGGACCGTCGGCCTGGGCACAGGCCCCGGCCGCCGAGGCTTCGACATGAGGAGAGACGGGATGAAGAAGATCATCGCTGCCGGCGCCGCGGGCGCCGCCCTGGTCGCCGCGGCCGCTGTCGCCACACAGGTGCTTCCCGACCTCCGGCGCTATCTCCGGATCCGCCGGATGTGAACCCGCCCTCGGTGGGACCCCGCCGGGCGACTGCCGGCGGTGTCCCGCCCCTTGCGTCGAACGGCGTACCCGAGGGCCCGGCCACGGCGTGCCGGGCCCGACCGCCCGGGGCGCTCGCCTCTAATGAAGGCCGGCCCCGGGAGGACGAGGACCCATGCACGAGATGTCCGTCGCGCTGGCCGTGATCGACCAGGTGGAAACCGCCGCCGCACAGACCCCGGACGTCACCGCGGTGCGTTCGGTACGGCTCAGGGTGGGCGAACTGGCCGGTGTCGTACCCGACTCCCTCGCCTTCTGCTTCGAACTCGCCTGCGCCGGAACCCTGCTGGAAGGCGCCGAACTGGTCACCGAACCGGTGCCCGCACGGGCCCGCTGCACGCCCTGCGCGCACGAATGGGCCGTCGGCATGCCGCCCCGCCTGGCCTGCCCGGAGTGCCGAGGGGCCGACGTCGAGCTGATCTCGGGCCGGGAGCTGCGGATCGCCGACGTGCGGTGGGAGGGTGGCGACCCCACACACGCGGCCACCCCTGAACCGATCGCCGAGGAGTGCTGAACCATGTGCCGTGTCGTCGACCTGCAGCAGGCCGTGCTCGCGAAGAACGACGCGACCGCCCACCTCCTGCGCACCCACCTCCACGCCCGGGGCACCACGGTCGTCAACCTGCTGTCCAGCCCCGGCAGCGGCAAGACCGCGCTGCTGGAAGGCGAACTGCTGCGGGCCCGGGAGCGGTCCGTGTCCGTCGCGGCGCTCACCGCCGACCTCGCCACCGAGAACGACGCGACGCGGCTCGCGCGTTCCGGAGCTCCGGTCAAGCAGGTGCTCACCGACGGGCTGTGCCATCTGGAGGCGGCGATGCTCGCCGGGCACCTGGACGGATGGCTGCCCGACGACACCCGGCTGCTGTTCGTGGAGAACGTCGGCAACCTGGTCTGCCCCGCCTCCTACGACCTGGGGGAGACCCTGAGGGTCGTCCTCGCCTCCGTGACCGAGGGCGAGGACAAGCCGCTGAAGTACCCCACCGCCTTCGGCCTGGCCCATCTGGTCGTGGTCACCAAGACCGACATCGCCGAGGCGGTGGAGTTCGACGAGCGCGCGTTCCGCGCGAACGTGGAGCGGGTCAACCCGGGCGTGGAGGTGGTCCTGACCTCGGCACGCCGGGGGAAGGGCACCGGCGCACTGCTCGACCGCGCGCTCGCCGCGGCCGAGGGCGCGCCCCTGCACACACCGGTCATGGCCCGCCGGCCGGACGCCGGTCACACGCACGCGCACACGGGCGCCGCGGACGCCGGCCACCCCCACGTACACACGGACGCGGCCGACGCCGTCGCCCCGGCCGCCCCTCGCTCGTGAGCGCTCCGGCACAGTCCGCCGCCGTCGCCGCCGACCCGCCGAGCCGCCGTCGGGTGGTCGTGCGGGGCGTGGTGCAGGGCGTCGGCTTCCGGCCGTACGTGTACGGCCTCGCCACCGAACTCGCCCTGGTCGGGCACGTGACCAACACGCCGGAGGGCGTCGTCGCCGAGGTCGAGGGCAGTGCCTCGGCCGTGGCCCGCTTCTGCGACCGGCTCGCGGTCCAGGCACCGCCGCTGGCCCGCGTGGAGTCCGTCCACCACTTGGAGTTGCCCGCCGCCGGAGGCGAGGCGTTCACCATCCTCGCCTCCCGCACCGGCGGCCCGGCCCGCACCCTGGTCTCCCCGGACACGGCGACCTGCGCCGACTGCCTCGCCGAGCTGGCCGACCCGGACGACCGGCGGCACCGCCACCCCTTCGTCAACTGCACCCACTGCGGGCCGCGCTTCACCATCGTCACCGACGTGCCGTACGACCGGGCGAACACCACGATGGCCGGGTTCCCGATGTGCCCCGACTGCGCCCGCGAGTACGGCGATCCGGCCGACCGGCGCTTCCACGCGCAGCCGGTCGCCTGCCCTGCCTGCGGGCCCCGGCTGCGCCTGATCGTCCCCGGGGCCGGGAGCGCCGCTGGGGAGGACCCGGTCGCCGAGGCCCGCGCCCTGCTCGCCCGTGGCGCGATCCTCGCCGTGAAGGGACTCGGCGGCTACCACCTCGCCTGCGACGCCACCGACGACACCGCCGTCCGTCTCCTGCGCCACCGGAAGGCCCGGGGCGACAAGCCGTTCGCCCTCATGGCGAGGAGCGCGGGCGAGATCGAGCACCTCGTCCGGCTGGGCCCCGAGGAACGGAGCCTGCTCGAAGGCGCCGTCCGGCCCGTCGTCCTGCTGCGGCGACGCCCGGACCCGTCGTACCCCGCGGGGGCGGCGCGACCCGCCGAGGCCGTCGCGCCCGGCAGCCCCGACCTGGGCGTGATGCTGCCGTACACGCCCGTGCACCATCTCCTGCTCGGGCTGCCCGGCGACCCGGTCGGCCCCCGGCTGCTCGTGATGACCAGCGGCAACCTCTCCGGCGAGCCCATCGTCACCGACGACGCCGAAGCCCTGGAGCGACTCGCGCACCTGGCCGACGCCTGGCTCACGCACGACCGGCCGATCCACGTGCCGTGCGACGACTCCGTGGTCCGCGTCTGCGACGGAGAGCCGCTGCTGATCCGGCGCTCCCGCGGCTACGCCCCGCTGCCGGTCGCCCTCCCGCTGCCCGTCCGCCCCGCCCTCGCCGTCGGCGGCGACCTGAAGAACGCCTTCTGCCTCGGCGAGGGCCGGCAGGCCTGGCTGTCGGCGCACATCGGCGACATGGACGACCTCGAAACGCAGGGCGCCTTCGAACGCGCCGTGCAGCAGCTGGGGTCCATCACGGGCGTACGGCCGAAGAGCCTGGCGAGCGACCGGCATCCCGCTTACCGCTCCGCCGGGTGGGCCGACCGGAACGCGGCCGGCCGGACCGTCGTACGCGTCCAGCACCACCACGCCCACATCGCCGCCGCGATGGCCGAGCACGGGCTGGACGGCACCCGGCCGGTGATCGGCGTCGCCTTCGACGGCACCGGCCACGGCGACGACGGCGCCGTGTGGGGCGGGGAGTTCCTGCTCGCCGACTACGACGGCTTCACTCGGTTCGGGCATCTCGCGTACGTCCCCCTGCCCGGCGGTGACACGGCGGTGCGCAGGCCGTACCGGATGGCGCTGGCCCAACTGCGGGCGGCCGGGATCGCCCGGTCCGCCGACCTCGCCTGTACGGCCGCCTGCCCGCCGGACGAACTACGGCTGCTGGAAAGGCAGTTGGAGCGCGACCTGAACTGCGTCCCCACCTCCAGCATGGGCCGGCTCTTCGACGCCGTGTCCTCGCTCGCCGGGGTCTGCCACCTGGCCGGCTACGAGGCGCAGGCCGCCGTGGAGCTGGAGGCCGCCGCGCTGCGCGCGCCCGCCGGGGACACCGCCGCGTACCCCTTCGAGCTCCGGGGCGGCGACCCGGTGCGGGCCGACCCGGCGCCCCTCGTCGCGGCGATCGTCGCCGACCTGCGGGCGGGCGTCGAACCGGAACTGGTGGCAGCCCGTTTCCACCGCGCCGTGACCGCACTGGTGCGCCGGATGTGCCTGCGGGCGCGGGAGCGGCACGGGCTGGACACGGTGGCCCTCACAGGCGGCGTGTTCGCCAACACGCTGCTCTCCTCGGCCTGTTCGGCCGGCCTGCGCGAGGACGGCTTCACGGTCCTGCGGCACCGCCTGGTGCCACCCAACGACGGCGGCCTGGCGCTGGGCCAGCTGATGGTGGCCGCCCGGAAGACGACCCACGACTGAGCGACCCGCGACCCCACAGCGAGGAGAGGCCCATGTGCCTGGCGGTACCCGGCAGAGTGCTGAACATCGAGGAACGCGACGGCACCCGGATGGCCGGCGTCGATTTCGGCGGCGTGGTCAAGGAGGTGTGCCTGGAGTACCTGCCGGACCTCCAGGTCGGCGAGTACGCCATCGTGCACGTCGGGTTCGCCCTGCAACGGCTGGACGAGGAGTCGGCGAAGCAGACGCTGGAGCTGTTCGCCGAACTCGGCATGCTCCAGGAGGAGTTCGGCGACGCCTGGGAGATGGCGGCCGCGGAGGCGGGCGTGGAACCGGTGGAACCGGTGGAACCGGTGGAACCGGTGGAACCGGTAGAACCGGTGGAAGGGGTGCGTGGCCAGTGAAGTACATCGAAGAGTTCCAGGACCCGGAGCTGGCCCGCCGGCTCCTCGACGACATCCACGCCACGGTGACCAGGCCGTGGGCGCTGATGGAGGTGTGCGGAGGACAGACGCACAGCATCATCCGGCACGGCCTCGACCAACTCCTTCCGGACAAGGTCGAGTTGATTCACGGACCGGGCTGTCCCGTCTGCGTGACCCCGCTGGAGGTCATCGACAAGGCGCTGGAGATCGCCTCCCGGCCGGAGGTGATCTTCTGCTCCTTCGGCGACATGCTGCGCGTGCCGGGCACCGGCAGGGACCTGTTCCAGGTGCGTGGCGAGGGCGGCGACGTACGCGTCGTCTACTCACCGCTCGACGCCCTGCGGGTGGCGCAGCAGAACCCCGACCGCGAGGTGGTGTTCTTCGGCATCGGCTTCGAGACGACCGCGCCGCCCAACGCCATGACGGTCCATCAGGCCCGCAGACTGGGCATCAGGAACTTCAGCATGCTGGTCTCCCACGTCCGCGTCCCGCCCGCCATCGAGGCGATCATGTCGTCGCCGAGCTGCCGGGTGCAGGGCTTCCTCGCGGCCGGGCACGTGTGCAGCGTGATGGGGGTGGAGGAGTACCCGGAGCTGGCGGAACGCTTCCGGGTGCCGATCGTCGTGACGGGCTTCGAGCCGCTCGACATCCTCGAAGGCGTGCGCCGGACCGTACGGCAGCTGGAACGCGGCGAGCACACCGTCGACAACGCCTACGCCCGCGCCGTCCGGGCCGAGGGCAACCCGGCCGCCCGGGCCATGCTGGAGGACGTCTTCGAGGTCACCGACCGTGCCTGGCGCGGCATCGGGGTGATCCCCGACAGCGGCTGGCGGCTGTCGCCGAAGTACCGCGACCACGACGCCGAGCACCGCTTCTCCGTCGAGGGGATCCGGACCGAGGAGCCGGCGGAGTGCCGCAGCGGGGAGGTCCTGCAGGGCCTGCTCAAGCCGCACGAGTGCGAGGCCTTCGGCACCCTGTGCACCCCTCGTACGCCGCTGGGCGCCACGATGGTCTCCAGCGAGGGCGCCTGCGCGGCGTACTACCTGTACCGGCGGCTGGACGTGCCCGCCACCGCGAAGGCCCGGGAGGCGAGCCCCGTTGTCTGAAACGACCGATCTCCCCGCCCCGTCCCTGGACGTCGAAGGGTGGACGTGCCCGGCCCCCCTGCGCGACCGGCCCCGCGTCGTCATGGGCCACGGCGGCGGCGGAGCCCTCTCCGCCGAACTGGTCCAGCAGATCTTCGCCCCGTCGTACGGCGGCGAGACGCTCTCGCAGATGGGCGACGCGGCCGTCCTCTCCCTGGGCGGAGCCCGGCTGGCGTTCTCCACGGACTCCTACGTCGTACGGCCGCTGTTCTTCCCCGGCGGCAGCATCGGCGACCTGGCGGTCAACGGCACGGTCAACGACCTCGCCATGAGCGGGGCCCGGGCCGCCTACCTCTCCTGCGGATTCATCCTGGAGGAGGGCGTCGAGCTGGACACGGTCACCCGGGTCGCCGAGGCGCTGGGCGCGGCCGCGCGTACCGCCGGGGTGGAGGTGGCGACCGGGGACACGAAGGTGGTGGAGGCCGGGCACGGCGACGGGATCTACCTCAACACGGCCGGCATCGGTGTCGTCCCGGCGGGCGTCGACCTGCGTCCGCAGCGGGTCGTCCCCGGCGACGTCGTGATCGTCAGCGGCGCCATCGGCGTCCACGGGGTGGCGATCATGAGCGTCCGCGAGGGCCTGGAGTTCGGTGTCGAGATCGAGAGCGACTGCGCGGCGCTCGGCGGCCTGGTCGAGGCCATGCTCGCGGTCACCCCGGATCTGCACGTGCTGCGCGACCCCACCCGGGGCGGCCTCGCGGCCTCGCTCAACGAGATCGCGGCGGCGTCCGGTGCGGGGGTGGTCATCCGGGAACGCGACGTCCCCGTCCCGCCCGCGGTGGCCAACGCCTGCGCCATCCTCGGCCTGGACCCCATGTACATCGCCAACGAGGGCAAGCTGGTGGCCTTCGTCCCACGCGAGCACGCCGACGCCGTCCTGGCGGCGATGCGGGCCCACCCCCTGGGCGCGGACGCCGCGATCATCGGCGAGGCCGTGGAGTCCCACCCCGGCATGCTCGTGGCCCGAACCGGCCTGGGCGGGACCCGCGTGGTCGACCTGCCGCTCGGGGAGCAGCTGCCGCGGATCTGCTGAAACGGGAGTCGGGCGGCGGGGTGGCCGGCGGTCGGGGCGGTCGGCCCTCCGGCGGCGGACAAGGGTGGGCTCGGCGTGCGTGTGGTTGAGCGGTTGCGTGCGTGGGCGTGCCGCGACACCCGCGTCCGCCGGGTGTCGGTTCGCGGTCGGCTCTCTCGATGAGAGGTGCGGCGCCCGCAGGCTCCGCCACGGGCAGGCGGGGCAGCGGCGGACCGGGGCGGCATCGCGGCGGGCGGCGTCGAGTGGGGCGTGGAACGGTGCTCAAGTGATGCCTCTCGAACCCGTCAGGTGGGTCCTCTGTCGGCTACAGTCGCAGCTGGGCGGACGACCCGGCTCCGCCGCCGTGAAAGTGATCGGCCTGCGGTGCATCGTGGCCCTGGTGCTGTCGATCGGTGCCTCCTGTGGAGCCCTGATGTGCCCTCGCGGTGGGCAATCCGGCTGAAGTGCAGGTCAGAGGGGTGTCATGGGGGCAGCATGCGATTGAGAGTGGAGTTCACCACCGAACCCTTCGACCTCGACGAGGCGCCCGCGCACGCGCTGGTGGCCCGCGAGGTCATCGAGGCGGCCGAGCTCGACGAGGTGGATGTCGGCCCGTTCGGCAACACTGCGGAGGGCGGTGCCGACGCCGTGCTCACCGCCCTGGACGCCCTGCTGCGCAAGAGCCTGGAGGCGGGCGCCACCCGGATCTCCCTCCAGGTCAATGTGATCGGGGAGGGCGAGCAGTGACCGGCACCGGCGAGGAACCCTTCATCGCGGCCGTGAAGCCGCTGGTCGACGCCATGGGCGGGGAGATAATCGCGCCGGACGAGGCCGGCCCCGAGGACGTCGTGCTCTCCTGGGACGGCGCCGACGTCCTCGCCGTACGCCTGCCCCAGCTGGCCGACTCCCTGGACCACATCCTGGCCGCCATGGAGCGCCGCAAGGGCAAGCCGCTGGCCGATCTGGACCGCAAGGCCAAGCAGGAGGTCGTGCGCATACTCGAGGCGCGCGGCGCCTTCTCCGTGCGGCACGGCGTGGAGACCGTGGCGAGCGCGCTCGGGGTCAGCCGCTTCACGGTCTACAACTACCTCAACCGGGAGAAGAACGCCTGAGGCAACCGGGCCGAGGACGCCTGGGCGGCCCGCCCGGTTTCGTTACCGCGAATTTTCAACAAAGTGTTGACGTCTCGTCGTCGTAGGGCGTTAGCTATCGGCACGCCCGTTCAGCACGAAGGCCGCCCTCCGCGGCCACGGAGGCTCCCGTGACGTCGTATTCCACGCCCCCGGGTCTGGCCCGGTTCAACGCCCTGGAGGAGCACGTGGCCCACGCCGCTCTCCACGAGGCGTGCGCCTCCACGGCGTGGGTGAAGCGGCTGCTCGCCGCCCGCCCCTACGCCACCGCCGACGACCTCTACGCCGTCAGCGACGCCGCCACGGCCGAGCTGACCGCCGAGGACCTGGCCGAGGCCATGGCCGGGCACCCGCCGATCGGCCGCCCCAAGCCGGGCGACCCGACCTCGGCCCGGGAGCAGCGCGGTATGGCCGGCGCCTCCGAGGAACTCAAAGCGGAGATGCTCGAACTCAACCTGGCCTACCAGGACCGGTTCGGCCATGTCTTCCTGATCTGCGCCACCGGCCGGACCGGCGAGCAGATGCGCGACGCGGTCAAGGAACGGATCGGCAACTCGCCGGAGCAGGAGCGGGAGATCGTCCGCATCGAACTGGGCAAGATCAACCGTATCCGGCTCGCCCGCCTCGTCGAAGACGACTGAAGAGGACGCCAGACCATGAGCACCAGCACCACCGCCTCCGTGTCCACGCACATCCTGGACACCAGCATCGGCCGCCCCGCCGAGGGCGTCGCCATCCAGCTCGCGGCCCGCAGCGGCCGCGAGGCGGACTGGCAGGCGCTCGGCGGCTCCGCGACCGACGCGGACGGGCGGTGCAAGGACCTCCCGGCGTTGCCGGAGGGGACCACACACGTACGGCTCGACTTCGCGGTCGAGGCGTATTTCTTGAAGTTCGAGAAGAAGCAAGCCGATGCGCAGCAGGACGCCCCCGCGAATCGGGACAGCGGTGCCGTGTTCTTCCCCGAGGTGGCGATCACCTTCGCCGTGAAGCCCGGGGAGCATTACCACGTACCGCTGCTGCTCAACCCGTTCGGCTACTCCGTTTACCGAGGGAGCTAGCAGACATGCCCACGATCCTGGGACAGAACCAGTACGGCAAGGCCGAGAACCGAGTCGTAAAGATCACGCGGGACGGCGCCACCCATCACATCAAGGACCTGAACGTGTCCGTCGCGCTGAGCGGCGACATGGAGGAGGTCCACTACTCCGGCTCCAACGCCAACTGCCTGCCGACCGACACCACCAAGAACACGGTGTACGCGTTCGCCAAGGAGTACGGCATCGAGTCGGCCGAGCAGTTCGGCATCCACCTCGCGCGCCACTTCGTGACGTCGCAGGAGCCGATCAAGGTCGCCCGCATCCGTATCGAGGAGTACGCCTGGGAGCGCATCGCCGCTTCCGACGCCAACTCCCAGTTCATCGGCGCGGACGAGGTCAAGCACTCCTTCGTCCGCAAGGGCCAGGAGATCCGGGTCACGCAGATCACCTACGACGGTGAGAAGTGGGAGGTCATCTCCGGCCTCAAGGACCTCATCGTGATGAACTCGACCAACTCCGAATTCTGGGGCTACGTCAAGGACAAGTACACGACGCTCCAGGAGGCGTACGACCGCATCCTGGCCACCCAGGTCTCGGGCCGCTGGCGGTTCAACTGGACCGACGACGAGCAGCGGATGCCCAACTGGGAGAAGTCCTACGAGCAGGTGAAGAAGCACATGCTCCAGGCCTTCGCCGAGACCTACTCGCTGTCGCTGCAGCAGACCCTGTACCAAATGGGTTCGCGGATCATCAACAACCGCAGCGAGATCGACGAGGTCCGCTTCTCCCTCCCGAACAAGCACCACTTCCTGGTGGACCTGGAGCCGTTCGGGCTGAAGAACGACAACGAGGTGTACTACGCCGCCGACCGCCCCTACGGCCTGATCGAGGCCACCATCCTGCGGGACGGCTGTGAGCCGAAGATCCCGGTGGACCTCACCAACCTGTAAGCAGGCAACTCCATTTCGGCACCCGCGGCCGGCGGGCCGGGCTGTGAAAGCCCACCGGCCGCGGCACTCAAATCCCCCAGGGTCCTGCCGTGCCCTCTCCAACTCAGCACACCCTCAGGAAAAGGGACGAATCATGGCAGCAGCCCAGCGCATCGTCATCGAGAACTGTTCGATCGCGACAGTGGACGCGAACGACACCGAGTACGCCACGGGTCATGTCGTCGTCGCGGACAACCGCATCGAGTCGCTCGGCGCGGGCAAGGTGCCCGAGGGCCTGGAGAACGTCGTACGCCGTATCGACGCCACCGGGCACCTGGTGACCCCCGGCCTGGTCAACACCCACCACCACTTCTACCAGTGGATCACCCGCGGTCTGGCCACGGACCACAACCTCTTCAACTGGCTCGTCGCCCTCTACCCGACCTGGGCACGCATCGACGAGCGGATGGTGCGTTCGGCCGCGCAGGGCTCGCTGGCGATGATGGCCCGTGGCGGTGTCACCACCGCCATGGATCACCACTACGTCTTCCCCAAGGACTCCGGCGACCTGTCCGGCGCCATCATCGGCGCCGCCCGCGACATGGGAGTCCGCTTCACCCTCGCCCGCGGCTCCATGGACCGCAGCGAGAAGGACGGTGGGCTGCCGCCGGACTTCGCCGTCGAGACGCTCGAAGGTGCGCTGGCCGCCACCGAGGAGACCGTCAAGCAGCACCACGACGCCTCCTTCGACGCGATGACCCAGGTCGCCGTCGCCCCGTGCTCCCCCTTCTCCATCTCCACCGAGCTGCTCAAGCAGGGTGCCGAGCTGGCCCGCCGCCTCGGCGTGCGCATGCACACCCACGGTTCGGAGACCGTGGAGGAGGAGAAGTTCTGCCACGAGCTGTTCGGCATGGGCCCGACCGACTACTTCGAGTCCACCGGCTGGCTCGGCGAGGACGTGTGGATGGCGCACTGCGTCCACATGAACGACTCCGACATCGCCGCCTTCGCCCGCACGAAGACGGGCGTCGCGCACTGCCCGTCCTCCAACGCCCGCCTCGCGGCCGGCATCGCCCGCGTCCCCGACATGCTCGCGGCCGGTGTCCCGGTCGGCCTCGGCGTCGACGGCACGGCCTCCAACGAGTCCGGCGAACTCCACACCGAGCTGCGCAACGCCCTGCTCATCAACCGCCTCGGCGCCCACCGCGAGGCCGCCCTGAACGCCCGGCAGGCGCTGCGCCTCGGGACCTACGGCGGCGCCCAGGTCCTCGGGCGCGCGCGGGAGATCGGCTCCCTCGAGCCGGGCAAGCTGGCCGACTTCGTGCTGTGGAAGCTGGACACCCTCGCGCACGCCTCCATCGCCGACCCGGTGACCGCGCTGGTCTTCGGTGCGGCGGCGCCGGTCACGGCGTCGTTCGTGAACGGCCGCCAGATCGTCGAGGACGGTCGGCTGCTCACGGCCGACGAGGACGCGATCGCCCGCTCGACGCGGGAGGAAGCACAGCGGCTGGCGCGGATCGCCGCGCAGTAACGCCGTATCGCCAACGCCGTACCGCCGACTCGGGATCGCGAACTCAGCGTCGCGAACTCCGTGTCGCCGTACGGCACTTGATCCCCGGCCGGGAGGGACGGCTCCCGGTCGGCAGTCGTGGACCCGAGCGGGGTCCATGGCGGCCGTCGCCGGGGCGCGTGTTGGACGCACGCGCCCCGGAACGGTCTCCGTTTCCCCCAGAACGGGCCCGTCCCCGGTCCCGCACGACCACTTGCACCACCTCCATGAACCCACGTCAGAGCCGACGTGTTCAACCGACCGGAGGAGAGCCGCATTGTCCGCCCAGTCCGCTCATCCCGTTGACGAGAAACTCCCCGCCCTGAAAATGGCGACCACGGGCTTGCAGCACGTAGCCGCCATGTACGCGGGAGTCGTCGCCCCACCCCTGATAGTCGGCGCGGCCATAGGCCTGTCCGCCACCGAACTGACCTTCCTCACCGGTGCCTGCCTCTTCACGGCGGGCCTCGCCACCTTCCTCCAGACCCTCGGGATCTGGAAGATCGGCGCCCGGCTGCCGTTCGTCAACGGCGTCACCTTCGCCGGCGTCGCCCCCATGACCGCGATCGCCGCCTCCACCGAGGACAAGTCCGACGCGCTGCCGATCATCTTCGGCGCGGTCATTGTCGCCGGCCTCCTGGGCTTCCTCGCCGCCCCGTTCTTCAGCAAGGCCGTGCGCTTCTTCCCGCCGGTCGTGACCGGTACGGTCATCACACTGATCGGCATCTCACTGCTGCCGGTCGCCTTCGGCTGGGCTCAAGGCCCCAACCCGGCGGCGAAGGACTACGGTTCGGCGACGAACCTGGGTCTGGCGGCCGGGACTCTGCTGATCGTCCTGCTCCTGCGCCGCTTCACCCGGGGCTTCGTCAAGCAGATCGCGGTACTGCTCGGCCTGGTCATCGGCACACTGATCGCGATCCCGTTCGGCGTCACGGACTTCGGCCCGGTGGCGGACGCGGACGTCATCGGCTTCCCCACCCCGTTCCACTTCGGCGCCCCGCAGTTCCAGCTGGCCGCGATCATCTCGCTGTGCGTGGTGATGGTGGTGTCGATGACCGAGTCGACCGCCGACATGCTGGCGCTGGGCGAGATCGTCGAGCGCCCGGCCGACGAGAAGACCATCGCGGCCGGCCTGCGCGCCGACACCCTCGGCTCGGCGATCAGCCCTCTGTTCAACGGCTTCATGTGCAGCGCCTTCGCGCAGAACATCGGCCTGGTCGCGATGACGAAGATCCGCAGCCGGTACGTCGTCGCCGTGGGCGGTGGCTTCCTGGTGCTGATGGGCCTGTGCCCGATGGCCGCGTCGCTCATCGCGGTCGTACCGCGCCCCGTGCTCGGCGGCGCGGGCGTGGTCCTCTTCGGCTCGGTGGCGGCCAGCGGCATCCAGACCCTCGTCCGGGCCGGCCTGGAGAAGGACAACAACGTCCTGATCGTCGCCGTCTCGCTGGCCGTCGGCATCGTCCCGATCACGGCGCCGGAGTTCTACCACGCCTTCCCGGAGACGGTGCGGATCGTGCTGGACTCGGGCATCTCGACGGGGTGCGTCGCGGCGGTGGCGCTGAACCTCGTCTTCAACCACCTGGGCAGGGACCGCGACGCCCAGGACGTGACCCATCCGATGGAGGCAGGGGAGGAGATCACCGGGGCGACCCGGGCCCCGGCCACGCCATGAGGTTGGCGAACAGCTCGGCCTGCTCGATGGCGTCGTCCAGCGCATGGTGCGTATGACGGCGCCTCGACAGCAGTTCGCGGGGCATGGTGCCCTTGGCCACGGCCCGCAGCGGCAGCCCGGCCTTCGTCGCGTACAGCGTCTTCATGTCCAGGCAGCCGGAGTGCCCGAAGGGGCTCGCACCGGTGAAACGGATCAGATACCAGTACAGGAAGGTCCAGTCGTACGACGCCGGATAGCCGGTCATCACCGGCTGGGCGCCCGCGCTCACCTCGCGCACCCAAGCGCTGAACTTGGTGAGCGCGGCGACCGGTTCGGTGCCCTCGGTGCGGAGCCGCTCCCGGTCCAGGCCGCTCACCGTAAGCGCCTCGGGCACGAACTCCTCGCTGATCGGGCGGAGTTCACGGTAGAAGGTCCGCTGCTCGGGATCGGCCGGGATGAACCCGTCGGCGTCCTGCACCCCGGCGACTGCCGCACCCATGCTCAGCATGGAGTACGGCCCCGGGATCGGGCCGTCCGCCTCGATGTCGACGGAGATGTAGAGGCTGGGTTTGATACGTCGTGCGGCCATGGAGCCGGAGCTTCCCAGGTGACCGGGGCTTCCCGCATCCGAATTCCGCTCGCCGGCCTCTCCCGGCAACACGCGTTCGCCCTGGCGGAACTCCGGGAGTCCCGCCAGGGCGACAGTCGTGGCGCTGTGCCGGGTCAGCGGGTGTAGGTGACCCGGTTCTCCTTCAGGGAGCCGCAGTTGGAGCCCGTCACCTGCACGTACACGTTGCTGATGTGGCCGCCCCAGTCGACGCAGTGGCCCTTGCCGTAGACGTAGGTCGGCCCGGCGTACGACGTGTACTGGCCCCAGTCGTCGTCCCCTTCCTCGGTGTCGGGGACGAAGACCCACGCGGACATCTCCCGGACGGTGCCCGGGTTGGTGCGGATGGTCGCCACACAGTTCTCGCCGTTGGAGGCGTTGTACGTCAGATAGACGGTGCCCAGCGAGCCGACCGGCGCCGAGTTGACGGTCTTGTAGCCGCTTCCGCAGACCTTCTGCGGGGTGGTGTTGGGCGCGGCGGAGGCGGGCGCCGCGAGGGCGGCCGTGGTCCCCACCGTCAGGGCCGCTAACGCGGTGGCGGACAGTGCAGAACGGATCAATCGCATATTTCCCCCTAGTAGCCATTGCGGGTGGTTGCTCCTGCATGGTGTGACCCGCGGGGTATGCGAATGGTTGTGCTCAGTTCTGTCGCTCCCTCAGCACCGCCGCCGCCAGCACCAGTGCCCCCACCGCGACCACCGTCGCCACCCGGAACGCCAGTTGATAGCCCTCCGCCGTGGCCGCCACCAGTTCCGTGCCCCTGCCGAGCAGCCCCTCGGTGCGGCTCGCCGCCAGGACGGACAGTGCGGCCAGCCCCAGCGAACCGCCCACCACCTGCGTGGTGTTGAAGAGTCCCGACGCCAGTCCCGCGTCCTCCGCGCGCGCCCCCGCCATCGCGAGCCCGGTCAGCGCGGGCATCGCGGCGGCGAAGCCGGTGGCCAGCAGAAGCAGCGGCGGGAGTACGTCCGTGACGTACGAGCCGTCGACCGGCGCGCGGCTCAGCAGGGCCATGCCCGCGACGATGAGCGCCAGCCCGGCCAGCAGCACCCGGTAGGCGCCGAAGCGGCCGACCGTCCTCGCCGACAGGCCCAGCATCAGCACCCCGATGGCGACCGGCGCCGGCAGGAAGGCCGTGCCGGTGAGCAGCTCGCCGTAGCCGAGGACCCGTTGGAGGTAGAGCGCGCCGATGAACTGGAAGCCGTACATCGTCGCGATCATCAGGATCTGCACCGCGTTGGCCCCGCTCAGCAGCCGGGAGCCGAACAGGCGCAGCCGCAGCAGCGGACGCGCGGCCCGCGCCTGGCGGAGGGTGAACGCCGCGAACAGGGCGAGGGCCAGGGCCGTCAGCAGCAGGGTGGTGGTGAGGTCGCGGTCGCCCGCGCCGACGATGGCGTACACCGTGAGCATCAGCGCGGCGGTGACCAGCGCCGCGCCCGGGTAGTCGGCGCCCTTGCCGAGCCCGGCGCCGCGGTCCGGCTCCAGCACCCGCATGGCCATGAGCCACGCGGCGATGCCGATCGGCAGGTTGATGAGGAAGATCCAGTGCCAGTCGAGGAGCTCGGTCAGCGCCCCGCCCAGAAAGGTCCCGAGCGCTCCGCCCGCCGCGCCGACCGCGCTGAACACCGCGATGGCGCGGGCCTGTTCGCGCGGCTCGGGGAACAGTGCGACCAGCATGCCCAGCACGACGGCCGAGGTCATCGCGCCGCCCACGCCCTGCAAAGCGCGCGCCGCGATCAGCACGCCCTGCCCGGTCGCCACCCCGCACAGCACGGAGGCCGCGGTGAACACGGCGAGCCCCGCCGTGAACGTCCGCTTGCGGCCGATCAGATCGCCGAGCCGGCCGACGAGGAGGAGCAGTCCGCCGAAGGGGATCAGATAGGCGTTGACGACCCAGGCGAGGCCCGGCCCGGAAAAGCCGAGGTCGCTCTGCATGGCCGGCATGGCGACCGTGACGATGTTGCCGTCCAGGATCGTCATCAGCGTCCCCGCGCACAGGACGACGAGGGACGCCCAGCGGGAGTGGGTTCGCTGCGGCGGGTGCGGTGTGTGCGTCGGGGTCTCGACGATGGCCGTCATGGCGGCGCTGCCTCCGGGGTCTCCAATGGTGCACGACTTGTAACGGGGTACATCGTGAGTGACCATGGAGAGCGGCATAAGGAGGCAGTCCGATGTCCCAGAGGAACACCGGTGTTACCGTCCAGGCAGTGAACGCGCACGCGTGCCCGGTCCGCGAGGTTCTTGACAGGGTCTCCGGAAAATGGAGCGTCCAGATTCTCGTCGCGGCCGCCCACGGGCCCATCCGCTTCACCGAGTTGGAGCGCAGCATCGAGGGAATCAGCCGCCGGATGCTGACCCTCACCCTGCGCAATCTGGAGCGCGACGGCCTCGTCACCCGCACCGTCCATCCGACGGTGCCGCCGAAGGTGGAGTACGAACTCACGCCGGTGGCACGGGAGTTGCACGAGACCCTGCAACGCCTGACCGACTGGGCCGAGCGGAACAGGGTCTACATCGCCGAGGCGCGCGCGGCCTACGACGAGGAGCACGCACCGGAGTCAGTGTGACCGGAGGCCAGGCCTGGCAGGCGGTGACCAGAGTTCTGAAAGGCGTTGTTCTGAAAGATGTTGATCAGAGCCCGAACAGGCTCGGGTCCGCGGCCAGTTCCTTGAAGTAGTCCTGCGGGTTGGCCACCATCCTGCGTTCCTTGAGGTCCAGCAGGCCGCCGACCGCCGTGAGCTCGGCCGCCACCGTGCCGTCCGCCTTGATCATGGTCTGCAGAATGCGGAAGGTCTTGCCGCCCGACCACTCGAAGGCGCAGGTCACGTCGACCTCGTCACCGGCGAGGAGCTCCCGCTTGTAGCGGATGGTCGTCTCCAGGGCGACGGGACCCACCCCCTTGCCTATGAGGCCCGTCTGGGTGATGCCCGCGGCCTGGAGCAACGACCAGCGGGCGTGCTCCGCGTAGTTGATGTACACGCTCTGGTTGACGTGCCCCTGCACATCGGTCTCGTAGCCGCGCACGGTGACCCGGACGGAGAACGGCTCGCTCACTGTTTCCCCTTCTCATGTTCGATGCTCTGTGCACCGATCTTGGCATGCCCATCACGCCCGGCGCGGGGATGCCAGCAGATAGCGCGCTCTGGTCCGCGGCTCGGTGTGTTCGCCGACCTGCCAGCCCGCCTCTTCCAGTGTGGTCGCGCAGGCACGCAGCCGCCCGCCGTCCGGCTCGTGCACGGAGACGGCCTCCGGCTGCGCAGTGGCCCGCACCCGGTACCCCTCCTCGGAGTCCCGCTCGGCCGGACGGTGCCCGGCGGCCTCCAGGGCGAGCGCGGCGGCCGGCACCAGATGCGTCCGCTCCCACGCGCACGGCCGGTCCACCGCCCCGTCCGGATTGGTCATCCGGCGCAGCTCCAGCAGTCCCTGCCAGGCGCTGTGCACCTCCCGGACGCGGGCCGGGCCCGGAACCGGTGCGTCCTCCTCACCGCCGATCCGCGCCGCGAACACCCCGCCGGCCGCCGGAGCCGCGGACTCCGCGGGCGGGGCCGGCTCCGCATCCCGTATCCGATGTCCCGCCGGCGTCAGAAAGTGAGCGTGCGGCGGCCGCGGGTGCCGGAAGGCGAGCCCTCGCTTCACCAGCGCAGCGAGCTGCGCCTCCGTGCCTCTGACCCGGCCGGTCACGGGATCGGCGGCATCGATGACACGCCGCTGGGCCGCGGTCGGTGGTCTCGTCACGGCGTGCTCCTCCCCGGGCACTCGGGCACCCGCCCCACCTCCTCGGCAGGCACTCGCCCTGTCTGCTGGGAAGGCTACGACCCGGGTCTGACATTCCACTCGGCGATCACCGGCCGCCCGTGCTCCGTGCCCAGCCGGCACAGCGCCCCCGTGGCCAGCTGGAACAGCGCCCCGTCCGTCGCCGGCAGCCCGAGCCGCCGGGCCGTGAGCACCCGCAGGAAATGCCCGTGCGCCACGAGCAGCACGTCCCCCTCGTGGGCGGCGGCTGCCGAATCCACCCTGGCCAGCACCCGGTCGGCACGCTCCCCGACCTGCTCCGGGCTCTCCCCGGGATGGTCGGGCGGCCCGGGCGCGACCCCGTCCGTGAACAGGAACCAGCCCGGCCGTTCGTGCTGGATCTCGACGGTCGTGATCCCCTCGTACCCGCCGTAGTCCCACTCCCGCAGATCGGCGTCGACCCGTCCGTCGTGCAGGCCGATCAGCTCGGCCGTCTCCCGCGCCCGCTGCAGCGGGCTGACGAACGCGGAGGCGATCCGGTGCGAGCGGATCAGCGGCACCAGCCGGCGCGCCTCGTCCCGTCCGTGCTCGGTGAGGGGCACGTCCGTCCATCCCGTGTGCCGCCCGGACCGCGACCACTCGGTCTCACCGTGCCGGACGAGAAAGAGGTCAGCCACGTGCGCACCCTTCCAGCTCGCCTCCCCGGCACCCTGCCACAGCGACCCGGCGGCCCGCCCGGCGGACTGGGCCGGACGGCCGTCCAGCGGCCGCGTAACGGATGACCTGCCTGCCGTCAAGTGACGAACAGTCGGGGCTGGGGCGCCTCCCCGGGCGCGGGGGACCGTGGCAGACATCCGCCCGTGCGACCGCCGGAGCGGGGCGCGAACCGGAGAGGAGGACGGATGTACCGCTGGCTGGGTGCCGTGGCGACCCGTCGTCCCCGACTGGTCCTGCTCGCCGCGCTGGGCTTCCTCGTCCTGGCGGTGACGGTCGGCTCGGAAGCGACGGGCCGCCTGAAGACGCAGGGGTACGACGACCCCTCGTCCGACTCGAGTTTCGCGGCCCGGATGACCTCCGAGTACGGGGGGACGGCGCCGAACCTGGTCGTGGTGGCGCGGGCCCCGCACGAGGGTGTCGACGGCGGCGCCGCCCGCAGTGCCGGGCGGGAACTGACCCGGAGACTCGCCGCCCAGCCGCATGTGAGCGACGTGTCCTCGTACTGGAGCGGCGGCGCGGCCGAGCTGCGCAGCCGGGACGGCCGCTCGGCCCTGCTGCTCGCGCACATCGACGGCGAGGCGGAGCAACTCGGCCCCCGCGCCGAGCAGGTGCGCGAGACCCTGTCGGCCCGGCCTGCGGACGGACCGTCCACCCTGACGGTCCACGTGGGCGGGGCGGCGCTCGCCGAGGCGGAGATGCAGGAGATCACCGCCTCCGACCTGAAGCGGGCCGAGGCCGTCGTCCTGCCGGGCACCCTCGTGCTGCTGATCCTGGTGTTCGGCAGTGTGGTGGCCGCGGCATTGCCCCTGCTGATCGGGGTCCTGGCCATCGGCGGGACCTTGCTGATCCTCAGCCTGCTCGGCAGCGTCACCGATGTGTCGGTGTTCGCGCTGAACCTCACCACGGCGCTGGGCCTCGGCCTCGGCATCGACTACGGGCTGCTCATCGTCTCCCGGTTCCGGGAGGAGCTCACCGCCGGACACCCGCCGCGCGACGCCGTCCGGCGGACGGTGAACACCGCGGGACACACCGTCTTCTTCAGCGCCGCGACGGTCTGCGCGGCGCTGTCGACCCTGCTGGTCTTCCCGCCGTACTTCCTGCGCTCCTTCGCCTACGCGGGCGTCGCCGTGGTGGTCCTCGCGGCGGTGGCGGCCACCACGGTCCTGCCGGCGCTGCTGGTGCTGCTCGGCCGGCGCGTGAACGCGTGGGCGGTGCCGTGGCGCCGCAGGGCCAGGGCCGGCTCCGCCTCGCGGTTCTGGGAGCGGCTGGCCCGGATCGTCGTACGCCGTCCGCTGCTCGCCGCGCTGCCGGTCCTGGCCCTGCTGGCGGTGCTCGCGGCACCGTTCACGCACGCGGGGTTCGCGACCCCCGACGACCGGGCGCTGCCGCGGAGCGCGTCCAGCAGGCAGGCCGGGGACCTCGTGCGCGGCGAGTTCGGCGGCGGGAACGCCGGCGCCCTCACGGTGTTCACCACCAGCCCCACGCCCGAGGTCGCGCTCGACTACGCCCCGAGGCTGTCTGCCCTGCCGGGCGTGGCCGAGGTCACGGGGCCGTCCGGAGTGTGGCGGGACGGCGAGCGGGTGACCGCGCCCGGCAGCCCTGCGAGCGGCCTCGTGGCGTCCGGTTCCGGCGCTCCGGCGATCCTCTCGGTGGTGCCGTCGGCCGACCCCCGCTCCGACGCCGCCCAGCGGCTGGTCCGTGACATCCGCAGGACGCCCACGCCCGCGGGTACCGACATCCACGTCGGCGGTCCCAGTGCGGTGCTCGTCGATGCCAAGGACACGATCGCCCGGCGGCTGCCCCTGGCGGCCGCCATGATCACCGCCGGAACGTTCGTGCTGCTGTTCCTCTTCTCCCGCAGCCTGCTCCTTCCGCTCAAGGCGATCACGCTGAACTTCCTGAGCCTCGCCGCGGTCCTCGGCGCCATGGTGTGGATCTTCCAGACCGGACACCTGCAGGCCCTGCTCGGTTTCACCCCCGGCCCGCTCAGCACCACCATGCCGGTGCTGCTGTTCTGCATCGTCTTCGGGCTGTCGGTCGACTACGAGGTCTTCGTCCTGGCCCGCATCAAGGAGGCGCACGACGCCGGGCAGGACACCGCCGGCTCGATCGTCACCGGGGTCGCCCGCACCGGCGGCATCGTCACGGCCGCCGGCGCCCTGCTCGCCTTCACCCTGCTGGGCTTCGGCACCTCCGAGGTGGCCCTGCTGCAGTTCTTCGGAATCGGCGCGGGCTTCGGCGTCCTCCTCGACGCGACCCTCGTGCGCGGCGTCCTCGTACCGGCGCTCATGCGGCTCGCCGGCCGCCTGAACTGGTGGGCGCCACGTGCCCTCGGAGGCAGGACGCCGGCCCGCCCGCCCCCGCCCGGACCCCCTCCGCCCCCGCCACCCCCGAACCCCTCTCCCACACCCCCTCCCATACCGCCCGCCCGCCTCGGGCCCCCGAACCAAAGCAGGTCTCCCCATGAATGACATCGCCGTGAATGGCACCGCCCTGCATGACATCGCCATCGTCGGACTCGGCTGCCGCTTCCCCGGCGCCCGGGACAGCCAGGCCTATTGGCAGCTCCTCCTCGACGGAGAGCGGCGGTTCGCCCCGGTGCCCAAGGACCGCTGGAACCACGACACCTTCCACGCCCCCGCCGACCGCCGCGCCGCCGACTCCGCCTACACCGACCAGGTCGCCTTCCTGGACGAGGTGGACCGCTTCGCCGCCCTGCACTACGGCCTGCCGCCACGCCGCGTCGAGGCCATGGACCCGCAGCACCGGCTGATGCTCGACGTGACCCGCGAGGCCCTCGACGACGCCGGGATGGGCCGGGGCGGCTTCGATCGGGAGAACACCGGCGTCTTCTTCGGCCTGTCGGTGTCCGACTACAAGGAGCTCATGACGGCCCGCCTACGGGCCATCGCCCTCGCCGACGGGTCGCTCGGCGGCGCCGCCGAGCCCGGCCTCCTGCGGGCACTGAAGGACCGGGCCACCGAGCAGCTCGGCCCCGTCCAGACCTTCGCCCTGCCGGGGAGCCTGCTCAACATGGCGCCCGCCACCGTCAGCCGGCACTTCGGCCTCGGCGGCCCCAGCTTCGCCGTCGACGCCGCCTGCTCCAGCGCCCTGATCGCCCTCGACCAGGCCGTACTCCACCTGCGCAGCGGGTCCTGCACGACGGCCGTCGTCGGCGGTGTCTACCTCAGCCTCACCCCGGACAGCCTCGTCGGTTTCTCCCGCCTGGGCGCGCTGTCGGCCAGCGGGGTGTGCCGCCCGTTCGACGAGCGGGCCGACGGCTTCGTCCTCGGCGAGGGCGCCGGCGCCGTCGTCGTACGGCCGCTGCGGGACGCACTCGCCGCCGGTGACCGTGTCTACGCCGTCATCAAGGGCATCGGTTCGGCGAACGACGGCACCGCCCCCGGGCCCCTGGTGCCCACCGCCGACGGTCAGCTGCGGGCCATGCGCCGCGCCTACACCGACGCGGGCGTGCCGCCCTGCGCCGTGGGCTTCATCGAGGCACACGGCACGGGCACCTCCGTCGGCGACCGCGTCGAGGTGGAAGCGCTGCGCCGGCTGCGGACCGAGCACGCGGACGGGGATCCCGCCCCCTGCCACCTCTCCTCGGGCAAGGCACTCATCGGGCACTCGCTGTCCGCGGCCGGCATCGCCGGGCTGATCAAGACGGCCCTGGTCGTGCACCGCCGTACGGTCGTGCCGCAGCCGGACTTCAGCCCCCACCCGGATCTCGGGCTGGACGCCGCGGGGCTGCGCGTCGCCGACACCGCCCGGCCGTGGCCGGACAGCGACGCCCCGCGCTGCGCGGCCGTCAGCTCGTTCGGCTTCGGCGGGACGAACGTCCACGTGGTCCTCCAGGAGGCCCCGGCACCGGCCCCCGTACTACGGCCGGTCCGCACCAGGTCCGCGGCCGAGCCCCACCTCGCCCTGATCTCGGCCGGCGGGCAGGAGACGCTCCAGGAGCACATCGGGGCGCTGCTCGACACCCTGGAGCACACACCCGCGCCGTCGATGGCGGCGGTCGCCCACACCCTGGGCGGGCGTGAGCCGCTGCCGAGCAGGCTCGCGATCGTGGCCGCCGACCCGGCCGAGTTCACCGAGCGGCTGCGGCGGGCCCGTCGACAGCTGGCCGACGGCGCCCGGGGCGATCTCGGCGACGGTGCCTTCGCCGCCGACGCTCCGCTGCCGCCCGCCGAGCGGCGCGTCGCCCTCGTCTATCCCGGCCAGGGCAGTCAGCGGCCGGGCATGATGCGCGACCTACACCAGCGGTTCCCCGAGTTCCGGCAGACCGTCGACCGGTTGGGCGCCGTGGCCCGGCAGGCCGCCGGCGTGGACGTCGCCGGTCTGCTGTACGGCGGGACGGCCGACGGCCTCGACGAGGACACGGAACTCGGGCTGCGGCTGTCCGGCACGGAGGTGTGCCAGCCCCTGCTGGGCACCGTGCAGATAGCCGCCACCCGGCTGCTGGCCGCGTGCGGTGTCGCGCCCGACCTCGTACTCGGCCACAGCGTCGGGGAGTTCGCGGCGGCCGCGGCGGCCGGCGTCCTCACCGACGACGAGACCGTACGGCTGCTGGCCCACCGAGGCGCGGTGCTCCGGGAGGCGGAGGCCGAGCCCCGCGGCGGGATGCTCGCCGTGCAGACCGACGAGGAAACCTGCCGTGAGCTCGTGCGGGACATCGACGACGTCTGGCTCGCCTGCTTCAACCAGCCACGGCAGATCGTGGTCAGCGGCAGCGAGGAGGGGCTCGGCACGCTGCGACGCGTCTGCTCGGAGGCAGGCGTCGTGACGGCCCCGCTGAACGTGTCGAACGCCTTTCACTCCCCGCGGCTCACGCGGGCCGACGACGTCATGCGTGCGGACCTCGCACGGCGTCCCCTCGCCGCTCCCCGCCTGCCCTTCGTCTCGGCGGTGAGCGGGACGGTGTGCGACGAGCCCGAGCTGCTGCGCGAACTGTGGGCACGTCACGCGTCCGCGCCGGTCCGCTTCGGTGACGCCGTGCGCAGCGCCTACGACACGGGCGCCCGCGTCTTCCTCCAGGTGGCGGGCGGCGGTTCGCTCCTCACCTCGGTTCGCCGCAGCCTCGCCGGCCAAGGCGACGTGTACGCCGTGGCCGCCGACGGCACGGCGCCGGACGACGCGTACGGGTTCCTGCGGGCCCTTGGCCGGCTCGCGGTCCTGGGCGTTCCGGTCGACCCCCGTGCCCTGGTGCGGGAGCGCGAGCGCCGGCTGCTGGACCTGCCGGTGGCGCGGCTGGAGGCGCGGCCGTACTGGGTGCGGCAATCGCAGCCGCAGCCGCAGCCCGCGCGCGGCAACCCGATGAACGAGGAGAGCCCGATGAACCAGTCGAACCCGACGAACCAGGAGAACCCCATGTACGAACTGCTCGACCTCATCCAGCAACAGGTGTCGGCTCTCAGGCGCCTCAGCGAGTCGCTGCCCGCGTCCGTTGCTCCCGTTCCCGTTCCCGTTCCCGTTCCCGATCACGCTCCCGCCACCGTTCCCGCCCCGTCCCCCGAGCCGTGCACCCCACCGGGCGCCGAACCCGGTGCCGAGGCGGAGGACGCCGTGTTCGAACAGGTCGCCCGCATCAGCGCGTTCCCGGTGGACCATCTGCGCAGCGACCAACTGCTGGTCGAGGAACTCGGCTTCGATTCGCTGATGTTGACCGACCTGTTCGCGTCGCTCAAGCGACGGTGGCCGTCCCTGACGGTCGACGAGGGAAGCGCCCGGCCGACGGTCGGAAGCATCGTCGCGATGATCACGGGCACCGCCGAGACGACCGAACCGGTAACACCTCCCACCCCCACAGCCCCCGCCCCCGCGGCCCCCGCACCCCCCGAGCAGCAGACCCGCATCGAGTGCTTCCCGGAGGTCACCGCACACCGGGACCGCATGGACACACTGGGCCGACTCCAGCTGCCCAACCCGTACTTCCTGGTCCACGAGGGCGGCATGACGGACCGTACGGTCGTCGACGGCCGGGAGCTCATCTCCTTCTCCGGCTACAACTACCTGGGCCTGGCCACGCACCCCCGGGTGAGCGAGGCGGCCAAGGAGGCCGTCGAACGGTGCGGCACGTCGGCGTCCGCCAGTCGGCTGCTGTCCGGCAGCCGTCCGCTCCATGTGCGGCTGGAGACCGAACTCGCCCGCACACTCGGGACTGATGACGCCATCACGATGGTGAGCGGACACGCCACCAACGTCACCGTGATCGGGCATCTCGTCGGGCCGGGCGATCTGATCGTCCACGACGCGCTCGCCCACGACAGCGTCCTGCAGGGCTGCCGGCTCTCCGGCGCGACCCGGCGCCCGTTCCCGCACAACGACGCCGCCGCCCTGGACGACCTCCTCGCCCGGGTCCGCCACCAGTACCGCCGGGTGCTCGTCGTGGTCGAGGGCGTGTACAGCATGGACGGCGACATCGCCGCCCTGCCGGACCTCATCGAGGTCAAGCGCCGGCACGGGGCGCTGCTGATGGTCGACGAGGCGCACAGCATCGGGGTGCTCGGAGCCGGCGGGCGCGGCGTCGGCGAGTACTTCGGCGTCGAGCGGGCGGACGTCGACCTGTGGATGGGCACCCTGTCCAAGGCGCTGGCCGGATGCGGTGGGTATGTCGCCGCGAACCGCACCGTCGTCGAGTACCTCCGGTACACCGCACCGGGCTTCGTCTACAGCGCGGGCATGACGCCCGCCAACACGGCCGCCTCCCTCGCCGCACTGCGGCTGATGCGGGCCGAGCCGGAGCGGCTCGCGCGGCTGAGGGAGAACTCCGCGCTGTTCGTGCGCCTGGCCCGCGAGGCGGGCATCGACACCGGGGACAGCCACGACACACCGATCGTGCCGTGCGTCGTCGGGGACTCGGAGCACACGCTGAGGCTGTCCCGGGCGCTCTTCCGGCTGGGCGTCAGCGTCAACCCGATCCTGCACCCGGCTGTCCCGGAGGAGTTGGCCCGGCTACGGTTCTTCGTCACCTGCGACCACACGCCCGACCAGATCCGGTTCACCGTGGGGGCGTTGGAGCGGGAGCTGCGGGACGTCGGCGTCGCCCGCGCCGCGTGACTCGCCCGACCCCACCCCGCGCCGTCGTCCTCGCACCGCGCTATTGGCGGTACCCGCTCAGGAACCGCCCGATCCGCCCGATCGCCGCCTCCAGGTCCTCCGCGTACGGCAGGGTCAGGATCCGGAAGTGGTCGGGGGTCGGCCAGTTGAAGCCCGTGCCCTGGACCACCTGGATCTTCTCCCGCAGCAGCAGGTCCAGGACGAACTTCTCGTCGTCGTGGATCTTGTACACCTTGGGGTCGAGACGCGGGAACGCGTACAGCGAGCCCTTCGGCTTCACGCACGAGACGCCGGGGATCTCGTTGAGCTTCTCCCAGGCCACGTTGCGCTGTTCGTAGAGGCGGCCGCCGGGGGTGGTGAGCTCCCGGATCGACTGGCGGCCGCCGAGGGCGGCCTGGATGGCGTACTGGGCGGGCGCGTTGGCGCACAGCCGCATGGAGGCCAGCATCGTCAGGCCCTCCAGATAGTCCTTCGCGTGCTGCTTCGGGCCGGTGACGACGAGCCAGCCGGAGCGGAAGCCCGCCACCCGGTACGTCTTCGACAGGCCGCAGAAGGTGAGGACCACCAGGTCGGGGGCGAGGGCGGCGGCCGAGTGGTGCACGGCGTCGTCGTACAGGATCTGGTCGTAGATCTCGTCGGCGAACACCATCAGGCCGTGGCGGCGGGCGAGGTCGAGGATGCCCTCGATGATCTCCTTGGGGTAGACCGCGCCGGTGGGGTTGTTCGGGTTGATGATGACCACGGCCTTGGTGCGGTCCGTGATCTTCGACGCCATGTCGTCCAGGTCGGGGTACCAGTCGGCCTGCTCGTCGCAGAGGTAGTGCACCGCCTTGCCGCCGGCGAGGGTCGTCACCGCCGTCCACAGCGGGAAGTCCGGGGCCGGGATGAGGATCTCGTCGCCGTCCTCGATCAGCGCCTGTACGGCCATGGAGACCAGCTCGGACACGCCGTTGCCGAGGAAGACGTCGTCGACCCCGACCTCCAGGCCGAGCGTCTGGTAGCGCTGGGCCACGGCCCGGCGGGCGGAGAGGATGCCGCGCGAGTCGGTGTAGCCGTGCGCCTGGGGGAGCATCCGGATCATGTCCTGGAGGATCTCCTCCGGCGCCTCGAAGCCGAAGAGCGCGGGGTTGCCCGTGTTCAGGCGCAGGACGCTGTGGCCCGCCTCCTCCAGCGCGTTCGCGTGCTCGATCACCGGGCCGCGGATCTCGTAACAGACCTCGCTCAGCTTGCTCGACTGCCGGAACTCCATGCGCGCTCGCCCCTCCGGTTTCGTGTGTTGCTTGGTTTTACCAAGTTCCGGCTTGGAAAGTCCAACAACTTGTCTACACTGCGTCGCATGTCACCTCGCCGAAGCTACGACCAGTACTGTTCCGCCGCCCGCGCGCTCGACGTCGTCGGCGACCGCTGGACCCTGCTGATCGTCCGGGAGCTGCTGGCCGGCCCGCGGCGCTACACCGACCTGCACGCCGATCTGCCGGGCGTCAGCACGGACGTACTCGCCTCTCGGCTGAAGGACATGGAACGGGACGGCCTCTCCACCCGGCGCAAGCTGCCCCCGCCCGGAGCGGCGTACGTGTACGAACTCACCCGGCGCGGGCGGGAGTTGCTGCCGGTACTCCAGGCGCTGGGGGAGTGGGGCCGGGCCGAGCTCGGCGAGCGGCGCCCCACCGACGCCGTGCGCGCGCACTGGTTCGCGCTGCCGCTGTTGCGAGCCCTGCCGGAAGGAGGGGCGGGGGAGGGGGTCGTCGAGGTCCGGCTGGAGGAGGGGCACTTCCATCTGTACGTCGGCGCCGAGGACGGGCCGGTCTATGGCGACGGGCCCGCTCCGGGGGAGCCGGACGCGCGGCTGGTCCTGGACGCCGGGACGTCTGAAGCGGTCGCGCGAGGGGAGTTGAGTGTGGCCGACGCCGTGCGGGGCGGGCGGATCACGGTGACCGGTGACGGCACGGTGGCCAAGGCCCTGCTCGCCCTCTGAGCAGCGGAAAGCCCGCCGTGCGGATGCGCACGGCGGGCTCTCTGCATGGTTGACGATCCGTCAGGCTCCCGGCGGCACCCGGGACGGCCGTCCCGGCCCGCGCGTCAGCGCGTACCCGCCTATGCCCGCGAGCGCGGCCAGCACGCCGCCGATCGCCGTCCACACCCACCGGTCGGACCACCAGCCGGAGGACCAGCCGTCACTGGGCTCGAGGCTCGCGAGAAGCGCCTCCTTCGTCGACTCCTCCTCGTCGCCCTGGGAGATGGCCCCCGCCCCCGGCACCAGCGGTTCCGCCAGCGACCCGTCCACCGCCGCCGCGCCGCCGATGTCCTTGGAGTCGACCCGCACCTCGGCGTCGACCGGCAGCCCGAGGTCGGAGGTGGGCACGTCCACGGCCGTCAGCCGGAGGTAGTACGTGCCTGGCAGCGGGTCGTTTGCCCAGGGCTCCGACCAGGCCCGGACGGTGCGCAGCACGCAGGTCAGCTCGACCGAGGCGGCGTCCGCCGCGGCGGTGCGCGTCTGGGCCCCGGACTGGCAGGACTGGCGGCGCCGCAGACCGTCGTACACGTCGATCTGCCAGGCCTCGGCGGCGTGCGTGTCCGGCAGCTTCACCGTGGCCTTGACGGTGGGGCGCTGCCCGGCGTCCGCGGGGAACGACCAGTACAGGTAGTCGCCGGTGGAGGCGCTCGCGGTGGCCGTCTGCCCCTGTTCGATCTCGGTCGCCGTACGGAAGGAGGTGCCGGCCTCGGTCGGCGCGCCACTGTCCTCCGACGCGCTCGGGGACGGCGAGGAGTCGGCCGCGGCAGGGCCGGCGGCCAGCCCGAGCGTCAGCAGAGCCGCGCTCAACACACGTGTGATCCGCATCAGTTGGTCCTCCAGACCGCGATCCGCCAGCGCGACACCCAGCCCCAGACAAGCCCGGCGAGGAAGCCGACGAGGACCAGCGCGCCCAGCAGCCACCAGCCGCGCCCGAGGCCGAAGGCGGCCACGTCGCTCGACTGCGACGGCCCCTCCACGACGTCGACCGTCAGCTCCAGCGGCAGACCGGGCGAGGTCTGCACACCCGAGCCCGCCGAGAAGGAGTGGGTCACCTGGAGACACACGGTCTCGGGCGCGAGCTCGCCCTCCGCGCCCTCCTGTTCGGCCTTCGGGTAGCGCAGGCCCGTCGAGATCACATCGGTACGGCCGTTGCCCGCCGCCTCACCGCGGACGATCTCCCGGCCGCGCTCGGTCACCGCCCGCAGCAGCACACCGTACGAGGGGTTCACCGCCCGGTCGGCCGAGACGCTCACCGAGGCGCGCAGTTCCCAGCCGTGCGGAACCTTGACGCGGTACCAGCGCTGCTGCCCGAACTCCTCGCGGTCGGTGTACAGGCCGGACTTCAGCTCGGGCGCCTTCGCGCACTGGTCCGCGCCCGTCGTCGCGACCGGCGTCACCACCGGGTCGGCCGCCCGGTCCACCAACTGGTTGACCTTGTCGGTGAGTTCCTCGGTGTGCTCGACCGAGGTGAACGTCCCACCGGTCGCCTCGGCGATGCAGCTCAGCTGCCGGCGCATCTTGGTGTTCGGGACCAGGCCGAGGGTGTCGATGGTCAGGCCGATGCCCTTGGCGGCGATCTCCCGGGCCACCTCGCACGGGTCGAGCGGGGCGCAGGTGTCCTCGCCGTCGCTGATCAGCACGATCCGCTTGGAGCCCTCGCCGCCGTCGAGATCGTCGGCGGCCTTCAGCAGCGCGGGGCCGATCGGCGTCCAGCCGGTGGGTGCCAGGGTCGCCACCGCCGCCTTCGCCTCGGTACGGTCCAGCGGGCCGACCGGGTAGAGCTGCGCGGTGTCCTTGCAGCCCGTCCTGCGGTCGTCGCCCGGGTAGTCGGCGCCCAGCGTGCGGATGCCGAGCTGGACTTCCTCGGGCGTCGCGTCGAGCACCTCGTTGAACGCCTGCTTCGCCGCGGCCATCCGCGACTGGCCGTCGATGTCCCGGGCCCGCATCGAGCCGCTCACATCGAGGACGAGGTCGACCTTCGGCGCGGTCGCACTGGTCTCATCGGCAACCGCCCCGGCCGGGAACGCCATCCCGGCCGCGAGCGCGGCGAGCAGGGCACAGGCCCCGGTCGCCAGCCGTGTTCTTGTGATCATCGGCGGATCTTATTGATCAGAGGTGTCCTGCTTCAAAACGAGCTCAGAAAACCTCGGTGACCAGCGGATTGGGCAGCTGTGCCCACTGGTCGCCGGGCGTGCCGGGGGACAGCCGCATCAGCGTCAACGCCTTCGTGGGCAGCGTCTCCTCGCGAAGCGCGGCCAGATCCACGGTGCCCGGCAGCTCCGGTACAACCGCCCCCAGCGCCGCGCGCAACGCCGCCCCCGACCCCGCCGTCCCTGCGAGCGCCCCCGCCGTCAGCGAACCGAACAGCTTGCGGCGCAGGGCCGGCACGTCGTCCGTGACGATCCGGCCGGTCAGCTCCGGCACCGCGATGCCGTGCCGGGCCAGCCGTGCCGGGCTGACCCGGATGTCGGCGAGGTCGCGGTAGACCAGCCGCACCGGGGAGCCGGTCGGCGACAGCACCACGAGCAGATTCTGGCCATGGGCTTCGAGCGCCACGCCCAGCTCCAGCAGCCGCAGCCCCACGGTGAGCGCGAGACGCGTGAACTCGGCCAGCCACGCGGGGGATTCGGGCAGCTCGGTGGTGGCGAGCGCGGCCACCGGTACGACCCGTTCGCCGGGCCCCGCGTACACCTGCGGCGACTCTCGCAACACGGCCGCCAGATCGGGGGAGTTGGCCGTGACGGCCCCCACCGTGCGGGTGACGTGCAGCAGCCCCTCGAGGCGGGCCGCCAGGGTCTCCGCGAAGTCCGACAGCGTGGCCGACAGGCCGACGGAGTACACCGAGATGTCCCGCACCGAGGACGTCAGCCGGGCGCTCAACGCGGTCTTGACGTGCGGCCCTTCGGGGAGGGCGAGCGTGCGCAGGGACATCAGCGGGTGGGCGTCGATCCCGTCGGCATGAGGATCGCAGGGACGCTTGAGCACATGCTCGGCCTGCCACGGATGCACCGGGATCAGCAGCCGCTCCCCGTCCCGCATCCCCTCCGGCCACCCGCCGGTCACCAGGCACTCGTCCGCCCGCGCCGGCACCAGCCCCAGCCTGACGACCGCCCGGTGCTCCGGCCCGTACGCCAGTTGCTCGGCGACCGAGAAGCCGGGCCGGGAACGGCAGTTGGGATGGAACGGATGCCCGTCGACCACCCGCTGCTCCCACTCCCGGTCCTGCCCGGGCCACTCCTTCGAGTGGGCATCCTGCCCCGCCCGTGACAGCGCCAACGAGGCGACGCTGTGGCCGAGTTCGGCGGCAAAGGCCGTACCGTGCGGTACGGAGAGGTCGGTCAGCAGCCGGGCCGGATCGTCGTACGACGTCTCGTCGAGGCGTACGGCGGTGACGTACGCGGCGGTGGCGAACGGGTCGGCGTGCGGACCGTGCAGCCGGCGGCCGTCGGAAAGACGCAGGGTGAGGCCCTCCCGGCCCGCCTCCCGGCGTGCGACCCAGGGCAGCGGCTCGTACGCGAGCGCCCGCCACAGCCGGGTCAGCACGGCAGCCCGTGCCCCGGGGAGCTCGGCGGCATACCGCGACGCGAGTTCGGGGCGTACGTCGGCCAGTTCGGCGGCGACCTCGGCCTCGGCGCTGGGCGGACGGTGCACGGGCGGGCTCCTCGGGTACGAGTAGGGCGTCGGGGCAGGCACCGACGACAGACATACTGATCGTCTTCCCGCCTGAACGGACCGTAGAGACTGTCGTGAACGGACCGTAGAGACTGTCCTGAACGGACCGTAGAGAACGAGTGGATCGCGTGCACCTCAACCCTCCACCCGCCGCCGACGTCGCGGAACACGCCGACGCCCTGGCGGTCGCGCCCCTGCTCAACTGCCTGCTGCGCGAGGTGGCCGAGCCGCACGGAGGGTCCGGCGAGCGGCGGGTCCACCGGCTGCCCGCGTCGGGCCGCCTGCTGCGGGTGCGCGGCGAGCGGCGGCCCGCCGAGCCCGAGGTGCACACGGGCGGCACGTGGCAGCGCATCGGGCACCCGGAGATCGTCAAGCTCGTCGCCGACGAACTGCGCCGCCACACCGGTCAGTCCAACCACGAACTGCCCGCCGAGATGATCGACAGCCGGGAGGCGGTGGCCGCGCTGCTCGCGGCACGCGCGCGTGCGACGCCGCCGGACGACCCGTACCTCCGCTCCGAGCAGTCCCTTCTCACCGGCCACCCCTACCACCCCGCGCCCAAGGCGCGCGGCGGCGGCCCGGTCGCCGCCTGGCTGCCGTACGCCCCGGAGGCCCACGCCCGCTTCCCCCTGACGCTGCTCGGCCTGCGCGAGGACGCGGTCGTCGAGGAGGGCGACGTCTCCGCCCTGGACGCCCTCGGCGAGGCCCCGCCCGGGTACCGCCTCCTCCCCGCCCACCCCTGGCAGCTCGACCTCGTCGACCTGACGCCCGCCTTCGCCGACGGCCGGCTGATCCGGCTGGGCACGACCGGGTTCGACGTCTGGCCGACGGCCGCGATCCGCACCCTGTACGCCCCCGAGCGCGACCTGTTCCTGAAGTTCAGCCTGGACGTCCGCATCACGAACGACATCCGTCGGCTGTGGCGCCATGACCTGCTGAACCTCCGCAGGACGGATACGGCAGCCGCCCGCGCTTTCGCCACGGGCCCCGCCGCCTGGCTGTCCGACCGCGGCTACCGCACCGCCGACTTCGCGTTCGAGGAGCTGGCGGTCCTCGTGCGCGACGGATTCCACGACCGCCTGGCGCCCGGCGCCACTCCATTGCTCGCCGCGGGCCTCGTCGAGGGCTTCGAAGGCAGCCCGTTCGGCGGTACGGCCTGGTGGGAGGCGTATCTGCGCGCCGTCGTGCCGCCGGCGCTGTCGGCCTTCGCCGACCACGGCGTCGTACTCGAGGCACACCTGCAGAACACACTGGTCGCCGTCGACGCGGACGGCACCCCGGTGCAGGCGCTGTTCCGGGACGCCGAGGGCGTGAAGCTGCTGAAGGACGTGTCCCGTGAGTCCGGCTGGGAGCGGCTGGTGTACACCCTGGTCGTGAATCATCTGTGGGAGGTCGCGGCGGCCATCGCCGAGCGGCACCCGGGACTGGATCCCTGGCCCGCCGTACGCCGCGAACTCACCCGGCACGACCTCCCCGAGATCGCCGGCCTGCTCACCGCGCCCACCCTCCCCGGCAAGACGAACCTGCTCCTGCGCTGGACGAACGCCGACGGCGCCGACGCCCGCTACCGGCCCCTGCCGAACCCGCTGGCCGGTACATGATCTGAATTACCCTGGCCGTTGTGCTGCGCGACGTGACTGCTGTTCGATACGTGACCCCGCTGCGGTCCGGCGGCTCCGTGCCCGGAGTCGTCGAGGCCGACGACCTGGGCACCTACGTGGTGAAGTTCACCGGCTCCGCGCAGGGCCGCAAGGCGCTGGTCGCCGAGGTGATCGTCGGCGAGCTGGCCCGCGCGCTGGGCCTGCGCTTCCCCGAGCTGGTCCTGGTCCACTTCGATCCCGCGATCGCCGAGAGCGAGCCGCACCAGGAGGTACGCGACCTGCACGCGTCCAGCGCGGGGATCAACCTCGGCATGGACTACCTGCCGGGGGCGAAGGACTTCACCCCCGAGGTCGCGCGGCACTTCCGCGTGGACCCGCTGGAGGCGGGCCGGATCGTCTGGCTGGACGCGTTGACGGCGAACGTCGACCGTACGGTCCACAGCTCCAACCTGATGGTCTGGCCCACGCTGGGGACCGTCCCACCGCGTCTGTGGCTCATCGACCACGGCGCCGCGCTCGTCTTCCACCATCGCTGGGACGGCACGGACCCCGCGAAGGCGTACGACTTCCGTCACCACGCCCTCGGCCATTACGCCCCCGATGTGCGCGCGGCCGACGCCGAGCTGGCGCCCAAGGTCACCGAGGCGCTGCTGAGGGCGATCGTGGCGGAGGTCCCGGACGCCTGGCTGAGCGCCGAACCTGGATTCATGAGCCCCGGCGAGGTCCGCGACGCCTACGTCGCCTACCTCCACGCACGCGTGCGAGCGTCCTCCGCCTGGCTGCCCACCGACTTCCCCACCCGGGAGGAACTCGCCGCCGAGAACGCCCTGCGGGCGGCGAAGTCTCAGCAAGGCCGGCCGAAGTGGCTGAAGCAGGTGCCCGACCTGCACGGCAAGCCGGCCGCGGAACAGGATTGGTCGGTGCACCTCGGATGAGTGGCCGTGTCGAGATCGAGTACTGCACCCAGTGCCGCTGGCTGCCCCGCGCGGCCTGGCTGGCGCAGGAGCTGCTCACCACCTTCGAGGCGGAGCTGACGGAACTCGCGCTCAAGCCCGGCAAGGGCGGGATCTTCGTGGTTCGCGTCGACGACGAGGTGGTCTGGGACCGCAAGGAGCAGGGCTTCCCGGAGCCCACGGCGGTCAAGCAGGTCGTACGCGACCGAGTGGCCCCGGGAAAGTCCCTGGGCCACTCGGACAAGCCTGCTTCCTGAAACCGCTGAAGGACGTCAGCCCTTGAGCTGCTCGTACGCCGGCAGCGTCAGGAAGTCCGCGTAGTTCTCGTCGAGGGAGACCTCCAGGAGCAGGTCGTGGGCCTGCTGCCAGTGGCCGGCCGCGAAGGCCTCCTCGCCGATCTCCGCGCGGATGTTCGCCAGTTCCTCGGCGGCGACCTTGCGGGCCAGCTCCGGCGTGGCCTGCTCGCCGTTCTCGAACTCGACGCCCGCGTTGATCCACTGCCAGATCTGGGAGCGGGAGATCTCGGCGGTGGCCGCGTCCTCCATGAGGTTGAAGATGGCGACGGCGCCGAGGCCGCGCAGCCAGGCCTCGATGTAGCGGATGCCGACCTGGACGGCGTTGACCAGGCCCGGGTAGGTCGGCTTGGCGTCCAGGGAGTCGACGGCGATCAGGTCGGCGGCCTCGACGTGGACGTCCTCGCGCAGGCGGTCCTTCTGGTTCGGCTTCTCGCCGAGGACCTTGTCGAAGGACTCCATGGCGATCGGGACCAGGTCGGGATGGGCCACCCAGGAGCCGTCGAAGCCGTCGCCGGCCTCGCGGTCCTTGTCGGCGCGGACCTTCTCGAAGGCCACCTTGTTGACCTCGGCGTCCCGGCGGGACGGGATGAACGCCGCCATACCGCCGATCGCGTGCGCGCCGCGCTTGTGGCAGGTGCGGACCAGCAGCTCCGTGTACGCGCGCATGAACGGGGCCGTCATCGTCACCGCGTTGCGGTCCGGGAGGACGAACTTGGCGCCGCCGTCACGGAAGTTCTTGACGATGGAGAACAGGTAGTCCCAGCGGCCGGCGTTCAACCCGGAGGCGTGGTCGCGCAGTTCGTAGAGGATCTCCTCCATCTCGTACGCCGCCGTGATCGTCTCGATCAGGACGGTCGCGCGGACGGTGCCCTGGGGGATGCCGACGTAGTCCTGCGCGAAGACGAACACGTCGTTCCAGAGGCGGGCCTCCAGGTGCGACTCCGTCTTCGGGAGGTAGAAGTACGGGCCCTTGCCGAGGTCGATCAGGCGCTGGGCGTTGTGGAAGAAGTACAGGCCGAAGTCGACGAAGGCGCCGGGGACCTGCTCGCCGTCGATCTGGAGGTGGCGCTCGTTCAGGTGCCAGCCGCGCGGACGCATGACGACCGTCGCGAGCTCCTCGTCGGCCTTGAGCGCGTACGACTTGCCGCTCTTCGGGTCGGTGAAGTCGATGTTGCGGGTGTAGGCGTCGGCCAGGTTGATCTGACCCAGGACGACGTTCTCCCAGGTGGGCGCGGAGGCGTCCTCGAAGTCGGCGAGCCAGATCTTCGCACCCGAGTTGAGGGCGTTGATGGTCATCTTGCGGTCGGTGGGACCGGTGATCTCGACCCGGCGGTCCTGCAGCGCGGGCGGGCAGGGACCCACCTTCCAGGAGTCGTCCGCGCGGATCGCGGCGGTCTCCGGGAGGAAGTCGAGTGTGGAGGTGCGGGCGATCTCGGCGCGGCGCTCCGCACGGCGGGCGAGGAGTTCGTCACGCCGTGGCGTGAACCGGCGGTGCAGCTCGGCCACGAAGGCGAGGGCCGCC
The DNA here is from genome assembly GCF_039537145.1 of Streptomyces shaanxiensis. NCBI lineage: Bacteria > Bacillati > Actinomycetota > Actinomycetes > Kitasatosporales > Streptomycetaceae > Streptomyces > Streptomyces shaanxiensis. The sequence continues at coordinate 74,540 of NZ_BAAAZY010000010.1, forward strand.
TCCGTGAGGACCTCCTCCTGCCGGGGCAGGGGCTCGGCGTCGACGATGGCCAGCGGGGACGGCGCTGGTGCGGACATGAGCGTCACTTCCTTCAGCGAGCTACAAGCGAACTGCGTACGAGCTTTGGCACCGGGTGCCAGTCTTCCCGGATACGGCTGGGAGCGCCCGTGGAGCGGTCGGGCGCTTCTGAACAGTGGATACTAGTTTCCTCATGGTGGAAGTTCAATCGTTTGTTGATGTCGAGATTCTCTGAGTCGAGGAAAGGTGGCGCTCAGTGCCACCACGTTCACTCAAGGTGGCTCAGATCGGCTTGCGTGTCGATGTCGTGGGGCAGCGCCACGTCCCCGCACTCGACGAGCCGGATCGCCTCCTCGTGCTCCTTCAGATAGGCGCGTGCTCCCCGGTCGCCGGTCGCGGTCGCCGCGATGCCCGCCCAGTGGGCGGCGCCGAAGAGCACGGGATGGCCGCGCACCCCGTCGTAGGCGGCCGAGACGAGCGACGTCGCCCCCTCGTACGCGGCGAGCACCCGGGCGACCGCTTCGGGGCCGATGCCGGGCTGGTCGACGAGTGAGACGAGCGCCGCCCGCGCCCCTGTGCCGGCGAGCGAGTCGAGACCGGCGCGCAGGGAGGAGCCCATCCCGTCGGCCCAGTCCGGGTTCTCCACCAGGACGCAGCCGCCGAGCTCGGCCTGCTCCCGTACGGCGGCGGCCCGGGCGCCCAGTACGACGTGCACGCGGGCGCAGCCGGCCGCGCGCAACACCCCGACGGCGTGCTCGATCAGAGGTCGGCCGCGGTGTCGGAGCAGTGCCTTGGGCCGCCCGCCGAGCCGTCGTCCACCGCCGGCGGCGAGGAGCAGGCCGACGACCGGGGGCGCGTCTTTCTCAGTCATGCGTCCTGCATACCTGACACCTGCGCGAGCGCCCGACTTCCAACGACTGAATTTCCGCCCGCGCGGTGGCGCATCGGCAACGGGTGGCGTTTACTGACCCGCGTCCCCGGCGCCCGACCGACGCGAGGGGTGCTCGGTGGGGGAGCGGGACTACTGGCGCACAACGGCGTGCGAGGGGGGAGTGCTGTGTTGCGGAGCTTGGGGCAGAGGCCGGTGACGGGCAGCGACGAGGACCCGAGGGTGGCGGAACTGCGGACGGCGGTGTCCCGTCTGCGCCGCGAACTCGCCGCGCACCCGGCCGAGTTCCCGGACCGGATGATCGCCGAGGACGAACTCGCCGCGCTGGCCGCGATGACGATCGACAGGGCGCCGGAGATTCCGCGGCTGCGCAGGTCATTGCTGCTGATCGCCGGCGCGATCGGGTCGGTCAGCGCGTTGTCCCGGGGCCTGTCGGACGTACGCGACGCGGTGGACCTGTTCGGGGAACCGCCGCGCCCCTGAGCCGTGGCCCGCGCTCAGATGTCGACGACCAGCTCGTAGCCGCTGCTCTGCATGTCGTCGCAGAGGACGTAGGCGGCGTCGAAGTGCTCCTTGAACCCCGGGTCACCCTGCCAGGCGCGCATCGAGTCGAGGTCCTGCCAGGCGGCGAAGGACACGAAGGAGTTCGGGTTCTTGAGGTCTCGGATCAGCCGGGCTCCCAGGAGCCCCTGGTGCGCCCCCTTGGTCCAGGTGAGGAATTCCCGCCAGCGCTCGATGAACTCGTCGGCGTTACCCTCCTTGACCTGCCACTTCCCCGAGGACCAGTGCTTGTTCTCCTGCAGCATGGTGGCCACCTCGCTGTGCTGATGGTCCCCTGCTCCCAGGGTAGGCGCGCCCGCGGATCTACGCCGTCGGATTCGAGCTCGCCAGCGCCTCCGACAGCTCCCCGGCCACCTGCTGCAGCACCGGCACGATCTTGTCCGTCGCCGCCTCGGTGACGCGGCCCGCCGGGCCCGAGATCGAAATGGCGGCCGCGGTGGGGGAGTCGGGGACCGAGACCGCGAGGCAGCGGACACCGATCTCCTGCTCGTTGTCGTCGACCGCGTAGCCGTTGCGGCGTACGTCCTCCAGGGCCGCGAGGAAGCCGTCCGGCGTGGTGATCGTCTTCTCCGTGGCGGCGGGCATCCCGGTACGGGACAGCAGCGCGCGCACCTCCTCCGGCGGGAACCCGGCGAGCAGCGCCTTGCCGACGCCGGTGGAGTGCGGCAGCACGCGCCGGCCGACCTCGGTGAACATGCGCATCGAGTGCTTGGACGGCACCTGGGCGACGTACACGATCTCGTCGCCGTCGAGCAGGGCCATGTTCGCCGTCTCGCCGGTCTCCTCGACCAATCGGGCGAGGTACGGCCGCGCCCAGGTGCCCAGCAGGCGGGCGGCGGACTCGCCGAGGCGGATCAGGCGCGGGCCGAGGGCGTAGCGGCGGTTGGGCTGCTGGCGGACGTACCCGCAGGCGACCAGGGTCCGCATGAGGCGGTGGATGGTGGGCAGCGGCAGCCCGCTGCTCGCGGACAGTTCGCTCAGGCCGACCTCGCCCCCCGCGTCCGCCATCCGCTCGAGCAGGTCGAAGGCGCGCTCGAGGGACTGGACACCGCCACTGGCGTTTGACCTGGCGGAGTCGGTGGTGCTGGCGCTGGACGTCGGCACGGCACGTTCCTTTCGGGACCGGTGGGAGGGCAGAAGCCTACCCGTCAGTCGGTTGACTCCCCGCTTGTACGTAGCTACGTTCTGCGTGCTGGAATTCTAATTCCGCTTTGTGGAAACGTCCAGAGAGTGCGGGTCGGGTGCACTGTGGAGAAGTGTGCCCTTGACGGCGCGAGAGCGGGAGTGAAGACTCCTTCAACAGAAAGTTGAATTCCGTTACGCGGAAGTAAACGGCGGCAGAGAGGGGTCCGGGTGTCCGACGCTGAACTGGTGCTGCGCTCGACGCGCGTCATCACACCCGAGGGGACGCGTGCCGCCTCGGTCGCGGTCGCCGGCGGAAAGATCACGGCTGTGCAGCCGTACGACGCCGAAGTCCCGTCCGGCGCCCGACTGGAGGACCTCGGGGACGACGTCCTGCTGCCCGGCCTGGTCGACACGCACGTGCACGTCAACGACCCCGGCCGCACCCACTGGGAGGGCTTCTGGACCGCCACGCGTGCCGCGGCGGCCGGCGGCATCACCACCCTCGTCGACATGCCGCTCAACTCCCTCCCGCCCACCACGACGGTCGACCACCTCCGCACCAAGCAGGACGTCGCCGCCGACAAGGCGCACATCGACGTCGGCTTCTGGGGCGGCGCCCTGCCCGACAACGTCAAGGACCTGCGCCCGCTGCACGAGTCCGGCGTCTTCGGCTTCAAGGCCTTCCTGTCGCCGTCCGGCGTGGACGAGTTCCCGCACCTGAACCAGGACCAGCTCGCCCAGTCCCTGGCCGAGATCGCCTCCTTCGGCGGCCTGCTGATCGTGCACGCCGAGGACCCGCACCATCTCGACGCCGCCCCGCAGCAGGGCGGCCCCAAGTACGCCGACTTCCTGGCCTCGCGCCCGCGCGACGCGGAGGACACCGCGATCGCCCAGCTGATCGCCCAGGCCAAGCGCCTCCACGCGCGCGTGCACGTCCTGCACCTGTCGTCGAGCGACGCGCTGCCGCTGATCGCCGAGGCCAGGCGGGACGGCGTACGGATCACCGTCGAGACCTGCCCGCACTACCTCACCCTGACCGCCGAGGAAGTCCCGGACGGCGCCAGCGAGTTCAAGTGCTGCCCGCCGATCCGCGAGTCCGCCAACCAGGACCTGCTCTGGCAGGCGCTGGCCGACGGCACCATCGACTGTGTGGTGACCGACCACTCGCCCTCCACGGCCGACCTGAAGACCGACGACTTCGCGACCGCATGGGGCGGCATCTCCGGCCTCCAGCTGAGCCTGGCGGCGGTGTGGACCGAGGCACGCAAGCGCGGGCACGGCCTGGAGGACGTGGTCCGCTGGATGTCCGCGCGGACGGCCGAGCTCGTGGGTCTCGACGACCGCAAGGGCGCCATCGAGGCGGGCCGCGACGCCGACTTCGCCGTCCTCGCGCCCGACGAGACGTTCACCGTGGACCCGGCCGCCCTCCAGCACCGCAACCGCGTGACGGCGTATGCGGGCAAGACCCTGTACGGCGTGGTGAAGTCCACCTGGCTGCGCGGCGAACGCATCGTCGCGGACGGCGAGTTCACCGAGCCGAAGGGGCAGCTGCTCTCCCGCACCCCCTGACTGTCTCTCCCGCACCCGCAGCGGCCGACTCCAGAAAGGCACATCCCCGTGACGGCGATACCCAGCTTCACCGGCGACTCGAACCCCTACGGCGGCGGCGACCCCTACGCGGACTACCGCACCGCCGACTTCCCCTTCACCCAGTACGCCAACCTCGCCGACCGCCGGCTGGGCGCCGGTGTCATCGCCGCCAACGACGAGTTCTTCGCCCAGCGCGAGAACCTGCTGGTGCCCGAGCGGGCCGAGTTCGACCCCGAGCACTTCGGGCACAAGGGCAAGATCATGGACGGCTGGGAGACCCGGCGGCGGCGCGGTGCCTCCGCCGAGCACCCGTGGCCGACGGCCGAGGACCACGACTGGGCGCTGGTGCGCCTGGGCGCGCCCGGTGTGATCCGCGGCATCGTCGTCGACACGGCCCACTTCCGCGGCAACTACCCGCAGGCGGTGTCGATCGAGGGCACGTCGGTACCCGGCTCTCCGTCGCCGGAGGAGCTGCTGGCGGACGACGTGAAGTGGACGACCCTCGTGCCGCGCACCCCGGTCGGCGGCCACGCGGCGAATGGTTTCTCCATCGCCGTGGAGCAGCGCTTCACCCACCTCCGGGTCAACCAGCACCCCGACGGCGGCATCGCGCGCCTGCGTGTGTACGGCGAGGTCGTACCCGACCCCGCCTGGCTGTCGGTGCTGGGCACCTTCGACGTGGTCGCGCTGGAGAACGGCGGCCAGGCCGAGGACGCCTCCAACCTCTTCTACTCGCCCGCCACGAACACCATCCAGCCGGGCCGCTCCCGCAAGATGGACGACGGCTGGGAGACGCGCCGACGCCGCGACCGGGGCAACGACTGGATCCGCTACCGGCTGGCGGCGCAGTCCCAGATCCGGGCGATCGAGATCGACACGGCGTACCTGAAGGGCAACAGCGCGGGCTGGGCGTCGGTCTCGGTGAAGGATGCCGATGAGAGCGGGGCCGGCGACTGGCAGGAGATCCTCCCGCGCACCCGACTCCAGCCCGACACCAACCACCGTTTCGTCCTGCCGACCCCCGCCGTCGGCACGCACGCGCGCGTGGACATCTTCCCGGACGGCGGCATCTCCCGACTGCGCCTGCACGGCTCCCTGACGGAGCAGGGCGCGGCGGGGCTGGCGGCGCGGCATCAGGAGCTGGGCGGCTGAGCCCGGACTCCCTCGCATCCTCAGACGCCGGCCCCGGCATTGCAGCCCGTCCGGCGTTTGAGGGCGAGGCCCTTTCGGGGGCCGAAGCGGGGCTCTGGGGGCGGCAGCCCCCAGGGACGGGCACCGGACCACACCCGCACCCTGGTCCGGCCCAACCGCCGCAGGCCTACGCCGCGTGGCCCCCGTCCACCGAGAACTCCGCCCCCGTGACGTAGTCCGCCCCGGCCAGGTACGCCACCGTGGACGCCACCTCGTCGGCCGTGCCGAAGCGGCCGAGGGCGGTCATCGCCGCCTGGCCGGGCGCGAAAGGGCCGTCGGCCGGGTTCAGATCCGTGTCGATGGGCCCCGGGTGGACGATGTTCGCCGTGATCCCACGCGGGCCCAACTCGCGGGCCAGGGCCTTCGTCAGGCCGATGAGGGCCGACTTGCTGGTGGCGTAGAGCGTGCCGCCGGGGCCCGGAACCCGCTGGGACATGCATGTGCCGATGGTGATGATCCGGCCTCCGGCGCCCATGCGGGCCGCCCCGGCCTGGGAGGCCAGGAAGACGCCCCGGACGTTCACGGCGAGGACCCGGTCCACGTCCGTGAGCGAGAGCCCCTCCAGCGGGCCCAGCACGCCGACACCGGCGTTGTTCACCAGCACGTCCAGACCCCCGAGGGCGTCCGCCGTACGCCCCACCGCGCTCGCCGCCTCCTGCGGGTCGGCGGCGTCCGCACGCAGGGCCACGCCCCGCCGTCCGAGGGCTTCGACGGCCCGTACGAGCTCCTCGGCCGACTCCTTGCCGTTCACATAGGTCACAGCGACGTCCGCGCCTTCCCGCGCGAGCCGCAGTGCCGTCGCCGCGCCGATGCCCCGGCTGCCGCCGGTGACCAGAGCCACCTTGCCGTGCAGGGTTCCGTGAGTGGCTGTCGTGGGTTCATGGATGGTTGTCATGGGTCCATCCCAGCGCCGTGCGGACCGAAGTGCTGGCGGTGAACGGACACCGAGATCGTGGAGCTCGACCACCGGTGAAAGTGCACGCGACGCACCGATGAGTTGCGGGTGCCGACGGGGTCTGAGGTGATGAACAGCAGACCGCACCCCCGAAAAGAGGCACTCCTCATGGGCAAGCTCGTCTCGACCCTCTTCGTCACGCTCGACGGCGTCTACCAGGCACCCGGCGGCCGGGAGGAGGACACCCGCGGCGGCTTCGAGCACGGCGGCTGGGTCTTTCCGTACGCCGACGACGAATTCGGCCAGTTCATCAACGAGGTCTTCGGGCGCCCGGCCGCCTTCCTCCTCGGACGCCGTACGTACGACATCTTCGCGGCGTTCTGGCCGAAGGTGACCGACCCCGCCGACCCGGTCGCGTCCAAGCTCAACGCACTCCCGAAGTACGTCGCCTCCTCGACGCTGACGGACCCCGAGTGGGCCGGCACCACCGTGATCAGCGGCGATCTCGCCAAGGAGGTCACCGCCCTGAAGGAGCGCACCGACGGCGAACTCCAGGTCCACGGCAGTGGCGCCCTCGTCAGGTCGCTGCTGGCCCACGACCTCGTCGACACCCTCCACCTGCTGACGTTCCCGGTCGTGCTCGGCGCGGGCCACCGCCTGTTCACGGAGGGCGCCGTGCCCACCAAGTTCGAGCACACCGGCGGCCTCACGACGAGCACCGGCGTCGCCATCCACTCGTACGACCTGGCCGGACGCCCCGACTACGGCACGTTCGGGCTCCCCGAGAACGCGTGACGACCCCTTCGCCGGCGTTCTCGCACGACCGCCTCATGGAGATCGCGTGAGGACGCCGGGGCGCACGTTAACTTCCCGAAAACTCATCGGACTTGCCGGGAAAATCTCCGGTCTTGACATTGACATGCCACTGTCTACGCGCGTCATCATGAAGCCATGAGATTCCCCCCACGAATCACCCGCATCGGCGCCGCGGCCGCCGTCCTGTCCGCCCTCCTCGTCGGCGGCACCGTCACCGCCACCCCGGCGGCCGCCGCGGTCGGCAGCATCTGCTACACCGACCTGCCCTCCCAGGCGCACGACACGCTCGACCTGATCGAGCAGGGCGGTCCCTACCCGTACTCGCAGGACGGCACCGTCTTCCAGAACCGGGAAGGCATCCTGCCCAGCCAGTCGTCCGGGTACTACCACGAGTACACGGTCATCACGCCTGGTTCCTCCACGCGTGGCGCTCGCCGGATCGTCACCGGTGAGGAGAACCAGGAGGACTACTACACGGCCGACCACTACGAGTCGTTCGACCTGGTCAACTACGGCTGCTGAGCCCCTGAAGGTCACGGTCGACGCCGAGGAACGGCGCGATCGGCCGGAAGTCCGGTCCGAGCTCAGCCGGACTTCCGGCTCCCGGCGGCCGCGAACAGCGCGAACGCCAGCACGAGCAGTGCGACGCTCGCGTAGATCTCGAAGCCGTCGAGGAAGCCGAGCCGCTGTACGAGACCCCAGTCCCAGTCGGTGAACTCGTGCACCAGGCCGGCGACGCCCTGCACCAGGGCGATGAATCCGAGGATCTCCAACAACTGCTTCATGCCATGACTCTCGCCCCGCGGACCCCCCACGCCAATCGGCCGCGGGGCGAGCCATGTCCGCCGGAAGTCCACGTTCCGGGCGGCTCGCAGCGACCAAGGTCTCCGATGCCGCGACTTTGGTCGGCGATCACGCCCGTACGGACGCGCCGGGACCCCGTACTGCGTAGATTTGTCGACCGTGAGTGGTGACAAGCAGGTGTCCGCACCGCAGGCGTTCGCGGGGCGGCGCTGGCTGCTGCCCTCGGCTCTGATCAAGGAGTTCGACCCGGACCCCGAGCGTTCCGGGCGGCCCCGGCGCACCGCCCGCGACTGGGTGGTCGACTTCACCTGCTTCCTGCTGGCCGTGTTCATCGGGCTGCTCGCCGCGGACACGATGAAGAGCGAGGACCTTCCGCCGGGCTACGCCGCCTTCGACCAGCTGGTGGGCGCGCTCTCCTGCGCCGCGGTGTGGCTGCGGCGCCGCTGGCCGGTCGGATTCGCCGTCGCGATGGTCCCGCTCGCCCTCGTGTCGAGCACCGCGGGCGGCGCGAGCCTCATCGCCCTGTTCACCCTCGCCGTGCACCGGCCCTTCCGGTACGTGGCCTGGGTCGCCGGAGCGTACGCGGTGCTGAACCCGGTGTACTTCCTGTACCGCCCCGAGCCCGACCTGTCGTACCTGTGGTCGGTCTTCCTGGCCTCGCTGCTGACCGTGGCGGTGGTCGGCTGGGGCATGGTCGCCCGGTCCAAACGGCAGCTCATGGTGAGCCTGCGCGACCGTGCCCGGCGCGCCGAGACGGAGGCGCGGCTGCGTGCCGAGCAGGCGCAGCGGCTCGCCCGTGAGGCCATCGCCCGGGAGATGCACGACGTCCTCGCCCATCGGCTGACCCTGCTCAGCGTGCACGCGGGCGCGCTGGAGTTCCGGCCCGACGCGCCTCGCGAGGAGATCGCGCGGGCGGCCGGTGTCATCCGGGAGAGCGCCCACGAGGCCCTCCAGGACCTGCGGGAGATCATCGGCGTGCTGCGGACGGGCGAGGGCGACGACGCGGGCCGCCCGCAACCGACCCTCGCAGCCCTGGAGGGGCTCGTCACGGAGTCCCGCGAGGCGGGCATGAAGGTCACCCTCGACCAGCGCGTCACCGACCCGGCCGCCGTGCCCGCCTCCGTCGGTCGCACCGCCTACCGCATCGCACAGGAGGGCCTGACCAATGCCCGTAAGCACGCTCCCGGCACGGAGGTGACGGTGACGGTGACCGGCGCGCCGGGCGAGGGACTGTCCGTGGCGGTGCGCAATCCCGCGCCCGAGGGCGAGGTTCCGCATGTGCCCGGCTCCGGGCAGGGCCTGATCGGCCTGACGGAGCGGGCCACGCTGACGGGCGGCCGGCTGGAGCACGGGCCGGCCGCGGACGGGGGCTTCGAAGTGCGGGGCTGGCTGCCGTGGGGGTGATGCCGGGCGGTCCGACCGCGCGGTGCCCGAAGGCCGCCTGTGTGGGGGCCGTTGCGGGACAGTCAGTTCCGCATCCACGCGCGCGTGCGTCATGGGATCACCGCTCGTGCCCGAGGGGCACGCTCCACGCCGTCCCGGCACCTCCACGCCGTACAACCGTGATTACGTAAGGCACATGACTGCGATCAGACTCCTCCTCGTCGACGACGACCCGTTGGTCCGGGCCGGCCTGTCCTTCATGCTGGGCGGCGCCGACGACATCGAGATCGTCGGTGAGGCGGCCGACGGCGCCGAGGTCGAGACGCTGGTCGACCGCACCCGCCCCGACGTGGTCCTGATGGACATCCGGATGCCGTCGGTCGACGGGCTCACGGCCACCGAGCGGCTGCGTGGCAGGAAGGACGCCCCGCAGGTCGTGCTGCTGACCACCTTCCACGCCGACGAGCAGGTGCTGCGCGCCCTGCGCGCCGGAGCCGCCGGGTTCGTGCTCAAGGACACCCCGCCCGCCGAGATCGTCGACGCCGTGCGCCGCGTGGCGGCCGGCGACCCGGTCCTGTCGCCCACCGTGACACGCCAGTTGATGGACCACGCGGCCGGCACCGCCGCCGACACCCGCCGCACGCGCGCGCGTGAGCGGCTCGCCGCGCTCAACGACCGCGAGCGCGAAGTCGCCGTCGTGGTGGGCCGGGGACTGTCCAACGCCGAGATCGCCGCGGAGCTCTTCATGAGCGTCGCCACCGTCAAGACCCATGTCTCCCGCGTCCTGGCCAAGCTCGACCTCAACAACCGGGTGCAGATCGCCCTGTTGGCGTACGACGCGGGACTTCTGGAGGAACTGGAGGGCGACGGGCACTAGTCGGGGCTGCCGCGCGTTGTCGGTGTGGTGGAAGGGGGAGCACTATGGCAGAAGTGATCGACCTGGGGGAGTTCGGCCAGGGGTTTCGCGAGAACCCGCACCCGGTGTACGCGCACTTGCGGGAACGGGGCCCGGTGCACCGTGTGCGGCTGCCCGACTGGCAGTCCGAGGTGTGGCTCGTCGTCGGGCACGAGGAGGCGCGCGCGGTTCTCGCCGACCAGCGGCTCTCGAAAGACGGCGCCAAGATCGGCTTCAAGTCGCTCGAAGAGGAGCTGATCGGGAAGAACCTGCTGGCCACCGATCCGCCCCAGCACACCCGGCTGCGCGGGCTCATCTCGCGTGCCTTCACCATGCGCCGCGTGGAGGAGCTACGGCCGAGAATCCAGCAGATCACCGACGCCCTGCTCGACGAAATGCTGCCGCGGGGCCGCGCCGACCTCGTGGAGGCTCTCGCCTACCCGCTGCCGCTCACTGTCATCTGCGAACTGCTCGGCGTGCCCGAGATGGACCGCGTGGCGTTCCGCGAAAGGTCGACCGAGGCGATCGCGCCCACCAGCCCGGGCAAGGAGGTCGACGCCTTCGTCGCCCTGGGCGCCTACTTCACCGACCTGATCGAGGCCAAGAGGCGCACCGGGTCCAGCGGTGACCTGCTGAGCGACCTGATCCGCACCACGGCCGAGGACGGCGACCGGCTCTCCCCGGACGAACTGCGGGGCATGGCCTTCATCCTGCTGATCGCCGGGCACGAGACCACGGTCAACCTCATCACCAGCGGCGTGCACGCTCTGCTCACCCACCCTGATCAACTCGCCGCCCTGCGCGCCGACATGACCCTTCTCGACGGCGCGGTCGAGGAGATGCTGCGCCACGAAGGCCCGGTGGAGACGGCGACCTTCCGGTATGCCGCCGAGCCGCTGGAGATCGCCGGCGTCTCCGTCGAGAAGGGCGAACCGGTGATGGTCGGCCTCACTGCGGCCAACCGGGACGGGAGCCGCTATGCCGCTCCCGACGCCTTCGACATCCGCCGTGAGACCCGAGGCCACGTCGCCTTCGGCCACGGCATCCACTACTGCCTGGGCGCACCCCTGGCCCGTCTGGAGGCCCGCACGGCGATACGGTCCCTGCTGGAGCGCGCTCCCGACCTGGCGCCGGACGGCCCGCCGGGGGAGTGGCTGCCGGGCATGCTGATACGGGGGGTGCGAAGCCTGCCGGTGCGCTGGTAGCGGCTGTGCCCCGTGGGCCTTCGAGTCCCGGCTTCACAGAGCCGCAGCCTGAGCCCCGCCCGCAAGTTCCACGAGTGCGACCGGTCTTCGCTCGCGCCGCGAGACCTCGCAGGCCTCCGCGATCCGCAGCGCCTGCAAGGCCTCCCGTCCGTCGCAGGGGTTGGCCCGCTCCCCGCGGACCACCTCCACGAACGCGTTCAGCTCCGCCTCGTACGCAGGCCCGAACCGCTCCAGGAACCCCGACCACGGCTTGTCCGCCGCGGGCGGCCCGGTCGGCTCGGTGGACGCGATCGGCGTACGGTCGTCGAGGCCGACCACGATCTGGTCCAACTCTCCGGCCAGCTCCATGCGTACGTCGTACCCGGCGCCGTTCAGCCGCGTCGCCGTCGCCGTGGCGAGCGTGCTGTCGTCCAGCGTGATCACCACCGCCGCCGTGTCGACGTCGCCGGCCTCGCGGAACATCACGGGCCCGGCGTCCGACCCGGCCGCGTACACGTCGACGACCTCGCGCCCTGTCACCCAGCGCAGCACGTCGAAGTCGTGGATCAGCGTGTCCCGGTACAGCCCGCCGGACAGCGGCAGCCAGGAGACCGGCGGCGGCGCCTGGTCGCTGGTCAGCGCGCGCACCGTGTGCAGGCGCCCGAGCCGCCCGGACCGCACCGCCTCGCGCGCGCCCGTGTATCCCGGGTCGAAGCGGCGCTGGAAGCCCATCTGGAGAATCGTCCCGGCCGTCTCCACCTCCCCGATCGCCTGCAACGTGCCCGGCAGATCGAGCGCTATGGGCTTCTCGCAGAACACCGGAAGCCCCGCCCGTGCTGCCCGACCGATCAGTTCGGCATGGGCAGACGTCGCTGTGGTGATCACCACAGCGTCCACGCCCCACCTGAAGATCTCGTCCACCCCGGGCGCCGCCGTCTCGCCCAGCCGTTGCGCCAGCGCCTGGGCCCGCGCGGCGTCCGCGTCCGTGAGGATCAGGGAGCCGACGTCGCGGTGCCGGCTCAGCGTGTTGGCGTGAATCGTGCCGATGCGGCCCGTACCGATGACCCCGATGCGCATGGAAACAAAGTGCGGGTTCAATGCGTACCCTGTCAATGCATATGTCAGGACAATCGAACTACACTACTTCCCGTCAACAACGCGTAGAGCTACGCTCGGCCCGTGCCGAAACCAGAAGTGGACCCGACCGTGGAACTCGAGCTCAGTGTGGACCGGAGCAGTCCGGTGCCGTTGTACTTCCAGCTGTCCCAGCAGCTCGAGGCCGCGATCGAGCACGGAGCGCTCACCCCCGGCAGCCTGCTGGGCAACGAGATCGAACTTGCCGCCCGCCTCGGCCTGTCCCGGCCGACCGTCCGCCAGGCCATCCAGTCGCTCGTCGACAAGGGCCTGCTGGTGCGCCGCCGAGGCGTCGGGACGCAGGTCGTGCACAGCCAGGTCAAGCGGCCGCTGGAGCTCAGCAGCCTCTACGACGACCTGGAGTCGGCCGGTCAGCGCCCGGCGACCAGGGTGATCGTCAACACCGTCGTCCCGGCGTCCGCCGAGGTCGCGGCCGCGCTCGGGGTGGCCGAGGACAGCGACGTGCACCGGATCGAGCGGCTGCGCCTCGCGCACGGCGAGCCGATGGCGTACCTGTGCAACTACCTGCCGCCCGCCCTGATCGACCTGGACACCGCGCAGCTGGAGGCCACCGGCCTCTACCGCCTGATGCGTGCCGCCGGGATCACCCTGCACAGCGCCCGCCAGACCATCGGCGCCCGCGCGGCCAGCGCCGTCGAGGCCGAACGCCTCGCGGAGGAGGAGGGCGCCCCGCTGCTCACCATGCAGCGGGTGACGTTCGACGACACGGGCCGAGCGGTGGAGTACGGCACGCACACGTACCGGCCGACGCGGTACTCGTTCGAGTTCCAGTTGCTGGTGCGGTCATGAGCCCGGCTGCCGTACGGTCCTGACCGAGAGGGAGTCAGGGAACCCGGCTGGTCGCAATGTCCGGACAAAGTGCTGTGACCTGCGCCCCCCTTTGGCGCCCCGTTCGGCACCCAGCGTGAGCGTGCGGCAGAATCGGCCCTGATGAGCACCTACCGCGACTTCACGGCCCCCATCGGCTCCCGCCGAGCCCCCGTGCTCCGAACGGTCGGCTCCCGGGAACGCCGGTCACACCTGACCGCACCCCGGGTGCCGACGGTCGGTATCGACATCGGTGGCACCAAGGTGATGGCGGGCGTCGTAGACGCCGACGGCAACATCCTGGAGAAGCTCCGCACGGAGACGCCGGACAAGTCCAAGAGCCCGAAGGTCGTCGAGGACACCATCGTCGAGCTGGTCCTGGACCTGTCCGACCGCCACGACGTGCACGCCGTCGGCATCGGCGCGGCCGGCTGGGTCGACGCCGACCGCAACCGCGTGCTGTTCGCACCCCACCTGTCCTGGCGCAACGAGCCCCTTCGGGACCGCCTCGCCGACCGGCTCGCCGTGCCCGTCCTGGTCGACAACGACGCCAACTCCGCCGCCTGGGCCGAGTGGCGCTTCGGGGCCGGCCGTGGCGAGGACCACCTCGTCATGATCACGCTGGGCACCGGCATCGGCGGCGCGATCCTGGAGGACGGTCAGGTCAAGCGCGGCAAGTACGGCGTCGCCGGCGAGTTCGGCCACATGCAGGTGGTCCCCGGAGGGCACCGCTGCGCGTGCGGCAACCGCGGCTGCTGGGAGCAGTACAGCTCCGGCAACGCGCTGGTGCGCGAGGCGAAGGAGCTGGCCGCCGCCGACTCTCCGGTGGCGTACGGGATCATCGAGCACGTCAAGGGCCAGATCGGCGACATCACCGGCCCGATGATCACGGAGCTGGCCCGTGACGGCGACGCCATGTGCATCGAGCTGCTGCAGGACATCGGCCAGTGGCTCGGCGTCGGCATCGCCAACCTCGCGGCGGCCCTGGACCCGTCCTGCTTCGTCATCGGCGGCGGTGTCTCGGCCGCCGACGACCTGCTGATCGGCCCCGCGCGCGACGCCTTCAAGCGCCACCTCACCGGCCGCGGCTACCGCCCCGAGGCCCGCATCACCCGGGCCCAGCTGGGCCCCGAGGCCGGCATGGTAGGCGCCGCCGACCTGGCCCGCCTGGTCGCCCGCCGCTTCCGCCGCGCCAACCGGCGCCGGGTCGAGCGCTACGAGCGCTACGCCCGGTTCGCGGAGGCCCGCCGTGCGTCGCAGGGGCCGGCCTGACCGTGACCGTACCCCGCCAGGCCGACTCCCCGGACGAGCCCCAGAAGCCGGCCGAGGACCGTCGCCACATGATCCGCCGCAGGGCGCTCACCCTGCTCATCATCGTGCTGCTGATCGGCGTACCCGCCGGCTATCTCGTCATCTCCGCCAACCAGAGCCGCGAGAGCGGCAAGGACAAGGAGGAGAAGTACTCGGCGACCGGCCTCACCCCGCACTGGCCGTCGAGGGTCCAGCGCCGCATCTACCAGGTGACGATCCCGGTTCCGTCGTACAACGTCGGCTACTACGAGACGAACAACTGGCGGACCAGCAGGCTCTACGTCCAGTTCTCGACCACCGACGAGAACCTGGACGCCTACCTGGCGACCATGGGCCTCGACCGGGACGACCTGAAGCCGGACGAGATCACCATCAGCGCCCGCGACCAGAAGATCACCGGCTGGAACTTCACGAGCCCGGGCCCCTGGTACGGCCTCATCCACCACCAGAAGAACCCGGCTCCCACGCACGACGTCGTCGTGAGCATGGCCGACCCGGAGAATCCGTTCGTGTACGTCGTCTCGCGCACGGTCCCTTGATCACACCGTGAGACACCCGGTCCGAGCCGGTCGCCGGGGCCGATTGTCAGACCCCGCCCGTAGAGTCGAAGACGGTTGATCCGACTCATGGGCGGGAGGTGACAGGACGTATGAGCGACAGGGCCGCGCACAGCGGCGGCACGGCGGTGGCCGAGCGTGCGGGGGAGACCGTCCCCGTCCGGCTCGCGGCCGTCTTCCTGCCCGCGCCCCTCCCGCGCGCGGGGCGGATGGCCTTCTGGGACCCCGAGGGCGGCCCGCTGCCCGGCGAGGACACCGAACTCACTGTCGTACGACGCCATGGAGCCGGAGTCCGCCGCAGGACCACCCCCGCGCTGTCGTTGCCGCTCGCCGAGGCGCTGCCGCTGCTCGTGCGCGCCCGGCGCGATCCGGCCGCCCACCCCGCCACCGCCTGCTGGGGCGCGGCCGCGCTGCACGCCCTGCGGCTCACCGCGCGCGGCCGGCTGCTGCCCGGCCTGACCCCGGCCGGCCACGACGCCTGGCGGGCCGGCCCCCTCGACCCGGACGACATCGCACACCTGCGAGCGGTCGCCGCGGCCCTGCCGTACGAAGGGCACGCGGTGCCCCTGACCGGCCCGGGCCCGCTGCGGCTGCCCGAGCCGGAGGCGCTGATGCGCTCCTTCCTGGACGCGGTGGCGGACACCCTGCCCCGCACCCCCGCCGCCCCCCACACCTCGGGGAGGCCCTTCGCCGCACGCGAGGCACAGCGCCTGCCCGACGCACACGACTGGGCGGCCGAAGTCGCCGCGGGCATGGACGCGGGCGTGCGGATCTCGCTCCGACTGGATCTGTCGGCCTACGACCTCTTCGACGACAGCGGTGACGGCGTACGCCGTGCCGGCGCGGCGATCGTCCAGGTGCACAGCCTCGCCGACCCCACCCTGGTGGCCGACGCGGCAGCCCTCTGGTCCGGCGGGGCGGACGCGGCGTTCGGGCCACGCGCGCGCGTGGACGCGGCGCTGGCGGTGCGGCGCGCGGCCCGGGTGTGGGCACCGCTCGACCGGCTGTCCGAGCAGGACGCGCCCGACGTGCTGGCCCTGTCCGACGAGGAGTTGGGCGACCTGCTGGGCGTGGCCGCGACGCGGCTCGCGGCGGCCGGGGTGGCGGTGCACTGGCCCCGGGACCTGGCCCACGACCTGAGCGCGGCCGCGGTCGTACGGCCCGCGCCGGGCTCGGCGACCGACGGCACCGGCTTCTTCGAGAGCGAGGAACTGCTCCAGTTCCGCTGGCAGTTGGCGATCGGCGGCGACCCGCTCACCGATGCCGAGATGGACGAACTCGCCGAGGCGCACCGCCCGGTCGTCCGGCTGCGGGACCGCTGGGTGCTCGTCGATCCGGGCCTCGTCCGCAAGGCCCGCAAGCGCGAACTGGGCCTGCTCGACCCGGTCGACGCGCTGTCCGTCGCCCTCACCGGCAGCGCGGAGGTCGACGGCGAGACGGTCGAGGCGGTACCGGTCGGCACCCTGGCGGCCCTGCGTGACCGGCTGACGGCGGGGGTGCGGCCGGCCGAACCGCCACCGGGACTGCGGGCCACCTTGCGGGACTACCAACTCCGGGGCCTGGCCTGGCTGGACCTCATGACGTCCTTGGGGCTCGGCGGCTGTCTGGCCGACGACATGGGACTGGGCAAGACGATCACGGTCATCGCCCTGCACCTCAAGCGCGCCCGGACGGCCCCGACCCTGGTGGTCTGCCCGGCCTCCCTGCTCGGCAACTGGCAACGGGAGATCACCCGTTTCGCGCCCGGCGTCCCCGTCCGCCGCTTCCACGGCCCGGACCGCACCCTGGAGGACCTGGACGGCGGCTTCGTCCTCACCACGTACGGCACGATGCGGTCCACGGCGGCGACGCTGGCCCGGCACGACTGGGGCATGGTCGTCGCCGACGAGGCCCAGCACGTCAAGAACCCGTACTCGGCGACGGCAAAGGCCCTGCGCACGATCCCGACACCCGCGCGCGTGGCGCTGACCGGCACACCGGTCGAGAACAACCTCTCCGAGCTGTGGGCCCTGCTCGACTGGACGACGCCTGGTCTGCTCGGCCCCCTCAAGTCCTTCCGCGCCCGGCACGCGCGCGCGGTGGAGAACGGCGAGGACGAGGAGGCGGTGACCCGGCTGGCAGCCCTGGTCCGCCCCTTCCTGCTGCGCCGCAAGAAGTCCGACCCCGGCATCGTGCCCGAACTGCCGCCCAAGACGGAGACCGACCACCCGGTCCCGCTCACCCGTGAACAGGCGGCGCTCTACGAGGCGGTGGTGCGTGAGTCGATGCTCGCGATCGAGACGTCGGAGGGGATCGCGCGCAGGGGCCTGGTCCTGAAGCTCCTCACGTCCCTCAAGCAGATCTGCAACCACCCCGCGCTGTACCTGAAGGAGGAGGCGGCGACGCCGACCGAGCGACTGGCCGCCCGCTCCGGCAAGTTGACGCTGCTGGACGAGCTACTGGACACCGTGCTGTCGGAGGACGGCTCGGCGCTGGTCTTCACGCAGTACGTGGGGATGGCCCGGCTGATCGCCTCCCACCTCGCCGCCCGGGCGGTCCCCGTCGACCTGCTGCACGGCGGCACGCCGGTCCCGGACCGCGAACGGATGGTGGACCGCTTCCAGAGCGGCGCGACACCGGTCCTTGTCCTGTCCCTGAAGGCGGCGGGCACCGGCCTGAACCTGACCCGCGCGGGCCATGTCGTCCACTTCGACCGCTGGTGGAACCCGGCCGTGGAGGAACAGGCCACCGACCGCGCCTACCGCATCGGCCAGACCCAGCCCGTCCAGGTCCACCGCCTCATCACCGAGGGCACGGTCGAGGACCGTATCGCGGAGATGCTCGAGGCCAAGCGCGCGCTGGCCGACGCCATCCTCGGCTCCGGCGAGTCCGCCCTCACTGAACTGACGGACCGTGAGCTGTCCGACCTCGTGTCGCTGCGGAGGGAGTCATGAACGGGGCGGGGGAGTGGGGGAGTTCGGGCGACCGGGAGTCGGGGACGGGGGAGGTGGAGTTGCGGGAGGTGGAGTCGCGGGAGGTGGAGTCGGGAGAGGCTGAGCTGCGGGAGGCGCAGATGTCCGCCGACGAGCGGCCCACGGACTCCGAGCCGATCGCGGACGAGCCGAGCGGACAGGGGGACGCCGAGCCCCGACCGGCCGATGCGGCACGCCGGGCGCTGCGGGCTGCGCGGGAGGGCCGGGAGGGGATGCCGGGGAGGAACGGGGGGCATGGGCCCGTGTCCGACGACTCCGCGGGTCAGAGTTCGCCGTCGGAGGCGGTGAGTTCCGCAGGGCAGCGCGAGGCGTCCGCGGCCTTCGAGGGCTTGGAATCGGGAGAGAGGCCGTCCGCCGGCGGGGAGTCGGTACGGGAGAGGCACGACCACCCCGCGGCCCGGCCGGGTGATGCGGCCCGTGCGGCGCTGCGGCGTGCGGTAGCCCCTGCCTCCGGTCCCGATCCGGAACGGGGCGGTGCCACCGAGGGGACCCCGACGGAGGGGGCCGACCCCGCGTCCGGCCGACCAGGGGCGCGTCCCGCGGACGTCGCCCGTGAGGCGCTGCGCGCCGCCCTGGGGGAGAGGCGGCGGGCTCAGGCGGAGGCGGCTGACAGGGGAGCCGAGGACACGCGACGGTCGCGCCGAACCGCACCGACCGGTTCCGGGGGTGACCGGGGTGCGGGCGAGGGTGCCGAGGTCCGACGTGCCCGGGATGTACGGAGTTTGCTCGCCGGTGCCTTCCAGATGCCGTCCTGGGACTCGCCCTCCGGCGAGGACGGGGCGGCGCCCGAACCGTCCGCACAGCGGCCGAACCAGCCGACGGACCCCACCGCGGCCTCGCCCTCACCCTCGACTCCGGCGCCCGCCACACCTTCCTCGGAGCCCACCACGTCCCTGCCGCGGACCGATCCAGGCCCACCCAAGGGAGAACTCCCCACAGGAACCACCGCACACCACCCCGTCTTCCGCACGTCCCCCGGACTCCCCCCTCCTGCCGCTCCCCAGGTCCCCCGCACCATGGCCGCCCCCGGCCGCGACGGTGAACTCCGCCGTACGTTCCCCGCCTTCGCGCCCCGCGCCTCCGACAAGGGCGATGCCCGCTTCGCCGCGACCTGGTGGGGCAACGCCTGGGTGAGCGCTCTGGAAGAGGGCGCCCTCGATCCCAAGCGCCTGGCCCGCGGACGCGGTTACGCGGAGCAGGGGCATGTCGACGCCATCACCGTGACGCCGGGGCTTGTGCTGGCGTACGTGCAGGGCAGCCGGCCGCGGCCGTACCGCGTGCAGGTGCGGCTGCGGACGCTCGGTGACGACGACTGGGCGCGGTTCCTTGACGCGGCGGCCGACAGGCCGGGACACATCGCCGCGTTGCTCGACAAGGAGATGCCCCACTCCCTCGCCGAGTGCGGCGTGCCGCTGCTGCCGGGCCCCGGCGACCTTGACCCCCACTGCAGTTGCCCCGACCGCGGCCATCCCTGCAAGCACGCCGCCGCCCTCTGCTACCAGACCGCACGCCTCCTGGACGCCGACCCCTTCGTCCTGCTCCTGCTGCGCGGGCGAGGCGAACGCGAGCTGCTCGACGCCCTGTCCCGTCGCAACGCCACCCGTGCCGCCCGCGCCGCACAGGAGCGGGCACCGGAGCCCCTCCCGGGCGTGCGGGCCACCGACGCCCTCGCGCCGGACCGCCGGCTCCCACCCCTGCCGGCGCCGTTGCCCGCCCCCGCGCACCCGGAGCAGCCCCCGGTCTACCCGGCGGCACCCGGTGGCCCGGACCCCTTCGCGCTGGACCAGTTGGCGACCGACGCCGCAGCCCGCGCCCACGCCCTGCTGAGCACCGGCCGGGACCCGGTCGCCGAACTGACCCTGTGGCAGGACGCGGTGCGGCTCGCCGCCGCCCGGCCCGGTTCCGGCCTCACCGCCACCACCCGCGCCCTGTACTCCTCGCTCGCCTCCGCCGCCGACCGCACCCCGGCCGAGCTGGCCCGCGCGGTCGCCGCGTGGCGCCAGGGCGGCCTGGAGGGTCTCGCCGTACTCGAAGAGCCCTGGGACCCGCCCGCGGGCCGCTTCGACCGGGCCCGCCCCCTCCTTCTCGCCGCAGACCTCCCCGCCTTCCGACCGTGGCGCAACCGCCTCACCCACCCCCGCGGTCATGTCCAACTCCGTCTGGGCCGCGACGGCCTCTGGTACCCGTACGAGTCGGAACCGGGCCACGACGACTGGTGGCCCCACGGCACCCCCGACCTCGACCCGGTCGGCGCCCTGACGGGCCTGGGCACCTCGCCGGAAGGCTGACGACGACCGTGGCGCAAGCCGCCACTTGAGCCGCTCGGCGGGCCACTCCACTGCCGGCGGCATGCAGGCGGGCCCACGGATGCCCCAGTTCTGCTCCCGGCTGGGCGGACCGCTGTCGGTGACGGCGGTCTCGGCGTGGGCCTCGGCCCCTCGCTCGGGACGACGTGGCACAGGTTGTAGATCGCGTCTCGTACGGTCCAGGTGGTCCACGTCGGGGAGTTACATGCAGGTCAGCTCCCTGTGGTCCCGGCGCGTCGCCCGTCCCGCCAAGGCCGGTCGTGGAGCCGGGTCCTTCAGAGCCGGCCTTCACCCGCCCTGCGGCGCCGTACCGCGTACACCGTGCCCCCGCACACCGCGACGGCCACGCCGCCCGCGAGGGCGAGCAGCGGGAGCGCGTCGCTCGGCGGTGTGGAGGCGTTTCCGTCTCCGGTGTCCGTGCCGGCCTCGTGGATGAGGTACGAGTCGGAGACACGAGACCATGTGCACTCGCCGTTCTCGTCCGGGCGCTTGACGAACACGACGAAGTGGCCGATCCCGGTGTGGTCGTCCGGATCGATCTTGCTCCAGAGGGGGATGGACTCGTCGATGCGCAGGCGGAGTTCGAACGTCAGCGTCTCTCGTGGGGCGATTCCGGTCCAGGCAATCCGCCCGTATATGTCCGAGTCCAGGAAGGGGACGCCCTCCCAGACATGCGTCTTGGGATTCTGGAGCTGAACGTCGAGGTGGGCGCTGGTCTCCTCGGGCGAGTCGTCCATCGAGCCCTCGAGGATCGCGCTGGAGTACGCGATCTTGTCGAGGAAGATGTCGAGGTCCTCGAAGGCCGTGTCCGTGAGGTTCTCGACCCTGAAGGTGAAGTCGTGCCAGCCGCTGCCCGCCGTGATGCCCTCGGGCAGGAACAGCGTGGGGCGCAGGCTCCGGTCCTCATTGTCGCCGTCACACTCGTCCCAAACGAATGACGGCGGCGCGGACGCCGATACGGCCACGGACGGGGACTGGGTCGGAGACGTGGACTCCGGAGCGGGCTCCGACGCGGACGCGGAAGGCGAGCCGGAGGCGGGCGTCGCCGTGGCTGTGAGCGAGGGCGTCGGCGACTCGACGGCGTACGCGGTGGTGCCGGTCAGCAGCGTCGCCGGAAGCAACGCTGCGGCGGCCAGCAAAGCCTGACGGTGCCTCATGTTCCGCCTCGGGACGCAGGGACCATTGGTACCCGTGTGACCCTTGTGATCATTCGCCAGTTGTGGCGCCCCGCCACATCGTCACCGGATGTTTCCCCAGGCGTCACTGTCGAACGTGATGTGCAGATGCCGTCACCGACCTGTTGGAGGGCAAACGGGACCGCGCCCTGAGTCTCGGCGCCGACGCGGCCCTGCCCGCCGACGCCGGCGACCTTGTCGAGCGGGCCCACACGGCGCTCGGCGGTCCGGTCGACGTGGTCTTCGGCTGCATGGCGCGTGAGCGGTCCTGGCCCAGGCCATCGAGCTGGTTCGCTGCATCCGTCGATCCCCAGCAGGTCAAGGTGCTGGTCACGGTGGAAAGTCCATAGGTCCGGGGGTCGGACGGGCCGGGCTTTCACCGGCCCGTGTGGGAAACTTCGAGACCGGAGCGACCGGGAAGGAGGGGCGCCGTGCCCGCCCGTACGCGCCTGTCACAGGCGGCCGTCGAGGAGCGGCGTCAGGCCGTGCTGCGGTATGTCGCCGAACACGGCGAGACCCGCATCGACGACCTCGCCCGGCACTTCGACGTCAGCCTGATGACCATGCATCGGGACCTCGACGACCTCGCAGGGCGACATCTGCTGCGCAAGGAGCGCGGGCGGGCCGTCGCCTTCCCCGCGCTCACCATGGAGACGGCCGCCCGCTTCCGTGAGAACAGTGCCCTCGCGGCCAAGAACGCGCTGTGTGCGGCCGTCGCCGACCGGATCAGGCCGGGCAGCACGGTGCTCATGGAGGACTCGACCACTCTGTTCCCCCTGGTGCCCGCGCTGGCCCGGCTGGAGCAGCTCCACGTGGTCACCAACTCCGTCGGCCTCGCACAGCGCCTCGGGTCCGCGCCCGCGGTGACCGTCACCCTCCTGGGCGGTCACTACCGCGCGGACTTCAACTCCTGCACCGGCCCCACTGTCACCCGCGCCCTGTCCCGGATCCGGGCCGACCTCGCCCTGATGTCTGCCACGGCGGTCCTGGAGGGCCGCCTCTTCCACCCGGTGAGCGACTACGTCGAGGTGAAGCTGGCCATGCTCGCCTCCGCCGGGCAGGCGCTGCTGCTGGTGGACCACTCGAAGTTCGGCAAGACCGCCACGTACGCCTACGGCACCGTGGCCGACTACCACACCGTCGTCACCGACACCGCCACCCCCAACTCCGAGGTCGCGGCGATACGCGACCTCGGAGTCCCCGTCGAGACGGTCGAGGTTGCGACGATCGAACCCGAAGAGCCCTCCCAGTGATCGCACCCTTTTCGAAACACCGAGCGTCTACCGCCCCAGCGACGCCGAGACGGCCGCGCCCGTGCCTCCGGTCCAGGCCGTGCTGTTCGACTTCAGCAACACGATCTTCCAGATGCTCGACCTGGAAACGTGGCTGCGCCGTGTCGGCGCCGCCTGCGGCCGTCTCGCCGTGCTGGACGAGCCCGGCGCGGAGGAGGCGGCCTACCGGGAACTCACCGCACCGGACGCCTGGGTCCCCTACCCCGACACGGAACCGGTCCTGCGCGCCCTGTGCGAACGCGGCCTGCGCGTCGGCATCGTCAGCGACTTCGCCTGGGACCTGCGCACCCACCTCGCCCACCACGGGCTGGACGCCTTGATCGACACCTGCGTCATCTCCTACGAGCAGGGCCACGAAAAGCCCGACCCGCAGCTGTTCCTCAAAGCCTGCGCCGACCTCGGCGCCGACCCCCGCGCCACGCTCATGGTCGGCGACAATCCGATCCGCGACGGCGGCGCGGCCGCCTGCGGCCTGCGCACCTACATCCTCCCGTCGGAACACCGCACCGGCGAGCGCGGCCTGACGGACGTGCTGCGGCTCGTGGCCTGACAGCGGCAGCGGTGTGCGCAGACGGACGTCTTCCGCGACGAAGTCGAGGCCGCAGAGGCCGAGGTTGTGGCGGAGTAACTCGCGCACCGCACCTTTTCCTGATCTGCGCAGGCGCGTGATGGCGCGGTACCCCTTCAGCAAAAGCGCGCCGAGAAACAACTGGGTGGCTTCGGCTTCATCGCGCAAGACGACGGCGGCTCGGACGTGTTCGTCCACTTCTCCGCCATTCAGGCCACCGGCTTCAAGGAGCCATCGTCAGCCCCAACACGCGCAGCGAGATGGCGTGTAGCGTCGCGCGCTCCGTCGGTACGAGGCTGTGGAGCACGTTCATGGACGCTGGTCGGGGACTACCAGTAGTGCCGCCTGCCACCGACGGCGCGGCCGACGGACCCGAGGAGGAACAGAACCGCGCCGATGACGAGCAGGATGATCCCGATCGTCCAGAGGATGCCGATCCCCGCCACGAGACCGATGACGAGCAGGATGATACCGAGGATGATCATGGTGGCCTCCTGAGCCTCCCTGCGCTCTGTGCGCTGCTTTTGCTGCTCATTTCGTCGCCCGGCTCTTGCTCTCACTGCTGCAGGAGCTGGCATCCCTCCGGCTGCGGGTGCCTGAGCCGGTTGCTCAGGTGGTCAGCAGGCGGTTGAAGAACGACCGGTACTTGCGCAGAGCCATGCGCAGATCTTCCGTGTTCACCTCCTCGCCCTGGTTCCACTGTTCTTCCAGGTTCTTCTTGTGGTCGGCGAACGTCGCGGCCAGTGTCTGCATGACGTCCGCGACGAGTGTGTCGGCCTTGTGCACGGCTTCACGGGGGTCGTCGACGAACTCGTTCTGAATGTTCTGCCAGCGCTCACGGAAGCTTTCTTCGTCCTCCGTCGTGAGGAGCTGGGGCGGCTCTTCCTCCGCCGGAGTGGCGGCCTTCTCAGCAGGGGCTGCGGCTTCGCCACCACCCGCCGTCGCGGTGGCCTCGCCGGGGAAGGCTGGGGTCTCGGGGCGGGCTTCGGTACTTTCACCCAGGTCCCGGCCGCTGCTGGGCTGGGCGATGTCTTCGGTGGACAGACCGCTCTCGTCCGACTCTGGTATGTATTCGCGTCGCATCTTCACTCCGTACACCTGGACTGCCCCAGGCCGGGGGCCTGCGGTGGCGGCCGGGCGGTCATGTGCGAAACGGGTCAGGCCCGGGCGTGCCGGGCCTGACCGCCGTCGGAGAGCAGCTCGTCGAACAGGGCGCGGTAGTGCACCATGGCGCCCCGCAGCTGCTCGGTGGTCGCTTCGTGCTTCATGCTGAGCTGGTTGACATCGTGAGCGGCGCGGTAGTGCTCCAGGGTGCGCCCATGCTCGACCGAGAGGTCCTTGAGCCGCTGCTCCAGGCCCTCGGTCGGATAGCCGCGCTCGCGCATCAGGGACGCCACCAGAATGTCCGCGTCCTGCACGGCATCCTCCGGGCGGTCCACGAATTCGCCCTGCACGTTCTCCCAGTCCCGGGTGTACCGGTCCCGGACGCTCCCCGGTAGTGGCCTGATCTCCAGCGCGTCGTGACGCCTCTCGCGTGCACTCAGATCCCGCTCGGCCTTGAGCCGGCCGCCCGCGTCTTCGACCGTGCGTTCGTACTCCGGGCCAAAACGCTCGCGTAGGTGTCGGCGACGCTGAACGAGAACGGCTCCCGCCGCAAGCACCACTAGCACCACCGCGACGGGGATGATGATCGCTAGTAGGGTCCCAGTTGACATCGCTCCGACCACCTCATATGCGCCGGTTATGTCATATTTAGTCTAGTTTATTCGTCGTGCTCCAGGGAGACGGCGCCTTCCGGTGCCGGGAGCGGGGCATCGGGGACGCGTGAGGAGTGACGCGTACCGCCGGATCCTTACGGGGCTGGTAGGAGACGGCGTGGCCCTCGTTGAGCCATGTGTCGCTCCAGGCGCGGGTAGCCAGCGCGACCGTCACCGTCCTCGCTGCCATCACAGGCCGGCCTCGGCCGGACGCGCGTTTCAGCCCTCGTTGCACCATCCACGGTGCGGGCGAACGTTTCTCCTCCCCTGCCGAAGACCTTCATGCCCGGTCGACGAGGCCAACTCCGGTTGGGTGGTCGACACGTCATCGATTCACCGCACCGCTTGTGCACCGCGCAGCGCGCCGGGAGGGCCTGGCGTGACGACATGAGCCAGGCCCTCGGTGCGCCGGGAAAGGCTCATGCACCATTGCAGGGGACGGGCCGGCCGGCCTGCGGGCGCGCGGATTCCCATCCTCCCGGAGTCCGACGGGCGGCCGCCCCCGCTCACGCGCCTGACAGGCGCCGATCGTGACGATCCCGCGAGACCCCGGCCACCTGCTGCTCGGGCGGCCACTTCGCCGCCATCCACGTGAACGGACGAACGGGGCACTGCTGGAGACGGCGCCCCCATCCGGGCGGCTAGCGGCGGCGGTGTGCCCGATCTGGCGTGCTGCGCCGTGCGCGGGCGATCAGCAGGGCCACGTCGTCGTGGTTGTCGGGGTGCCGGAGGTCATGAAGGAGCCGGTCGCAGGTCTCTTCCAATGGGGAGTCGGGTGCGTCGAGGAGGCGGAGGAGGGCATCGATGCGTTCGTCTATGGGCTGGTGGCGGGTCTCGACCAGCCCGTCGGTGTACAGGACCAACCGGTCGCCGGCGGCGAAGCGCACGGTGGTGGTTTCGAAGGGGATACCGCCGACGCCGAGGGGAGTGCCGGTGGGCAGCTCGAGCAGTCGGGGGTGCCTGCCGTGGCGGATGAGGACGGGAGGCAGGTGGCCTGCGTTGGCGATGCGGCACTCGCCGCGGTGGGGATCGTAGGCGGCGTAGATGCAGGTGGCGATGTACTGCTCCAGCCCGGAGGTGATCGCGTCGAGGTGCTCCAGGACCTGGGCGGGGTCGAGGTCCAGGCGGGCGAAGGCGGTGGTGGCGGTGCGCAGGCGGCCCATGGTGGCGGCGGCGTCGATACCGCTGCCCATGACGTCGCCCACGACGAGCGCGGTCTTGTCACTGCCGAGCGGGAGGACGTCGTACCAGTCGCCGCCGATCTCGTAGGCGGCCTGTGCGGGCAGGTAGCGGGAGGCGACCTGCAGGCCGGGCAGGCGGGGCGGGTGCTCGGGGAGAAGGCTGCGCTGCAGGGTCTCGGCGGCGTTGCGCACGCTCTGGTGCGTGCGTGCGTTGTCGATGCACACCGCGGCGCGGAAGGCCAGTTCAGTGGCGATGGCGAGGTCGTCCTCGTCGAAAGGCCGCGGATCACGGGCC
The DNA here is from genome assembly GCF_039537145.1 of Streptomyces shaanxiensis. Classification (NCBI taxonomy): domain Bacteria; kingdom Bacillati; phylum Actinomycetota; class Actinomycetes; order Kitasatosporales; family Streptomycetaceae; genus Streptomyces; species Streptomyces shaanxiensis. The sequence continues at coordinate 101,267 of NZ_BAAAZY010000010.1, forward strand.
CGGCTCAGCCCCAGGAAGCCGAGGACGGTGCCGCGTGCGATGAGCGGAACCGCCATGTAGGAGTGCACTCCGGCGCGGGCCAGCAGCGTGGCGGCGTGCTCGTCGCGGGCGATGCGCGACAGGTCGTTGCCGTCGGCGTGGCTGATCAGGAAGGGCTGCCCGGTGCGCACGCACCGGGCGGCGAGGCGGTCGGCGTCGTAGGCGGTGCTGTGGCCGGGCGGATCGGCGGCGTGGACGGCGTCGGTGGGGTAGGCGGCCTTCACCGCGAGGGCGCGGAAGAGCGTCGGGCCGTCTTCGGTGGCGGGGCGGTGCTGGTCGACGACGGAATCGAGTACGTCGACGGCGACCAGGTCGGCGAAGTCGGGAACGGTGACGTCGGCCAGTTCCCGGGCGGTCTGGTCGATCTCCAGTGTGGTGCCGATGCGGGCGGAGCCGTCGGCGATCAGGGCCAGGCGGCGCCGCGTCTCGGTGGCCTCCAGGGCCGCCTGGTACCGCTCGGTGACCTTCACCACGATGTCGGCCACCCCGAGAACGCGGCCCTGGGGGTCCTCCAGCCGGTACAACGAGATCGACCAGGCGTGCTGGTGACCCGGGTCCGCCGGGGTGCGGCCGACGATGGTGGACTGGTCGACCAGGGGTATCCCGGTCGTGAGGACCTGCCGCATCGCGGCCTCTGGTACCTCGAACTTCGTGGCCTTCATGATCTCGCGGTAGTGGCGGCCGATGTGCTCCTTCGCGGGAATGCCGTGCATCCGCTCGAGAGCGGGGTTGACGGCGACGTACCGCAGATCGGTGTCGAGGAAGGCGATCCCGATCGGGGACTGGGCAATCAGCCGGGTGGACAGGGCGACATCCCGCTCCAGCTCGCGCAGCGTGGAGGAGTCGGTGCCCAGCCCCAGGGCGAAGAAGTCGCCGCGGTCGTTCAGCAGCCGCATGTTGCGCAGCTCCACCAGCCGTGTGGTGCCGTCCTTGCACCGGATGGGGAACGTGCCGGCCCAACTCTGGCCGGTCGCCATGACGTCGGCGAATGTCTTGATCACCCAGTCCCAGTGCTCTTCATGGACGAGCAGCCGTGCACCGTACTGCCCGAGGGCCTCCTCAGCGGTGTAGCCGTAGAGCTCCTCGGCCTGCGGGCTCCACAGAGCCACCCGTCCCTCGGCGTCCAGCAGCACCGCCGCAACGCCGAGTAGATCCATCAACCCGCTCGGCTGCGACGGCTCGCCCTCCGGCCGGCGGTCGTCCGCCCGGCCGAGGTCCGCGGGGGGCCGTTCATCGCTCATGGCAGGCACTCCTTTCGCCGGCCGACGTCACATGGACCATCTGCCGGCCAGGCTGGAGCGGGACCTGTCTTCGTCTGCAGGCGCTTCGCTTCCATGGTCCCCCGGACCACCGGACAACACATCCCCCCCCATGCCCCACCGCGCCGCCCGGACAGAAGGGTCGATTTCCGGGCATACAACAGCATCCGACAGGCTTTTGCGTCGCGCAGCAAGACGGCTGATCGCAAGGCGAATCGGCTGTCGGCCACGCCGCCGCAGGGCACGTCGTCGCGCTCTTCGTACGCCGTCCTGAGCTACGCATGCGGTCTGCACTCGCTCGACAGCGGTCGGTGTCCGAGGTGGACTGGTAGTCCGGCTTCAGCGAACCTGCACATCGACTGCGTAACTGCGTCACGGTGCGCGAGGGATCGGCACGGGCGCCTGACGCGTGAGGCTCTGTTGGTGCGGAGTGTCCCGTTTCGAAAGCGTGGTCGCACCACCGGTCGGGTCCGGGTGCCGCGCGGCTTGTGGAGAAGCTGTCCCCAAACCGTATGCGGGGCTGCACGGATGCGTCGCCTTTTCGTTCAACTTCCTGGATGCGTGCTTCGGTTGATTGGTTGCTCGGCGAGCTCCGTGCTTTGATCCTCTGCACCGCGGGAGCAGCGCAAAGTCCCTGGACGGTGCGTAGCACACCTGCGGCCGAGGCCCGCTCTCTGTCCCCAGCGGGGCCGCCCCCCTTGTGGATCCTCCATACGAAGGGAAGTTTCATCATGAACTCCGCTCACCAGGTTGAGACCGTTGAGATGTCCGACGCCGAGCTCGCCGACGTCTCCGGCGGCCTGAACCCGCACGCCGGCCTCGTCGTCGGCCCCACCGCGGTCAGCAGCGCGGATGTCCTGGCCCAGCTCGACGCCGTCAAGAACGAGGTCCTGGGCTCCGCCGGCCAGTACAACCACGTCGGCGTCAGCGCCTCCCTCTGACCTACAGCCCGACCGCCGGTCGGTGACTCCCTTCCAACCGGACGGTGTGGTTGGGAAGTTGCAGGAAGCAGGCGGTACGGAAAGGTGAAGCTCCTGGCGGCAACGGGATCTTGATCGAGATCACCCGTCTCTGCCGGGAGCTTCGCGTGCGTGCCCGTTTCCTCTGCAAGCATCCACGTGCGGTGCGCCCCGCCGGGCGCCGGACTGAAACCCCTCGCCCGTCGGCTCGGCGTCAGGACCGCGACTGCCGCACTTCCCCCTGTGAAGCCTGCGGTCATCACAGTGAGCTGTGTCACTGAAGTCTGCTTGCCCGTGATGTTCGTCGGCCGGGGTGCGCTGAACGTGTGGGCCACCCCTGTGACGGGTGTGCCTCACGTGACTTTCTTCTGCGGCCTTCGTGGGCCTTCTGTGGGGTGGATACGTCGTGAGTCGTCGTACGTCGCATGCGTACAGACCGCTGAGCCTGAAGCGACGGGCGTGGCTGACGCTCGGCGCCGTGGTCCTGGGGGGAGGGGGCGTGGTGACGTACGCGGTCGCCAGCCCGTCCGGTGACTCCGGTGCGGCGGGCCGGGCCAAGCGGCCGGTGAAGGTCTACGACCTCGCGCTGAAGGGGACCACGGGCGGCAAGCGGGAACTGCCGCGTACGGACACCGAGCAGTTCTCGCTGGTCGGCGTCTCCTGGACAGGGGCCGTCAAGCGGCTCGACGGCACGGCGCAGGTGCGTACCCGTGGCCTGGAGAGCGACGCGTGGAGCGCCTGGCGGGATCTCGAAGTGGACATCGATCCGCCGGAGGACCCGGAGGCCGGGATGCGCGGCGCGTCCGAGCCGCTGTGGGTCGGTCCCTCCGACGGCGTCCAGGTCCAGGTCGTGCACGAGGACGGCACCACCGGCTCGCTGCCCAAGGGGCTCGAGGTCAACCTGGTCGACCCGGGCGTGGTGACCGACGCCGAGACCAAGGCGACCGAACCCGCGGCGTTCGTCGCCGAGGAGAACAGCCCGGCGGCCACATCCACCGACTCCGCGACACCCACCGACTCCACTACACCCACCGACGGCACGACCGCGCCTCCGACGGACCTTCCGACCACCACATCTCCGGCACCGACCAACACCACGGCCACGCCCACCGCCTCGGCGTCCGCGTCCCCCTCGATCTCGCCGAGCCCGTCGGCCACCGGGCCTTCCGCGCCGCCGTCCACCGTTCCCGAACCGCCGATCACCTCGCGCGCGGATTGGGGCGCCGACGAGTCGCTCAGCCCCGACCCGTCGGAGTACAACGCCGATGTGAAGGCCGTGTTCGTCCACCACACCACCGGGAGCAACGACTATTCCTGCGCCGAGTCGGCGTCGGTCGTGCGGGGCATCTACGCCTACCACGTGAAGACCAACGGCTGGAACGACATCGGCTACAACTTCCTGGTCGACAAGTGCGGCACGATCTTCGAGGGCCGCAAGGGCGGCGTCGACCTGCCGGTGCTCGGCGCCCACACGTACGGCTTCAACCGGGAGTCCACCGGCATAGCCGTGCTGGGTGAGTACACCTCCACCGCCGCCTCCGACGCCGCTTTGGCCTCGGTCGCTCGCGTGGCGGCCTGGAAGCTCGGCCAGTACGGTGCCGACCCGGCGGGAACCGTCCAGCTCACCGCGGGAGCGACTCAGAAGAACTACGCCGGCACCAGTTTCACCGCGGGCAGCAAGTACACGTTCCAGCGGATCTCCGGCCACCGCGACGGCTACAACACCGAGTGCCCCGGCGGCTCCCTCTACGCCCAGCTGCCGACCATCCGCACGTGGGCGTCCGGCCCGGTGCAGGGCCTGAAGGTCACCTCGGTCGCCGGCACGGCCGTGTCGGGCTCGACCTACTACACCAAGGGCGCCATCACGGCGCGCTGGACGGCCACCACGCCGGCCTCGCTCATCTCCAGGTACGAGCTGCTGGTCGACGGCAAGACCGTCGCCACCACCTCCGGCACCGCCACCTCCGCCGCGACCACCCTCGCCCTGGGCAGCCACACCATCGCCGTACGGGCCGTACACCAATCGGGCAGGACCACGACCACCGCCGCGTTGAACGTGGTGGCGGAGACGACCGCACCGACCTTCACCACCACCCCGAAGCTCACCTTGCGCACCGGCACGGTCAACACCACCGCCGTCCCGGTCACGCTCGGCTGGAAGGCCACCGACAACACCGCGCTGAGCTCCGTGAAGCTGCTGGCCCCCACCACGGCCACCTTCGGCCCGGCCACCACCAGCTCCAGCCGCACCGCCACGTCCGGCACCGCCACGACCTGGTCGATGCGGGCCGACGACTACGCCGGCAACTACCGCACCGCCTCCGCCTCCTACACGCCGGTGATCCTGCAGGAGACCTCGGCCACCAAGTCCGGCAGCTGGACCACCCGTTCCTCCAGCAGCTACCTCGGCGGCAAGTCCTACTCCAGCGGCTCCAAGGGCGCCGGCCTCACCTGGACCTTCACCGGCCGCTCCGCCGCCTGGGTGGTCTCCCGTGCCACCACATCCGGCCAGGCATACGTCTACGTCGACGGCGTCAAGGTCAGCACCGTCGACCTGAAGTCCTCCACCACCCTCTACCGGCAGGCGATCTGGACGAAGACCTGGTCCAGCAGCGCCAAGCACACCGTCAAGATCGTCGTGGTCGGCACCAGCGGCCGTCCCACCATCACCACCGACGGTCTCGTCTACATCAAGTAACCCCAACCGCACGCGGTGGCAGCGGCCTTCACAAACCGGTCGTAGCCACCGCGGCGGCTGCCACGCGCTCCGCCCAGGAAGCAGCGCGCCGCCCTAGGGCCAGGTGGAGGGCCCCTTCGACGGCTTGGCTTCGACGCTCGGCTTGGCGTTGTCCTTGCCCGCGGAGGGTGTGGTGGGTGCCGTACGGGGCCCGGCGGTGGGAGAGCCCTGTTTCCCAGGCGTCGGTGGTGCAGAGGGACGGGTGCTGTGGCTGCTGCCGGCCTCGGGAGCGCTGTGCCGTCCGTCGTCCACCACGCCGATGGAGGCGAAGGCGATGCCGCCCAGCAGCGTGCTCGTCGCGAGGGTGACTGCTGCGCCGCGCGCCCAGCGCTGCTTCGGGGTCTTCGGGTGCCAGTCGTCCCGGCGCCGGGTACGCAGGGCCCATCGCGAGGGCCGCTCGTCGCTTGTTCTTCCTCCAGCGGACCAGTTGGCGACGCCGTGCCGCCCGCCCCTCGCGTGCGAGGGGTGCCCCCTCGACGTCGGGCGAGGAGGCGCCGCAAACGGCCGTGTCCCAGTCGGCGTTGCCTTCCTCCTCTCGCAGGGGGCCGTCATCCCATGTGTCGGAGGCCGAGGATTCCCGGGCGGCCACTGCGGCCACTGCGGCCACTGCGGCCGGTGTGGTGTCCGTGGTCGCCGGGTTCGCACGAATGCGGCTGTCGGCTGCCCGGGCGGAGCGATGTCCGGGGCGTAGGCGCCGCAGCAGGGCACCGCATGGGGTTCGTATCCGCTGGCGGGGGCCGTGTGCGCGAAGGTGCTGGTTGCAGCTGTTCACGGCGGGCTTTTGTGAAGGCCGGCCGTGCTGTCAGGCGCGGTTGAGCCTTGCGGCGATGCCGTGACCGATCAGCAAATAGATGACGGCCGGGAGGCCATAGTTAAGGAGAACGCGCAGCCCCTCCGTGTCCATCGTGAAAATGTCCTGCGACCACCAGGCCAGCAAGTCCGCCGTTCCGTGCACGAATTCGACGAATACATTCGCCCGGTTCGCGTCGAGTAGGAAAAGAAGGATCCACAGGCCGAGCAAGCCAGCCGCGATGTCGGCGATCGTGCAGACCGTCAGGGCCGTGCGGCGTGCGGTGGCCTGCTGACGTACGGAGCGCTCCGGGCCCGAGGGCTGGTTGTACGGCTGGTATCCGGGAGCCGGGTCGATGTTGCTCACAAGAAATCCGATCTGACGCGTTGTCGTGTCGGCACGCTCGCCCCGGGCGCTGAAATGCAGCCGGTTCGTCGCCCCGCTTCTGCCTACCCCTGCGCCCTGCAAGCGCTGCCGTGTTACACCCTCATTCCCGATGACCCAAATATGGCTTCCTGTTCAGGCACTTGCCCAAATGTTCGCGCGCAATGGCATATTTGCTGATGGAACGGGAGCCCGCCGTCGACACGGATGGCGCCTCAGCTTGAGGGTGCTCAAGTCCGCCCGCGCCGGGGCTGACTGGCGTCAGGCGCGCAGGCATCGGCAGCCGACGTGAGAGATCGGCACCACCGCGGTCCCGGCTCGGCTGCGGACGAGTGGTGACCCAATCATGGCGGCGACGAGTGTGCACCTTCATGAGGGTGTTGATCTCGTGGTCATCTCCGTCCACCCGTGACGCCTCTGACGCACGGTGCGCTGTTGAGAGTGACCCCGGGCGGGGTCACGGCGCCCATCCTCCAGGGGGGAGGTATGCAGGCGCCGATGTGCAGAGGCAGGCCCGGTTCCCCCCGTGACTGGGCTTGCCTCTGCTCCTGGCGCTCCGTGCTCTCGCCGGCCCTCCCTGCCGATCGCGCAGCCGGCGACACGATGGTGTGACGGCCTCATGTTCCGGTGCGCTGTAGAGGGTGGACCCAGGACCCAGGGGTCCCGCGGTGCCCACTCGCCCCCCTTTTTTTCGAGTGGGTGGTCGCGCATGAGGGGCAGGCAGGTGCGTCCCCCGGCGTCTGCCTGCCCCATGCGTACCTCTTGGGATGCAACACCCGTTCCGGGAGTGAATGCGCAGTAGTCTGGGCGCCCGCAATCCGAATGACCGCAAACCGTGTCAAACGGGTCGTGTGAGCGAAAGAGGATCATGGTGATCGGGGTGGGTGTGCAGGGGCTGCTGGCGGACCGCTATCAATTGCAGGAGCTGCTGGGACGCGGCGCGATGGGCGAGGTGTGGCGGGCCTCCGACCAGGTCCTCGGGCGCCCGGTCGCGGTCAAACTGCTGCGCGCCGAAGAGGCGGCGGACGCCGAGCGCTTCCGCCTTGAGGCGCAGACCGCGGCCCGGTTGAACCACCCCAACGTCGTAGGTATGTACGACTTCGGCTCGCATCATGACCAGCTCTACCTGGTCATGGAACTCGTCGACGGCTGGAGCCTGGCCCAGGAACGCTCTCTGCGCGGCGCCTTGCCCCCGGCGGAGGCGGTAGCCATCGCCGCCCAGGCGGCCGCCGGCCTCGCGGCGGCGCACCAGCAGGGCGTGATCCACCGGGACATCAAGCCCGCCAATCTGATGCTGGCCGCCGACCGCACGGTGAAGATCGCCGACTTCGGGATCGCGCGCTTCGCCGACGACGCCGCCAGCACCCTGACCGTCACGGGCAAGATCCTCGGCACCGCCGACTACCTCGCTCCCGAACGGGCTCTGGGCCGCTCCGCCCAGCCCGCCTCCGACCTCTACTCCCTCGGCTGCGTGCTGTACGAACTGCTCACCGGACGCCCTCCGTTCACGGGAGCCACCTCGCTGACCGTGGTGAAGCAGCACGTCAGCGCCACTCCACCGCCGCCGATCCGACTGCGCCCCGAGATACCGCAGCCGCTCTCCGACCACGTCCTGCACCTGCTCGCCAAGGACCCAGCCGACCGGCCCACCGCCGAGCAGGCAGCCGACTGGCTCGCCACGCCGCAGGGGACACCGGGGCCGGCCGTGGCGGACGGCACCGCCGCCATGCCCGCCGTCCTCACCCCTCCAGCCCCCCGCCCGCGCACCCATGAGACCCGTACCGCCGCGCACTCCCGTCCCCCCGGCCGCCGCAAGCCGGCCTCGAAGGCGGCTCTTTACGGCACCGGCCTCGCCGTGTTCACTGCGGCTGCGGCTCTCGGAGCATCGCTGAATTCCGGCGACGACACCCCGGCGTCGCCCTCACCCCCCACCCCCGTATCCCTCACAGCAGCACCCACAGGCCGGGCTTCGACCCCGACCTCGCCGTCTGCCGCTCCGCCCACCACGACGCCGCCTGCGCGGGGGGATGATGACGAAGAGCACGACGAGCGCCCGGGCATGGACGGCAGAGGCAGGGACGGCAGAGGGAAGGACGAGGGACGGTACTCCGACGACGACTGAGCCCTGCCGGGGGCGCGCGAAGCAGACCCGGTCGACCGGCCCTCGGCTGGCGGCTCCGGCGGTCCACCGACACTGCACAGGAAACAGCACAGCACCCGGCCCGGGTCCACCTCGGCACACCACGGGCGCCACCGCGCCCCAGGAGAAGGGAGGAGGCCGCGGCCGGACAATGCTGTACTGGAAGGTCAGAACCTCCCCGCCCGGCCGCAGACTCGCTCGGTCGCGGCGTCGGCACCGCGACCGTGCAACCGACTCCGGGACTTGGCTGACCGTGCCCGCGCGCGTGACACCGGAGTGACATCGAGTGATTCGGGGTTCGTCGCGGCACGCCTGCCGAACACCCCTCTCAGAGAAGAGGGGGCGGTCGTCTGTGATGCCGTCTCCGCATCACCGGCTCCCCGTGCCCGGCCGTAGTGCAGCGTTCAGTACTGCTCGGTCTCCACGAAACCCGCGTCCCCGTTGTCGTCCGCGCCGAGGGCAGCGGCGGTCGGGTCGAATCCGGGCGGGCTGTCCTTGAGGCCCAGGCCCATGCCGGCGAGCTTCGCCTTGACCTCGTCGATGGACTTCGCACCGAAGTTGCGAATGTCGAGGAGGTCGGCCTCGGAACGCGCCAGGAGCTCCCCCACGGAGTGGACGCCCTCACGCTTGAGGCAGTTGTAGGAGCGGACCGTGAGCTCCAGCTCCTCGATCGGCAGCGCGAGGTCGGCGGCGAGGGCGGCGTCCGTGGGGGACGGGCCCATGTCGATGCCCTCGGCGTCGATGTTCAGCTCGCGGGCGAGGCCGAACAGCTCGACCAGCGTCTTGCCTGCGGAGGCCATGGCGTCACGGGGGCGCATGGCCTGCTTGGTCTCGATGTCGACGATCAGTTTGTCGAAGTCGGTGCGCTGCTCGACACGGGTCGCCTCGACCTTGTACGTGACCTTGAGAACCGGCGAGTAGATGGAGTCGACCGGGATACGGCCGATCTCCTGGCCCACCTGCTTGTTCTGCACGGCGGAGACGTAACCGCGACCGCGCTCGACGGTCAGCTCCATCTCCAGCTTGCCCTTGCCGTTGAGCGTGGCGAGGACGAGGTCGGGGTTGTGCACCTCGACACCGGCAGGGGGCGCGATGTCGGCGGCGGTGACCAGACCCGGGCCCTGCTTGCGCAGGTACATCACGACCGGCTCGTCCTGCTCGCTGCTCACGACCAGCTGCTTGATGTTGAGGATCAGGTCGGTGACGTCCTCCTTGACGCCCGGCACGGTGGTGAACTCGTGCAGCACGCCGTCGACGCGGATGGACGTGACCGCCGCACCCGGGATCGAGGACAGGAGGGTCCGGCGGAGAGAGTTGCCGAGGGTGTAGCCGAAGCCTGGCTCCAGCGGCTCGATCACGAACCGGGAGCGGAACTCGTCGACGACCTCTTCGGTCAGTGACGGACGCTGAGCGATCAGCACGAGGTATTGCCTCCAGTGGTTTGGCGCCTGCTATGTGACGCCGTTGACACCACGAAGGATACGGGCGATACGGGCGATTCGGTTTCCGCAGGCGGCGGAATCGCCGGTCTCCCCAACCCTGCGAGGAGGCTTCGTGCCTCCCTCCGTCCCGCCCGCCGCCCCACGGCCGTTTCTGCTTTGCCTGAGTCCGGCGCCGTGCGCGGGGCGGTGGACGATGACCCGTTGGGCCGCCTGGGCGATGGAGTGCAGGCCCTCCTCGACGATCCGGCCACCGCACACAAGCTGCTGTCGAACCCGCGCATCGGGGAGATCCCACTGGACGCCGACGTCCAGACTCGCCTGCTCGCCTTCATCGGCCGCAAGCCCTGTGCGGCCCCGAGGTCGACCAGCCTGCGGGGCCTCGCCGTTCGCGTGTCTCGTCACCGCTGAGCGAGGCCGCCGATCCATGAACTACCGGCGAGACAGTCCTCAAGGGTGTACTGAGCAACCGCGGCAAATGCGGCATTGAGGCGACCGACGTAGGACAGCTCTTGCATCTCAGGGGACATGGCGGGGAGGCCACCCGGCGGGAAGCCTGCCTGGGCCAACCGTGCCTCGGTGTCGGCGTTGATCGTGCCGATCCGATTTCCCGTTGTCGCGTCGATCTGTGCGATGTCGCCGCTCTGGTCGCACAGGAAGATCTTCGCAACGTCGTCGTAGTGCTCACGCAAGGCCGCTGTCGCGTCCTCGAGTGGCTGCGGGTTGCTGACTTCGAGGGTGGCGAGAAGATCCGATGGAGTGGTGGGAGCCGGCGTGATGGCTGCTGCACCCAGGTCTTGAAGCCTCAAGCGAGGATCCATCGTGCCTTCCTTGGATAGAGACGCGGCCGCGCCGGCCCCGGCGGGCCGCATCACCTTATCGATCTAGTGCAGGTCAGAAGTCTGCACGCACGGGCTGTGCACCCTGGACCATCCCGACTGCACACCCCGAGGCTGGGGACCGCTGGATCTGGATCCTGATCGCCGCACACACCAAGTTCCACCTCCCTACGCGATGTCCCGCGTACAACTCGCCTTCCCTGCCCCAGATCTCGACGCTTCCGTCGCGCCCTTCGACCACCTCGGTGTCGAGGCCGACAGCACCGAGACTGTCCAAGTTGCCACCGCCCGCCTCGGCGAGGTCGGCCGTGGCCGACAACGGCGCGACGGAGCCGGCCGCTGTAAGCAGCTGCGGCTCGCCCGAACCGCGGAAGACCTCTACGCACGCCCTGACACCTGAGCAGGCCGAAGCGGTACGCCGGATCCTGCTGCGCCTGGTCACTCCCGGCGACGGAAATCAGGACACCCGCCACCCGGCCGACCGCGCCGAGCAGTACGTCCCCCACCGCGGGTACCCGTCGGCGCCGGCCTGCCGGGGAGGTGGTCCTCGGAGTGGACACGCACCGGGACGCTCATGTGGCTGCCGTGCTCTCTTTGCAGGGGGCGGTGACCGGTATCGACGAGTTCCCGGCCACTGCGACCGGATATCACGAACTACTGCGGTGGGCACGGGGGTTGGGCGCAGTGCGGCGTGCTGGGGTGGAGGGGATGGGCTCCTTCGGGGCGGCCTTGTCCCCCCACCGGCTGACCCAGGGTGTGGAAGTGTTCGACGCGAACCGGCCCGACCGGCGCCGGCGCGATTCGGAACTCTTGCGCACCTGCGCACGACTCGGCGACGACAGCCAGGACGAAGAGGACGGAGCAGGCGCGGTGCTGCAGGCCACCCGCGTCACCCTGTGTCTGCCGGCCCACCGGATCGGGCAGCTCACCGAGCAGATCCAGGACTTGGAAGGCCGGCGGGCCCGGCTCGTGAAACGCCACGCCCCGCAGCTGCTGACCGTGGTGGCATTGGCCCGGACACGGCCGTCACCCTGCTGATCACGATCGGGGACAACCCGGATCGTGCGGACCCCGGTACGCTTCGACCCCCGGACCAGGGAGTACTACGAGCGTCGTGTCGCCGAGGGCGAAACCCGGCGCGAGATCGTTCCAGTGCCGCAAACGCTATGTCCCCCGAGAGGTCTTTCACCTGATCCGGCCCACATCCTCACACCTCTCGTCGTAGATCCTCACACCCCCGGTCATAGGGGCAGTCGTGAGATGTGGGAGCGTGAGTCGGGTGAGTGAGAGTACGTCCAACACCCTGCAATACCGCTTTGACGGGCCAGAAGAAGCTCCAGTCCTGATCTTGGGTCCCTCCCTGGGTACCACATGGCACATGTGGGACCGGCAGGTGCCGGAGCTGGCCCAGCAGTGGCGCATCTTCCGGTTCGACCTGCCGGGACACGGTGGCGCGCCCGCGTATCCGGCGGGTTCGGTCGGCGATCTCGCCGAGCGGCTGCTCGCCACCCTCGACGGCCTCGGCGTACAGCGCTTCGGCTACGCGGGCTGCGCGCTGGGCGGCGCCCTCGGCATCGAACTGGCCCTGCGCCACCCGGAGCGCATCGCCTCGCTCGCCCTGATCGCCGCCTCGCCGCGCTTCGGCACGGCCGACGAGTTCCGGCAGCGGGGTGTGATCGTGCGCACGAACGGCCTCGACCCCATCGCGCGCACCTCACCCGACCGCTGGTTCACCTCCGGCTTCGCCGCCGCCCAGCCCGCCATAACCGAGTGGGCCGTGCAGATGGTGCGTACCACCGACCCCGGCTGCTACATCGCGGCCTGCGAGGCACTCGCCTCCTTCGACGTGCGGTCGCAACTCGGCGGCGTCGCCGTGCCCACCCTGGTCCTCGTCGGCTCGGACGACCAGGTCACCGGCCCCGCCGAGGCCCGCACGCTGGTCGCCGGCATACCGGACGCCCGACTCGCCGTCGTCCCCGGCGCCTCCCACCTCGTCCCGGTCGAGCAGCCCGCCGCCGTCACCGACCTGCTGGTCCGGCACTTCTCCACCGCCTGGCAGCCCGCCTACGACTCCACCACCGGCCAGATGGCGGCCATCCAGGCCGCCCCCGTCAAGCCGGTCCTGGCCGCCGCGCCCCCGCAGCCCGCGCCCGTCGCCGAGATCGCCCCGGCCGTGGTAGCGCCGCAGGCGGCGGGACGGCCGGACCCGTACGACGCGGGGATCAAGGTCCGTCGCGAGGTGCTCGGCGACGCGCACGTCGACCGGGCGCTGGCCCAGGCGGACGAGTTCTCGGGGGACTTCCAGGAGTTCATCACCCGGTACGCGTGGGGCGAGATCTGGGACAGACCCGGCCTCGACCGGCGCTCCCGCAGCTGTGTCACCCTCACCGCCCTGGTCGCGGGCGGTCATCTGGAAGAACTCGCCTTCCACGTCCGCGCCGCCCTGCGCAACGGCCTCACCCCGGGCGAGATCAAGGAAGTGCTGCTGCAGGCGGCCGTCTACTGCGGCGTCCCGGCGGCGAACAGCGCCTTCAAGGTGGCGCAGCAGGTCATACGGGAGGAGACCACTCCGCAGGAGTGAGGGTCCTCGGGGCATCCGCCGGGAGCGCGCGCCAGGATGGAGCCATGAAGCTCACGAAGAAGTCGCACGCCTGCGTCCGGCTCGAAAAGGACGGACGCACGCTCGTCGTCGACCCCGGAGGATTCAGCGAGGACGACGCCGCCGTCGGCGCGGACGTGATCCTCGTCACGCACGAGCACCCCGACCACTTCGACGAGGCGCGCCTGCGGGCGGCGATGGAGGCCGACCCGGCCGCCGAGATCTGGACGCTCAGGTCCGTGGCGGAGCAGGTCTCCGCGGCCTTCCCGGGCCGGGTGCACACCGTCGGCCACGGCGACACCTTCACCGCCGCCGGCTTCGACGTCCAGGTCCACGGCGAGCTGCACGCCGTGATCCACCCGGACATCCCGCGCATCACCAACGTCGGGTACCTCATCGACGGCGGCCGGGTCTTCCACCCGGGCGACGCCCTCACCGTCCCCGACCATCCGGTGGAGACGCTGATGCTGCCGGTCATGGCCCCCTGGAACAAGATCTCGGAGGTCATCGACTACGTCCGCGAGGTCAAGCCGCAGCGCGCCTACGACATCCACGACGCCCTGCTCACCGACCTGGCCCGCCCGATCTACGACCGACAGATCGGCGGCTTGGGCGGCTCGGAGCATCTGCGCCTGACGCCGGGGGACTCGGCGCAGGTGTGAGCGGTCCCACCCCGGGCGGGGCCGGGTTGTCAGTCCCGCCCGGTAGGTTGTCAGGCATGCGCATCGCCACCTGGAACGTGAACTCGATCACCGCTCGCCTGCCGAGGCTCCTGGCCTGGCTGGAGAGCAGCGGCACCGACGTGCTGTGCCTCCAGGAGGCCAAGCTCGCCGAGGACCAGTTCCCGTTCGACCCGCTGCGCGACCTCGGCTACGAGGCGGCGGTCAACGCCACCGGCCGGTGGAACGGCGTGGCGGTGCTCTCCCGCGTCGGCCTCAAGGACGTCGTCAAGGGCGTGCCCGGCGACCCCGGCTACGACGGTGTGGTGGAGCCTCGCGCCATCTCCGCGACCTGCGGCCCGGTCCGGGTCTGGTCGGTGTACGTGCCGAACGGCCGTGAGGTGGACCACCCTCACTACGCCTACAAGCTCCAGTGGTTCGAGGCCCTCAAGGCGGCCGTCGCGGGCGACGCGGGCGGCAGCCGCCCGTTCGCCGTGCTGGGCGACTACAACGTCGCGCCGACGGACGACGACGTCTACGACGTGGCCGCATTCGAGGGCCTCACCCACGTCACCCCCGCCGAGCGCGCCGCCCTCGCATCCCTGCGCGAGTCCGGCCTGTCCGACGTGGTCCCGCGCCCCCTCAAGTACGACCACCCGTACACCTACTGGGACTACCGCCAGCTCTGCTTCCCCAAGAACCGCGGCATGCGCATCGACCTGGTGTACGGCAACGAGCCGTTCGCGAAGGCGGTCACCGACTCCTACGTGGACCGCGAGGAGCGCAAGGGCAAGGGCGCGTCGGACCATGCGCCTGTCGTGGTCGACCTGGACGTGTAGGCAAGGCCGGCGGAACCAGCTCGTCCGGCGTTCGAGGACGAGGCCGTTCAGTCCGGTACGGGGGTCCGGGGGCAGAGCCCCCGGACGGCGACCGAGGCGCCGGTCACGGCACCAACCCCCGCAGGTCGATCGACTCGGCCAGCGCGGCGAGCCCCGCGTCCCCCGGATGCAGATGGTCCCCGCTGTCGTACGCGGGAAGCATCCGGGAGGGCCGCGCCGGGTCCCGGATCACGGCGTCGAAGTCGAGCACCCCATCGAACCCGGCGCTCGTGCGGATCCACTGGTTCACCTTGACGCGCTCCGCGTCAACTGCCGCCGTGCACCGCACCTCCCCCTCGCAGGGCAGGATCGTCGCCACCAGCATCCGCAGCCCCCGCGCGTGCCCCCGGTCGGCGATCTCACGCAGTCCCGCGATGACCTGCTCGGCCGTGGTCTGCCAGCGCACATCGTTGATGCCCTCGAACACCACAGCCGTACGCGCCGACGTCTGGGCCAGCACATCCCGGTCGAACCGGTAGAGGGCGCTCACCCCGGCCGTGTCCGTCGACACCCCGTCACCGGGATAGCGGTCGCTGACCACACGGTTGCCGGAGATCCCCTGGTTGAGCACCCCATAGTGCGGGACCACACTCTGGTTCAGCAGACGTGTGGCCAGCACATTGGGCCACCGCCGGTTCGCGTCCGTCGTGGACTTGTCTCCGTCGGTGATCGAGTCCCCCAGCAGCACCACGGACCCGGGCCCGCCGCCCACGTCGACGCCGGTCAGCAGCGGCCAACTGGTCAGGACGGTGCCGTACGGCGCCGCGGAGCCGTCCGCCGTATGGTCGCCCGGCCCGCTCACATACGACCGTTGCTGCGCGAGCCGGTGCACCGGTGCCGCCGGCACGGTCCCCGGCAGATGGAAGCTGACCAGCAGATTGGTGTCCGCCGGCACCTGGAAGGCGAGCGGATCGCTGTACGCCTGCGCCCCCGCCGGGATCTCGACGCCCGCCGTGCCCCGGAAGGTCACCGCGACCGGCGTGCCTCGCGCCGCCGCGCCCGCCTGCTGCACCGCCACCGTGGCGCTGCCGATCCGCACCGGCGCCGCCGCGAAGGTGTTGTCGAACCGCAGCCGCACCCTCGGCCCGCCCGCCGAGGTGTGCACGACCAGCCGCAACGTCCGGTCGGTCCACGGGCCCACGGTCGGGTAGCCGCCCGTCGCGGCCGCCCAACTCCCCGTCCAGCCCGGAGCGGGGGCCCGCACGGAGACCGCGAACACATGCAGCCCGCTCGCCTGCGGCAGCCGTACCGAGGCGACCTGACGTCCCACCACCAGCGGCACGGTCATGACGTACAGCCGGGCCCGCTCGGCGAGTTGACCGGCGCGTGTGTTGATGTGCGGCAGGGCCACGGCCTTGGTGGCGAGCGGGCCGGTGCGCCAGTCGGGCGCGGTCAGGCGGTAGGCGGAACGGGTGCCGTCGGTGTACAGAACCGTCCCCGTTCCGCCGGCGATGGTGCCGTTCGTGCCCGCCACCAGGAACGCGAGCGCGTCGCCGCGGCCGCCCACCCGCACGTCCTGGCCGTTGGCGCGGACGTTGTCAGGCTCGCCCGGCTGCCGTCTCGGCCAGGTCAGCCGGGCACCTTGCACGGTGAGCGCGCGGCCGGGTGTCCAGCCCGCCGCCGAGAGGTCCTGTGCCGACAGGGAGGCGCCCGCCCCGTCGAAGTCCGCCTCGGCGGGCCGGGCGTCGTCGCTGACCGCCACGTTGTCGAAGAGCCGCTCCAATGGGATCGGCTTGGCTCTGTGCTCGGTGGCCGCCTGCGCGGAGACCCCCGGCACCAGAGCCGCGAAGAGAGCTAGGACGACCGTGGATCCCCACACGCATCGGCGCAACTCCGACTCCTCCCGTTCACGAACCGCTCAGGACTGCGTACGACTGCACATGACAAGTTCGGGTGAGGCTTCAGGCGAGACCTTCAGTCGAGACGTTCGATCGAACTGTTCAGTCGAACCGTTCGAACGAGCCGCTCGGTCGAGACGCAAGACGCACCGAGAAAGTAGAGAGGCACCCGTGACCCGTCAACGAGCCATGCCCGAAGTCGGCGTGAACTCGACCGGAATCGGCGGCCCGCGCGCCTGTGGTGCGTTCGGCAGTACGAATGACACGCTTGACGTATGAAGATCCCTTTTCTGGGCCACCGGCCCGAGAAGCGCGGGGCCCTCGATCCCGAGGGCATCGCCGAACTGCTCTCCGAGTGCGAACTCCTGCGTTCCCACGCGTCCCGGGCGGGGATCCAACTCGACGACACCGCGGCCTCGTTGGAGGCACTCGACCAGATGGTGCCGCGCTGGCGGGACGACGAGGAGGTCCTGCCCTGGCTGGGCAATGACGCCGGTCTGTATCTCGGCACCGTCATCGTGCGCACCGTGCCCGGTGCCGCCTGGAGGATCTGGCCGGACGGTCAGCCGGTCGTCCGGCTCGCCTCCGGCCGTGAGTTCGACGTCGTCACCTCGGGGCAGGAGTGGGCCGCGAACGGGGTGCCGGAACTGTCGCAGTTGTACGCGGAGGTGGCGGAGGCGTGAGCCTCTGTCCCGCGCCTCGGCATAGTCGTACGTGACATAAAGGCGGAGTAAATACGGCTTATGTCCGAAAAGTGCGTGTCGAGTATTAAGTAAGCCTTTGCCCGGATAGTTTGCGGCAATCGCTGAACGTGACCGGGGGAGCGCCACCATCCACCGCACCGGAATCCTGCCCACGTCCGACCTCGACTACGATGTTCCGTCCGTCCCCAAGGCTGTGGCGATCGCTCCGGCCGCGACCAGGGACGCTGCTGCCGGGTGGGGATCCCCCCACGGCCCCTGGGTCCAGGGGCAGCAGGGGGCAGCAGTCATAGAGCCATACCCGTCCGGCGCCGGCCGGAGATCACTGTTCGCGCAGTGGAATCGACACGTATGACGGGTCGTTCGCCGGCGAGGAGAAGGTCAGCCGCGCGCCGGACGGGTTGTGCTCGATGTAGAGCGGGTCGACCGTGTCGACGACCAGGGCGAGCCGGTGCCCTGCCGGGACGTCGTAGGCCGTGGAGTACAGCTCCAGGTCCACGGTGAACGGCTTTCCGGGCGTACGTCCGTGGAAGGTGTAGGGCGCGTTGCTGACCAGCTTGCCGAGGCCGAGCGGGCCCACGTCGTAGAGGTAGGCGACGAGGGTGCCGCTCTCCTTGGTCGGCGTGACGGTGGTGTGCAACTTCGCCGTACCGCGCACACGTTGTGCCGTGGCGTACTTCTCCGACTGCCATACGCCTGCCCAGAGCCGGGGGATCAGCGGGATCGAGGCCACCGGGGGCAGTTGGGCCACCTGGTCGAGGATGCTGGACAGGAAGACCACCCCGCCGTCGGCGCCCGAGTTGACGTTCGTGCGGATGGTGGTCGTACCCCCGAGGGCGATCTTCCTGTTCGTCGCGCCGACCGACTTCCAGTCCGGGTAGCCCTCGTAGCCGCCCGTGGAGCGGGACTTGAGCTGGACCGGCAGCTCGCGGTTGATGCCGTTGTCCTCGCCCTTGAGGTAGTGGTCGAACCAGCGCTCGGTGTCCGTCCAGACGTCGTTGGGCAGGCCGAACAGGCCCGTCAGTTCGGCGGTGGCGTGGTCGCCCGGCCGGAACTCCAGCCGCTTCGGGCCGGTCAGCTTCTCGTAGAAGTCCGCGTACTGGTTGGGCGGGAAGATCGTGTCGCCCCAGGCGTTGGCCAGCATGACCGCGGCGCCGTTCTTGTTCAGTTGGTCCACGTATGTAGCGACCGAACGTTTCTTCCCCCAGTTGATCATGTCCTGTTCCTTGGACAGGTTGGAGGCGTAGAAGTCGTTGAAGATCTGCCGGACTTCGGCGCTCTGCCGGCCGGTGACGATGCTCGCCCCGTCCAGCAGTCCGGCCGCCTGGACGTGCTGGGTGCGACCGGAGTAGATCGAGCCGATGAGGTCGGCCCAGCCGCTGAGGGCGGCGACCGCCTTGACCCGTTTGTCGTGCGCGGCCGTCAGCAGGCTGATGCCGGCGCCGTACGAGACGCCCGCCATGCCGACGAGCTTCGCGTCGGCCGGGGTGTTGGCGAGCGCCCAGTCGATGACCTTGGACGCGTCGGCTATGTCGGGCGGGCCCGCCACTTCTATCTCGCCGCCCGACTGCCAGAAGCCGCGCACGTTGTAACTGACCACGACATAGCCCGAGTTCGCGAGCTTCTGGGCCTGGGCGAAGTACTCGACCTGGGGCAGGCCCCAGCTCGTGGGCAGCACGAGCAGCGGGTAGCGGCGCGTGCCGTCGGCGCCGGCCGGTGTGATGACGTTCGCCTTGAGGGTGGTGCCACCGTCGCCGGTGATGTCGACGAAGCGGACGCCGTTCGGGGCCGCTTGGGCGGCGGGGGCGAGCCCGAGGGCGCTACCGGCGATCAGTGTCGCGGAGACGGCGCCCACGGCGGTCGTGCGCAGGGCCTTGCGATGGTGTCCCACGGGTCACTCCTCACTCGTGTCAGTGCAAAGTGACCGAACGGTAACCTCGTCCCCTTACCGCAAGTAACCCGTCGGTAAGTTACGTGGCAGTAACGATTACCGGAATGTGATGAACCTCAGGAGGCCCGGTGGGTATTGCGAGGAGCCGCCGGTGTCGGCAGCGGCGCCTGCGCCGCCCGCGTCACGTCCGCCACCAGCTCCACCACATCCGGGCCGTACGCCTGCGAGTTGACCACCTTCAGCAGCAGGATGAAGGAGTTGTTGCCGTGCTTGCGGGAGAGCCGCTCGTGGTTGCGGGCGAGGTAGCGGGTGGCGGCCTGGTTGGTGATGGCGGTCTGCCCGCAGAACAGGAAGACGGGGCGGGTGTCCTGGCTCTGCCCGACGGTGAGCCGGGCGAGCAGCGCGTACTCCTCCTTGCCGACCTCCACCCGGTAGCGCTCGGAACCGATCTGCAGGGCGCCCCGGTCCGGGCCGGGTTCGGCGTCGACGTTCACGCGCACACCGGGCAGCAGGGAGGCAAGGTGCGCCGTCATACGGCGGTTCGAGGCCGGGCCGCCGACGCAGAACTCGGTGCGTTCGCCGAAGCCCTGGCGTGCCGTGTCGTGCGGGACTATCTGGGCGTGGGCGTTGCAGTCCTTGATCAGGGCGGCGAGTTCGAGGAGCGCGAACACGTCGTACCGCATCACCGTCAGCTCGGGCCCGCCGGCCCCGCGGTTGACCACCAGCAGGGACTCCGCGTTGTCGGGCAGCCCGAAGAACGCCTGCTTGCGGCGGAGCTTGCGCTTCCACAAGTAGGTGCGGGCAAGCCAGCCGAGCGCGGCACTGATACCGACCGCGACCACGCCCAGGACGATGTTGCGCACGTCGTCATTCATGGGCGCGCATGCTAGCGGGCCCGTGTGGCCGGTACGTACCGGTGTTCGACCTGTGGCGTTCGCGAAACGGCTGTCGGAGTGGGTCTGTCGGGACCCCGGCAATGCGGTTACGCTGCGCGGACGGTACTGACTGGAGGTGGGGATGCGTCGCCCTGTCGCGCGAAAACTGTCGGTCCTGGCGGTCTCGGCCGCCGTGGTCTCGGTGGGGGCGGCAGCGCCACCCGGCGCCGAGCGCACGGCAGTCGAGAAGGTCCCGGTCGCCGTCGGGTACGGGGGCGCGGTCTCCAGCGTCGACGCGGACGCCTCCGCGGCCGGCATCGAGGTCCTGCGCAAGGGCGGCAACGCCGTCGACGCCGCCGTGGCCACGGCCGCCGCGCTCGGCGTCACCGAGCCCTACTCCGCCGGCATCGGCGGAGGCGGCTACTTCGTCTACTACGACGCCAAGTCCCGTACGGTGCAGACCATCGACGGCCGCGAGACCGCGCCGCTCACCGCCGACTCCGGCCTCTTCGTGGAGAACGGCACGGCGATCCCCTTCGCCGAGGCCGTCAGCAGCGGCCTGAGCGTCGGAACCCCGGGCACGCCCGCCACCTGGCAGAAGGCGCTGGACAAGTGGGGGAGCAGAGGGCTCGGCACCCTGCTGAAGCCCGCGGAGCGGCTCGCCCGGGACGGCTTCACCGTCGACGACACCTTCCGCGCGCAGACCGCCTCGAACGAGACCCGGTTCCGCTACTTCCCGGACACCGCCAAGCTGTTCCTGCCGAACGGGGCGCTCCCCGTCGTCGGCTCCACCTTCAAGAACCCCGATCTCGCCCGCACCTACGCGGAGTTGGCGAGGAACGGCGTCGGCACGCTGTACCGGGGCGACCTCGCCGAGGACATCGTCGACACGGTCAACCATCCGCCGGTGGACCCGAGTTCCGGCTGGAAGGCCCGCCCCGGCGACCTGTCCGCCAAGGACCTGGCCAGCTACCGCACCAAGTCCCAGGCGCCCACCAGGACCTCGTACGAGGGTCTCGGCGTCTACTCCATGGCGCCCTCCTCCTCCGGCGGCACGACCGTCGGCGAGGCGCTCAACATCCTGGAGAACACGGACCTGTCGAAGGCGAGCGACGTCCAGTACCTGCACCGCTACATCGAGGCCAGCCGCATCGCGTTCGCGGACCGCGGGCGCTGGGTCGGTGACCCCGCCTTCGAGGACGTACCGACCAAGGAACTGCTGTCGCAGCGGTACGCCGACTCGCGGGAGTGCCTGATCAAGGACGACGCGGTGCTGACGAGCCCGGTCGCGCCGGGCGACCCGCGCGATCCGGCGGACTGCGACGCGAGCGGTACGGCGGCTCCGACCACGTACGAGGGGGACAGCACGACCCACCTCACGGTCGCCGACAAGTGGGGCAACGTCGTCTCGTACACGCTGACCATCGAGCAGACCGGCGGCAGCGGCATCACGGTCCCGGGCCGAGGGTTCATCCTCAACAACGAGCTGACGGACTTCTCCTTCACCCCGGCCAGCCCGGCCGTCCATGACCCGAACCTGCCGGGGCCGGGCAAGCGGCCGCGCTCCTCGATGTCCCCGACGATCGTGCTCGACCAGCACAACAAGCCGGTCGTGGCGCTCGGTTCGCCCGGCGGGGCCACGATCATCACCACCGTGCTGCAGACCCTGACCGGGTTCCTCGACCGCGGTCTGCCGTTGGTCGACGCGATCGCCGCGCCGCGCGCCAGCCAGCGCAACCAGACCACCACCGAGCTCGAACCGGGCCTGTGGAACAGCCCGTTGAGGGCTCAGCTGGAAGCGATCGGCCACGGCTTCCGGCAGAACCCCGAGATCGGCGCGGCGACCGGTGTACAGCGGCTGCCGAACGGCAAGTGGCTGGCCGCCGCCGAGAAGGTACGGCGGGGCGGCGGCTCGGCAATGGTGGTACACCCGGCGCCGTAACGCCTCACTGCATCCGGTTCACAGCTCCGGGGCGGGCGGCAGATCTTCCGTACGGAAGGCGAGCCGCCCGTCCTCCACGTCCACCGTCACCCGGCCGCCCTCGCCGATCCGGCCGTCCAGGAGGAGCCGGGAGAGCTGGTTGTCGACCTCCTTCTGGATGGTGCGGCGCAGCGGGCGGGCGCCGTACTCGGGCTGGTAGCCGCGCTCGGAGAGCCAGTCGACGGCCGCGCCGGTGAAGTCGACCGCGACGCCCTGCGCGTGCAGCAGACGGCGGGTCTTGTCGAGGAGCAGGTTGGTGATCCGCTCCAACTGGTCCGGGGTCAGTTGGCGGAAGACCACGATCTCGTCGATGCGGTTGAGGAACTCGGGCCGGAAGTGCTCGCGCAGCGGCCGTAGGATCCGCTCGCGCCGCGCCTCCTCGTCGGCCTCCACGTCACCCGCGCCGAACCCGATCCCCGAGCCGCCCCGGCTGATCGCCTCGGAACCCAGGTTGCTGGTCATCACGATGACCGTGTTGGTGAAGTCGACGGTCCGGCCCTGGGAGTCGGTCAGCCGACCGTCGTCCAGGACCTGGAGCAGGATGTTGAAGACGTCCGGGTGGGCCTTCTCGACCTCGTCGAGCAGGAGCAGCGAGTACGGGTGCCGGCGGACGACCTCCGTGAGCTGACCGGCCTCCTCGTGCCCGACATAGCCGGGCGGGGCGCCGACCAGGCGGCTGACGGTGTGCCGCTCCTGGTACTCGCTCATGTCCAGCCGGACCATGCGCTCCTCGCTGCCGAACAGCGCCTCGGCGAGCGCCCGGGCCAGCTCGGTCTTGCCGACGCCGGTCGGGCCGAGGAAGAGGAAGCTGCCGATCGGACGGTCGGGGCTGGCGAGTCCGGCGCGGGAGCGCAGCACCGCGTCGGAGACCACGCGCACCGCCTCGTCCTGGCCGATGACCCGCTCGTGCAGATGCTCCTCCAGGCCGAGCAGCCGGTCCTTCTCCTCCTCGGTGAGGCTGCTCACCGGGATGCCGGTCTGCCGGGACACGACCTCCGCGATGGCCTCGGTGGTGACTTCGAGGTGCTGGCCCTCGTCGACCTCCTCGCTGTCGGACGCGTCCGCGATGCGCTGCTTCAACTCGACGATGCGGTCGCGCAGTTGCGTCGCCTGCTCGTAACTCTCGTCGGCTACCGCCTGGTCCTTGTCCCGGGTCAGCTGCTCGACCTCGCGTTCCATGGTCCGTACGTCCGTGCCCTTGGTCCGCGCGCGCAGCCGTACCCGCGCACCCGCCTGGTCGATCAGGTCGATGGCTTTGTCGGGCAGGCGGCGGTCGGTGAGATAGCGGTCGGACAGCTCGACGGCGGCGACGAGCGCCTCGTCGGTGTAGCGGACCTGGTGGTGGGCCTCGTAGCGGTCGCGCAGGCCGCGCAGGATCTCGATCGCGTCCGCGGTGGTCGGCTCGGGGACGAGGATCGGCTGGAAGCGGCGGGAGAGCGCTGCGTCCTTCTCGATCCTGCGGTACTCCTCAAGCGTGGTGGCGCCCACGACATGCAGTTCGCCGCGCGCGAGCGCCGGCTTGAGGATGTTCCCGGCGTCCATGGAGCCGCCCTCGCCGCCGCCTCCGGCGCCCACGACGGTGTGCAACTCGTCGATGAAGACGATCAGTTGGTCGGAGTGGGAGCGGATCTCGCCCACGATGTTGTTGAGCCGCTCCTCGAAGTCGCCCCGGTAGCGGGTGCCCGCGACCACACCCGTCAGGTCCAGGGCGACCACCCGGCGGCCGCTGAGCACGTCGGGCACGTCGACGTCGGCGATCCGCTGGGCCAGGCCCTCCACGATCGCGGTCTTGCCGACGCCCGCGTCGCCGATCAGCACCGGGTTGTTCTTGCCGCGCCGGGAGAGCACCTCGATGGTCTGCTCGATTTCCTCGTCCCGGCCGATCACCGGGTCGATACGGCCCCGGCGGGCGAGGTCGGTGAGGTCGCGGCCGTACTTGTCGAGGGTGGGGGTCCCGGTGTCGACGCGCGGCCGTTGATCGATGCGGGGCCGGGAATCGGCGGCGTCGGGGGCCTCGGGCGGCATGCCGGAGGGGGCGAAACGGGCCGCGTTGAGGATGTGCCCGGCAGCCGAGTCGGGGTTCGCGGCGAGGGCGCTGAGCACGTGCTCCGGTCCGATGTAGCCGGCGCCCCGCGCGCGGGCCAGGTCGTGCGCGTCCAGAAGGGCGCGTTTGGCGGCCGGGGTGAGGGAGAGCGAGGTCGGCGGCGGGGCCTCGCCCGGCGGGTGCTGGACCGGGCCCGAGCGCTCGTCGATCTCCGTCGCCAGCGAGTCGGGGTCCGCGCCGGCCCGGGTGAGCAGACTGCGGGTCGGCTCGGCGGACAGCGCGGCGCGCAGCAGGTGCTGGGTGTCCAGGTCGCGGCTGCCGTGCTCGGCGGCGTACTGGGCGGCGCCCCGCACCAGCTCCCGGGCCGGCTGACTGAGCAGGCGTCCGATGTCGATCTGGCGGGGGCCGGGGCGCGGTCCGCCGAAGAAGCGGGCGAGGAATTCTCCGAAGGGGTCGTAGTCCTCCGGACCACCGTTGAAGCCGCTGGTCATGGCGTTCCCATCCGGCGTCCCTGCGCGGGCAGGGTCGCCCTCGCTGATCGACGTGCCGGAATCGGGTAACCCTGGCGGAAGCCGGTTACACCTGGCCGCGCGTTCGTAGAACACCTTCGCACGAACGGTGGCCGGGGGCACCTTCAGGGAACGCGAGGAAGAGGCCCTGTACGGTCAGCGGTCGTCGAGCAGGGCCAGCTCCTGAAGTGTCTTGCTGACCTGCGGCCGCCAGTCCACCTGGCCGACCTCGTGGTGGGCGGCGGGGAAGCGCCGGGCGGGGGGCTTGTCCTCCCAGTAACGGCCATGGGGCGCGGCACGCGGGACATGGACCAGCGCGCCGACGGCGTTCGGCTGGAACGTGACCTCCAGCCGCTCGGGCCGGCCCGGCCCGGGAGCGTGCCCCGTGAGCAGGAGGGTCTGGTAGATGCCCACACGCTGCTCGGTGCGCGGCACATCACCCTCGACGACCTCCGCCGAGTCGCAGAGGTACCCCTCGTCGGCGAACGCGTCGAGCACGGCTTCGTGCAGCGGCAGCGCGGTGACATGGAGCAGGTCGTCGTCGACGTCGACTCCGGCACGCTTGCCGCCGAGCACGAGCTCGGTCCGGACGGACAGGACGACTCCGAGGGCCCGTCCCCCGAGCTCGCTCACGGGCGTCTCCCACGACAACGGTTGCGAGACCGTCAGGCGCTGCTCCTCGCCCTTGCGGAGGGTGAAGTGGCTGGGCTCGGCGTAGTGCGTCCCGACCTGGTGTTCCCGCTCCTCGCCGTCGTGGCCCGTGCGCCGGACGTCGACGCGCAGGGCCACCTCGTCGATCTGTGCGTCGCGATCGCCACCCTTGACGAGGACCACGGCCCGCAGGTCCCCGCCGGGCCGCACCGGCCCCAGGATCTGCGTGTCCACCTCGATCGCCCCGTCCGGGTGCCCCAACCCGAACAGCCGCTTGAACCCCACGTGCGCCCCTCCCCGAGCCCCGCGCCGATCAGGCGTGCAGGTTGGCAGCGCCGCTCCTCAGCGGGCCGTCAGGATCCGTGGCCCCGCCTCCGTGATCGCCACCGTGTGTTCCGTGTGGGCGGCGCGGGAGCCGTCGTTCGTGCGCAGGGTCCAGCCGTCGGGGGCCGCGTGGTAACCGTCCTCGCCGCTCGCGACGAGCATCGGCTCGATGGCGAGGACCATGCCCTGCCGCAGCGGCATGCCCCGGCCCGGGCGGCCCTCGTTCGGCACCGACGGATCCTCGTGCATCTTGCGGCCGATCCCGTGCCCGCCGAACCCGTCCGGGATGCCGTACCCGGCCGTCCGGCAGACCGAGCCGATCGCGTGGGCGATGTCGCCGATGCGATTGCCGACCACGGCCGCCTCGATACCCGCCGCCAGCGCGCGTTCCGCCGTCTCGATCAGCCGTACGTCCGCCGGGCGCGCCCTGCCGACCGTGAAGCTGATCGCCGAGTCGCCCGCCCAGCCGCCCAGTTCCGCACCGCAGTCGATGGACACCAGGTCGCCGTCGCGCAGGCGGTAGGCGGTCGGGATGCCGTGCACGATCGCGTCGTTCACCGATGCGCAGATGACGGCGGGGAAGGGGGTGGGGGCGAAGGAGGGGCGGTAGCCGAGGAAGGGGGACGTCGCCCCGGCCGCGCGCAGCACCTCGCGCGCCACCTCGTCCAGCTCCAGCAGGGAAACCCCCACGTCAGCGGCCTTGCGTACGGCCGTGAGGGCCTGGCCGACGACCTGCCCGGCCGCGTACATCGCATCGATCGACTTGTCCGTCTTCAGCTCCACCATGCCAATTACTATACCGGTATTAGAATGACGGCATGGTGCGCACCCCTCTCACCCCCGAAGAACGCGAACGCGGCGAGCGGCTCGGCCGGTTCCTCCGCCAGGCACGCGGCGGCCGCAGCATGACCGAGGTCGCGGCGAGCGCCGGCATCTCCGCCGAGACGCTCCGCAAGATCGAGACGGGGCGCGCTCCGACGCCGGCCTTCTTCACCGTGGCCGCGCTGGCGCAGGCCCTCGGGCTGTCCATGGACGAGCTGGCCGGGCGCTGCACGCCGGTCGTCGAGGCCGCCGCCTGACGGGTTCGCACGTCACGTTCCGACAGCTCCGGCGTACTCTGCGTTCAGTCCGAAATTCTCTCGTAGCGCGTTCGTAACATGGCTGGTGTTGCCTAACGGACCGGAGTACTCCGGTCTGGCGGGAGTTGGGCGATGTCAGTGGAACAACTCCCGGCCCGGGTACGGGAGTTCGTGAACTACCTGGACGGTCTTCTGGCGCGCCTGGATCAGGGCGACGGCTGGTGCGGGGTGTTCTGGCAGCGTGACCCGGAGGGCATGCAGGCCTGCCTCGACGGACGCGAGGTGCCGCCCTGGGACGTGGTGGAGTCACTCCTGCACGACCTCGCCGCCCAGTACGGCCCCGGCGGCGCCGGCCCCGAGACGGAGCGCGCCCGCGCCCTGCACGCCGCCGCCCTCGCCGCGTACGACCTCCGGCCCGGTGGCCGTGACGCCCTCGGTGACCGGCTCGACGTCATGCTCCGCGAGCAGCGGTACGCCGCCGAACGGCAGGCGGAACTGGGACGGTTGCTGGCCTCGGCCGGCAGCCGCGAGGAGGCCGACAACGTCCGCCTCGACCTCGCCTGGGCCCGCGACGACCATGAGCGCGCCACCGCCCGGTGCGCGGAACTCCGGGCCCGGATGGCCGACTTGGACCGACGGGCCGCCAGCGGGCGGGCCGAGGCGATACGCCGGGACCGGGTGGGGGAGGGGTCCGTGTTCCGCCTGGATGATCGGTTCGGGGGCGGAGGGGCGGCTCCTCGGGAGCATCCGCAGGCCCTGGACCGCCCGACCGGGCATCCCGAGCACCAGCACCAGCACCAGCACCACGATGCCCGAACCGCCCCGGTCGGAGCCCCCGCCCGGCCCGACTGGCCGGAAGCCCAGCACACCTCCGCCCCCACCGCACCCGCCCCCACCACACCCGGCGACCACCCCCAGGCCCCGTCGCCCGACCCCGCCCCGGACCCCGCCCTCGATCCCGCCCCCACCCCCAAGCAGCGCAAACGCCGCCGCGGCAGTGCCCGCTTCGCCGGGATGGTCGAGGAGGAGGCCGCCCCCGTCGTCGTACCGCCCACCGCGGAACCCGTCCTCCCCACCCTCCCGACCCTCGCCGCCCAGCCCGACACCACGCGCCGCACTCCGCGCGGTGCCCGGTTCGCCGGGGCGGCCGACGAGGCGCCCGTGAGCCCGGAGCGGACACAGGCCGAGCCCATGGACGCGGCGGACCGGCGGGAGGTCTCCCGGACCGTGGAGGCGATCGTGCGGCTGCGCGCGGAGGGCCGTAGCGGCGAGGCGCACGCACTGCTCGTGGAGGCCGCGTACTGGCCCGCCGTCCGCCTTCCGGCGCTCGCGGCCGGGATGGAGCGCGCCGGGCTCGGCGCCGACTGGGCGACCCTGCTGTGGGAGACCGCCTCACTGCCGGCCGAGCGGCTCGTCGCCGCCGCCGACGCGCTGACCGCGGCGGGTCGGGCCGGTGACGGGGAGCAGATCCTGCGGCAGGGCGTGGCGCGGCCCGCGCACGAGATCGGGCAGGCCGTGGTGGCGCTGGTCGGCGAGGGGCGGCACCGCGAGGTCCGCGCACTGCTGGACGCGTACGTCCGGGTCCGCACCCCGGAGGAGGCCGCCCGCAGCGCCGCACCGGAGCCGCGGACGCTCGTACCGCTGCTGCTGGAGGCCGCCCAGGGCATCTCGGACGAGCGCCACTGGGATCTCGTCCACGCCCTGCGGGTGGCGGGCTTCGCGGCCTGACCCGTCGGTCACACCACCGGGCCCACCCGTCCCACCGGCCCCATCCATCCCCCACAGGAGTGTGAAACGTGATCGACTCAGCGGGTTAACGACGATGGTCTTGGCAAGGCTGTTCCAGGGGCTTACTTTCAAGCCTCTACCGCCCCCTCTACGGGCGTAGAGGCTCTGACGTCCCGTCGAAGGAGCAGCTCATGGCCAACGTCGTTCGTGCCGCTCTGGTCCAGGCCACCTGGACCGGCGACACCGAGTCCATGGTGGCGAAACACGAGGAGCACGCCCGGGAGGCGGCCCGGCAGGGCGCGAAGATCATCGGCTTCCAGGAGGTCTTCAACGCTCCCTACTTCTGTCAGGTCCAGGAGCCGGAGCACTACCGCTGGGCCGAGCCGGTCCCCGACGGGCCGACCGTGCGTCGTATGCAGGAGCTCGCCCGCGAGACCGGCATGGTGATCGTGGTGCCGGTCTTCGAGGTCGAGCAGTCGGGCTTCTACTACAACACCGCGGCCGTGATCGACGCCGACGGCACCTTCCTCGGCAAGTACCGCAAGCACCACATCCCGCAGGTCAAGGGCTTCTGGGAGAAGTACTACTTCAAGCCGGGCAATGTGGGGTGGCCGGTCTTCGACACCTCCGTCGGGAAGGTGGGTGTCTACATCTGCTACGACCGGCACTTCCCCGAGGGCTGGCGGCAACTCGGGCTCAACGGCGCCCAGTTGGTGTACAACCCGTCGGCCACCTCGCGTGGCCTGTCCGCCTACCTCTGGCAGCTGGAGCAGCCGGCGGCGGCCGTCGCCAACGAGTACTTCGTCGCCGCGATCAACCGCGTCGGGCAGGAGCCGTACGGCGACAACGACTTCTACGGGACGAGCTACTTCGTCGACCCCCGTGGGCAGTTCGTCGGCGAGGTCGCCGGCGACAAGAGCGAGGAACTCGTCGTACGCGACCTCGACTTCGACCTCATCGAAGAAGTGCGGCAGCAGTGGGCCTTCTACCGTGACCGCCGCCCCGACGCCTACGAAGGACTGGTACAGCCGTGACGAAGGACCTGCTGGGACGCCACCGAGCCGTCATGCCGGACTGGCTCGCCCTCTACTACGAGGACCCGCTGGAGATCACCCACGGCGAGGGCCGGCACGTCTGGGACGCGCAGGGCAACCGCTACCTCGACTTCTTCGGCGGCATCCTCACCACGATGACCGCGCACGCGCTGCCCGAGGTCACCAAGGCGGTGAGCGAGCAGGCCGGGCGGATCATCCACTCCTCGACCCTGTACCTCAACCGGCCCATGGTCGAACTCGCCGAGCGCATCGCCCAGTTGAGCGGCATCCCGGACGCCCGCGTCTTCTTCACCACCTCCGGCACCGAGGCCAACGACACCGCCCTGCTGCTCGCGACGGCCTACCGGCAGAGCAACACGATCCTCGCGATGCGCAACAGCTACCACGGTCGTTCGTTCAGCGCGGTCGGCATCACCGGCAACCGCGGCTGGTCGCCGACCTCGCTGTCGCCGCTGCAGACGCTGTACGTCCACGGCGGGGTGCGCACGCGTGGTCCGTACGCCGAACTCGGCGACGAGGACTTCATCGCCGCCTGCGTCGAGGACCTGAAGGACCTCCTCGGCCACACCCGTCCGCCCGCGGCCCTCATCGCCGAGCCCATCCAGGGCGTCGGCGGCTTCACCTCGGGCCCGGACGGGCTGTACGCCGCCTTCCGGGACGTCCTCGCCGAGCGCGGCATCCTGTGGATCGCCGACGAGGTGCAGACCGGCTGGGGCCGCACCGGCGACCACTTCTGGGGCTGGCAGGCCCACGGGCAGTCCGGTCCGCCGGACATGCTGACCTTCGCCAAGGGCATCGGCAACGGCAGCTCCATCGGCGGTGTCGTCGCCCGCGCCGACATCATGAACTGCCTCGACTCCAACAGCATCTCCACCTTCG
The DNA here is from genome assembly GCF_039537145.1 of Streptomyces shaanxiensis. NCBI lineage: Bacteria > Bacillati > Actinomycetota > Actinomycetes > Kitasatosporales > Streptomycetaceae > Streptomyces > Streptomyces shaanxiensis. The sequence goes on from NZ_BAAAZY010000010.1 coordinate 131,544, forward strand.
GCGGCACCCAGATCACCATGGCGGCCGGCCTCGCCAACCTGTCGTACCTGCTGGAACACGACCTCCAGGGCAACGCCCGGCGGGTCGGCGGGCTGCTCGTCGAGCGGCTGCGGGCCGTCGCGGCGCACGTGCCGCACGTACGGGAGGTGCGCGGCCGGGGCCTGATGCTGGGCATCGAACTCACCAAGCCCGGCACGGACGACGCCGACCCGGCGGCCGCGTCCGCCGTGCTGGAGGCGGCCCGCGAGGGCGGCCTCCTCATCGGCAAGGGCGGCGGCCACAACACCAGCTCCCTGCGGATCGCTCCGCCGCTGTCCCTCACGGTCGCGGAGGCCGAGGAGGGCGCCGCGATCCTCGAGAACGCTCTGAGGAGCATCTAGCAGGACTCACCTGAGTAAGGGAACGCCGCCATGACCACCACCTTGGAGTCCTTGGAGCCTACGGAACCCCTGGAACCCGCCCTGTCGGTGAGGCAGGTCCTCAACCTGGAGCGGGTGCTCGCCGGGGAGCCCGAGGTGGTGGCCGGCGCCGGTCAGCTCGACCGGCCGGTGCGCTGGGTGCATGTCGCCGAGGCGCCCGACGTCGGGGTGATGCTCAGCGGCGGCGAGATGGTGCTCACCACCGGGGTCCTGCTCGCCGGGGACGAGGACAAGCAGGCCGAGTACATCCGCTCCCTGCACCGGGCCGAGGCGGCGGCCGTCGTGCTGGGCCTCGGCCGGGCCTTTCCCGCGCCGCCCGAGGTGATGCGCCGGGCGGCCGAGCGGTGCGGGCTGCCCATGGTCGTCCTGCACCGGCCCTTCCCCTTCGCCGAGCTGACCGAGGAGGTCCAGTCCCGGCTCGTGCGGCGCAAGTTCGCCGCCGTCAGTCTCTCCGAGGCCGTACGGACCGCGCTCACCGGACTCATCACGGCGGGCGCCCCGTTGCAACGCCTCCTCGACGAGGTCGCCGCGCACAGCGCCTGCCCCGTCGTCGTCACCAACCTCGCCCACCGCGTCCTCGCCACGGCGGGGGAGCGGTCGGCGGTGGACGACGTGCTGCGCGACTGGGAGCGCATCGCCCGGCAGGCCGGGGGCAGCGAGGGCGACGGCTGGATCCGCGCCGAACTGGGCGGGCGCGGTGAGCGGTGGGGGCAGATCGTGCTGTGCGGCCACCGCGGCGACACCGCCGGCGGACGGCTGCTCGCCGACCGCGCCGCCGAGGCCCTCGTCCTGCACCGCATGCTCGGCGGCACCTCCGCGCACACCTGGGAGGAGCAGTCCGCGCAGAGCCTGCTGACCGACCTGGTCAGCGGAGTCGTACCGGCCAGGCAACTGCTGCCACGCGCGCGTGCCGCCGGGCTGCCGGTCAACCGGCGCACCTTCGTGCCGCTGGTCGTGCGGGACGGCGAACCGGCCCAACTGGAGCGCGTGCTGCGGATGCTGGGGCTGCCCGGGATCGTCGCCGAGCTCGCCGACGGGGCCACCGCGGTCCTGCTGAGCCTCGCCAGGGACCAGGACGACGCCGTGCTCGCCGCGAACTTCGCCGCCCGGGTGCGCTCGGAGTCGGGGGACGCGCGGACCGTCGTGGCGGCCGCCGACGCGCGTACCGCCTGGGACGACGTACCCGCCGGGGTGCGCGAGGCCCAGCACGTCGCCGATGCCGTCGCCGACTCCTCCACCGCCCTCGACCTCCCGGCCGTCGTACGCCTCAAGGACGTCCATCTGCGCGGCCTGGTCCGGCTGCTGCGGGACGACCCGCAGGTGCAGTCGTTCGCGGAGCGCGAGCTGGACGGGCTGCTGTGCGGACCGGACGACGAGACGGGCGCCCTGCTGGCCGTGCTGCGGACCTATCTCGCCACCGGCCGCAACAAGTCCCGCACCGCCCAGCTCCACCACGTCTCGCGGCCCGCGCTCTACCGCCGACTGGAGGCGATACAGGCGCGCCTGGGCGTCGACCTCGACGACTTCGAGCAGGCTGCCTCCGTACACATCGCGCTCCTCGCGCACGACGCGCAACAGGGGTGAAACATGCGGCGACCTGGGAAAACGGCGGTGAAACATGGGCCCACGACAGGGTGACACCGTGACACGCCGCGCGCCCGCAGACGTGACACCGTGCAACTCAAAGCAGGCTTTCGGACTTCCTAGGCTCCTCGCACACCGAGCGACCGGAGGTCCCGATGAGCAGAGTGATCCGTGCCGCGATCTTCCAGACCGCCTGGACGGGCGACAAGGAATCGATGATCCAGGTGCACGAGCAGGCGGCGCGCGACGCGGCCGCGCAGGGCGCCCAGGTCCTGTGCTTCCAGGAGCTGTTCTACGGGCCGTACTTCTGCCAGGTCCAGGACAAGGCGTTCTACGAGTACGCCGAACAGATCCCCGAGGGCCCGATCGTCAGGCGCTTCCAGGCGCTGGCCAAGGAGCTCGGCCTGGTCCTCGTGCTGCCGATGTACGAGGAGGAGCAGCCCGGCGTCCTCTACAACACGGCCGCCGTGATCGACGCGGACGGCTCGTACCTCGGCAAGTACCGCAAGCACCACATCCCTCAAGTGCCCGGATTCTGGGAGAAGTTCTACTTCCGCCCCGGGAACGTGGGCTGGCCCGTCTTCGACACGGCGGTCGGGAAGATCGGCGTGTACATCTGCTACGACCGCCACTTCCCGGAGGGCTGGCGGGCGTTGGGCCTCGAGGGCGCCGAGATCGTGTTCAACCCGTCGGCCACCTCGCGCGGCCTCTCCCGCTACCTGTGGCAGCTGGAGCAGCCGGCGGCGGCCGTCGCCAACGAGTACTTCATCGGCGCGATCAACCGGGTCGGCGTCGAGGACCTCGGCGACAACGACTTCTACGGGACGAGCTACTTCGTCGACCCGGAGGCGCAGTTCGTCGGCGAGGTGGCGAGCGACAAGGAGACCGAACTCGTCGTCCGGGACCTGGACCTGGCCAAGCTGCGCGAGGTCCGCGACCGCTGGCAGTTCTACCGCGACCGCCGTCCCGAGGCGTACAGCCCGCTCACCGCTCCCTGACCGTCCCGTGTCTTCGCGGGCCCGGCGCACGGGGCCGGGCCCGCGGGACCCATCGACGTACTGGACACCAGTGTTGACCACGGTAGGAGAGGGAGTATGAGCAGCCGTACCGTCATCCGCGGTGGTCTCGTCATCACCGCGTCCGACGAGATGCACGCCGACGTCCTGATCGAGGACGGCCGTATCGCCGCCCTCGCCGCGAGCGGCACCCCGGCCGCCGAGGCCTGGACGGCCGACCAGACCATCGACGCCACCGGGAAGTACGTCATCCCCGGCGGCGTCGACGCCCACACCCACATGGAGTTGCCGTTCGGCGGCACCTTCGCCTCCGACACCTTCGAGACCGGCACCCGGGCCGCCGCCTGGGGCGGAACGACCACGATCGTCGACTTCGCCGTGCAGAGCGTGGGCCACTCGCTGCGTGAGGGCCTCGACGCCTGGCACGCCAAGGCCGAGGGCAACTGCGCGATCGACTACGGCTTCCACATGATCGTCTCCGATGTGAACCAGGAGACCTTGAAGGAGATGGACCTGCTGGTGGAGGAGGGCGTGACCTCCTTCAAGCAGTTCATGGCCTACCCCGGCGTCTTCTACTCGGACGACGGCCAGATCCTGCGCGCCATGCAGCGCTCCGCCGAGAACGGCGGCCTGATCATGATGCACGCGGAGAACGGCATCGCGATCGACGTCCTGGTCGAGCAGGCACTCGCCCGCGGGGAGACCGACCCGCGCTACCACGGCGAGGTCCGCAAGGCGCTCCTGGAAGCCGAGGCCACCCACCGCGCCATCCGGCTGGCCCAGGTCGCGGGCGCCCCGCTGTACGTCGTGCACGTCTCGGCGATGGAGGCAGTCGCCGAGCTGGCCAAGGCACGCGACGAGGGGCTGAACGTCTTCGGCGAGACCTGCCCGCAGTACCTGTTCCTGTCCACCGACAACCTCGCCGAGCCGGACTTCGAGGGCGCGAAGTACGTGTGCTCGACGCCGCTGCGGCCCAAGGAGCACCAGGCCCACCTGTGGAAGGGGCTCCGGACGAACGACCTCCAGGTCGTCTCCACCGACCACTGCCCGTTCTGCTTCGTGGGCCAGAAGGAGCTGGGACGCGGGGACTTCTCGAAGATCCCCAACGGCCTTCCCGGTGTGGAGAACCGGATGGACCTGCTCCACCAGGCCGTCGTCGAGGGCCGCATCTCCCGCCGCCGCTGGATCGAGATCGCCTGCGCGACCCCGGCCCGGATGTTCGGCATGTACCCGAAGAAGGGCACCATCGCGCCGGGCGCCGACGCCGACGTCGTGATCTACGACCCGCAGGCCGAGCAGGTCATGTCCGCCGTCACGCACCACATGAACGTCGACTACTCGGCGTACGAGGGCAAGCAGACCGTCGGCCGGGTCGAGACGGTCCTCTCGCGCGGCGAACTCGTCATCACCGAGCGGGAGTACACCGGGCGCGCCGGGCACGGCGTCTACACCCCCCGCTCCACCTGTCAGTACCTCAACTAGGAGCGGAGCACATGGACTTCGGACTCGTCCTGCAGACCGACCCGCCGGCCTCGCGGGTCGTCAGCCTGATGAAGCGCGCCGAGCGCAGCGGCTTCACCTACGGCTGGACCTTCGACTCCGCCGTGCTGTGGCAGGAGCCGTTCGTCATCTACAGCCAGATCTTGGCGAACACCCAGAAGCTGACGGTCGGCCCGATGGTGACCAACCCGGGCACCCGCACCTGGGAGGTCACCGCCTCCACGTTCGCCACCCTCAACGACATGTTCGGCAACCGCACCGTCTGCGGCATCGGCCGGGGCGACTCCGCGATGCGCGTCGCCGGCCGCAAGCCCAACACGCTGGCCCGCATCAGTGAGGCCATGAAGGTCATCCGGGCGCTCGGCAGCGGTCAGGAGGCCGACCTCGGCGGCGGTACGGTCGTCAGGTTCCCGTGGATCAAGCCGGGCGCCGAACTCCCCGTATGGATGGCGGCGTACGGGCCCAAGGCGCTGAAGATGACCGGCGAGGAGGCCGACGGGTTCATCCTGCAGCTCGCCGACCTGTACCTGACCGAGTACATGGTCAAGGCCGTCAAGGACGCTGCGGTCGCGGCCGGCCGTGACCCGTCCGAGGTGAAGATCTGCGTCGCGGCCCCCGCGTACGTCACCGAGGACGACTCGCCCGAGAAGCTCGCCCATGCGCGCGAGCAGTGCCGCTGGTTCGGCGGGATGGTCGGCAACCATGTCGCCGACCTGGTCAGCAAGTACGGCGAGCACTCCGCCGCCGTACCCGAAGAACTCACCGACTACATCAAGGCCCGCGAGGGGTACGACTACTCCCATCACGGACGCGCCGACAACCCCGACACCGCGTTCGTGCCCGACGAGATCGTCGACCGGTTCTGCCTCATCGGACCGGTCGAGAAGCACATCGAGAAGCTGAACGCGCTGCGGGAGCTGGGCGTCGACCAGTTCGCCGTGTACGACATGCACGACGCGCAGGAAGCCGTCATCGACGCGTACGGCTCGGAGGTCATTCCCGCGGTCAACTCCTAGCGGAAATCAGCGAGTTCACAGATCCGACACCACCCGACCCCCCACACCTTGTCCCCCTCCCCGCCGTCCCGGGGAGGGCCCAAGGCCCCCGCACGGCCTGTCTCCATCCCGTCCCGCTCTGTCGATTGGCCTGCTCATGACCGAAACAGTCCCCACGGGGTCACCGATATCCCAGTTCGCCGGTGCCGACGGCCGGATCGAACTCGCTCCTGAGGCGTACCCCGCCGACAGCCCCTTCGCCAACGAGGACCTGCGTCCCGTCCCGGTCGCCGAGCGCAAGTGGACGACGTACAACTTCGCGGCCCTGTGGATCTCCATGGCCCACTGCATCCCCAGCTGGACCCTGGCCTCCGGCCTGGTCGCCCTCGGCATGGACTGGAAGCAGGCCGTCTTCACCATCGCCCTGGCCAACATCATCGTGCTGCTGCCGATGCTGGCCACCGGGCATGCCGGGCCCAAGTACGGCATACCGTTCCCGGTGCTGGCGCGGGCGTCGTTCGGGCTGCGCGGCGCCAACATCCCGGCGCTGATCCGGGCGGCGGTGGCCTGCGGCTGGTTCGGCATCCAGACCTGGATCGGCGGCAGCGGCATCTTCGCCCTCGGCTCCAAGCTCACCGGCGGAGGCTGGGAGAACGCGGCGAAGGTCGCGGGCAACCCCTGGCCGCTGTGGCTCTGCTTCCTGCTCTTCTGGGCGCTGCAGATCGCCATCATCTATCGCGGCATGGACTTCCTGCGGCACTTCGAGAACTGGGCCGCGCCCTTCGTGATCGTCGGTGCCCTCGTGCTGCTGATCTGGATCGCGGTCAAGGCGGACGGGTTCGGCGCGCTGCTCGACCAGCCCTCGAAGCTGGGCTGGGGCCCCGACTTCTGGCCGGTCTTCTTCCCGTCCCTCATGGGCATGATCGGCTTCTGGGCGACGCTGTCCCTCAACATCCCCGACTTCACCCGCTTCGGCGCCAGCCAGAAGGCGCAGACCTGGGGCCAGGCTCTCGGCCTTCCTACGACCATGACGCTCTTCGCCGTGCTCGCCGTGCTGGTCACCTCCGGCTCCGAGGTCGTCTACGGCGAGGCGATCTGGGACCCGGTCGCACTGGCCGCCAAGACGGACAACGCCTTCGGCCTGCTCTTCGCGCTGATCATCGTGTTGGTCGCCACCATCTCCGTGAACATCGCGGCGAACGTGGTCTCCCCGGCGTACGACCTGGCGAACCTGGCCCCGAAGCTCATCAACTTCCGTACCGGCGCCCTGATCACCGGTGTCGTCGGCATCCTGATCTTCCCGTGGAAGCTGATCTCCACCCCGGAGTTCTACATCTTCACCTGGCTCGGCGTGGTCGGCGGTCTGCTCGGCACGGTCGCGGGCATCCTGATCGCCGACTACTGGATCGTCCGCCGCACGGTCCTGCACCTCGCCGACCTGTACACGCCCGGCGGGCGTTACTGGTACTCGTCCGGCTGGAACTGGCGGGCGATCGTCGCCTTCCTGGTCGGCGGCGTCCTCGCGGTCGGCGGCTCGTACTCGGGCGTCGGCGCCGACGGCACGAAGACCGGCCCGTTCCCGACCGACGGACTGATCCCGTTCCTCAAGCCGCTCGCCGACTACGGCTGGGCGGTGGGTCTGGGCGCCTCGCTGCTGCTGTACGTGGTGCTCATGGGCGGTCGCAAGGAACGCGCCGAAGCCTGATCCCGCGAGGGAGGGCGGTCGTGGAGGGCGGTCAGCCCTTCTGGCCGTCCTCCAAGGCGGCCACCGCCTCCTTGGCCGCCTTGATCGCGCCCTTGTTGATCTCGTCCGTGTCGGGCGCCTTCTTCGACTCGAAGTCGCTGCCGCTGTACGTGATGGAGACCAGCGCGTTGGATGTGCGGACCAGCACCACGCCCTCACGTGTCTGCTGCTTGTCCTCGGTGGTGAGGTTCACGACGGAGTAGCCGGCGTCACCGATGCCGGGGACGTCGCCACCGCCGCTCTTGTCCGCGACGCGGTCCTTGAAGGACTTCAGCGCCGCGTCGTCCGACTCCGTGATCTCGAAGGACACGTCCAGCCAGCGGTAGTCGTAGCCCTTGAGCGCGTTCCACGAGCAGGTGCGGCGCAGCTTCGAGTCGGTGGACTGGATCTCCTTGCCGGCCGTCTTGGCGCCCGGCACCAGCGACTTGATCGTCTTCGTGCCCAGGCTGTCGCACGGCGCGGGAGCGGTGGCGTACGTCTTCGACACCGCCGCCGTCGCGGGCGCCGTGGGCGACTCGCCCTCGCTCTTCCGCGTCCCCCCGTCATCGGCGGCCGGTGTCGCGGCGAACGGGCCGGACGACAGCGCCCAGCCCGCCGCGGCGAGCACGACGACGGGCGACAGACGTGCGGTGAGGGCGAGCGGCAAGGAAAGAGAACGCACGGCGCACTTTTCGTGGGGGACGGTGCGGAGGGAGTCCGCACAGCGGACGGGACGCCAGTGTCACATGACTCCCTGTGAGGCGGAAGGGCGAACTCGCTCCGTGCTGACGCCGTTACGGGAGGGCCGTAATTACGTGGTGTCCTGGGCGAGTTACATGGCCTGTTGGATGATTTGGGCGGAAAGTGCGCTTTCGATGCGGTCAACGGCGACGAACGCCCCATACGCGACCAGGTGCACCAGGCAGTGGTCGGTGTGCTCCGGCCGGCGCCAGGCCGCGACGTCCTCGTCCGTGATGCGGTACGGCGCGAGGGCGGCCAGCAGGGCGAGGCGCGCCCCGGGACGCTCCCGTCGGTCCGGGAAGCCCCTCAGGTCGAGCGGGGGATGTGCCCCGTCCCAGTCCTGGATGACGTCTTCCACCAGGTCCTGGTCGTCGGTGTCGAGAAGGGCGGCGCCCGAGAGGGCCGCCCTGAGCAGTGCCGCGTACGCGAGGCCGACGGGGGTCCCGCCCGCCCATGCGGGGGCTTCGCCGGGGTCGGCGTGGTCGAGGAGCGCGAGGGCGGTGCCGGGACGGGCCGGGCGGCGTACGGTCCGGGCGAGCGTGCGGCCCGCGAGGCTGCGTACCGCGCGGAAGCGCTGGGCGCCGGCCGGCAGCAGGTTCTCGGTCAGCAGGGCCGACGCGATCCGGTTGATGAAGTGGAAGGTGAGCGCGGTGCCGAGGTAGGCGGGGGCGTGCGCGCGGGGGAAGGGGTACGGCACCAGGGCGGCGCCGGGTACGCGCGTGTGCCGTCCCCAGTCCAGCACGCGTGCGTGCTCCTCGTTTTCCGGGGCCTCTCCCCGCGCCAGCCGCTCCGCCAGCGCGTGGTCGCCGGTGGCGTGCAGCAGCACGGTGTGGGCGTCCACGCAGAACGGGCACTTGTTGGCGAGCGACACCCCGAGGGCCACCAACTCCTTGCCGGTGCGGTCGCCGGCCCCCGCGATGAGCGACTCGCGCATCAACGCCCAGGTGGGGGCCAGGAGTTCGGGTGCGGAGGACAGGACCATGAAGGTGGCGGGCGCCGCGATGCCGAAGTCGAGGGCGATCTGCGCGTACACCTCGGCGACGGTGCCGGTGGCCGACCTGGGCGGGAGGGGCTCGGTGTGACGGAAGGGTGTGGACATGGGCAGCAGCTTGCCCCGGCAGGGCCGTCCGGGGCGTCGTACGGCCGAAGGGAGTTGGGGCTGCGACAGCGGGGTCGGCCGGTGCCGGGCACTACTGCGTGGGGAGTAGTCGGGAGGCCGTCCACAGGGGTGACGTCACTGTCGGTGGGGCGGTCTACTGTGCGGGCATGAGGGGGAATCGGATCAAGCGCGAGCGGCTCGTCGACGCGGCGGTCGCGGTCGTGGTCGGCGTGATCGTCGTGCTCGTCGCCCGGGCGGACGACCGTGCGGGGCCGCTCGACCTCGCGCTGATCGCGGTCGGTTCGCTGGCCCTGGCCGCGCACCGCACGGCTGCGCGCGTGGTGCTCGCGATCACCACCGGCTGCCTGCTCGCCGAAGTCGTCCACGCCGGACCCTCGGCCATCATGGCCCTTCCCGTAGTGGGCGCGGTGCACACAGCGGCACGGACCGGGCACCGGGGGACCGCCGCCGCGGCCGCGGCCGTCTTCCTCGGCGGCTACGTCGCGGTGGGCTCGGCGAGCGCGGAGGTCGCCCGGGAGGCACTGCTCCTCGCCGGCTGGTTCCTGTGCGCGGTCGTGACAGGGCTGGCCGACAGCAACTGGCAGGCATATCTGCGGCAGACCGAGCAGCGCGCCATGGAGGCCGAGCGTACCCGGGAGGAGGCGGCGTTGCGCCGGGCGGGCGAGGAACGCCTGCGCATAGCCCGCGAGTTGCACGACTCGCTCACCCACAGCATCTCGATCGTCAAGCTCCAGGCGGGCGTCGCCGTGCACCTGGCCCGCAAGCGCGGCGAGGAGATACCGCCCGCGCTGCTCGCCATCCAGGAGGCGAGCGGCGAGGCGATGCGTGAGCTGCGCGCCACGCTGGAAGTGCTGCGCACGGACGAGCCGACCGGCACACCCGCGCTGCTCGTGGAGCGGGCGCGGGCGGCCGGGCTCGCGGTCGAGCTGACGGTGACGGGGGAGGAGCGGCCGCTGGCGGCGACCGTCGACCGGGCCACGTACCGCATCGTCCAGGAGGCCCTGACGAACGCGGCGCGGCACGCGGGCCCGGCGAAGGTGAACGTCCAACTGGACTACGGGGAAGGTGACTTGACGATCCGCGTCGAGGACGACGGCACCGCCGACCCGGCCGGCCCGCCCACCCCCGGCATCGGTCTCACCGGTATGCGCGAACGCGTCACGGCCCTCGGCGGCACGCTGGACGCGGGCCCGCGCGCGGAGGGCGGATTCGCGGTGCGGGCGCGGCTGCCGCTGGGGGAGGCGGGGGAGGCGGGACGAGATGAGGGAGTCGGGACGAGGGCGGGGTGACTGCGGTCCGGGCGACGGGGTGACGATGGGTTGTGGGGCGGGGTGACGACGGAATGGGGGACGGCGTGATCAGAGTGGCGCTCGTCGACGACCAGGCACTGATGCGGGCGGGCTTCCGGGCCCTGCTGGACGCCGAGGACGGTATCGAGGTGGTCGGCGAGGCGGCGGACGGGGAGCGGGGCCTGGAGCTGATCCGCGCCCAGGTTCCCGACATCGCGCTGATCGACGTACAGATGCCGGTGATGACGGGCATCGAGGCGACCCGCCGCATCGCCGCGGACCCGGCGCTGGCGTCCGTCCGCGTGGTGATCCTGACGAACTACGGCCACGACGAGTACGTCTTCGAGGCCCTGCGCGCCGGTGCGAGCGGTTTCCTCCTGAAGGACACCGAACCGGCCGACCTGCTCCAGGCGATCGACGTGGTGGCGGGCGGGGAGGCGCTGCTGTCCCCGTCGGTGACCCGCACCCTGATCGGCGAGTTCGTGTCCAGACCACCGGACCGGGCCACCGCTCCCGGCCTGGAGGGCCTGACGCGCCGCGAACGCGAGGTGACGGCGTTGGCGGCGCGGGGGCTGACGAACGAGGAGATCGCCGAGCACATGGTGATCAGCCCGTTCACGGCGAAGACCCACATCAGCCGGGCGATGACGAAGCTGGGGGCGCGGGACAGGGCCCAACTCGTCGTGTTCGCCTATGAGTCGGGGCTGGTGGCTCCTCGGAGTGCGGATTCTTCGGCGCCGTGACACCGCAGGGCTGCGTGCCCTCAACGCGGAAACCTGATCTACAGGACCCCACCGGGCGGAACCGGCGTTCCCTGGGGGCTCGCATTGCACCGATGGCGTAATTGCCCGGCGATGTGCAGTTGTATGGCGCATGCAGTCACCGGCGGCGTCGCCATGGGCACCGCTATCGCCGCCGTGGTGCTCTACCGGATCATCGGCTTCGGCCTCATCATCGGCGCCGGCTGGATCATGTGGTCGAACATCCGGCGTCACCACTCCACCTCGCCCGATGCGCTGCCCGGATAGCCTGTATACCTCTGTATACAAGGGTGGGTGCGGCAGGATCGGCGAGGAGTTCCATGACCCGGGCGACTGGTAAGAGCGAAGCGGTCTACGAGCGGCTCAAGGGTGACATCGAGTCGCTGCGGCTGCGTCCGGGAGCCAGGCTGAGCGAGGTCCAGCTGGGGGAGGAGCTGGGCGCTTCGCGCACGCCGGTGCGGGAGGCGATCCGGCGGCTGGCCCGGGAGGGCCTGGTCGACTTCGTGCCGGGCGAGGTGGCCAGGGTGGCCGCGATCTCGCTGGGCGGGGTGCGGGCGCTGTTCGAGTTCCGGATGCTGCTGGAGCCGGAGGCCGTCGCGTCGGTGGCGGGAGCGGGGGCGGCCGACGGGCGGGTACTGCTGCCGTTCGGTGAACTGCTGGAGCGGCTGGGGGAGTTCGACGAGTCCTTCCGCGCGCTGGACGCCGCCGCTCAGGCGCGGTCCTACCAGGAGTTCTACGACATCGCCGAGGGCTTCGACCGGGCGGTCATCGCCGCCTGCCGCAATCCGTACCTCGCCCGCACGATCGGCGACCTGCGCAGCCAGACCGTGCGCCTGCGGCACCTCTCGCACAGCGGGCCGCGGCGCATGCTCACCTCGCTGGAGGAGCACCGCGCGATGCTGAAGGCGATCACGCAGGGCGACGCCCAGGCGGCGGAGGCGGCTTGCCGACACCATCTGGCGCAGACTCTGCAGGCCCTCATCGACAGCCTGACCGGCCACGACCTGGCGATCGGCGCGAACGTGCAGGTGGATGTGGTCCGCTGAGCCGACGCCTCGCGCTGGCGGCGGCTCCCCCGTTCTGTATACAGAGCGGGATACGGGGAGGTCTCCGACCCGGCACGCTTCAGCGAAGCCCACCTTCACCGTGGCAGGCGTACGGCGCTTCGCAGGCCACCAGATGATCGTCGGCGAGGGCACCGACGAGTTCCAGCACAACGTCATCGCGATCCGGCTCGTCCGGCGCGATGGCCTGGACGTATGAGGTTCGCGGGACCAGAGGCGGGGGAACTAGGGGGCGCAGGATGATCGACCGGCCGTAGTGCGCGAACAGTGGCATCCGTCGAGTCCATGAACTGCGGAAACGAGTTTTTCAGTGAACCGGTCTTCACCGCCTGGCGAGGCAGACGCACGGGACCCGGTACGGCAGCCCGGGTGGTCTGGGCCGACGGCGGTTACCAGAATGCCGCGGTCGCCGCGCGGTCGTGCCGGTGAGGGGCGTGAACCAGGCCCGCCAGTCGCGGCAGCCACGGTCGTCGCTGACCGGACGTCCAGGGCATTCAGCCGAAGAACACCTCGAACTCGTCGTACAACGACGGCTCGACCAGCTTGGTCTGAGCCGTGGCATCGGCGAGGGGGAGACGGATGATCCGGTTACCGCGCAAGGCCACCATCTTGCCGAAGTCACCGTCCTTGACCGCGTCGACGGCGTGCAGCCCGAAGCGGGTGGCCAGCCACCGGTCGAAGGCACTCGGGGTGCCGCCACGCTGGATGTGGCCAAGGACCGTGGTGCGGGCATCCGCGCCCGTGCGTTCCGAGATCTCCTGGGCCAGCCACTCGCCGATGCCGGACAGACGCACATGGCCGAACTCGTCCTGCGTCTGGTCCTTGAGGATCATCTGCCCTCCTTTCGGAACGGCCCCTTCGGCTGCCACGACGATCGGCGCATAGTTGATCTCGAATCGGCTCTGCACCCAGGCACAGACCTGATGGATGTCGAACGGCCGCTCCGGGATGAGGATCACGTTGGCACCGCCCGCGATGCCGGCGTGCAGCGCGATCCACCCGGAGTGCCGACCCATCACCTCCACCACCAGTGCTCGCATGTGCGACTCGGCAGTGGTGTGGAGACGGTCGATGGCCTCTGTCGCCACGCCGACGGCGGTATCGAAGCCGAAGGTGTAGTCGGTGCCGAACACGTCGTTGTCGATGGTCTTCGGCACGCCGACCAGAGGGATCCCCTGACGGCTCAGCTCGGTGGCCACACCGAGTGTGTCCTCGCCGCCGATCACGATGAGCGCGTCCACGCCGTGCGCGGCAAGGGTGTCCTGCACGCGTCGCACCCCGTCCTCGTCCTTGAACGGGTTGGTGCGGGAAGAGCCGAGGATGGTTCCGCCGCGGGGGAGGATTCCGCGCACGCTGGGGATGCCCAGCGGCACGACCTTGCCCTGGAGCGCACCGCGCCAGCCGTCTCGCAATCCGACGAAGTCGAAGCCGTACTCCTGGACGCCCTTGCGGACGACGCTGCGGATCACGGCGTTGAGGCCGGGACAGTCACCGCCACCGGTCAGCACTCCGACCTTCACGGCTTCCTCCCTTCCTGGATCATCTCTCTCCAGCGTCCCTCCATTCGATCCGTACTGACCACTCCACCGGGGGGCTGGCGTTACATCCTGGAGGGAGACCCCGTACTCGGATCCGTACCGAGACGACCAGGAGCAGAGGAAGCGATGCCGCACACCATGAATTGAAAGGCCCGCGTCGCGCTCTGTAACCCCGCGGACACGGATGTGCCGGAGATCGGTGACGAACTCGCGGCGGGCTGGGCCATGCACGACCTTGCCCAGCAATTGGTCGACGCCGCCGAGCGCGACATCGAGGGCATGGGCGCGTCCCCGAGCGGGCGGGGTACTCGGCCTACGGCCGGCTGGCCCATGTGACCGACGGTCCCCGATGTGTTCAGAGAACAAGACCATGCCGGAGGCGATCATGCGGAACGCCGAAGAACAGGCCGTCGACACCACGGGCGCCGGCGGTACCCAGGAGACCCACGACACGCTGGAGCAGCGGGTGCGGAACCTGGAACAGCGCGTGGAGACGCTGACCGCGGCCGTACGGGCCCTGGCCGAGGGCCTCGAACTGTCACCGAGCAACGGGGCGGACGACGGCGGCCGCGGTGCACGCGGTGCCCGCCTGGCCCACGAGATCCTGCTGTCCCGGGGCCTGTAGACGGGCAGGGCGGACGCAAGCGAGAGATCATGGTGGGCTGCACACCATGGCGGGGCGCGCTCGACAGCTTGGCGCTGCATTTGAGTTGAGCCCTTCGGGGCCTCGGGTACGTGGTGTCGGCCGCCCTGGCAGCGATGTGCAGCCGCTTCACATGGATCCGAGGTCCGCAACTGGACAGCGGCTTCGCTCGTGGAAGAGTCTGGTCGGCCCCGCGCGGCACGGCCGGATCGGCAGTCATCCCGGTCCTTCACGCGGGCGTCGTCGGCGGGGCTCGTGCTGAGGGTCGGGGCCAGGGCTGGATGCGGGCATGGAGGGGCCGGGGGGCGTGAGTGCGAGCGACGAGGAGCGCGGCAGCGTGCACATGCGCGAAGTCGCCAGGGAGGCCCTGAAGCGGTCCAGCGAGAAGTCCGGAGCGGCGGCGGCGCTGTTGGCGCGTGTGCCGGTCAGATCTCCATCACGGCATCGCAGTCGGGGCAGACCACGGATGCGCACTCGTCGGGGTACCACGGCGTCCCACGCTGGTCGGAGGGCCTGCGGCGGGCGGTCTCCATAGCGAACGTGTCCTTGCCGCAGAGAGTTCGTGGTCCGGTCGTGGTGGGCGTTCCTGGAGCGGTGGGCGCCGCGTGCACCCTGCGGACGGGCCGTTCTTCCTCTCCCGGTGAACCGGGGGAGGAGCGTGTGGCCACCGGCTTGTCGAGCTCGTACACGACGACGATGTCGCTCATGCCCCTACCGTAGGCCGCGGGCAGATCCACCCACAGCCTTGAGCCGGGTGGCTGCGATCGGCTGTCGCGCCTGGCCCGCGCACGGCGGCTACCCGGGGCTGTCCACCGGGTCCAGCCCGGCCACCTCGAACTCCACCCGGACTTCGTCGGCCAGCCGCAACGCGCCCAGGAACGCGGTGTAGGGCTTGATTCCCCAGGCGGACTGAGTGACGGTCGCCCAGCCGCGCACCAGCCCGCTGTCGTCGCTCTTCCCGTGCACCGTCACCGGGTGGGTCCGGCCTTTGATGGTGAGCTCCCCGGTGATCTCGAAGGACTGCGGGGTTCCCGTGACGCGGGTGGAACGGAAGGTGATCGTGGC
Organism: Streptomyces shaanxiensis; assembly: GCF_039537145.1. NCBI lineage: Bacteria > Bacillati > Actinomycetota > Actinomycetes > Kitasatosporales > Streptomycetaceae > Streptomyces > Streptomyces shaanxiensis. The sequence continues at coordinate 147,002 of NZ_BAAAZY010000010.1, forward strand.
GTGCTCGGCGATGTTCAGTTGGCCCGTGCCCGCCAGCGTCCTTTTGATCTCGCCCCGGTCGGCGTCGGTGAGCGCCTTCAGACCGCCCGTTCCCTCCCGGACCTCCAGTGAGCCTGCCTCGACCGTCACGCTCACCGACGCCCCGTCCGGGGCACCGACGGCCACCACGGCCTCCCCGAACCAGCCGGTGGCCTCGATAGTGAGATCGTGTCCCGCCCGGCGGCCCAGCCCGGCGCGGCCGGTCTTGATCAAGAGGCGGCCGGTCGAAGGTCCGAGCCGGTACGTTCCGTCCGTCAGCGTCACAGCGCCGAGGGTACGGGCGGCCACCGCCGGGGTCGTCGACGCGGCCCGGTCGGCGTGTCCCCTATGGGGCGAGGCGTGTCGCAACAGAGCCGGATGGCCGGGTCCTGGTCCCGGCGCACCGCGCCGACGTACCGCGAGACCCCACAGTCGGGGCGGCGCGGCCGGGCTGGTCACCTCTGCCTGCCGATCAGTGTCCCTCCGTCCACGCTGCGCCAGTGGGCGGCGATCCCGAGTGGGATGAACGAGGTGAACGGCTCCGCCGAGGGTGGCTGGCTGGGGAATATTGGCATATCGGTGTGAAGGGCAATGTGTCAGCGGTCGTCCTGTGCCTGAGGGTCCTGCCAGTCCTTCGGCTTCGTCATGGCGAGGGCGGCGCTGTCGGTCAGGAGCTGGCCCATCTGGATCTGTTGGGGGAGCGGGGGTCCAGGGCGGGCGAGCAGGAGGGTGAGGGTGCCGGGGGTCTCGCCCTGGGCACGCAGGGGGGAGGGCCGGCGCGGTGGTGTAGCCGAGGGCGCGGGTCAGGTGGGTATAGGAGGGCCAGTCGGCCCGGGCGTAGTGGTGGGAGAGCGAGAGCGGGACGCCGCGGATCGGGGTGGTCGTCGAGTGGCAGTCGTGGGCGGGGCTCTCGCCCCGGGCGGTGGCTGCCGTTTCGAGGCGTAGCGCACGGTCGTCGGAGGCGGTGGTGAAAAATTTACCTAAACCCTATTGACTCGCGGCACATCTTAGGCAAGGTGATTACTAGACCACGACACCGAAAGAGCCACGAAGCCGGTGAGGACGTCTAGTCGGCGGAGTGACTTGGACAGGATGTGGTTCAGGCCCCCGGCAAGCCGGCGCGACACCGAGGCAACGGTGACGACTGAAGCTTCAGGACACGCGCAGCACTACCGGGGACTGTTTTTTGTCCTCGGAGCCTTCGCGCGGGCCTGCCCGCGGTGTGAAGGCCTTGCCGCGCCCCGAAGAGCGCCAAGCCCGTCCTCCGTGGCCGGATCGGTCACTCTGCTTCGATGTCGGGCCGGATCTCAACGGTGAAGGTCGCGTCCTCGGGGTCGTCGCCTTCCTGGTCCTTCCAGACGATCACGCGCACGTGCCTCTGCCCGGTGCCGCGCACCTTCCACTCGGTCACCAGGTCGGTGATGACGAGGGCGGCGACGTACTCGGCGGGCCCTTCGGTGACGATGGTCCCGCGCCACCGCTCGGGATGGCCGCCGTAGGGGCCCCAGCCCTGCGAACCGTGCGGCTCGTCGATCCGGTACACCCAGCCCTTCTCGGTGCCCATGGAATCGATCCTTCCACTTCGATGAGCGCCACGCGCCGCAGCTCGCCAGGGGTGGCAGCGACCGGGACGCGTCCTACCCTCTGCGGGATGACGCCGGATGCATGAAGTCCACGTCGTCCGGCATGATCCGGTGCGGGTCGGTCGAGACGTGCCGAGCCTGGTGGTGACGGCACCAGGCTCGCTGCACACTCCCCGCCGCTCCGCCGGCACTGCGAGGGTGGCCGGCATGACCCAGCGCACCACTTTGATCACCGGCGCCACCCAGGGCATGGGCCGTGCTCTCGCACTCGACCTGGCCATGCGCGGCGGCACCGTCCTGTTGCACGGCCGGGACCGCACTCGCCTGGAGGCCGTGGCCACCGAAGCACGGGCCGCCGCCCCCGGTACCACCATCCGCACGTACCTCGCCGACTTGTCCGACCTGGACCAGGTGCACGCGATGGCCGACCGGATCCGTAGCGCGGAGCCGTACCTCGACGGCCTCATCAACAATGCGGTGGCGGGCGGCGGCGCCGAACCGCTCACCCGCGAATTGAGCCGCCAGGGCCATGAACTCCGCTTCGCCGTGAACCACCTCGCCCCCTACGCGCTCACCCGCGACCTGCTGCCCCTGCTCACCGCCTCGGCTCCCGCCCGAGTGATCAACGTCGCCTCGATCGGTCAGGAGACCATCGACTTCGACAACGTCATGTTGGAGCGGGACTACGAGGGGCTGCGCGCCTACTGCAGAAGCAAGCTGGCCATGATCATGGCGACCTTCGAGCTGGCCGCCGAACTGCAAGGCACCGGAGTCACGGTGAACACCCTCCATCCTGCCCACCTGATGGACACGAACGGCGTCCGCGCGTACGGCCTTACCCCCGTGACCAGCACGGACGAGGGTGTCCGGCCGACGGTGCGCCTACTGCTCGATCCGGAACTCGCCACCGCCACGGGCCGCTACTTCGACCAGTTCACGGATACGCGCGCCCATGAGCAGGCCTACGACACCGAGGCACGTGAGCGCCTGATGAAGCTGACGCACAGCCTGATCGCATAGGGCCCGCTGCTGAGCCGCGGGGCCCCCCGCTTAACCAGTGGCGAGCCATGCCGGAAGGCACGGAATTCTGGTGAAGCTTTGTCGGTGCGCGCTCCCCGTGGTGTCCGGCTTCGTGGATGGCGGGCGCGGATGTCGTGGCGGTCGTTCCGGCCTCGGTGCCCAACGCAGTTTCGTGGAGCGCGCGTTCGCTCACCTCCACTGGTTCCGCGCCTGCCGATCCGCTGGGAGATACGGGAGGACATCCACGAGGCCTTCCTCACCGTCGGATACGCGCTCACCTGCTGGCAGAGGCGTGTTTCTCTACGCTGACAGCATCGGAACCCAATCCAGTCGTCCGGCGGGACGAGTGGACGGTCGCTTCGGCGCGGCCGCAGGCCTCGCTCCCCCTGTGCGTCCGATACCCGGATCGGGTGAGGCCAGCCGGACCGAGCGCCTCTGTCCGTCGTGGCGGCGACGCGAGGGAGCAGTCCGATGCTTGGCTTTCCGGGCCGGTCGCACCGAGCGATCGTGCTCGGCCAGGAGGAACAGGGTGGCGGCACAGCGCGAATTGGCGCTTCACCCTGCCCGCCGAGCACGCCCCCGCTCTGGCCGAGGAAACAGGGCCCATGTTCCTCGGAGGCGTGTATCAGATGATGCCCGCCGCCTTGGCGCCGTACGAACGACTGATCGAGGCGTTCAGGAGCGGGGGAGGGGTACGGCAGAGCGACTACCCGGACATCCTGTGGGACGGCATGAGCCGCTTCACAGGGAGCTGGTTCGAGAGCGTAATGGTCGATGACTGGCTGAGCACCTTTCCTCACGTCGTCGAAAGGCTGGAGCGCGGCATCGACGTCGCGGACGTGGGATGCGGCGCGGGCCGTGCCCTGATCGTGCTCGCCAAGAGGTTTCCCCGCTCGCGTTTCACGGGGTTCGACAACTTCCCGGGCCAGGTGGAACGCGCCCGGGCGAACGCGGAGAAGGCGGGTGTCGGCGACCGTGTGACCTTCGAGACGGTCGATGCCGCCCCGGGGCTTCCCGGCCTCGCCGAGCAGGCGGGCGGGGCCCAGGACGGTGATGCGGCCGCGGGCCAGGCGTAGCAGGCCGCGGTCGGCGAAATCGCGCAGGACCTACCGGGTGTCAGCTCCAGCAACGGTGGACTTATCGTGTTGGGGAGAGGTTGGTCGTCGTCATCGGCATGTCCAGCGGAGAGCATCACTCCGTCCGCACAGGTGTCCTTGCCGCCCTTGGGGGCGAAATGAAGATCGAACTGATCCCACCGGCCGCCAACGTGCTGTCCGACGTACCGGACGACATGCACAAGGAGATCATCACGCTCATCAGCGCCGTGGCGCGGACCCCGGAAGCCCAGGTCACGGGCCTGGGCGCGGCGTTCGGTGAATGGTGCTGGCTTGTGTACACCACCCATGGCGATGTGATCGAAGTGCTGGACGTCGGCTGCGCCCGGTGAGTCAGGCGCCACTCTCCGCTCAGACCGTGCCTGATGCGCACGTGAACGTGCCCCCATCACTCGCGGAGGTGTGCCGGGTGACCGTCGAACCCGACTGACCCGACTGGTGGCGTGCTCTGCGGGGAGTAGCCCAGGAAGGCGTCTGGATTCCCGGGAAGTTGCGCAGGGGGCGAAGCCTTGGCAGTGGCAAGCGGCACCGAAGGACGGGTTCCGAGTGCTGAGGCACAGGTACGCATCCCTCGTGCTGGAGGCAGGAGAGTCGGTCGTCATCCTCGCCAAGTGGCTGGGGCATTCGTCGCCGACCATCACTCTCGACCACTACGCGTACTTCATGCCCGAGGCGGGGAAGAAGGGGCGCAGGGCGATCGATAGCCTGCTGGGGGAACGGGCGGAGGAGAGCTCCGGCCCGAACTGGCCAGATTCTCCCCACGTCCGGTCCTGAGCGCAGATTCGACCGGCCGACGCGCGCAAACAGTGAGGTGAGAGCCCACATGTTCACGACCCGCCCCACCCTCCAGGGCACCTTCGGCATGGTGTCCTCCACCCACTGGCTCGCCTCGCAGTCGGCGATGGCCGTGCTGGAGGACGGCGGCAACGCCTACGACGCGGCCGTGGCGGGCGCCTTCGTGCTGCACGTCGTCGAGCCGCACCTCAACGGCCCCGCCGGCGAGGTGCCGATCCTGCTCGCCCCCGCGGGCGGCGAGGTGCGGGTGCTGTGCGGGCAGGGCGTCGCCCCGGCGGGGGCCACGGTCGCGCACTACCGGGGACTCGGCCTGGACCTCGTACCGGGGACCGGGCCGCTGGCCGCCGCCGTCCCCGGCGCCTTCGACGCCTGGATGCTGCTGCTGCGGGACCACGGCACCAGGACGCCGGCCGACGTGCTCAAGTACGCCATCGGATACGCGGAACACGGGCACGCGCCCGTGGAGCGCGTCGGCGAGACAGTCGAGACCGTGCGGGAGCTGTTCGAGACCGAGTGGACGTCGTCGGCCGAGATGTATCTGCCGGGCGGCAAGGCGCCCCGGCCCGGCGAACTGTTCCGCAACCCCGCCCTCGCCGCCACCTGGAAGCGACTGCTCGACGAGATCGCCGGGGCCGGGGACCGGGTCGCCCGGATCGAGGCGGCGCGGGAGGTGTGGCGCGCCGGCTTCATCGCCGAGGCGCTCGTACGGCAGGCCCGGCGGCCCACCATGGACACCAGCGGTGAGCGGCACTCCGGCACGCTCACGGCCGCCGACCTCGCCGGCTGGTCCGCCACCTACGAGGCGCCGGCGACGTACGACTGGAACGGCTGGACCGTCTGCAAGGCCGGCCCCTGGAGCCAGGGCCCGGTCCTCCTCCAGCAGCTCGCGCTGCTCCCGCCCGAGCTGCCGCGGTACGGGTCCGCCGAGTACGTCCATCTGCTGATCGAGGGCTGCAAGCTGGCCATGGCCGACCGGGAGGCCTGGTACGGCGACGCGGCGGAGGTACCGCTCGCCGAGCTGCTGTCGGAGCCGTACAACGCCGCCCGGCGGGAACTGGTCGGCGAGAAGGCCTCCCACGAGCTTCGGCCCGGCAGCCCGGGCGGACGCGCCCCGCGGCTGTGCGCCCACGCGCGCGTGGTGGCCTCCGACGAACCCGGCTTCGACGTGCTGGGCGTCGGGGAACCGACGGTCGCGAAGCGCCCCACCTCCCTGGTGCCGGGCGAGCCGGACATCGCAGCCGACGGCACCACCCGCGGCGACACCTGCCACCTCGACGTCGTCGACCGCTGGGGCAACATGATCGCGGCCACGCCCAGCGGCGGCTGGCTGCAGTCCAACCCCGTGGTACCTGAACTGGGCTTCCCGCTCGGCACCCGGCTCCAGATGGCCTGGCTGGAGGAGGGCCTGCCGAACTCCCTGACGCCGGGGCGGCGCCCCCGCACCACCCTCACGCCCTCCATCGCCCTGCGCGACGGAGTGCCCGTCATGGCCTTCGGCACACCCGGCGGCGACCAGCAGGACCAGTGGCAGCTGCACTTCTTCCTGGCCGTGGCCCTGCGGGCCCAGTTCCGCGGCGGCCTCGACCTCCAGGGCGCGATCGACGCCCCGAACTGGCACAACGACAGCTTCCCCGGCTCCTTCTACCCGCGCGGGATGCGGCCGGGCAGCGTCACCGTGGAGTCCCGTACGGACGCGGACGTGGTGGAGGAGCTGCGGCGGCGTGGTCATGAGGTGACCGTCGGTGACGCCTGGTCGGAGGGGCGGCTGTGTGCGGTCGCGCGGGACCCGGAGACGGGTGTGCTGTCGGCGGCGGCGAATCCGCGGGGGATGCAGGGGTACGCGGTCGGGCGCTGAGCGCTCGCCGGACATGCCCTCTGACCTGCCGATACGTGCCCCTCATGTTCACGTCGATGCCATCCGGCGGCCACCGGGCGGGCGGGGATTGTCAGTGGGGCGTGCTCTCATGGAGGGGTGATCGGATACAACGAAACCATCGAAGAGTTTCTCGCACAGCACTCGGCCGACGTGGAGGAAGCGGTCCGCAAGGCGGCCGCGGCCGAGATCATGCCCCGCTTCCGGCAGCTCGCCGAGGACGAGGTCGACCAGAAGAACGGACCGCACGACCTGGTCACCGACGCCGACCGGCTCGCCGAGCAGTACCTCACCGAGGCGCTCGGTCCCCTGCTGCCCGGCTCGGTCGTGGTCGGCGAGGAGGCGGTGCACGCCAATCCGGCGTCGTACGACGCGATACGCGGCGACGCCCCGGTCTGGATCATCGACCCTGTCGACGGCACCCGCCAGTTCGTGCACGGAGACACCGGCTTCTGCACACTGGTCGCGCTCGCGCACCGCGGCGTCCTGCTCGCCTCCTGGACCTACGCCCCCGCCCTCGACCAACTGGCCACGGCGATACGGGGCCAGGGGGCCTACCTCGACGGCGAGCGGCTGCACTCCGGCGCGCCGGAGCCCGGCCGGGACCTCGAAGTCGCCACGTCCCACCCGGACTACACGACCGACGAGCAGAAGCACGCCCTGCTGGGCCTGTGGACCGACGGCGTGCGGCCTCGCGCCTGCGGTTCCGCGGGGCTGGAGTATCTCGCCGTCGCCCGGGGCGAGTTGGACGCGACCGCGTTCTCCTGGGAGGCCGCCTGGGACCATGCGGCGGGCCTGCTCCTGGTCGAGGAGGCCGGCGGCGCCCACCTGACCCGCGCGGGGGAGCCCTTCCGCATCACCGGCGGCAACGTCCTGCCGTTCACCACGGCCCGTGACGCGGCCACGGCTCGCCGGGTGCGGGAACTGCTGTCGGGCGCAGCCTGATCTGGGGACGGCCCACGCCGACGCGCAGGTCGACCACCTCGAACTCGGCGGGAGTGCCGTCCGCGGGCCACGCGCATTCCGCCCGCAGCAGCACCGAGGCGTCCACGAAGCCGGCGGCGGGCAGACCGACGTCGACGAACACTCCCGTGACACCGGGACCCCAGGGGGAGGCGGTGAACGTCCCGGTCAGGCGCGTGCCGACCGGCAGGGGACCGGTGTCGTGGCGGACGTGGCACTGGCGGAAGGACCGGGCGCGGCCCCAGGCCACATCGAACTCCCGCGGGTCGACCGACCGGGCGCCCGGCGGCTCCACGACCGGCTCCCGCACCGGCACGCCGTACACGACCTCGTACAGCCGCACGCCCCACTCCCCGCACGCCTGCCGTGTCTGCGCCACCTCGACCGGTTCGGCCGCCACCACGGGCACGGAATCAGGCCCCCGGAAGGTGATCTGCCGCAGCACCTGCCCGGCTGCCCCCACCTCGAACCAGTGCCACGAGTCGTCCTCGGGTGCAGGGAAGCGGAAGCGGCGCGTCACCCGGCGGACCTTACCCACGCCCCGGCGCTGTCAGTGACCCGGCATATCCTGATCCTTCAAGGCCATCGGCTGACGAAGGGGTCCGAAGGTGCCGTCGATGCTCGATGCGGTCGTGGTGGGTGCGGGGCCGAACGGACTGACCGCTGCCGTGGAGCTGGCCCGCCGGGGCTTCTCCGTGGCCGTGTTCGAGGCGCGTGACACCGTGGGCGGGGGAGCCCGCACGGAGGAGCTGACCCTCCCCGGCTTCCGGCACGACCCGTGCTCCGCCGCACACCCCCTCGGCATCAACTCACCCGCGTTCCGGGCGATGCCGCTCGACCGCTACGGCCTTCAGTGGCTGCACGCCGAGCTGCCGATGGCGCACCCCTTCACCGACGGCAGCGCCGCCGTGCTGTCCCGGTCCGTCGCCGAGACCGCCGCCTCCTTCGGACCGCGCGACGCGGGCACGTACCGCAGGCTGGTCGAGCCGTTCCTGCCCAAGTGGGACACGCTGGCCCGTGACTTCATGTCCCTGCCTCTCACCGCGCTCCCGCGCGACCCGGTCACCCTCGCCCGCTTCGGCCTCGTCGGCCTGCCCCCGGCGACCTGGCTGATGCGCCGCTTCCGGGACGAGCGGGCCAGGACCCTGTTCTCCGGCCTCGTCGCCCACGTCATGGGGCCGCTCGGCGGCTTCGCCACCGGCGCCATCGGCCTGGTCTTCGCCCTCTCCGCCCACGCCCGCGGCTGGCCCCTGGCTCGCGGCGGCTCCCAGTCCATCTCCGACGCCCTCACCGCGTATCTCGAGGACCTCGGCGGCGCCGTCCACACCGACTACGAGGTCAAGCGGCTCGACGACCTGCCGCCCGCCCGGGCGTACGTCTTCGACACCTCACCCACCGCCCTGGCCCGCATCGCCGGCTTCGGCCGGTACTACGAGGGCTATCGCTACGGCGCCGCCGCCTTCAAGATCGACTACGCGCTGGACGGCCCGGTGCCCTGGACCGCGCCCGAGGCCCGGCGCGCGGGGACCGTGCAGATCGGCGGGAGCAGCGCGGAGATCGGCGCCGCGCTGCGCGCCGCGTCCCGGGAGGGCCGGGCGCCCGACAAACCGTTCATGATCACGGTGCAGCCCAGTGTCGTCGACCCCACCCGGGCGCCCGAGGGCAAGCACGTCTTCTGGGCGTACGGCCACGTGCCGAACGGTTGGACCGGAGACCTCACGGACGCGCTGGAGCGTCAACTGGAGCGCTTCGCACCGGGGTTCCGTGACCGCGTCCTCGCCCGCGCGACGGCGGGGCCGGCCGAACTCGCCGCCCGCAACGCCAATTACGTCGGCGGCGACATCGCCTCCGGCGCGGCCTCCGGGCTCCAGCTCCTGCTGCGCCCCAAGCTGTCGCTCTCCCCTTACAGCACTCCGCACCCGGCGGTCTACATCTGCTCGTCGGCGACCCCGCCCGGACCGGGTGTGCACGGCATGTCGGGGCACAACGCGGCCAAGGCGGTGTGGCGTCGGCTGAGGCAGCAGCCGTGAGACCGGTCAAACGACCCACGTTTACCGCCAGTTCTTGCCTCAGGGTAAGCAAATTCCGTGTCTTCTTTGTCACTTCTCTTACCGGGGGGTAGGTACCTGAATGGTCAACGGCTGCGAGTAAGGTGCGGCCATGAAAGATCGGAAAGCGGTTGTCCGCTGCGGATCCCGGTCTGCCGTGCGCCTCGCCGACCTCGCGCTGCTGGTCAGAGCGCCGGCCGCGCTGAGTGTCCCCGGTGACGTGATCGCGGGAGCGGCCGCCGCCGGACGCCCCCTGGGTGTCCGTACCCTCGGAGTGATCGGTTCCTCCGTGTGTCTCTACTGGGCCGGAATGGCCCTCAACGACTACGTCGACGCCACGGTCGACTCCGTCGAGCGGCCCGAACGACCGGTGCCGTCGGGGCGTGTCCCGCGCCGCACCGCTCTCGCCGTGGCCGGTGGGCTCACGGCGGCGGGGATCGGGCTGGCCGCGGCGGCGGGAGGGCGCCGCAGCGTGGGCGCTGCGCTGCCTTTGGCGGGGCTGGTGTGGGCGTATGACCTGAAGCTCAAGTCCACCCCGGCGGGGGGCTTCGCCATGGCGGGGGCTCGGGTTCTGGATGTTCTGGCGGGAGCGGTCGTTCCTGGGCCCGGTGCCGGATCGGTTGGTGCCGCGCTGCGTCGTGCCGCCGTGCCTGCCGCGCTGATCGGTGCGCATACCGGCACGTTGATGGCGCTCAGTCGACATGAGATCTCCGGTGCGCCGGTGCGGATTCCGATCAGGACCCTTGCTGTGTCGACGGCGACTGCGGTTGCCACGGCCGTTCCGATTGCCGGAGCGGATGCCGGCAGTGCCGGGAAAAGTCGCCTGCCGTCTGCTGCGCCGTCGTGGCTTGTCGCGCCCCGCGGCGGAGCCGCAAGTCGGCACAGCCCCGCGCCCCTTAAGGGCGTTGCCGTTGCCGCCCGTTCCAAGAAGCTCCGGACTGCCCTCACCGCTGCGGGCGCCCTCGCCTACCTCGGTACCTACGGCACCGCCCAGGCCCGCGCCGTGCAGGCGCCCTCGGCCGAGAACGTACGGAGTGCCGTCGGGGCCGGGATCCTCGGGCTGATGCCCCTTCAGGCGGCGCTGACCGCGCGCGGTGGAGCGCCTGTCGTCGCCGCGGCGCTCGGCGTCGTCCACCCCCTCGCGCGACGGCTGGCCCGGCGCATATCCCCCACCTGAGACCCACCACCTCCGTGTCAGGAACCGGCACCATGAGACCTCCCCCCACCTCCCTCAAGTTCGGCTACGGCACCAACGGCTTCACGCATCACCGGCTGACCGACGTCCTGGTCGTCCTCGCCGATCTCGGCTACGACGGCGTCGCCCTCACCCTCGACCACAACCACCTCGACCCCTACGCCGACGACCTGCCCCGGCGCGTCACCACCCTCGCCCGGCAGCTCGGGCGGCACGGCCTCGATGTCACGGTGGAGACGGGCGCGCCCTACTTCCTCGACCCGTGGGGCAAGCATCTGCCGACGCTGATGTCGGAGGGCTCCGAGAGCAGGATCGACCTGCTGTGCCGCGCGCTGCGCATCGCGGCCGACCTCGGCTCGCCCACCGTTCACCTGTGCAGCGGCCCGGTGCCGGACGGGCTGCCGGAGCAGCACGCGTGGCAGCGGCTCGCGGCGGGTGTGGAGGCCGTGCTGGAGAGCGCGGAGAAGTACGGAGTGGCGCTGGCCTTCGAGCCGGAGCCGTACATGTTCGTCGACACCGTGGAACGCTGCCTGCACCTGGCCCAACTGGTGGACGGGCACGAGCTGTTCGGGATCACCCTGGACATCGGCCACGCGCACTGCGTGGAGGAACGGCCCGTGCTGGACTGCGTGCGGCAGGCGGCGCCGCTCCTGCGCAACGTGCAGATCGAGGACATGCGGCGCGGCGTCCACCAGCACCTCGAATTCGGCACCGGCGAGATCGACTTCCCGCCCGTCCTGGCCGCCCTCCGTGAGCTCGGAAACCGCGGTCTGGTCTCCGTGGAGATCCAGGGCGGCTCGCTCGACGCACCCGACGTCGCCCGCCGCTCGATCGAGTTCCTGCGCGCGGCCGAACAGAGTGCCGCGGCCGAACAGCGGGCCGCGGTCGAGCAGGCCGGCGCGTCCGCTTAGACCGCCACGGTCGCGTGGACGCCGTAGAAGCACCCCCTCCGCCACCTTTCTCCCTCCGGCCCAACCCCTCCCACCTCCCAGGAGGTTGTCGTCCCATGGCTGTCCCGACCGCGTCCCCCACGGCCCCGCCGGATCCCCACCCCGCCCTGATCGCCGTACTGGACGACACGGCCCGCACCTGGCTGGACGAGAGCGCCGCCCAGGTCGCCGCCGATCCCGTCGCCGTGCGGCGTCTCTTCCCGGCCGTCCGAAGGCGCTGCGGGCACGGGCATCTCGACGAGCACTGGTCCGTCGACGAGGCCGCCCGGGCCGTCCTGCTCACCGCGCTGCCCCTGCGCGGCCAGGCCCTCGCCGACGAGGTCGCCCGCCTCCACCGGCACGGTGACCCGGCCGAGCAGCGCGCCGTCCTGCGCGCCCTGCCGCTGCTCGACCTGGGCGACCTCGCCCTGCCCCTCGTACGGGAGGCCCTGCGCGGCAACGACACCACCCTGATCGAGGCCGCCCTCGGCCCGTACGCCGCCGCGCACCTCCCGGACGCCGAGTACCGCCAAGCCGTACTGAAGTGCGTCTTCTGCGAGATCCCGCTCGACCGCGTCACCGGCCTCGACACCCGGGCCGATCGCGAACTGGCCCGTATGCTCGCCGACTTCGCCCACGAGCGGGTCGTCGCGGGACGGGCCGTACCCCAGGACATCCTGCCCGTCGTCCAGGCCTTCCCGGACGTCGTCGGCGGCCGCGCAGAACTCCAGCACGCACTCACGGACGTACTCAAGGAAGAGGGCTGACCGTGCGCATCTTCGACCCCCATATCCACATGACCTCCCGGACGACCGACGACTACGAGGCGATGTACGCCGCCGGAGTGCGCGCCGTCGTCGAGCCCGCCTTCTGGCTGGGCCAGCCGCGTACCTCGCCCGAGAGCTTCTACGACTACTTCGACGGGCTGCTGGGCTGGGAGCCGTACCGCGCCGCCCAGTTCGGCATCCAGCACTTCTGCACGATCGCGCTCAACCCGAAGGAGGCGAACGACCCCCGCTGCGTGCCGGTCCTCGACGAACTGGACCGCTACCTCGCCAAGGACCGGGTCGTCGCCGTCGGCGAGATCGGCTACGACTCGATGACCCCGGAGGAGGACGAGGCGCTCGCCCGCCAGCTCCAGCTCGCCATCGCGCACGAGCTGCCCGCCCTCGTGCACACCCCGCACCGCGACAAGGCGGCCGGCACCCGGCGCACCCTGGACGTCGTACGGGAGTCGGGCATCGCCCCCGAACTCGTCGTCCTCGACCACCTCAACGAGCTCACCGTCGGCATGGTCCTCGACAGCGGCTGCTGGGCCGGGTTCTCGATCTACCCGAAGACCAAGATGAGCGAGGACCGGATGGTCGAGATCCTCAAGGAGCACGGGACCGGGCGGGTGCTGGTCAACTCGGCCGCGGACTGGGGTCGTTCCGATCCGCTGAAGACCCGGAAGACCGCGGACGCCATGCTCGCCGCCGGATTCGGCGACGACGTCGTCGACGAGGTGCTGTGGCGCAACCCGGTCGCCTTCTACGGCCAGAGCGGGCGGCTGGAGCTGGACGAGCCCAAGCCGGACGAGGAGGCCACCTTCCAGGGCAACTCCATACGTCGCGGGGGAGCGTGAGCATCCGATGCGCTTCCTGCATCCGGACGGCACCACCGTCCACCTCGGCTACTGCAGCAACGTCCACCAGGCGGAGGACCTCCAGGGCGTCATCGCCCAGCTCGCCGAGTACGCCGAGCCCGTACGGGAACGCCTCGGCGCCGGCCGGCTCGGCATCGGGCTGTGGCTGGCCCGCCCGGTCGTCACCGAACTCGCCGACGACGAGGCCGCGTTGGGGCGGCTGAAGAGCGAACTGCGGGCGCGCGGCCTGGAGACCGTCACCCTCAACGCCTTCCCATACACCGGATTCCACCGCGAGGTCGTCAAGAAGGACGTGTACCTGCCCGACTGGGCCGACGAGGCCCGGCTGAAGTACACCCTGGACTGCGCCCGCGTCCTCGCCGCCCTCCTCCCCGACGACGTCGGCCACGGCAGCGTCTCCACCCTGCCGCTGGCCTGGCGCACCCCGTGGACGCCCGCCTGCGCGGAGGAGGCCCGGCACGCCCTGGAGCGGCTGACCACCGGGCTCGCGGCGCTGGAGGCGTGGACGGGGCGCCGTATCCGCGTCGGCTTCGAGCCGGAACCCGGGTGCGTCGTCGAGACCACCACCCAGGCGGTACGGGAACTGGGCGGACTGGACCCCGACCGGCTCGGCATCTGCCTCGACGCCTGCCATCTCGCCGTCCAGTTCGAGCAGCCGGGGGAGGCGCTGCGGAGGCTCGCGGACGCCGGCATGCCCGTGGTCAAGCTCCAGGCGTCCTGCGCCGTGGAGGCCGCGGACCCCGCCGACCCCGCCGCCCGCGCGGCCCTGCACCGGCTCGCCGAACCCCGGTTCCTGCACCAGACCCGCACGGCGGCCGACGGGGAGGTGCTGGGCGTGGACGACCTCCCGGACGCCCTCGACGGCGGGCTTCCCGCGGACGGCGGCCCCTGGCGGGTCCACTTCCACGCCCCGCTGCACTCGCGACCCGAACCCCCACTCCGTACCACCGCCGACCAGCTCGACCAGGTCTTCGCCGGACTGCTGGGCGGCGCCTCGGCCGACTGCGACCACATCGAGGTCGAGACCTACACCTGGTCCGTCCTCCCCGAACCGCCCGCCGATCTGCCCGGCGGCATCGCCGCCGAACTCGCCTGGGCCCGTGACCGGTTGACCGGCCTCGGCCTCAAGGAGGACCCCTCATGAACCGCGTGGTCGTACTCGACATCGTCGGCCTCACCCCGAAACTCCTGGAGCACATGCCGGCCGTCGCCGCCCTCGGCGAACGCGGCTTCCAGGCCCGGCTCGACACCGTGCTCCCGGCCGTGACCTGCACCGTCCAGTCCACCCTCCTCACCGGCGAACCCCCGTCCACACACGGCGCGGTGGCCAACGGCTGGTACTTCCGCGACCTCGGCGAAGTCATGCTGTGGCGCCAGCACAACGCCCTCGTCGGCGGCGAGAAGATCTGGGAGACGGCCCGGAGGACCAACCCCGACTACAAGGTCGCCAACATCTGCTGGTGGTACGCGATGGGCGCCGACGTCGACTGGACGGTCACCCCGCGCCCCATCTACTACTCGGACGGCGCCAAGGAACCCGACTGCTACACCTGGCCGCCGTCCCTGCACGACGAACTCACCGACCGGCTCGGCCCGTTCCCCCTGTTCACCTACTGGGGCCCGAACGCGGGCATACCCTCCACCCAGTGGATCCTGGCCGCGGCCCGCCAGGTCTTCGACGAGAAGCGCCCCGACCTCACGCTCGTCTACATCCCGCAGATGGACTACGAGCCCCAGCGCTCCGGCCCGGACTCGCCCGCCACCATCCGCGCCGCCCGTCAACTCGACGACTCCCTGCGCCCGTTGCTCGACCATTTCCGACGCGAGGGCGCCACGGTCGTCGTGCTCAGCGAGTACGGCATCACGCCCGCGTCCCGTCCGGTCGACATCAACCGCGCCCTGCGCCGGGCCGGGCTGCTGGAGGTGTACACGCAGGACGGCATGGAGTACCTCGACCCGTGGACGTCGCGCGCGTTCGCGGTCGCCGACCACCAGGTCGCCCACGTCTACGTCCGCGACCCCGCCGACATCGAGGCGGTGTCGAAGATGGTCGCCGAACTGGACGGCGTGGAGCGGGTGTTGGGCGCCGAGGGCAAGGCGGCCCACGGCCTGGACCACGAGCGCTCGGGCGAACTCGTCGCACTCGCCGACCCCGACGCCTGGTTCACGTACTACTACTGGCTGGACGACGAGCGCGCCCCCGACTTCGCCCGCCAGGTCGAGATCCACCGCAAGCCCGGCTACGACCCCGCCGAGCTCCTCTACGACGAGACCGTCCCCGCGGTGAAGCTGCGCGCCGTCGGCCAGGTGGCCCGCAAGAAGCTCGGCTTCCGCTACCGACTCAAGACGGTCCCGCTCGACCCGTCCGGCGTCCGCGGCAGCCACGGCCGCCTGCCCGCCGACCCCGCCTACGGCCCCGTACTGCTGTGTTCGGAGCCGGACCGGGCGCGGGAGGCGTACGCCGCCACGGAGGTCAAGTCCCTGCTGCTGGGCCTCGCAGGCCTGCACACGGAAGGTACGGAGAAATGACGACCCATCCGCCCCTCCCCACGATCCGCCCCCTGCTCGACCCGGCCCCCGAATACGCCAAGTGGCAGTCCGAGGAGCCGGTCCGCCGGGTGACGATCTGGGGCGACAACAGCCCCTGGCTCGTCACCGGCCACGAGGACGCCCGTACGGTCCTCGCGGACCCGCGCTTCAGCGCCGACGCCAACCACCCGAAGTTCCCCCACACCCGCCCCGGAGCACCGCCGCAGGCCCCCGGCCTCTTCCACCAGATGGACCCGCCGGACCACACCCGGCTGCGCCGCATGCTGATCCCCGACTTCACCTTCCGGCGCATCGAGCAGATGGAGGGCGCGATCCGGCGGATCTGCGACGACCTGCTGGACGCGATGACGGACGGCGGTGCGACGGAAGCGGACCTGGTGGCGTCGTACGCGCTGCCCCTCCCGACCCTGGCCATCTGCGAACTGCTCGGCGTCCCGTACGAGGACCACGGTTTCTTCCGCGAGAAGTCCAACGCCCTCACCAGCGTGGCCGGTGACCCGGCCGAGGCGATGGCCGCGCGCATGGCGCTCTACGGTTACCTGCGCGCCCTCATCGAACGGCGCACGCAGGACCCCGCCGACGACCTCGTCTCCCGCCTGGCCACCGAGCGCGTGGCCACCGGCGAGGCCACGCTCGACGAGGCCACGGGCATGGTCTCCCTGCTCCTGCTGGCCGGCCACGAGACGACGGCGAACATGTTCCCGCTGGCCGTGATCGCCCTGCTGCGGAACCCGGCCCAACTGGACGCCCTGCGCGCCGACGACTCCCTGTGGCCGGGGGCGGTGGAGGAGCTCCTGCGCCATCTGACGGTCATCCACTCCGGGATACGGCGGGTCGCCACGGAGGACGTCGAGCTGTCCGGGGTCCGCATCGGTGCGGGGGAGGGTGTGGTGGTGGCGTTGCAGGCCGCCAACCGCGACCCGTCCCTCTACTCCACCCCCGACGCCCTCGACGTCCACCGCGACGCGGCCGGCCACCTCGCCTTCGGCCACGGCCTGCACCAGTGCCTCGGCCAGTCGCTCGCCCGCGCCGAACTCCGCCTGGGCCTGTCCACCCTGTTCCGCAGGCTCCCGAGCCTGCGGATGACGGCCCCTGAGGAGTCGTTGGCCCTCTCCGCCAGCACGGTCCACGGGGTGCGCGCGCTGCCGGTCGCCTGGCGGTGAACCCGGGCCGGGCCGACCGCACCGATACGGCCGGTCGGTCCGGCTCATGGCCTGATACGGCTGATATAGAGGCAGTCATGACCACCATCAGGCTCGTCCAAGGGGACATCACGCGCGAGAGCGTCGACGCGATCGTGAACGCCGCGAACTCCTCCCTCCTCGGCGGGGGAGGAGTCGACGGCGCGATCCACCGTCGCGGCGGCCCCGAGATCCTCGCCGAGTGCCGCAAGCTGCGAGCCTCCCACTACGGCAAGGGCCTGCGGGTGGGGCAGGCGGTCGCCACGACGGCGGGGAAGCTGGACGCGCGGTGGGTGATCCACACGGTGGGCCCGCGCTTCACCCCCGAGGAGGACCGGTCGGAGCTGCTTGCGTCCTGCTACCGGGAGTCGTTGCGGGTGGCGGACGAGCTGGGTGCCCGAACCGTAGCCTTCCCGGCCGTCTCGGCGGGCATCTACGGGTGGCCGATGGAGGACGCCGCCCGGATCGCCGTGGAGACGGTGCGGGCGACGGAGACGGCGGTCGAGGAGGTCAGGTTCGTCCTGTTCGACGAGAAGGCGTACGACGCGTTCGCCCGGCACGTCAGCTGACCGCGACGAAGCTCGCACGAACTCACACGTACTCACACGAACTCACACGACGGGGCTCACACCCGGAACAGCTCCGCCGCGTTGTCGTGGCACACAGCCCGCAGCCACTCCTCTCCGAGCCCCAGGCGTTCCAGGGCGTGCAGCTGGTGCACGTACGGATAGGGGATGTTGGGGAAGTCGGAGCCGAGCAGGACGCGGTCGCCGAGCGCGGACAGTCTGGGCAGGGCCCGGCGGGGAAACGGCATGAACCCCTCGGTGAAGTCGGTGCACGCCATCGTCGTGTCCAGTCGTACCTCGCCGTACCGCTCGGCGAGGCCGAGGAACTCCTCGTACTCGGGCATGCCCAGATGCGCGACGATCAGCCGCAGCCGGGGATGCCGCGCCAGAACCCCGTTGATCGGCTCGGGGCCGGTGTGCTTGCCGGGCGCGGGCCCGGAGCCGCAGTGGATCACCACGGGGATCCGGGCCTCGGCCAGCAGCCCCCAAGCGGGGTCGAGGAGTTGATCGGCCGGGTCGTACGCTCCCACCTGCACATGCGCCTTGAAGACGCGCGCGCCCGCCTCGACGGCCTCCCGGACGTATGCCTCGACGTCCGGCTCGGGGAAGAGGGTGGCGGTGTGCAGACAGTCGGGGGTGCGGCGGGCGAAGTCGGCCGCCCAGGCGTTCAGCCACCGGGCCATGCCGGGCTTGTGCGGGTAGAGCATCGCGGTGAAGGCCCGTACGCCGAACTCCCTGAGCAGGGCCGTGCGTTCCGCTTCCTGCTTGCGGTAGGTGATCGGCCATTCGACTCCACCGGTCAGTGGTCCGAGCGTGTCGAAGTAGCCCCACACCTTGCGCAGGACGCGCTCGGGCATGAAGTGCGTGTGGACGTCGACCAGCCCGGGAAGACCGAGTCGCTCCCAGAAACGGCGGACCTCGCCGGCATCCCCGTCCACGGGCACATCCTCGCGGTGATCGTTCACGTCGCCCACGATCGTCCCCGGTGAGTCGGCGGTCCACCCTCTCGCGGAAGAGATCCTTGAGGGATCCGTCACTTCGGAGCCCACGGAGCGACATCTTTCCCCGCAGCGCAGGAGGGCGCCGTTCGACGCCGGTTTCCGTCCCTCCTACGACGTCGAGCCCCGCAGCGCCCGCCGAAGCCCGGAGGCGTCGTGAAACCAGTGCGTCCGGAAGCCCAGTAGCCGAGCCGCGTCCACGTTCGCCCGGGTGTCGTCGACGAAGAGGCAGCGTGCCGGGTCGGCCTTCGCCGCCCTGCTCGCGTGCAGAAAGGCCTCCGAGTCCGGCTTCGCGTACCCGAGGTCGCAGGACACCAGTAGCTCGGTGAAGCACCCCAGCTCCGGATGCATGGCCCGAACGACCTGCCAGTAGGCGCGGTCGACATTGGACAGCAGCACGAGGCGGTGATTCTCGGCCAGCGCTTCGACGAGGCCGGCCATGCCGGGCATCGGCCAGGAGTAGGGCTCGAGCCAGGCGTCCTCGAACTGCCGGTACGTCAAGGCGAGTCCGTGTGCCTGGACGAGCCGGCGATGCACCTGCCGCAGGCTCACCTCGCCGGTGATGATCTCGCGGCGGGCCATGAGTCCGTCGAGGCGTCGGAGGGCGTCGTCGGGGTCGGCGCAGTGCCTGGCCAGTCGCGCGGGCACGATGTCGTTGTCGAACCCGATGATCACGCCGAAGAGGTCGAGGACGAACGCGTCGACGCGCTCGGTTCGGCTCACGGCCGGTCTCCCGTCGTCGCGGAGGGTGTTGCTGCCGGCGGATCCGGTCTCCGACGGCCGGCGCAGCACCTCATGGCCGGGGCTGCTGCGTCCCCTGGGGCTTCGGCTCGTCCGGGGTGACGGTCTCCCCCTGGATCACCTGGGGCGTGGCCGGATCGTCCTCGTCCTTCATCGCCCTGGCCTCGGCCTTCAGGATGCGTGCCGACTTGCCCGCCGAGCGGGCCAGTTCGGGGAGCTTCTTCGCGCAGAGGACGGCTATGACGACGAGGAGGATGATCGCGAGTTCGCTCAGTCCGAACATGAGGGTCCTGTCCTTCTGGTGAGCCGGGTGATGTGCGCCGGCGCGGCCAGGACAGCATACCCTTGAAATCTACAGTACTGTAGAATGTCTTTCGGTGGAAAGGAGACAGGGCATGACGGATCGCCGGCAGCGCCCCCGGCGCCGGGGGCAGGGCGAGCTGGAGGTGCTGGTCCTGTCGGTGCTGCGGGAGGCGGACGGGCCGGCGACGGCCGGCTGGGTGCAGGAGCGGCTCGGCGGGGACCTCGCCTACACGACGGTGATCACGATCCTGACCCGTCTGCTGGCCAAGGGTGCGGTGACCCGGGAGCGGGCGGGCCGGTCCTTCGCCTGGACGCCGGCCTCGGACGAGGCGGGCCTCGCGGCACACCGGATGCGCAAGGTGCTGGATGCCGAGAGCGACCGGGAGGCCGTCCTGGCCAGCTTCGTCACCGGCTTGGGGCAGGACGACGAGCGGCTGCTGCGTGAGCTGCTGGGGCACTCCCGGAGCGAAGGGGAAGACTGACGCCTCATGGGGGTCTTCGCCTTTCTGCCGCTCGTCCTGCCGCTCACGGCGTGGCCGATCGCACGCCTGGCCGAGCAGCATCTGCATCCCCGTACCGCCGCGAGGCTGCTCACCGGCGTCGCCGCGGTGATGGCGCTGTGCAGCACGGTGTGCCTGGCCCTGGTGATGGTCGTGGGCACCGCCCAACTGCCCGGCAACCCGCTGCCCGACGGCTGGTCGGACCCCGAGGTGCGGGCGGCGGTGCCGTACGACGAGGTCGTCGGCAAGGCGGCGATCCCGGCACTGTGCGCGGTGGTCGTGGCCTGCGGCCGGACGCTGTGGCGGCACCGCCGGGTCCGTCGCCGCGCCCACCGGGCGCTCGCCGGGCTGCCCGGGACGGGAGTCGCCGTACTCCCCGACGAGGTGCCGTACGCCTACGCGCTGCCGGGCGGTCGCCAGGGGCGCGTGGTGGTGACCACCGCGCTGCTGGACTGCCTCGAACCCGCCGAACGACGGGCCCTGTTCGCCCACGAGCGGGCCCATCTGGCCGCCCGGCACCACCGCTTCCTGCTCACCGTCCAACTGGCGGCGCGTGCCAATCCGTTCCTGCGCCCGTTGCGTACGGCGGTGGCGTACGCAGCGGAACGCTGGGCGGACGAAGAGGCGGCCCGGGTGGTCGGTAGCCGTCGGACGGTGGCCGGCGCGATCGGCAAGGCGGCACTGGTGTCCCGCGGCGGTCCGCCGACGGCGCTGGCCGGGTTCGCGGCGCCGGGGCCGGTGCCACGCCGGGTGGCCGCGCTGCTCGGGCCGGCTCCGCCGGTGCGGCGCTGGCCGTCGCTGTTCACGTCGGCGGGCCTCGCGGCCTGGGGCGCGGCCGCCGGGACGGCCGTATCGGCGATGTCGTCCGCGAACTCGGCGGTGACGATGGTCCTCATCCTGCGCGCGGCGACACCCCTCTGAGCGAGGGGCGCCCACGAGCGGCGCGGGTCTCGGCAGGTCAGAGGTCGAACTCGTGCGGCGGCAGGTCGAGCGCGTAGCACGCCTCGCGCACCACGGCCCGCTCGTCCTGGTCGAAGTGGCCGTCGGCGCCGCCGATGACGATGCCGATCTGGACGACGGCCCGCGCCTCGGCCGGCTTCTTGCGCGCCTTGGCGATCTCCTGCAGCACGCTCACCTTGCCGAACTCGAAGTCGGCGACGAGCCGGTCGAGGTTCTCCTCGAAGCGCCGGCGCAGGTCGTCGGCGGGGAAGTTCCCCAACACCTCGTTGCCGGCGATCAGTTGGGCCACGCGCTGTCGCTCGGAGGGGTCGACGGTGCCGTCGGCCGCGGCGACGAGCGCGCACATGGCCATGCTCGCGTCGCGGAAGGCGCCGCTCTTGAGGTCGTTCTTCTTCGCCAGCAGCTGGGTCTGCATCGTCGATGCGGATTCCCTGACGCGGTCCCACAGGGCCATGAGAACTCCAAACGGGTACGGGGTTTCGGCGGCAGCCCGTGCCGGGCGGCCGCTTCTTCTACAGTGATGTAGAAGTTAGCAGGAGGGTTTGCGAGGGTTCCCGTCCGGGGCCGGATCGAGGTTCCGTGAGGGCGGCGGCGGGGTTGTACGCGGGCTCAGGTGTATGGCTAGGGTGCTGGCAATGTTCCGCGCTGACGCCACACCGGTCACTGACGCCACCGCCGTACCGGAACGACGGCGGCAGCCGCTGTCGTCCGCAGGGGCGGGAGCGAGACGCGCCGAGGTGCGGGACCCCTACCTCGACAACGCCAAGTACCTGGCGATCCTGCTGGTGGCGACGGGGCACGCATGGGAGCCGTTGCGTGAGGGCAGCCGGTCCGTCACCGCGCTGTACATGCTCGTCTACGCCTTCCACATGCCGGTGTTCAGCACGCTCTCCGGCTACTTCTCGCGCGGCTTCGACACGCGCCCGGAGCAGATCAGGCGGCTGGTGACGGGGCTCGTCGTCCCGTATGTCGTCTTCGAGGTGGCCTACACCTGTTTCACCCGATGGACCTCCCACGACCCCGACCGGTCGATCAGCCTGCTGGATCCGCTGTACCTGACCTGGTACCTGGCGGCGCTGTTCATCTGGCGGCTGACCTCGCCCGTCTGGCGCCTCGTGCGGTGGCCCATGCCGGTCGCGCTCGGTCTCGCCATGCTGGCGACCGTCTCACCGTCCATCGGTGACGACCTCGACCTCCAGCGCGTGCTGCAGTTCCTGCCGTTCTTCGTGCTGGGCCTCTCCCTGAAGCCGGAGCACTTCGAGCTGGTGCGCCGCCGCGAGGTGCGCCTTCTGGCCGTGCCGGTCCTGTTCTGCGCGCTCGCCGTGGCGTACTGGGCGGTCCCGCGGATGAACTACGCCTGGTTCTTCCACAGCGACAGCGCGCAGGAACTGGCCGTCCCGGCCTGGTGCGGGCCTGTGATGACCCTGGCCACCTTCGGCTGCTCGGCCGTGCTCGTGGCCTGCTTCCTCGCCTGGGTGCCGGGGCGCCGGACCTGGTTCACCGTGCTGGGCGCGGGCACGCTGTGCGGCTATCTGCTGCACGGCTTCGTCGCCCAGGGCGCGGAGTTCTGGGGCTGGTACGACGGTGCCTGGGTCCGGCAGCCGGCCGGCGAGGTCACCGTCACGCTGATCGCGGCGGCGGTCATGACCGCGCTGTGCGCCCCCGCCGTGCAGCGAGTCTTCCGCCGGGTGACGGACCCACGGTCCGCCCATGCCCTCCTCGGGCGGGCACGCCGGTTCCCGCCGGCCGCCCTTCAGCGGTTACGCGGGGCCACCAGGCCGGACTCGTAGGCCAGGACCACGAGCTGGGCGCGGTCGCGCGCGTGGAGCTTGGCCATGGCGCGGTTGACGTGGGTCTTCGCGGTCAGGGCGCTGATCACCATGCGGTCCGCGATCTCGTCGTTGGACAGGCCCTGCGCGACGAGGGCGACGGCCTCCCGCTCGCGGCCGGTCAGCTCCGTCAGCCCGGCGCCGGCGGCGGGGCCGGTGTGGCGCGGCTGCGTGACGTACTGGTCGATGAGCCTGCGGGTGATCGACGGCGCGAGCAGGGCGTCGCCGCGCGCCGCGACGCGCACCGCGTGGACGAAGTCCTCCGGCACGATGTCCTTGACGAGGAATCCGGCCGCGCCGGCGCGCAGCGCGTCGAAGACGTACTCGTCGAAGCCGTAGTTGGTCAGGATGACGACGTGCACCCCGCTCAGGGCGGGGTCCGCCGCGATGCGCCGGGTCGCCTCGATGCCGTCGACGACCGGCATCTGGACGTCGATCAGGGCGATGTCGGGCAGGTGTTCCCGGGCCAGCGCCAGCCCCTCCTCGCCGTCGGCGGCCTCGGCGACCACCTCGATGTCGTCCTCGAGGTCGAGGAGCGCGCGGAATCCGCTGCGGATCAGCGACTGGTCGTCGACCAGCAGGACACGGATCATGACGTTCGGTCCACGGGGAGTTCGGCCTGGACGGTGAAGCCGCCCTCGCCTCGCGGTTCGGCACGCAGCCGGCCGCCGAGGGCGGTGACCCGCTCGCGCATGCCGAGCAGTCCGACGCCGGGCGTCGGGGCGGTGCCCGGCGTGGCCCGGCCGTCGTCGTCGACGCGCACCGCGAGGGCGTTCGGGCGGTAGTCGACCCGGACCGACGCCGTGGCGGCGTCCGCGTGCCGGGCGATGTTGGTGAGCGACTCCTGGACGATCCGGTAGACGGTACGGTCCACCGCGGCCGGCACGTCGTGCCGCCGGCCCTCGATCGTCAGCGTCGCGTCGAGGCCGCCGGCCCGGGCCCGTTCGACCAGTTCCGGGACGTGGTCCAGCCCGCGCGGCGGAGCCGTGCCGTCGTCGCGCAGCGCCTCCAAGGTCGCGCGCAGCTCCCGGCTCGCCTCCCGGCCGGCCTCCCGGATCGCCAGCAGCGCCTCCGGTACCGGTTCGCCGCGCTTGCGGGCCGCGTGGACGGCGACCTCGGACTGCAGCTTGACGACCGAGATCTGGTGGGTGAGCGAGTCGTGCAGTTCCCGGGCGATGTGCAGCCGCTCCTCGTCGGCGCGACGGCGCGCGGTCTCCTCCCGCGTGCGCTCGGCCTCGTCCGCCCGGCGCTCGGCCTGGCGCAGCGCTTCCCCCGCGGCACCGGCAGCGATCAGCCAGGCCACCTCCAGGGCGCCCCTGGCCTGCGCGAACGCCTCGCCCGTGTCGTGCAGACCCGAGGCCAGGGCCGCGACGGGCAGGGCGGCCAGCATGAGCACGCTCGCCGCCACCGTGACCGTGCGGTGCCCCGCCCGTACGGCCGCGTACACCGCGAACAGGTACGCGACGGCGGGCACGTCGAAACCGGCCGCCTGGTAACCCACCGCGCACGCTCCGGTGACCGCGAGCACCGGAACCGGAGCCCGGCGGCGCGCAGCCAGCGCCAGGCCGCCGGCCACCAGCAACGCGTACCCGAGCACCTCGGGGCTCGTGCCGGAGTGCTGCTCGGACAGCCCGGTGACCAGCAGCACGGCCGCCACGCAGCCGGCGATCACCCAGTCTCCGACACCGGGCGGGAGACCGGACAGACCTGTCCTCATGCCTGTCCTCATGCGCGCACCGTAGCCGGGTTCCCGACGCGGGCGAATCCGGCCTGCGGATGAGCGGTCGCCTACCGCGCACGCAGTACGGACGAGGCGGCTGCGGCGTCGGCGGTAGACGGGCACGGTGCCGGTGGCAGCGCGAAGTGCCTGCGTGCGGGGGACGACCGGGGGTGGGCCCGCAGGACACGCTGGGTGACGACCGAACCGCGAACGCGGGGCGTGAGCGAGAAGCCCACGCAGGCCGCGCATGAGAGACGTACGGAAAGAGGCGAGGGACATGAGCGCATCAGGAGCCCCGATGTCGGTCCGGCGTGTGCTGACCGCGACCGCGGCCGCCCTGCTCGGAGGGTTCTGGCTTGCCGCACCGGCGGTCGCGCAGGCTGCGGCCCAGCCGTCCGCCGCCGGTGTCACCGACCTGAGCGCCGGGCGGGTCGTGGCCATCGTGGCCGGTGTGCTGGGCCTGGTCGGTGCGGCCGTCGGCGTGGTGGCGCTGGCCCGCCCCGCCGGCCGGTTCAGCGCCTCCGGGCGACTCGGCACCGTCGTGCCGCCCGCGGCGGGGCTGACCGCCCTGGCCCTCGGAGGGCTGGTCGTGGCCACGGCCGACGGCGGGCTCGGCACCGGCAACGGGCTGGGCGGGGGTGTCGTGGCCATGGTGCTGGGACTGATCGGAGTAGTCCTCGGCGGACTGGCCCGGTCCCGGTCCCGCCGTCTGGTCGCACCGGACGGCCGTCGGACCGGGTGACCGCGCTGCTCGCCGACCGGGGCGGCTCTTCATCGGACCGGCCTTGCACCAGCCCTCCTCAACAGCGCCGCCGCGGCCCGACTGCGGCGACGGCGCCGTGCCGAGGCTCCGCACGACATGACACCCGCATGGACACCGGATGCGCGGCCCTGCTTACCGTGGACCCATGACGGCACCGCTGGACGTACTGGTGGTCGGCGCGGGACCGACAGGCCTCGCGCTCGCCGCGCAACTGCGCGCCTACGGGGCCGGGTTCCGTATCGTCGACCGCTCCCTGGACCGCGTGCGCGAGTCCCGGGCACTCGGCATCCAGCCCCGCACCCTGGAGGCACTGGCGGGCTTCGGAGTGACCGATGCGCTCGTGGCCCGCGGCAACCCCGCGATGCGGCTGCACCTGCACCTGACCCGGCGCACCGTGTCGCTCCCGCTCTTCGACATCGGGCTGCCCGACACCCCGTACCCCTTCCTGCTGTTCCTCGCGCAGGCCGAGACGGAGAACGTCCTCGGTGAGCACCTGGCAGCACGGGACGTGGCGGTCGAACGCGGCACCGAGCTGATCGCGCTGGAGCAGCAGGGCCCGCACGTCGTCTGCCGGCTGCGCGGTCGCGACGGCACGGAAGAGACCGTGACGGCGCGCTACGTCGTCGGCTGCGACGGCGCCCACAGCACCGTGCGCGACCGGGCGGGCATCGACTTCGAGGGCTACGCCTATCCGCACACCTATCTGCTCGCCGACCTGGACGTCGACGGGCTGGAGTCGGGCGCCGTGCACTCGTTCATGACCGGGGGCGGGATGCTGTTCTTCTTCCCGCTCGGTTCGCCGGCACCCTGGCGGTTGCTCGCCGTGCGGCCGTCCGACGCCCCGGACGGCAAGGTGACGCTGCCGCTTCTGCAAGGGATCGCCGACCGGTACGGCGCGCAGGGGCTGGTCCTGCGGGATCCGGTCTGGATGACCGACTTCCGGCTCCACAACCGCGGTGCCGCCCGCTACCGGTCCGGGTCCTGCTTCCTGGCCGGCGACGCGGCCCACATCCACAGCCCGGCCGGGGCGCAGGGCATGAACACCGGCATCCAGGACGCCCTCAACCTGGGCTGGAAGCTCGCCCTGGTGTGCCGGGGCGCCGCACCCCGGGAGCTGCTGGAGACGTACGGGACCGAACGTTCCCCGGTCGGCCGTGAGGTACGGCGCTTCACCGACCGTGCCTTCACCATCGGCACCAGCCCGCATCCCGTTCTCCGGTTCGCGCGCTCCCAACTCGTCCCGCGCCTCGCCCCGTTGGTGATGCGGGCGAGGGCACCACGCGCGTGGGTCTTCCGCACCGTCTCCGAGCTCGGCATCCACTACCGCCGCAGCCCCGCCTCGACCACGGGCCCGCGACAGCCCCGCCGCGGCCCGCGAGCCGGCGACCGGCTGCCGGACCGCCCGCAAGGCCTTCAGGCCCGGACCGCCGCCCCCGGCTGGCATCTGCTCCTGACCGGACCGCCGCACCTGTGGCCGGACCGGCGGCTCGCCCCGGTTCTGGCCGGCCGGGAGGACCTGATCACCGTGCACCGCCTCGGCGACCGGAGTCCCTGGCCGGGCGTCGCCCAGGCACTCGTACGGCCCGACGGCCACCTCGGCTACGTCGCGGGCGGTGCCGAGCCGGAGGGGCTGCGGGACTACGTCGCCCGCTGGCTGCCGACGGAGCCCATGTGACGCACGGGCACACGGGGTGAACGGCTCGGGGCGTTGATCCGTACCCCTCTTCGTGCCGTCACACCGAGGAAGCAGAGGAAGCAGCTTCGTGCAGTCACAGCGAGGAAGCATCGGCCGCGTCGCCACGGCCGGCAGTCTGGTGCTCCTGCTCCTGTCCACCGCGTGCAGCGGGGGTGAGGACAAGGGGGCCGCGTCGAAGAGCAGCCCGACGAACGTCGCGGCCACGACCGTGGCCGGCGTCGTGGCCCCGGCGAAGGTCGAGGTGATCGCCGACCTGACGGGCTGCAAGGTCAAGATCCGGACCGAGGCGGACGAACTGCGCGAGGGCGTCTGCCGGACGGAGAAGGGCGACTACCTCATCACGACGTTCCCCGCGGAGAAGTACAAGCTGACCTGGCTGGACGCGGCCGCGGTGTACGGCGGCAAGTACCTGGTCGGCACCCGCTGGGTGGTCAGCGCCAAGCCGAAGCTGCTCGAGCAGCTCCGTCCCCGACTGGGCGGAAACATCCAGCAGTTGCGGGGCGTGGGCCCGGCCCCGACCACGTCGTGACAACCCGCCCGATACGGGCGGGGGAGTGCGGGGAGTGCCTCACTCGGCCGTGTCGCTGATCCCCAGACGCAGATGCTCCACGTGGTACACGGCCTGGTCGAGCAGCTCGGCGACATGGTGGTCGTGCAGCGCGTACACGACCGACCGGCCGCGCCGCTCACCGACCACCAGGCCGAGATTGCGCAGCAGCCGCAGCTGATGCGAGCAGGCGGACTGCTCCATGCCCACCTCCGCCGCCAACTCCGTGGCAGGCAGCGGCCCCTCGCGCAGACGCGCCAGGATCAGCAGGCGGGAGGGGGTGGACAGGGCCTGGAGGGTGGTCGCCACCTTGGCCACGTTGGCCGCGTCCAGGCGTACGCGCTCAACGGCGTCCTTCGCGGCGGTGACGGCTCCATGACCCATGAGGGGCATCCTACCCACCACACCAGAACACATGAATGATTATTCATGTTCCGGAGTGGTCTGGGCGCCGGGGTGATCCGGCGGATCCCAGGACAGCAGAGGTTGATGTCGGATTCTCGCCAGCTCTCGTCGTCCCCCGTGGCCGATGCTGGACGTATGCAGAAGGGGATGCACACCCACACGGAGCGCTGCGTGCGCGCCGTCCAGTCCAAGGACGCCCGCTTCGACGGCTGGTTCTTCACGGCGGTCGTGACGACCGGGATCTACTGCCGGCCCAGCTGCCCGGTGGTCCCGCCCAAGCCGGAGAACATGCGGTTCTTCCCGAGCGCGGCCGCCTGCCAGCAGGCCGGGTTCCGGGCGTGCAAGCGCTGCCGCCCGGACACCAGCCCCGGTTCCCCGGAGTGGAACCAGCGCGCCGACCTCGTGGCCCGCGCGATGCGGCTGATCTCCGACGGCGTCGTGGACCGCGAGGGCGTGCCCGGCCTGGCCGCCCGGCTCGGCTACAGCACCCGGCAGATCGAACGCCAGCTCCTCGCCGAACTCGGCGCCGGCCCGCTCGCCCTGGCCCGCGCCCAGCGCGCCCAGGCGGCCCGCCTCCTCATCGAGACGACGCCGCTGCCCATGGCGGACATCGCCTTCGCGGCCGGCTTCGCCTCCATCCGCACCTTCAACGACACCGTCCGCGAGGTCTTCGCCCTCTCCCCGACCGACCTGCGCGCCCGCGCACCCCGCAGCACCCCGGGGAACACCCCGGGCGCCCTGACCCTGCGCCTGCCGTTCCGAGCCCCGCTCAACCCCGACAACCTCTTCGGCCACCTCGCAGCCACCGCCGTACCGGGAGTCGAGGAGTGGCGGGACGGCGCGTACCGCCGCACGCTCAGGCTGCCGTACGGCCACGGCATCGTGGCCCTGACCCCGCGGCCCGACCACATCGCCTGTCGCCTCACCCTCAGCGACCTGCGCGACCTGACCGTCGCGATCAGCCGGTGCCGCCGGATGCTCGACCTGGACGCCGATCCGGTGGCGATCGACGACCAGTTGCGCACGGATCCGCTCCTGGCATCCCTGGTGGACAAGGCGCCCGGCCGCCGTGTGCCACGCACGTCCGACGAGGCGGAGTTCGCCGTACGGGCCGTCCTGGGCCAGCAGGTCTCCACGGCTGCCGCCCGCACCCACGCGGCCCGCCTCGTCACCGCCCACGGCGAGCCGGTCGACGACCCCGAGGGCGGCCTCACCCACCTCTTCCCGACCCCCGAGGCGCTGGCGGCGCTGGACCCGGAGTCACTGGCGATGCCCCGCACCCGCCGCACGACCTTCACCACACTGGTACGCCAACTCGCCGACGGCGAGGTGCGCCTGGGCCCGGACAGCGACTGGCCGGAGACCCGGGCCAGGCTCCTGGCCCTTCCCGGCTTCGGCCCCTGGACGGTCGACGTCATCGCGATGCGCGCCCTCGGCGACCCCGACGCCTTCCTCCCCACCGACCTCGGAATCCGCCGCGCCGCACAGGAGTTGGGCCTGCCGTCCACTCCGGCGGCGCTCACGGCCCGGGCGGCGGCCTGGCGCCCCTGGCGGGCGTACGCCGTCCAGTACCTGTGGGCGACGGACAGCCACCCGATCAACTTCCTCCCCGTGTAAGGAAAGCCAGTGAAACAGCACACCGTGACCGACAGCCCGTACGGCCCGCTCACCCTCGTCGCCGAGGACGGCGTCCTGTGCGGCCTCTACATGACCGACCAACGCCACCGCCCACCCGAGGAGACCTTCGGCGAGCGCGACGAGACGCCGTTCGACGCGGCGATCGACCAACTGGAGGCCTATTTCGCGGGCGAGCTGAAGGAGTTCACCCTCGAACTGCGACTGAACGGAACCGAGTTCCAGCGCCGCGTCTGGGACCAGCTGCGCCGGATCCCCTACGGCGAGACCCGCTCGTACGGCGACCTCGCCGACGCCCTCGGCAACACCGGCGCCTCCCGCGCGGTCGGCCTCGCCAACGGCAAGAACCCGATCGGCATCATCGTCCCCTGCCACCGCGTCGTCGGCGCCAACGGCAGCCTCACCGGATACGGCGGCGGCCTGGACCGCAAGAAGCGGCTGCTGGACTTCGAGGGCGGGACGGCGCTGTTCTGAGCCGGTCCGGAAGGGCGCACGGCTCTCAGGCGGTCCGGAAGGCGCCGTTCTCAGGCGCCCCGGCTCAGCCGGTCGCCCGCTCCGCCGCGCTGCGCTCCACACAGAACTCGTTGCCCTCCGGATCGGCGAGGACCGCCCAGCCCGTGCCGTCCGGGTTGCGGCGGTCGTCGACGAGCGTGGCACCGAGGGCGAGAACCCGCTCGACCTCCTCGTCCCGGGTGCGATCGTCCGGCTGAAGGTCCAGGTGCACCCGGTTCTTGACGGTCTTGGGCTCCGGGACGGTGACGAACAGCAGCCCCGCCCCCTCGATCAGCACGTCCTCGTCCCCCGGCTTGTCGTCCTCGTGCACGGGCAGGCCCAGCACTTGGGACCAGAAGCCGGCCAGGCCGTAGGCGTCGGCGGTGTCGATCGTCACATGGCGGATCTTTGAGGTCATGACACGGATTCTGATCCACGCCCCGAGCCCGCGCAGCGCCTTTTCCGCCATGACCTGTACGGCGTATTGCGGCCTTCCTCCCGAGTGACCCCGGTGGCGCGAGCCGCTGGATCTCTGCTGTCTGTACGAAGGAGGGGCAGGCAGAAGGCGGGAGACCATGGAGCGGAAGCACGAGCGCCTCGCGACCCCCCGGGCCGCCGGGGTGGCCGGGGTCGTGTTCGCGATCCTGATGGCCGTGGCCATCGTCCTGGTGCGCATCGCCCTGCCGGACGGGGCCGACGGGGACGACGTCACACTCGACGCCGCGCAGCGCAGTGCCGTACGGACGGCGCTGGAGCTGCTCCCGTTCGCCGGGATCGCCTTCCTGTGGTTCATGGGCGCCCTGCGCGAGCAGGCCCGCGAGGGCGAGGACCGGTTCGTCTCCACCGTGTTCCTGGGCAGCGGCCTGGTCTTCGTCGCCACCCTGTTCGGCACGGCCGCGGCGGCCGGGACCGTGCTCGAGGAGAGTCAGCAGGGGTCTCCTTTCGGCCGCGACTTCGCTTACACCCTGCTCACGACGTACGCCATGCGGATGGCCGCGGTGTTCGTCATCACGACCTCGACCATCGGCCGCCGACTCGGTGCCCTCCCGCGCCCGCTCGTCGTCCTCGGCTACCTGGCGGGCCTGACGCTGCTCGTGGTGGGAGCGGACGTGCCCTGGTCCGAACTGGTCTTCCCGGCCTGGGCACTGGTCGTCAGCCTGAACATCCTGTGGGGCCGGCGGACCGCGGGGCCACGGCCCGCCGCCCCGACCTGAGCCGGCCGTACCCGCTCACCCGGACGGTCCGCTCCTCGTCGCCGCGTCCCCTCCGGTCGCCGAGGCTGGTCGCAGGGGGTGACCGCGTCATTGGAGAGGACCGATGCCTTGGTAAGGATCGCCGTCGATCTGAACCGCTGTCAGGGGTACGCCCAGTGCGCGTTCCTCGCCCCCGAAATCTTCGCCATGCACGGCGAGGAGGCGCTGCTGTACAACCCGGACGCCGACGAGGCACAGCGCGAGAAGCTGGCGCAGGCCGCCGCGGCCTGCCCCGTCCAGGCCATCCTGGTCGACGCGGTGGACGCACCGGCCGAGGCGGTGTCCGGTGCCCGGTGACGGATCCCTGGAACAGCTCAAGCGCGAGGGCCGCATCGTCGTCGTCGGCGCCTCGCTCGCGGGCCTGCGGGCCGCGGAAACCCTGCGTGAAAAGGGCTTCGCGGGCACCCTGACGATGATCGGCGACGAGCCCCACGAGCCGTACGACCGGCCCCCGCTGTCCAAGCAGGTGCTGCTGGGCAGGGCGGCCGCCGACCGCACCGCGTTGCCCAGGAGCCGAGCTGTCGACGCGATCTGGCGGCTCGGCGTCCCGGCCACCGGGCTGGACATGGCCGCCAGGCGGGTGCGGCTCGCCGACGGCGACGAGGTGCCGTACGACCGGCTGCTGATCGCCACCGGCGTACGGGCGAGGCCATGGCCGCGCGAGGCCGAGGCGGAACTCGACGGCGTCTTCGTGCTGCGGACCTGCGAGGACAGCGCCGCACTCGCGCGGCGGCTGGAGGCGGGACCCAAGCGCGTCCTCGTCATCGGGGCCGGGTTCACCGGCTCGGAGATCGCCTCGGCCTGCCGCGAACGCGGTCTGGCCGTCACCGTCGCCGAACGCGGTGCGGCGCCCCTGGTCGGCGCGCTCGGCGGGGCGGTCGGCGCGGTCGCCGCCGAGATGCAGCGCGAGCACGGGGTGGACCTTCGGTGCGGGGTCATGGTGACCGCTCTGGAGGGCGACGCCTCGGGACGGGTGCGCGCGGCGCATCTGTCCGACGGCTCCACCGTGGAGACCGACGTGGTGATCGTCTCGCTCGGCGCCACCCGCAACACCGAATGGCTCGCCGGGTCCGGACTGGGGGCCGGCCCCCGCGGCATCGCCTGCGACGCAGGCTGCCGCGCCTTCGACATCCGCGGAATCGTCACCGACGACATCTACGCGGCGGGCGACGTCGCCCGCTGCCCGCACCCCCTCTTCGGCTACCAGTTCCTGTCCCTGGAGCACTGGGGCAACGCCGTCACCCAAGCCGGGGTCGCGGCGCACAACATGCTCAGCGAGAGCACCGACCGCATCCCCCACATGGAAGTGCCGGCCTTCTGGTCCTCCCAGTTCGGGGTCAACATCAAGTCGGTCGGAGTGCCGTCGATGGGGACCGAGATCCTCATCTCGCAGGGCTCGCTCAAGGACCACCGGTTCACCGGCGTGTACGGGTACCAAGGGCGCGTCATCGGCGCCGTCGCCTTCGACCACGCCCGGTGGCTGCCGTTCTACCAGGAGCTGATCGAGACGACCGCGCCGTTCCCGCCGCCGTTCACCACGGTCGACCGGCGCCCGGACGGACAGCGGCCGCTCGACGCGGACTTCCCCGACCCGTCGGTCCCCACCCACGGGCCCACCGTGACCCTCAGCGGATACTCGCCGGCCGACCGCCGGATGACGTTCACCCCGGCGCACTGACTCGCACGGCCACGAGGACTCTAGGACCCGCCATGACGCAATCCCTGCTGCACCAGATCCTGGACTACGCCAACCGCGCCGACCCCTACCCGATCTACGAGGAGCTGCGCAAGACGCCGGTGCACCACGAGGACGACGGGCCGTACGTCATCAGCACCTACCACGAGATCCGCAGCCTCCTGCACGATCCCCGGATCAGCTCCGACGCCCGCAACCTGGCCGCGAACGCCGCCGACCCGCTGGCCGAGCCGGCCCACGAGGAGAGCGCCCTGCCACCGGGCTTCCTGCGGCTCGACCCGCCGGAACACGACCGGCTGCGCCGCATGACGAACCGGCCCTTCGGACCGCCGCACTCCCCCCACCGGGTCGACGGAATGCGCGGGGAGCTCCACGACATCGTCACCGGCCTCATCGACGGCATCGGCGATCCGGGCCGGATCGACCTCGTGGAGCAGTTCTCCTACCCCTTCCCGGTGACGGTGATCTGCCGGCTGCTCGGCGTGCCGCGCGAGGACGAGGCGCGCTTCCACACCTGGGCCGACACCCTCGCCGCGAGCCTGGACCCCGACCCGGACGCCGATCCCGCCGAGCGAGGCAAGGGCGCCCACGACGCCCGTATGCAGCTGGGCATGTACCTGGCCGGCCTGATCGAGGAACGCCGCAAGAACCCCGGCGACGACATGCTCTCCCAGCTGGCGACGGCCAAGGGCGAGGACGGCCCGATGACCACGATGGAACTCCTCAGCACCGCGGCCCTGCTGCTGATCGCGGGGCACGAGACCACCGTCAACCTCATCACCAACGGAATGCTGACCCTGCTGCGCCATCCCGACGTCCTCCGGCGCCTGCGCGAGGAGCCGCGGCTGGCCGTGCCCCTCGTCGAGGAGCTGCTGCGCTTCGAGCCGCCGGTGCAACTGGTGCCGCAGCGCACCACCCTCGCCGACATCGAGGTCCGCGGAGTCACCATCCCCAAGGGCGCCTCCCTCTGGCTGGTCCTGGCATCCGGCAACCGCGACCCCCGACGCTTCGACGACCCGAACCGCTTCGACCCCGACCGCCCGGACATCCAGCACCTCGGCCTCGGCAGCGGCATCCACAGCTGCTTCGGCGCACCCCTCGCCCGACTGGAGACCCAGCTCGCCCTCTCGGAGCTGGCCCGAAGACTGGAAAACCCACGCCTGCTGGAGGACCCGCCCCCGTACCGACAGAACGCCGTGCTGCGCGGGCCGCGGCAGCTGCACATCTCCTGCGACGGGATCCGTCCGCAGTAGTGCTTCAACGCCTCAGTTCACTTGGCCGCTTGTCGTGCCGAGCCGGCGCAGGAGCGTCGGCAGGGCGGCGCCGATGGGCTCCCGTACGACTTCCTCGGCGCGGTCGTCGTACGGCGTGGGTTCGGCGTTGACGATGATCAGCCGTGCCCCGTGGTCGGCGGCGACGCCCGCGAGGCCGGCGGCGGGCTGCACCTGCAGACTGCTGCCGACGGCGATGAACACCGTGCATGCCTTGGTGATGGCGACGGCCTCACCGAGGACGACCGGGTCGAGCCGTTCGCCGAACATCACGGTCGCCGACTTCAGGATCCCGCCGCACTCCAGGCACGGCGGGTCGTCCTCACCGGCCTCGACCCGCGCGAGGGCGTCCTCCATGGGCCCGCGCGCATGGCACTTGGTGCACACGACACTGCGTGCGCTGCCGTGCAGTTCGAGGACTTTGCGTGCGGGCATCCCGGCGAGCTGGTGCAGCCCGTCGACGTTCTGCGTGATGACCCTGACCGGCACGCCGGACCTCTCCAGTTCGGCCACGGCCCGGTGCGCCGCGTTGGGCTCGGCCTGCAGCGTCCGGTTCTTGCGCCGCATCTGCCACGAGCGCCGCCGGATCTCCGGATCGCCCATGTAGTACTCGTACGTCACGAGCTTCTCGGCCTCGGGATCCCGCCGCCACAGTCCGTTCGGCCCGCGATAGTCGGGGATACCGGAGTCGGTGGAGATACCGGCGCCGGTCAGGAGGGCGACGAAGGGCTTGGTCATGGTGCCGAGGGTAGGCCGGGCGCCGGGGCGGCTGCGAACGGATATCCGACCGGGTCAGCCCACCCGCTCACCGTTCTCCAGCTCCACCGTGCCCGTGCCGTCCGCCAGCACCTCCAGCGCGGCCAGGACTCGACGGCCCAGGGCGCCGGGCAGGTACTCCGGGACATCCCGCGGCTCCACGAGCCGCCAGGACAGCAGTTCCTCCTCCTGCAACCGGATCGCCTTGAGGTCGTCCTCGCCGAGGACTCCGCCGTCGTAGAGGTACGCCACCAGCGGCGGGCGTCCCGTACCGTGCGCCCAGTCCACCGCGAGCAGCCGGCCCAACTCCCGGTCCAGGCCGATCTCCTCGGCCGTCTCGCGGCGCGCGCCCTGGCGGGGTGTCTCGCCGCCGTCGGACTCGATCGTGCCGCCCGGAAGCGCCCAGCCCTCACGGTAGTTGGGCTCCACGAGCAGGACTCGGCCCTCGGCGTCACGGAAGAGGGCGGCGGCACCGGCGAGAACGCGGGGGAGGGAGGCGATGTACGCGGCGAAGTCTGGCGTCGTCGTCATTGAGGAAGACTAACCAGCCTCCGCCACCACGCCACCGACGGCCGACCCGCTCGGGGAAGCACAGGCCCCGCTCGGAGAAGCTGATCCCCGCTCGGGGAAAGCGCACGCGCCGCTCGGGGGAGCCCCCCGCTCGGGGAAGTCGATCCCTCCGCTCGGGGATACACGGGCCCCGTCCGAGAAGCCGCCCCGCCCCGGTAAGCGCACGCGCCGCTCCCCGTCGTCGGCTAGTCCTCCGTCTCCGCCTCCGCCAGCCGCACGGTCCGCTCCGCCAGCTCGCTGATCCGCACCCCGTCGAACCCGAACACCGCACTGCGCACGGTGTCCTCCAGCGGCGCGGTCCACTGGTCCGGGATCGTCTCCGCGCCGGTCAGCACACCGGCCACCGAACCTGCCGTCGCCCCGTTGGAGTCGGTGTCCAGGCCGCCGCGCACGGTGAGGGTGATGGTGCGGGTGAAGTCGCCGTCGCCGTAGAGCAGGCCGGCGGTGAGTACGGCCGCGTTCGGGACGGTGTGGATCCAGCCGAGCCCGGCGGTCTCCTCGGCGACCGTGGTGAGCGTGTCCTCCCAGGTCATCCGCGTGTCGTGGAGCGAGACGACCCGGCGTACGGTGCGGGCGAGCCGACTGCTCGCCGGGATGACGGTGAGTGCCTCGTCGACCGC
This sequence comes from Streptomyces shaanxiensis, assembly GCF_039537145.1. Taxonomy (NCBI): domain Bacteria; kingdom Bacillati; phylum Actinomycetota; class Actinomycetes; order Kitasatosporales; family Streptomycetaceae; genus Streptomyces; species Streptomyces shaanxiensis. Next base: position 183,238 of record NZ_BAAAZY010000010.1, read on the forward strand.
CTTGCGGACCGTCGGCGCCGTGAACGCCGCCGCGATCAGCGCCGCCGCCCACATCGCGCCGTACACGCCGTTGCCGGTGTGCGACAGCACCGCGTCCCGGCGGGCGAGGGAGGACGCGCGGCGTGGGTCGCCCGGGCAGGTCCAGCCGTAGATGTCGGCCCGGATGAGGGCGCCGATCCACTCCTGGTACGGGTTGTCGTACGTGGCGGTGACCGGCGGCTTCAGACCGTTCGCGAGGTTGCGGTACGCCGCCCGCTCCGCCGTGAAGGTCTGCAGATACGGCAGCCGCAGCAGCCACAGCTCGCCGACCTGCTCGGTGCTGAACCCGAAGCCGTGGGTTTCCAGCAGGTCGAGGCCGAGGATGGCGTAGTCGACGTCGTCGTCGCGGCAGCTGCCGTGGATACGGCCGCGTACGCACTGGCGCCATTCGGGGCGCAGCTCGAAGCCGTCGTCCTCGCTGACCGGCTCGGGCAGGTAGTCGGTGAGCGGCAGGGCCGCGGCCTGCCGCAGATAGCGGTCGATACGGTCCCGCGTCCACAGGTCGCCCTGCTCGACCGGCTTGCCGAGCATGTTGCCCGCGATCCGGCCCAGCCAGCCTCCGAGGATGCGGTCGGCGAGCTCTGGCTCAGTGCCCACAGGGGTCATAGGACCGGTTTACCCAATTCCGGACGCGTCCGCTCGGGTTCGGGACCCCGACACAGGGAGTTCGCAGCGCGCTCCCATGCCCTTCCTGCGTGGTTCCCACGGGGTTCTCAAGCTCCGGTCAGCGCATGACGGCGGGGGTGAACTCCGGTTATGGTCGCAGCGGCGCGACTGGCCCGACATGCGCGGGCCCGGAGAGCAAGGGGAAGACAAGGTGGCGGACGCTGCAGTGAACGGTGCCCACAGGGTGCTCATCGCCGCGGACAAGTTCAAGGGCTCGCTCACGGCCGTGCAGGTCGCCGAGCGGGTGACGGCCGGCCTGCGCCGGGTCGTGCCCGGCCTCGAGGTCGAGGCCATGCCCGTGGCCGACGGCGGCGACGGGACCGTGGACGCCGCGGTCGCGGCCGGTTTCGAGCGCCGCGAGGTACGGGTCGCCGGGCCCCTCGGGGACGAGGTGGCGGCGGCGTTCGCGCTGAGCGGCGACACGGCGGTCGTGGAGATGGCGGAGGCGAGCGGCCTGCAACGGCTGCCAGCAGGCGTCTTCGCGCCGCTCACGGCGTCCACCTACGGCTCCGGGGAACTCCTGCGGGCCGCGCTGGACGCCGGTGCCCGCACGATCGTGTTCGGCGTCGGCGGCAGCGCCACGACCGACGGCGGCGCCGGGATGCTGACCGCGCTGGGCGCGCGCTTCCTCGACGCGGACGGGGAGCCGGTGGCGCCGGGGGGCGGGAGCCTGGGCGACCTGGCCACCGCCGATCTGTCGAGCCTGGATCCGCGCCTCGACTCCGTCGAGCTGGTGCTCGCCAGCGACGTCGACAACCCGCTGACCGGCCCGAAGGGCGCCCCGGCGGTCTACGGCCCGCAGAAGGGCGCCTCGCCTGACGACGTGGAGGCGCTCGACGTCGCGCTCGCGCACTTCGCGAAGGTGCTGGGAGAGTCCGTCGGCCCCGAAGCCGCCGAACACGCCGCCGCGCCCGGTGCCGGCGCCGCGGGCGGCATCGGTTACGGCGCCCTCCTCCTCGGCGCCCGCTTCCGCCCCGGCATCGAGGTCATGCTCGACGTCCTGGGCTTCGCGCCCGCGCTGGAGCGGGCGACGCTGGTCATCACCGGTGAGGGTTCCCTGGACGAGCAGACACTGCACGGCAAGGCCCCGGCCGGCGTCGCAGCGGCGGCCCGCGCGGCGGACAAGGAGGTCGTCGCCGTGTGCGGCCGCCTCGCGCTGGCGCCGGAGGCCCTCGGACGGGCCGGGATCCGGCGGGCGTACCCGCTGACGGAGGTCGAGCCGGACGTGGCGAAGTGCATCGCGGAGGCCGGACCGATCCTGGAGCGGGTGGCGGAGCGCATCGCGGAGGACTTCCTGGGCTGAGGCCGGGGTTTTCTTTCGCCCCCGCCGCCCCTACCCGTCCCGTCCCTGGGGGCCTGCGGCCCCCAGACCCCCGCTTCGGCCCGCTGGGCCTCGTCCTCAAACGCCGGACGGGCTGAATTTGCCTGGTCCGGCGAAATCCAGCCCCTCCGGCGTTTGAGGAGCGGGGTCTGGGGCGGAGCCCCAGAAGGACGGGAAGGGTAGGGGCGGCGGGGGCGAGAAAACACAGACAGAAGGGGCCCCGAGCCAATCAGCTCGGGGCCCCTTCAGTGACGTAGAACCGCTACGGCAGCTGCGCCGCCCGCGCCTCACGCCGGTTGTCGCGGAAGTTGTTCACCCGGCGCGCCGTGGCGAACAGCGGGATCACCGCGCCCGTCACCAGCTGCAGTGCACAACCGGTCTGAAGGAGCAGCTGGCCGCTGGGGGCGTCGAAGGCCCAGGCGGCGAGCAGCCCCATGCTGACGACGATCCAGGTGAGCATCGCCACCGCGAGGCGCCCCCGCGGCTTCGGGTACTCGACCCGGCTCACCATCAGCCAGGCGGTGCCGAGGATCGCCAGCAGAGTCGCCACGAAGGGCAGCTCCAGCAGGACGATCGAGACCACCGTCAGCGCGCCGAACGGCGAGGGCATGCCCTGGAACATGCCGTTCGGCACCGGCACGCACGAGAATCTCGCCAGGCGCAGCACCACCGCGAGCAGAACGACGATCGCGCCGACCGCCGCCACCCGCTGGTGCGCGTCGTTGGCGACCATGCCGTAGACCAGGACGAAGTACGCCGGGGCCAGGCCGAAGCTGATCAGGTCGGAGAGGTTGTCCAGCTCCGCGCCCATCGGGGAGGAACGGAGCTTCCTCGCGACCAAGCCGTCGAACAGGTCGAAGACCGCCGCGCAGAGCATCAGGATGACCGCCGTGGCCGCGCTGTGGCGGGCCATGCCGGTCTCCTCGCTACCGGTGAGGTGCGGGATCAGGATGCCGGTGGTGGTGAAGTACACCGCCATGAAGCCGCACGTGGCGTTGCCGAGAGTGAGGGTGTCCGCTATCGACAGGCGCAGAGAGAGGGGCATCTCCTCCTCTTCGTCCGCCTCGTCGGCGTCCGGCACCCAGCCCTGCTGAGTCTCAGGATCAATCACGGTCAATGCGAGTCACCCCAGCCACGGTCTTCTGCCCGACCTCGACCGCGACCTCCACGCCCTCGGGCAGGTAGATGTCGACACGCGAGCCGAAGCGGATCAGACCGATACGGTCGCCCTGCTCGACCTTCGTGCCCTGCGGGATGTAGGGGACGATCCGGCGGGCCACCGCACCCGCGATCTGGATCATCTCGATGTCGCCGAGTTCGGTGTCGAAGTGCCAGACAACGCGCTCGTTGTTCTCGCTCTCCTTGTTGAACGCCGGAACGAACCCGCCCGGGATGTGCTCCACGGAGGTGACCGTGCCGGAGAGCGGCGCGCGGTTCACGTGGACGTTCAGCGGGCTCATGAAGATCGCGACGCGGGTCCGGCCGTCCTTCCACGGCATGATGCTCTGCACCACACCGTCGGCGGGCGAGATGACCCGGCCCTGGGCGATCTCGCGCTCGGGGTCGCGGAAGAACCACAGCATGCCCGCCGCGAGAGCGGTGGCGGGCACGGCGACGGCCTTGGCGACGCCGGAGCGGCGTGCGCGCAGCAGGCTGACGGCTGCGGTGGCGACGGTCGGGAGAAGCCACGGCGATGCTCCGCGCGCGAGGCGTACGCCGCCGACCTGGCTGTCGCGTGGTGCAGAGGTTTGGCTGTGGGGCATGGATGACCTTCGTAGCGGATGATGCCGCGCGGTATCAGGGGACGGCGGCTTTCCCGGGATCGTACCGGTCGCGGGCCACAACTGGGCAAGCCAGGAAGCCGAGTCGGCCGCCGAAGAGTGTTGACGGGGTGTGATCTTCTTCTCCAAGAAAACACCCCGAACCCGGACAATCAGCCCTGGAACCGATACTCTTCGAGCAACCGGCGACCGATGATCATTTTTTGGATCTCGGCAGTACCTTCACCGATCAGCAGCATCGGAGCCTCACGGTAGAGGCGCTCGATCTCGTACTCCTTGGAGAAGCCGTAGCCGCCGTGGATCCGGAAGGCGTCCTCGACGACCTCCTTGCAGTACTCGGAGGCGAGGTACTTCGCCATCCCTGCCTCGAGGTCGTTTCGTTCTCCGGAGTCCTTTTTGCGTGCCGCGTTCACCATCATGGCATGGGCGGCCTCAACCTTGGTAGCCATCTCGGCCAGCTTGAACTGGATGGCCTGGTGCTGGGCGATCGGCTTGCCGAAAGTGTGCCGCTGCTGGGCGTACTGGACACCCAGTTCGAAAGCACGCTGAGCCACACCGCAGCCACGCGCAGCCACATTGACGCGCCCGACCTCGACGCCGTCCATCATCTGGTAAAACCCTCGGCCGGTGACGCCGCCGAGCACGCGATTGGCCGGAACTCGCAGGCCGTCCATGATGAGCTCGGTCGTGTCGACGCCCTTGTAGCCCATCTTGTCGATCTTGCCGGGGATGGTGAGGCCGGGGCGGACCTCGCCGAAGCCGGGCTCCTTCTCGACGAGGAAGGTCGTCATCGACTTGTGGGGCGCGGTGCCCTCGGGGTGTCCTTCGTCACTTCGGACGAGGACGGCGACCAGAGAGGACGTTCCGCCGTTCGTCAGCCACATCTTCTGGCCGTTCAGGACGTACTCCTCGCCGTCCTTCACCGCCTTCGACGTGATGGCCGACACATCGGAGCCGAGGCCCGGTTCCGACATCGAGAACGCGCCGCGGATGTCGCCGGCCGCCATGCGCGGCAGGAAGTGGTCCTTCTGCTCCTGCGTACCGTGCTGCTTGAGCATGTACGCCACGATGAAGTGCGTGTTGATGATGCCGGAGACCGACATCCAGCCGCGGGCGATCTCCTCGACGCAGAGGGCGTACGTCAGGAGCGACTCGCCCAGACCGCCGTACTCCTCGGGGATCATCAGGCCGAACAGGCCCAGTTCCTTGAGGCCGTCGACGATCTGCTGCGGGTACTCGTCACGGTGCTCCAGCTCGGTCGCGACCGGGATGATCTCCTTGTCCACGAAGTCGCGGACGGTGGAGAGGATCTCCTGCTGGATGTCGGTCAGACCGGCGGTCTGGGCGAGACGGGCCATGGCTTACTTCTCCGACTTCTTTTCCGCAGGTGCGGAGAGCTCTGGGCGGCCCGGCTGCTCGCCGCCGCGCTCCTTGATGTACGTCTCGGTGGGGACCATGACCTTGCGGCGGAACACGCAGACCAGCGTGCCGTCCTGCTTGTAGCCCTTGGTCTCGACATAGACGATGCCGCGGTCGTTCTTCGACTTCGACGGCCACTTGTCGAGCACGGTCGTCTGGCCGTAGATCGTGTCGCCGTGGAAGGTCGGCGCCACGTGCTTGAGCGACTCGATCTCCAGGTTGGCGATGGCCTTGCCGGAGATGTCGGGGACGCTCATGCCGAGCAGCAGCGAGTAGATGTAGTTGCCGACGACGACGTTCTTGCCGAAGTCCGTCGTCTTCTCCGCATAGTTCGTGTCCATGTGGAGCGGGTGGTGGTTCATGGTGAGGAGACAGAACAGGTGGTCGTCGTACTCCGTGACCGTCTTGCCCGGCCAGTGCTTGTACGTCGCCCCGACCTCGAACTCCTCGTAGGTGCGTCCGAACTGCATGGCCTTACGCCTCCGGGATCTCGAACTTGCTGGTGCGCTGCATGCCGGCGGCGCGGCCCTTGCCGGAGATGACCAGGGCCATCTTGCGGCTGGCCTCGTCGATCATCTCGTCGCCGAGCATCGCGGAGCCCTTCTTGCCGCCCGCCTCGGACGTGTAGTAGTCGTACGCGTCCAGGATCAGCTCGGCGTGGTCGTAGTCCTCCTGCGAGGGCGAGAAGATCTCGTTGGACGCCTCGACCTGGCCCGGGTGCAGCACCCACTTGCCGTCGAAGCCGAGCGCGGCGGCGCGCTGGGCGACCTCGCGGTAGCCGTCGATGTTGCGGATCTGGAGGTAGGGGCCGTCGATCGCCTGGAGGTTGTTGGCGCGGGCGGCCATCAGGATCTTCATCAGGATGTAGTGGTAGGCGTCCGCCGGGTAGCCGGGCGGCTGCTCGCCCACGACCAGCGACTTCATGTTGATCGACGCCATGAAGTCGGCCGGGCCGAAGATGATCGTCTCGACGCGCTGGGACGCCGTCGCGATCTCGTTGACGTTGTTCAGGCCCTGGGCGTTCTCGATCTGCGCCTCGATGCCGATCTTGCCGACCTCGAAGCCCATCGTCTTCTCGATCTGCGTCAGCAGGAGGTCGAGGGCGACGACCTGCTGGGCGGTCTGCACCTTCGGCAGCATGATGCAGTCGAGGTTCTGGCCGGCACCCTCGACGACCGTGACGACATCGCGGTACGTCCACTCGGTCGTCCAGTCGTTGACGCGCACGACCCTCGTCTTGCCCGTCCAGTCACCCTCGTTGAGGAACTTGACGATGGTGTGCCGCGCCTCGGGCTTGGCGAGCGGGGCGCACGCGTCCTCGAGGTCGAGGAAGACCTGGTCGGCCGGGAGGCCCTGCGCCTTCTCCAGGAAGCGGGGGTTGCTTCCGGGGACCGCGAGGCAGGAGCGTCGCGGACGCAGACGGTTGACGGGCGTGGTCATGCGGGGACCTCCAGGGGGTCGAGCTTGTTCGCTTTCCGGATCTCGTCGACGATGCGGCCGATGATTCCGGTGATGTCGAAGTCCTTCGGGGTGAAGACGGCGGCCACTCCGGCGGCCCGGAGCTGCTCGGCGTCACCATTCGGGATGATGCCACCGGCGATCACGGGTATATCTGTGGCACCGGCCACACGGAGCCGGTCCAGCACGTCCGGCACCAGCTGGGCGTGCGAGCCGGAGAGGATCGACAGGCCGACCGCGTGCACGTCCTCGGCGAGGGCCGCGTCCACGATCTGCTCCGGGGTGAGCCGGATTCCCTGGTAGACCACCTCGAAGCCGGCGTCACGCGCGCGCACGGCGATCTGCTCGGCGCCGTTGGAGTGCCCGTCCAGGCCGGGCTTGCCGACCAGGAAGCGGAGCTTGCCGACGCCCAGGTCCTTCGCCGTCAGGTCGACCTTGCGGCGGACCTCGGACATGGCCGAGCCCTCCTCGGCGGGGACCGCCACCGGCGCCGACGAGACACCGGTCGGCGCCCGGAACTCCCCGAACACCTCGCGCAGGGCCCCGGCCCACTCGCCGGTCGTGACCCCGGCGCGGGCGCACTCCAGGGTGGCCTCCATGAGGTTGGCGGTGCCCTTGGCGGCCTCCTTCAGCTTCTCCAGCGCCTTGCACGGGCGCGGGTGGTTGAAGGGCGGTTGGTAGCGGGTGTCGCGCCAGTGCTGCAGCCCCGCGACGACCCGGGCCTCGACCGCCGGGTCGACCGTCTGGATCGCCGTGTCCAGGTCGGCGGTCAGCGGATTCGGCTCGGTCGTCTCGAAGATGTTGACGCCGATGATCTTCTCCTGCCCGGACTCGATACGAGCCCGGCGCTCGGCGTGCGAGGAGACCAGCTGCGACTTGAGGTAGCCGGACTCGACGGCGGCCATCGCGCCGCCCATCTCCTGGATCCGCTCGATCTCGGCGAGCGACTCCTCGACCAGCTTGCTCACCTTCGCCTCGATGACGTGCGAGCCCTCGAAGATGTCCTCGTACTCCAGCAGGTCGCTCTCATGAGCCAGCACCTGCTGGATGCGCAGCGACCACTGCTGGTCCCAGGGCCGGGGGAGACCCAGCGCCTCGTTCCAGGCGGGCAACTGCACGGCACGCGCGCGTGCGTCCTTCGACAGCGTCACGGCCAGCATTTCCAGCACGATCCGCTGGACGTTGTTCTCCGGCTGCGCCTCGGTCAGACCGAGGGAGTTGACCTGGACGCCGTACCGGAAGCGGCGCTGCTTGGGGTTCTCGATGCCGTATCGCTCACGCGTGACCTGGTCCCAGATCCGCCCGAACGCCCGCATCTTGCACATCTCCTCGATGAAGCGGACGCCCGCGTTCACGAAGAAGGAGATACGTGCCACGACGTCCCCGAACTTCTCGGCGGGGACCTGCCCTGAGTCGCGTACGGCATCGAGAACCGCGATCGCGGTGGACATCGCGTACGCGATCTCCTGGACCGGCGTGGCGCCCGCCTCCTGCAGGTGGTAGCTGCAGATGTTGATCGGGTTCCACTTCGGGATGTGGGAGACCGTGTACGCGATCATGTCCGTCGTCAGCCGGAGTGAGGGCCCCGGCGGAAAGACATGGGTTCCACGCGACAGGTATTCCTTGACGATGTCGTTCTGGGTCGTGCCCTGGAGCTTGGTGATGTCCGCGCCCTGCTCCTCGGCGACGACCTGGTAGAGCGCCAGCAGCCACATGGCGGTGGCGTTGATCGTCATCGAGGTGTTCATCTGTTCCAGGGGGATGTCCTGGAACAGCCGGCGCATGTCACCGAGGTGCGCGACGGGCACGCCGACCCGGCCGACCTCGCCGCGGGCGAGGATGTGGTCGGAGTCGTAGCCGGTCTGCGTGGGCAGGTCGAACGCGACCGACAGGCCGGTCTGCCCCTTGGCGAGGTTGCGCCGGTACAGCTCGTTGGACGCCTCGGCCGTGGAGTGACCGGCGTAGGTCCGCATGAGCCACGGCCGGTCCTTCTCCCGCTTGCCTTCGGCGGGCTGACGCTCAGTCATCTATGACCTCGGCTGTCTCAGATGGTGCGGATCAGATGTTGCGGAAGCGGTTGATGGCGTCGATGTGCTTGGCGCGCATCTCCTCGTCGCGCACGCCGAGGCCCTCCTCGGGGGCCAGGCACAGCACGCCGACCTTGCCCTGGTGGAGGTTGCGGTGCACGTCGAACGCGGCCTGGCCGGTCTCCTCCAGGGAGTAGACCTTCGACAGCGTCGGGTGGATCTTGCCCTTCGCGATGAGCCGGTTGGCCTCCCAGGCCTCGCGGTAGTTGGCGAAGTGCGAGCCGATGATCCGCTTCAGCGACATCCACAGGTAGCGGTTGTCGTACTCGTGGTTGTAGCCCGAGGTGGAGGCGCAGGTGACGATGGTGCCGCCCTTGCGCGTGACGTAGACCGAGGCGCCGAAGGTCTCGCGGCCGGGGTGCTCGAAGACGATGTCGACGTCCTCGCCGCCGGTGAGCTCACGGATGCGCTTGCCGAAGCGCTTCCACTCGCGCGGGTCCTGCTCGTGCTCGTTCTTCCAGAACTTGTAGCCCTCGGCGTTGCGGTCGATGACCGCCTCGGCGCCCATCGCCCGGCAGATGTCGGCCTTCTGGGGGCTGGAGACGACACAGATCGGGTTGGCGCCACCGGCCAGCGCGAACTGCGTGGCGTAGGAGCCGAGTCCGCCGGACGCGCCCCAGATGAGGACGTTGTCGCCCTGCTTCATGCCGGCGCCGTTGCGGGAGACCAGCTGGCGGTAGGCGGTGGAGTTGACCAGTCCGGGGGAGGCGGCCTCCTCCCAGGAGAGGTGGTCCGGCTTCGGCATCAGCTGGTTGGACTTCACCAGCGCGATCTCCGCCAGGCCGCCGAAGTTGGTCTCGAAGCCCCAGATGCGCTGCTCGGGGTCGAGCATCGTGTCGTTGTGGCCGTCCGAGGACTCCAGCTCGACCGACAGGCAGTGCGCGACGACCTCGTCGCCCGGCTTCCAGGAGTTCACGCCCGGGCCGGTGCGCAGGACGACGCCCGCGAGGTCGGAGCCGATGATGTGGTACGGCAGGTCGTGGCGCTTGGCCAGCTCGCTGGTGCGGCCGTAGCGCTCCAGGAATCCGAAGGTGGACAGCGGCTCGAAGATCGAGGTCCACACGGAGTTGTAGTTGACGCTCGATGCCATGACGGCCACCAGGGCCTCGCCCGGGCCGAGCTCCGGCAGCGGGACGTCGTCCAGGTGGATCGACTTGCGCGGGTCCTTGTCGCGGGTCTCCAGACCCGCGAACATCTCCGTCTCGTCCTTGTGCACGGTGATCGCGCGGTACGACTCGGGGAGCGGCAGAGCGGCGAAGTCGTCCGGCGTCGAGTCCGGCGACTGGATCGCGTCCAGGATGTCCTTCACGGTCACGGTGTTGCCTCCGGCGATGCGCACCCTGAGGGAGGGGTGCTGAGGGTTACGTCGGTGCTGCTGAGGGTTTTGTGGATGTGCCGTCGGTTCGGCGTTGTGGAGCTGTTCGGCAGCGCTTTGTGGCGCGGGAGGTTGCCTGTGACGCAGGCGCCGGGCGCGCAGGCCCCGGGAGGGGCTTGCGGGGACAGCCGGCGTACGAAAGGTCTCTGCACGCCGGCCGCCCGGACTCCTTCAACGTATGACACCGCGTGTCACCTGACAAGGCACTGAGTGCCAGAACTTGCCCTCAGATGAAATCTTTACGTAACAAATGAGCGATGATCGATCAAAGCTACCGGCGAGTAGGTGCTAATCGGGCGCTATCGGTCACCAGTTGTCGCCTGCCGGTCGCCTGGAGGGCATCGGCCAGACATGCCAGGTACAGGGCCATCGCGGTAGGCGGCTCCCGCACCCTGCGCCCGCTCAGCTCCTCGATCTTCGTCAGCCGGTGGAGCGGGGTGTTGCGGTGGACGCGCGGATCGGCCACGGCGAACACGCGGCCCGGCAACGCCCCGGACCGGCTCGAGCCTCGGCACCGTGCCGCTCGCCGAGGCGCGCTCTCCGGTCTCGGGCCGGCTGCCCGGGCCGGGTTCCTGGTGGTGGGTCAATGGGCCGTGGATCCCGGGCAGTTCGTCGCCTCATTGGCCGAGCGGCTGCGGCGGTGCGGGACGGCGTGGAGCGCGTCGAGGTCCGTACGACTGGGGACGTGGTGGTGATCGCCGCGGGCGTCTGGACCCGGGACGTGTGCGCTTCGTCCGGGGGGATCGAGGTCGCCGCCGGGAAGGGCTACAGCTTCGCCGTGTCGGCCGAGTCGCTGCCGCGACGGCTCGTGCGCCTGGGGCGGCGAAGGCGGCAAGGGGGTGCGGGTCGCCGGGACGACGGAGTGCGATCGGGAGCCGTACCCGCTTCCGGCAGGGCCGGGTGGAGGCGCTGGTGGCGGCCGCGCGGCCGTATCTGTCGGGTGCCGACTGGGAGCGGCGGGAGCAGGAGTGGATGGGTCCGCGCCAGATGACCCCGGACGGGCTGCCCCTGATCGGACTGGTGCCCGGGCAGCGCCCGTGTCCTACGGGCCACCGGCCACAACATGCTGGCCCCGGCGACAGGACGGCTGGTGGCCGGGCTGGTGAGGGGGGAGGCGGGCCTGGGGCCGGCGGCGAGGTTCGCGCCGGGCCGGACGGTTCGGCGTAGGGCTAGGTCCGCACGACCAGCCACAACGGGGCCGCAGCCGCCGGCCGGCCGCTCCCACTCCCCCCGGAGGCGACGCCCGCTCAGACCCCCAGCCCCAGCAGAGCCACCTGCAGCGGCAGCGCGGGCTCTTCGGGCAGCGCCGGAGGCTCCTCGCCGCGGCCCGTGTGCGTGGGCGGGACGGCGCGCAGCCCGCGTATACCGTCGGCGGCCCACTTGGCGTCCGTCGCGGGGAGGGACAGCGTCATGCGCCGCCCGTCGGCCAGCGTGGCTTCGAGCTTGGTCGGGTCGTTCGCCTGCATGGCAACTCGCTTCCGTCGCACACCGTGAAGATCCACCTTCGACATGGAGGACGGATGGGCCGACGCGATGGTTCCCGCCGGCAGACCCGCGATGACGTCCTAGGCCCGCTCCTTCAGGGCCTGTTCGATCGTCCGCATGACCTCGTCGAGCGGCGCGTCGGTCCTGGCCACCGTCACCAGCACCTCCCCCTGCGTGGCCACGGAGGCCGGCGTCGTACGCGGTGCGGTGTCCCGCCCGGCCCCGATGCCCGTCCCGAACGTCCTCCGTACGATCGCGAAGGCATGGTCGAGCTGCGTCTCCACGTCGCCCTGGCCGCCCGCGCGCAGCCAGCGCCGCAGGACGTGGTTGTGCGCGGTGACCACCGCGGACGCGGCGACCTCGGCCAGCAGCGGGTCGTCGTTGGCGTCGTCGTCGTGCGCGTGCTCGTCGAAGTGGCCGAGGAGATAGCGGGTGAAGAGGCGCTCGTAGCGAGCCACCGACGCGATCTCCGCCTCACGCAGGGTGGGCACCTCGCGCGTGAGCTTGTAGCGGGCGACCGAGATCTCCGGCCGGGCCGCGTACATCTTCATGACTTCCTTGATGCCACGGCACACGGTGTCGAGCGGGTGCTCGTGCGCGGGGGCCGCGTTGAGCACCGCCTCCGCCCGGATCAGCGTGTCGTCGTGGTCCGGGAAGATCGCCTCTTCCTTGGAGCGGAAGTGGCGGAAGAACGTGCGGCGGGCGACCCCGGCCGCGGCCGCGATCTCGTCGACGGTGGTCGCCTCGTACCCCTTGGTCGCGAACAGCTCCATCGCCGCGGCCGCCAGTTCGCGGCGCATCTTGAGCCGCTGGGCCGCCGCGCGACTGCCTGCGGCACTTTCCGGCGTGTCGGGCGTAGCTGGTGTACGTGAGGACTTGGCGGGCTGGGACATGACCCGAACGTACTGCATGTCCGCAGCTTGATGCGCATGCACGGGGGTTCCCCCGCCCTGGGCGGGCGGGGGCCCTCCGGCCGGGTCGAGCAGTCCGCCCCAGTCCCGGTCGCCTCTGAACCAGTCGCCGACGCCGTCAGCGCCGGGCATATTCGCGGAAGCCGCGGCCCGTCTTGCGGCCGAGGCAGCCCGCGGCCACCAGGTGCTCCAGGAGCGGCGCCGGAGCCAGGCCCGGGTCGCGGAACTCGCGGTGCAGGACCTTCTCGATCGCGAGGGAGACATCGAGCCCGACGACGTCCAGCAGTTCGAACGGTCCCATCGGGTAGCCGCCGCCCAGCTTCATCGCCGCGTCGATGTCGTCGAGCGACGCGTAGTGCTCCTGCACCATCTTGATCGCGTTGTTCAGGTACGGGAACAGCAGCGCGTTGACGATGAATCCGGCACGGTCACCGCAGTCCACGGCGTGCTTCCTGATCCTGCCGCAGACCTCGCGGACCGTCGCGTGCACGTCGTCGCCGGTCAGCACCGTACGGACGACCTCGACCAGCTTCATCGCCGGCGCCGGGTTGAAGAAGTGCATGCCGATCACGTCCTGCGGACGCGAGGTGGCACGGGCACAGGCGACGACCGGAAGCGAGGAGGTGGTGGTGGCCAGCACCGCACCCGGCTTGCAGACCTTGTCCAGCGTCGCGAACAGCTGCCGCTTGATCTCCAGGTCCTCGGCGACCGCCTCGACGGCCAGGTCGACGTCGGCGAACGCGTCGTACGAACCCGCCGCCGTGATCAGGTCCAGGGTCTGCGCGGCGGCCTCGGCGGTCATCCGGCCCTTGTCGACAGAGCGGGAAAGAGACTTGCCGATACGGGCCTTCGCGGCCTGCGCCTTCTCCTCGCTGCGGGCGGCGAGCACGACCTCGTACCCGGCCTTGGCGAAGACCTCCGCGATGCCGGACGCCATGGTGCCCGAGCCCGCGACACCGACCGAGCGGACCTCGCGGCCCGGCGTGAGGGTCGCGCCCTCCAGCGGCGTCAGCGCGTCCCGCACGACGGTGGCGCTGCCGGGAGCCTCGTACGTGTAGAAGCCACGGCCCGACTTACGGCCCGTCAGGCCCGCCTCGCTGAGCTGCTTGAGGATCGGGGCGGGGGCGTGCAGCCGGTCGCGGGACTCCGCGTACATGGCCTCCAGGACGGTGCGCGCGGTGTCGATGCCGATCAGGTCCAGCAGGGCCAGCGGGCCCATCGGGAGACCGCAGCCCAGCCGCATCGCGGCGTCGATGTCCTCGCGGGAGGCGTACTTCGCCTCGTACATCGCGGCCGCCTGGTTGAGGTAGCCGAACAGCAGCCCGTCGGCGACGAACCCGGGCCGGTCGCCGACCGCGACGGGCTCCTTGCCCAGCGCGAGGGCGAGGTCCGTGACCGCGGCGACGGCCTGGGGCGCGGTCAGCACCGAGGAGACGACCTCGACCAGCCGCATCGCCGGCGCCGGGTTGAAGAAGTGCAGGCCCAGCACGCGCTCGGGGCGGGCCGAGTCGGCGGCCAGCCGCGTGACCGACAGGGCGTTGGTGCCGGTCGCCAGGATCGTCTCGGGGCGCACGATCCCGTCCAGCTCGCGGAAGATCTGGTGCTTGATCTCGTACGACTCCGGCGCCACCTCGATGACCAGGTCCGCGTCGGCCGCGGCCCGCAGGTCGGTGGAGGTGCGGACGCGGGCGAGGGCCTCCGCGCGCTCCTCCTCGGTCAGCCGGCCGCGCTCCACGGCGCGGGCGGTCGAGGCCTCCAGGACGGCGACGGACCGGGCGGCCGCGGCCTCGCTGATGTCGATGCCGATGACCTCGCGGCCGGCCTTGGCCAGGACCTCGGTGATACCGGTGCCCATGGTGCCGAGGCCGACGACGGCAACGGTCTGGAGCGGGGACAGAGGGGTGTCGGACAGGGGAGCGGCCATCGCGGGACTCCAGGAATGAGGGTGACGACTGGAAATGCGCCCGGGTGCGCCGAAGGGGGCCCGACCGGAGTCGAAGCCGAACCATGAGCGCACCGGGTGCGGAAGAAATGCGGGTGTTGCCGGGCTGCAAGCGCACACGCCCGGTGCCGTCGCTGCGGACGTGCACACGTCCGAGGAGCGGTGATGACCGACCGGCCCTGTCCCGTGGCCGAGTCGTACTGCGGTACTCGATGTACCGAACCGACTGCTTCTCGCGGCAACTGCGTCACCAGGCCGCCGCAAGGAGTTCGCGAGTGGGTAACTCGCTCGTATGAGCTTAACCAGTGGGTAACGAGCGCGCTAGTCCTCGAGTTTGTGATGTAGGTCCCGATCGCCGACGGACCGCTCTAGGCTCGCCTTCATGGACGAAGAGTTGCGATCGCTCACGGAGCGCTTACGGCAGGAGTCCGGGGCGCCGGCGGCGTACGACCGCCTCGTCGCGATCGAGGACCCGGACGAACTGGCCGGCCTGCTCACCGCGCCCGGACAGCCGCTGTGGGCCAGGGAGCTGGCCGCGTTCCGGCTGGGCCTCGCCGGGGACCGCCGCGCCTTCGAGTCCCTCGTCCTGCTCCTGAACCACCGTGACCCGCAGCGCTGTGCCTCCGCCGCCCATGCCCTCGCCCGCCTCGGGGACCCGCGCACGGCCCGCGCGGCCGCCGCCCTCGCCACCAACGAACTCCGCGTCGCCTATGCCCTGCACCCGGTGCAGCTCCTCGTCGAGCTGCGCGCCCCCGAGGCCGTGCCCGCCCTGATCACCACCCTGGAGCGCAGGCTGCGCCCGCACGACCCCTACCGCCGGGTGGCCCTCGCCTGCGTCGAAGGCCTCGGCACACTGGGTGACACCCGGGCCAGACGTGTCCTGAACGAGGCGCTGGCCCATCCGACCCTCGCGGAGGCGGCCGTACAGGCGCTGGCGCGGATCCCGAGCCAGCGGTGAGCCGTCAGGCGACGGGCAGCTCGCGCGCGTACCGCACCTCGGGCACCCCGACCCCGACCACCTCGAAAGGTTCCTCGGTGCCGTCCGGAAGGAAGCCCGCGCGCTCGTAGAAGCCGCGGGCGCGGGCGTTGTCCTTGAGGACCCACAGGAGCATGCGGGCGTGCCCGGCGGACGTGCAGCGGCGCAGCGACTCCTGCAGCAGGGCGTGGCCCACGCCGGCGCCGTACCGACCGGGGTCCACGTAGATGGCGTACAACTCGGCGTCCTCGGTGCGCACTTCGCCGTCGCGGTAAGGGCCGTGGCAGGCCCAGCCGACGACGTCACCGGCCGTCTCGGCGACCAGGTTCACCACACTGCCGTCGGCCTGAGAGAAATGGGCGCGGCGGCGGTCGGCCTCCTGTGCCACGTCCATGGCGTCCAGGTACGACTGCGGGATCAGGCCCTGGTAGGCGCTCTGCCAGCCGCCGACGCGGATCTCGGCGACGCGGTCGCAGTCGGCCAGGGTCATGGGGCGGATGCTGATGCGGTCGTCGTCCATGGCGGCACCCTAGACATCGGTCGCCGCCGTCGGCCTGCCATTAACTCGGCGACCCCGGCTCACTCGGCACCACGGCGAACGCCTCGACCTCCATCAGGAACTCCGGTCGCACCAGCCCGGCGACCTGCACCGCCGACGCGGCCGGCAGCCGGTCGTCGGGTATGTGCTCGGCGCGGGCCGCGCGGACTGCGGGCATGTGCGCCATGTCCGTGACGAAGTAGGTGAGTTTGACGACGTCGTCGAAGGTCGCCCCGGCCGCGGCCAGGCAGCGTCTCAGGTTCTCGAAGACCTGGCGTGCCTGGGCCGCCGGATCAGCCTCGCCGACGAGCCTGCCGTCCTCGTCCAGGGCGAGCTGGCCGGAGACGGCGACGAAACGGCCCGTGCCGAGCACGACATGCGTGTACTGGGCGGCGGGGGCGACGCCGTCGGGGGCGGAAATCCGGGTCAGCTCACTCATGCGTCCATGGTGGACCATGGGTCTGACAACGCCCCCGACGGACCGTCAGGCACTCAGTGGCGGAAGCCGACCAGCTCGTGCAGCTCCTCGCCCCGCGACGACGCCGACGTGACCTTGGAGCTCAGCGGCTTCGGATCGGGCCGCGCCTCGCACACCGCGTCGACCTCGCCCGTGCCGCGCGGCACCGTGCCATCGGTCAGGTAGGCCGCGAGGTGCTTGTCCAGGCAGGTGTTCCCGACCAGCGTGATGGCGTGGTTGCCGCCGCCCTGCTCGACCACCAGGCTGGACCGGGCAAGCTTCCGGTGCAGCGTGACGCCGCCCTGGTAGGGGGTGGCCGCGTCGTCGGTCGCCTGGAACAGCAGCATCGGCGGCAGCCTGCGGTTGTCGACGTCCACCTTCGGGAGCGAGGTCGTCGGCCAGAACGCGCACGGCGCGTTGTACCAGGCGTTGCTCCAGGTCATGAACGGCGATTTCGCGTACGCGGCCCAGTTGTCCGCCCGCCACCGCAACCAGTCGCGCGACCAGGCGGCGTCGCGGCACTGCACCGCGGCGTAGATGCTGTAGCTGTTGTCGTCGGACGCGTCCGCGGCGCCGAACCTCTCGTAGACCTCGACCAGCGGGTCGGCGTTCTTGTCGTTCACATACGCAGCGAACGCCTCGGCGAGGTGGGGCCAGTAGCCGTTGTAGTAGCCGCCGGGGATGAAGGTGTCCTCCAGCTCGGAGGCGCCCACCTTGCCCTCGGCCGGCTTCCTGGCCAGGGCCGCCCGCATCGCGTACCACTTGGCCTCGATCTTCGAGGGGTCGGTCCCGAGCTTGTAGGTGGCGTCGTACTTGGCGACCCACGCCAGGAACGCGCGGTGGCGGTCGTTGAAGGCGTGGTCCTGCGCGATGTTGGCCTCGTACCAGACGCCGGTCGGGTCGACGACCGAGTCCAGGGCCGCGCGCCGCACCCGCAGGGGGAAGAGCTTGGCGTAGACCGCGCCGAGGTAGGTGCCGTACGAGTAGCCGAAGTAGTTGATCCGCTTCGCGCCGAGTGCCGCGCGGATCCTGTCCATGTCGCGCGCGGCGCTGACCGTGTCGAGGTACGGCAGCACGTCCGCGTACTTCTGGCCGCAGGCCCGGGCGAATGCCTCGGCGCGCTGGAGGTTGGCCCGCTCGATCCGCGGTGTGCGCGGCACGGAGTCCGGGCGTACCGCGTCGAAGTGGCCGGGTCTGCAGTCGAGGGCGGGTGTGCTCCTGCCGACGCCGCGCGGGTCGAAGCCGATGACGTCGTACTGTGCCGCCACCGCCTTGGGCAGCCCCGAGGCGACGAACCCGGCGAGGGCGAGACCGCTGCCGCCGGGGCCGCCGGGGTTGACCAGCAGCGGGCCCTGGTACTTCTTCGCGGTGTGCGGGACGCGGGACAGCGCGAGCGTGATCTGCCGGCCCTGCGGGCGTGCGTGGTCGAGCGGCACCTCGAGGGATGCGCACTGCAGTGTCGGATAGTTCTTGGTGCCGCAGTTCTTCCAGCTGAGGGGTGCGGCGTGAGCGGTTCCCGTGGTGTGCGGGGTGCGCGCCTCGGCGGGGACGGCCGTCACGGTCCCGGCCACGAGGGCGGCGGCCCCGCACAGCACGGCTGCGCGTTTTCGCATGAAGTCCTCCCAGGACGGAGGGTCGCGGACCGCGAGTGTCACGGTCCCGGCCGCATCGTCCCGGCGTGGACGCCCGGAAGAACTCGATCGGGCAAGACTTGACCCGATTGCGTCGAGGGATGCGCTCCAATGCGCTCAAATAAGCGTAAGTTGGGTCGGTTCGGTCATCGCGGGCTCGGTCGGCGCGGGCTCGCTGATCCGCCGGGTCATTCCCGCGCGCGTGGGGCCGATGCCGTACTCCTGTGCCAGGTCGTGCACCTGACGGGTGATCCGGCGCTGGTACCACTTCGGCGCGTAGGCGCCGTCCGCGTACAGCCGCTCGTAGCGGCGCACCAGATGCGGGTGGTGGCTGCCGAGCCAGGCCATGAACCACTCGCGGGCCCCGGGCCGCAGATGCAGCACCAGCGGCGTGACGGAGGTGGCCCCGGAGGCGGCGATCGCCCGCACGGTGGCCCGCAGTTGGGCCGGATGGTCGCTCAGGAAGGGGATCACCGGCGCCATCAGCACCCCGCACCCGAGGCCGTGCTCGGTGAGCGTGCGTACGACGTCCAGGCGCCGCTCGGGGGCGGGTGTGCCCGGCTCCACGGTGCGCCACAGCTCGGGGTCGACGAAGCCGACCGAGACCGAGATGCCGACGTCCGTCACCTCGGAGGACTGCTTCAGCAGGTCGAGGTCGCGCAGGATCAGCGTGCCCTTGGTCAGGATCGAGTAGGGGTTGGCGTGATCGCGCAGGGCGGCGAGGATGCCCGGCATCAGGCGGTAGCGGCCCTCGGCGCGCTGGTAGCAGTCGACGTTCGTGCCCATCGCTATGTGATCGCCCAGCCAGCGGCGTGAGGAGAGCTGGCGGCGCAGCAGCTCCGGGGCGTTCACCTTGACGACGATCTGAGAGTCGAAGCCCAGGCCCGTGTCGAGGTCCAGATAGCTGTGGGTCTTGCGGGCGAAGCAGTACACGCACGCGTGCGAGCAGCCCCGATAGGGGTTGACCGTCCACTCGAAGGGCATGCGCGAGGCGCCCGGCACCCGGTTGATGATCGAGCGGGCCCGGATCTCGTGGAACGTGATCCCGGCGAACTCGGGCGTGTCGAAGGTGCGGGTGACGACGGCGTCCGCGCCGAACAGCGCGGTGTCGGCCCGGCTGTGATCGGACTCCAGGGTGAGGTTCTCCCAGCGCATGGTGCCTCCTCGGTAGCACTGCCCCCAGAATAGAACACATGTTCCCTTGATCGTGCGACCTAAATCCCCGTTCCGTTTTCGATCACTGTGCGACCGCTTCGGGAAGCTGATCGGGACCCCGATTTGGGTGGTCCGGGAGCGGGGTGGTTGGCTTGCTCCAACCCCCGAGAAATCAGGTCCTGGAGGAAGTCAATGGCGCAGGTCGAGGCCACTACGGAGCGGGTCGTCGCGGCGGACGCGGAGAAGGTGTTCGACGCCCTCGCCGACTACAGCGGTACCCGGCAGAATCTGCTGCCCGAGCACTTCAGCGAGTACGAGGTGCGCGAGGGTGGCGACGGCGAGGGCACCCTCGTCCACTGGAGGCTCCAGGCCACCAGCAAGCGCGTCCGGGACTGCCTCCTGGAGGTCAGCGAGCCCACCGACGGCGAGCTCGTCGAGAAGGACCGCAACTCCTCCATGGTCACCACCTGGCGGGTCACCCCGGCCGGCGAGGGCAAGTCCCGGGTTGTCGTCACCACCACCTGGCAGGGCGCCGGCGGCATCGGCGGCTTCTTCGAGAAGACCTTCGCGCCCAAGGGGCTCGGCCGGATCTACGACTCGGTGCTCGACAAGCTGGCCGCCGAGGTCGAGAAGTAAGTCCCCGGTGACCGGGGGCCCTTGGCCTCCTCACCGGATCGAGTGGAACTGTGTCGTGTCCGGGACGGCGCCGTAACTCGCCGTGCTTGCTCGTAGTTGTCGCCTAATGCGGGAAATGTGAGCAGGTACGGCGAGGGGAACGGTACGTGGGCGGCACGACTCTGGTGCAGGACGAAACCGTCACCGCACCTCCTCCGCAGGCTCCGCCCCAGGGCGCCGAGAACCGACTGAGCCCGCGCCGGGTGCGGTTGGTCTTCTTCGCGCTGATGCTCGCGCTGCTGCTGGCCGCGCTGGAGCAGATGATCGTCGCCACCGCGCTGCCGAAGATCGTCGGCGAGCTGCACGGCCTGGACAGGATGTCCTGGGCGATCACCGCCTACCTGCTCACCGCCACCATCGGCCTGCCGATCTACGGCAAGCTCGGCGATCTCCTCGGCCGCAAGGGCGTCTTCCAGTTCGCGATCGTCGTCTTCGTCATCGGCTCCGCGCTCGCCGGACGGGCCGAGACCATGGACCAGCTGATCGCCTACCGTGCCGTCCAGGGCGTGGGCGCGGGCGGCCTCATGATCGGCGTCCAGGCGATCATCGCCGACATCGTGCCGGCCCGGGAGCGCGGGCGCTTCATGGGCCTGATCGGCGCCGCGTTCGGTCTCGCCTCGGTCGCCGGGCCCCTGCTGGGCGGCTACTTCACGGACCACCTGTCCTGGCGGTGGTGCTTCTACATCAACGTCCCCTTCGGCCTCGTCACGCTGGCCGTCGTCGCCGTCGTACTGAAACTGCCGAAGCCGCGGGGCAGGCGCCGGCTCGACATCCTCGGCTCCCTGCTGCTCGCCGCCGCCTCGACCTGTCTGGTCCTGCTGACCAGTTGGGGCGGCACCGAGTACGCCTGGGACTCCCGGATCGTCCTCGGCCTCGGCGCGGGAGCGGTCGTCGCCACCGTCCTCTTCCTCGTCGTCGAGCACTTCGCCGTCGAACCCCTCATCCCGCTGCGGCTGTTCAGGGACTCCGTCTTCAACGTCACCGGACTGGTCGGCCTCGTGATCGGCGTCGCCCTGTTCGGCGCGGCCAGCTATCTGCCGACCTTCCTGCAGATGGTCGACGGGGCCACGGCCACCGAGTCGGGCCTGCTCATGCTGCCGATGATGGGCGGCATCGTCGGCGCGTCGATCATCTCCGGCCAGCTCATCAGCCGCACCGGCCGCTACAAGCTCCACCCCGTGCTCGGCAGCGCCCTCTCGGTCGCCGGCATGTGGCTCCTGTCCCGCCTCGACGCCGACACGCCCCGGCTGCACTACAGCATCTGGATGGCCGTTCTCGGCGCCGGAATCGGCATGGTGATGCCGGTCCTGATCCTCGCCGTGCAGAACTCCGTGCGCCCCGCCGACCTCGGCACCGCCACCAGCGCCAACAACTACTTCCGGCAGATCGGCGGCAGCGTCGGCGCCGCGATCTTCGGCACCCTCTTCGCCGACCGACTCGCCGACGCCCTGGCCGTACACCTGCCCACGCGCGCGGGGGCCGAGCTGCCCGACCCCGAGTCCATCACCCCGCAGCTCGTCCACGCCCTGCCGCCGGACCTGCGCGACGGCTACATCCGGGCCTACGCCGAGGCCATGCCGCGCATCTTCCTCTACCTGGTGCCGGTGCTCGTCCTCGGCCTGCTGATCGCCCTTTTCCTCAAGGAGAAGCCCTTGTTGTCCCATGACGTCCCGGCCCTGGAGACGGACCCGGCGCCGGTGAACGCCCCGATCCCGCCGTCCCGTTCGCCGCACGCCACCGCGGTTCCCGTCCGAGGCTCGGTGCAGCACCCCGACGGCACCTTCGTGCCGCGCGCGGCGCTCACGCTCATCGACGTCGCCGGGCAGCAGATCGGGCGGGGCACGAGCGGCGACGACGGGCGGTACACGCTGGCGACGCCGGGACCCGGGGCATACGTGCTGATCGCCGCGGCGGGCGGCCACCAACCGCAGGCCGTGTCCGTGACCGTCGGCGAGCGCCCGGTGGACCTGGACATCGTCCTCGGCGGCGCCGGACGCCTCGCCGGGCGGGTGCTCACCCCGGACGGCACCCCCGTGGACGCCACCGTCACCCTCACCAACGTCCACGGCGAGGTCGTCGCCACCACCCGCAGTGCCCGCGAAGGCGGCTACGTCATCACCGAGTTGGTCGCCGGCGAGTACACCCTCGCCGCGAGCTCGCCCGCCTTCCGCCCGGCCGCCGTCCCCGCCACCGTGAAGGCGGCCCGCGATACCCGCCAGGACATCGAACTCGCCGGCGGCGCCCTCCTGCGCGGCACCGTGCGGGCGGGCGGCGGGCGGCCCGTCGAGGACGCGCGCGTGACCCTGCTCGACGCGGTCGGCAACGTCATGGACACGCTCACCACCGGCCCTGACGGCACCTTCCGGTTCGTCGACCTCGCCACCGGCGAGTACACCGTCATCGCCACCGGTTACCCGCCGGTCGCCACCGTGCTCCAGGTCGCCGGAGGAGGCCGAACGGAACGCGACCTTCAGCTCGGGTACGAGGACTGAACAGGGGACCGGTACGCGCGGCTGTCCTGCGAGGACACGGCGCGTACGGCATCCGCACGGGCCCGTGCGCTCCCGGCTCACCAATTCCCGTATTGCCGCACATCGCCTTCACCCGGAGCCGTACGGTGGAGTAGGCGGCAGATCTTGCGGAGCCGTGGGGAGAGAGGGCCTGGGCCATGGACCGTGGCACCGAGAGGGACGGCGCGGTGACCGAGCACGCCGCGGCCGGCCGCATCCCGCTGGCCGTGGTCGTGGTGGACCGCGAGGGCCTCGTCTCCCACTGGAGCTCCGGCGCACGCCGTCTGTTCGGCGCCGCCAAGGACGAGGCGATCGGACGCCCGGCCGTCGACCTGCTGCCCGTCTCCGGAGCACTGCCCGAGGACGAGGACATCTCGCCGTACGGGGCCTACGCGGCGTACGACGGACTCGGCCACGACCTCGAATCGTCCCTCGACGGGCGGCTGTTCTACCCGGCGGCGGGCCGCGCCCGCCTCACCGTGCCCGAGCGAGACCGGGTCGACGTGCTGTGGTGGGCGTACCCGCTGGTGGGCCCCGGACCGGAGCGGCTCCTCGTGCTCGGCGCCGACGTGGGCCGGCTCCAGCAGGACGATGACGACGACGGCGAGGACCCCGGCTTCGACCGCGTCGCACCCGGCTTCGCCCTGCACACCGACTTCCCCGGCGCCGAGGAACTCGCCCGCGGCCTCCCCGAGATCCTGCCCAGCATGAGCGTGCAGGAGGGTGCCCGCATCGTCGGCCAGATCCTCGAACTGGGCTATCCCGTCCTGGAGTTCAGCCAGAACGACCGGGTGCCCGTCACCCCCGACTGGGGCGTGCCCCGGCGCGTGGAGCGCAAGGCCCGCCGCGAGCGCGCCGCCCGGGCCGCCGCCGAGGGCCTGCCGTTACCTCAGGAGTACGCCGACGACGGCGAGGACCTCGAGTACGCCGCCGTACGCGAACGCCTGGAGTTCCTCAACGAGGTCAGCGGCCGCATCGGCACCTCCCTCGACCTGTCGCGGACCATCATCGAGGTCAGCAAGGCCGTCGTCCCACGCTTCACCGACGTCGCCGGCACCTATCTGCGCGAACAGGTCGTCGCCGGTGAGGGGTTCCCCGACGGAGTGCCGGACACGACCACCATGTGGCACCGGGTCGCCGTCGAGCACACCGACGAACCCGGCCGCTGGGACGACGTCGTGCCGGTCGGCGAGGCCATGCCCTTCCCGGCGCACACGCCGTTCTTCCAGTGCATGACCAGCGGTGAGCCCGTCCTCGTGCCGCGCATCAGCGAGGAGATGGGCCACGCCATCGCCTCGCAGTTCGAGAAGCGCGACATCCGGCCGCTCATCACGGGCCGCTCCATGCTGGTCGTACCGCTCAAGGCCCGCAATGTGGTGCTCGGCTTCATGATCCTGCTGCGCCACCCGGAGCGGCCCGTCTTCAACGACATGGACCGTGTCACCGGCGCCGAACTCGCCGCCCGCGCGGGCCTCGTGCTCGACAACGCCCGCATGTACACCTACCAGGAGTCCGTCGCCGAGACCCTCCAGGACAGCATGCTGCCGCACATCCCGCCGCGCATGGCGGGCTGCGACATCGCCACCCGCTATCTGCCGGGTACGTTGCTGGGGCGGGTCGGCGGCGACTGGTTCGACTCGGTGAAACTGCCCGGTGCCCGCACCGCCCTCGTCGTCGGCGACGTGATGGGGCACGGCCTCAACTCGGCCGCCATGATGGGCCAGTTGCGTACGGCCGTGCAGACCATGGCCGCCCTCGACCTGCCGCCCGCCCAGCTGCTGCGCAACCTCGACGACCTCGCCCAGCGCCTCGGCGACACCTACCTCGCGACCTGCCTCTACGCCGTCTACGATCCGATCGCGAGCGAACTCCACATCGCCAACGCCGGTCATATCCCGCCCGTCCTGGTCCGCGCCGACGACGGACGCAGCGAGCTGCTCGACCTGCCCACGGGCGCGCCGATCGGCGTCGGCGGAGTGCCCTTCGAGGCGGTACGCGTGCGCGTGGAGCCCGGCGACCGGATCGTGATGTGCACCGACGGCCTGGTCGAGGTGCGCGGCGAGGACATCGGTGTCGGCCTCGCGACGCTGTGCGAGTCCGCCGCCCACCCGGCCGCGTCCATGGACGACGCCTGCGACACCATCATCCGCGCCCTCAACACACGTGGCGGCCGCAAGGACGACGTCGCCCTGCTGATGTCCCGTCTCAACGGCATCGCACCTGAGGACGTGGCCGAATGGCGGCTCTCCCTCGACCCGGTGGAGGTGCCCCGGGCCCGTGCTGTCGTCCGCGAACAGCTCCGCGACTGGGGCCTGGGGAAGCTGGCCGACAGCGTGGAGCTGATGGTCAGCGAACTCGTCACCAACGCCGTGCGGCACTCCCACAGCCGTCCCGTCGAACTGCGCCTCATCCGCGGTGACACGCTGTTGTGCGAGGTGGACGACGACGATCACGACCTGCCGACCCTGCTGAACGCCGGCCCCGGCGACGAGTCCGGGCGTGGGCTGCGGGTGGTGAGCACGCTCGCGCGCGAGTGGGGCACCAGTCGTACGAGCGCCGGGAAGACCGTCCGGTTCGAACTCACGCTCCCGCGACGCTGATCCCTGGTGCCCCCGAGGGGGTACGACGGCGCACGGGTCTCGAATGCGGAGTGAAGGAATGCGCCGCGCGCTTGTAGCCGTCACCGGCCCGCGATAAACCGTACTCGCCCGTCACTTCGCGGCGGGTCGGCGTCGTACCCTGGGGAGTCGGTCATGAGCGTGACGAGTCGGTACCGGGAGGCCTGGGAGGGCTTCTGGCGTGAAGCCTCCGACGAACAGGGGGCGGTGTTCTGGGACGCGGCACCGGACCTGACCGCGGGCCGCCATCTCACCCTCTTCGAGGCGCACCTGACCGAGCCGGGCCTGCCGATGGTGGACCTGGGCTGCGGCAACGGCACCCAGACCCGCTTCCTCGCCGACCACTTCACGCGCGTCGTCGGCGCCGACCTGTCCGCCGCGGCCCTCGACCACGCCCGGCGCGCCGACCCGGCCGGGCAGGCGGCGTACCGGCTGTTCGACGCCGTGGAGAAGACCGAGGCCGAGACGCTGCACGCCGAACTAGGCGACGCCAACGTCTATATGCGGGGCGTGCTGCACCAGGCCGAGCCCGACGACCGGCAGCAGATGGTGAACGGGATCGCCACGCTGGTCGGTGAGCGCGGCCGGGCCTTCCTCGTCGAACTCTCCGAGTCCGCCAAGCCCGTCCTCGTCGGCCTCGCCCAGAGCCCGGCGGGCCCGCCGCCCAAGCTCGCGCCCATCTTCCGGCACGGCATCGCCCCCGGCGAGGTGGCCGACGCGGCGGTGCCCGAGTATCTGCGCGCGGCCGGGCTCACCGTCCTCGCGAGCGGCGAACTGCCGCTGATCACCACGGAGTACGGGCCGGACGGTGCGCGGATCGAGCTGCCGTCGAAATGGGTGGTGGCGGGCCGGACGGCCTGATCGCGGCTGCCCTCCGGCGCGTCCGTGCGCGCCGGAGAGTGAACTCGCTCTGTGCCGCGATCAGTTGACGGTACGGCCCCTGCGGTACGCCACCCAGCCGGTGGCGAGCAGCGCCGCCGCGATCGCGGCGACGGAGAACACGGTGACGCCGGTGGAGGCGAGGCTGCCGCCCGCGGTGGACGTGCCGGTGTCGCCGGATCCGCCCGTGGTGGACCCTGTCCCGGTGCCGCCGGTGCTGCCGCCCGTGGTGCCCGTACCGGCGGAGTCGCCGTTCCCGCCCGTGCCGCCGGTGCCGTCGTCCGTGTCCACCGGGTCCTGGCCGACGAAGCTGACCGGGACCTTGACGTCCTGGGAGCGGTCGCCGGAGAGGGTGTGGTCGTTGCGGGTGGCCAGGACGCACTTGGCCTTGAAGCAGTCGGTGTACTCGTCCTTGGCGTCGACGGTCAGCTCGACCTCGAAGGTGCCGCCGTCGCCGTACGGGATCGCCAGGTCCTCGCCGTAGTCGGGCGGGTTGGAGGAGATCCACGCCGAGGAGTGCGAGCCGCCGGTCATGTCGACGCCGCCGATGCACGGCGTGGGCAGTTCACCGGCGCCGTTGTCGACGCAGAGAGCGACGTAGACGCCCTTCTTCGTGTCGTAGCCGGAGCCGGTGATCTTCAGGGCCTGGTCCGCGGTGGCGAGGTTGTTGACCGGGGTGACGGTGAGTTTCTGGCCGTTCGGGCCGGTGACGGTCTTGGAGCCGGACGGCTCGGTGTCCTCGCCGTCGCCGCCCTCGTTGCCGCCGTCACCGGAGGCCGCCTTCACGGTCAGCGTGATCGGTGAAGTCCGGGTCGTGCCCGCGGAGTTGGTGAACTCGGCGCGGTACTCGTAACCGTCCTGGCCCGCCTTCGCGGTGAAGGTGTACGCGTTCTTCGTCGCGCCCTCGACGGCTGACCAGGTCTGGCCGCCGTCCGGGCTGACCTGCCAGCGCACGGTCGGCTCCGGGGTGCCCTCGGCGGCCGCGACGAAGGTGACCTCGTCGCCCGGGGCCGCGGTCCGGTCGGTGGGGGACTGGGTGACCTTGGGGGAGACCCGGACGTCGAGCTTGAGGACCTTGCTCTCCGCCTGCTTGGTGACGTACACGGAGCCGGCGCCCGGTGCGACGGCGATGCCCGCGTAGCCGTTGACCGCGCGACTGCCGGGCAGCGCGACGGGCTCGGCCGTCTGCTCGAAGGTCGCGCTGTCGAGGATCTGCAGGGAGCCGTTGTTGTCCGCGCCCTCGTCGGCGGTGCCGTAGTCCTCGCGGAGGACGAAGGCCCGCCCGGAGGTCTTGTCGAAGGCCGCAGCCTGAGGCCGGTCCTTACCCGTCAGGGTGGCCACCGGCTTGGCGTCCTTGTCGAAGACGAGCACCGTGTCCCCGCTGCTCAGCCAGACGTTGCCGGTGGCCGGGTCCGCCTCCACGAAGAAGACCGAGCCGTCGGCGGGGAGTTCGGCCGTGGCGGTGACCTGGAAGGAGCCGGTGTCGATCCGGCGCAGCACCTTCTTGCCCTCGGCGGTGCCGACGGACCAGGCGGCGCCGCGTGCGGAGTCCACGGCGAGCAGGCTGCCGCCCTCGACGGTGGTGGTGCGCCGGACGGTGCCGGTGGCCGTCTCGATCTCGGAGAGGGCGGCGCCCTGGGCGACCAGGGTGGTGGAGGCCTGGGTGCCAGGCCCGGTGCCGGTGACCGTGGCGCCCGTGAGCCACACGCCGCCGGCGGCGCTGTCGCCGTCCTTGGCGGTGCCGATGCCGCGCAGCGGGAAGTGGAAGACGACCCCGTCGCCGGACAGGGGCGCGACGATCTGCCGGACCACCCGGTTGGCCATGGTGCCGCCGGCCCCGGGGGCCTGGGCGATGTGGCTGAGGAGCCTGCCGTCCTTCGGGTCGAGGGCGTACAGGCCCTGCTCGGCGATGTCCGCGGTGTCGACGATGTTGTCCGAACCGACGTACAGCTTCCCGGAGCCGGGGTGCAGCAAGAGATCCAGGGGGCGGCCGGCGGTGCTGAACTCGGCCGACCGCACATAGCTGACGGTGCCCGGCGGGACGTCCACGCCGTCGCCGCCCCCGTCACCGGGGTCCTGGCCCTCGAAGGTGATCGGGATCCGGACGTCCTGGGAGCGGTCGCCGGTGCCGTTGTGGTCGACGCGGGTGACGACCGAGCAGGCGACCTGGAAGCAGTCGAGCCCGGTGTCCTTCGCCTTGACCTTCAGCTCGACGTCGAAGGTACCTCCGTCGCCCCACGGGATCGCGACCGTCCCCGCGCCCTCGTCCGGCGCGTCCTTGGGGATGATCCACACCGAGGAGCCGCTGCTGCCGCTCTGGTCGGCACCGCCGAGGCACGGGGTGGGGATGCGGTTGTCGCCGTTGTCCTTGCAGACGGCGACGTAGATGCCCTTGGTGTCGTCGTAGCCCTCGCCGGTGACGCGGAGGGTCTCGCCGTCCGGGTCGAGGTTCGCGGAGGCGGAGACCGTGAGCTTCTGGCCGTCCTTGCCGAGGGCCGTCTTCGGTGTGTCGGAGGCCTGCGCGGTGGAGCCGAGCGTGACGGCCGCGGCCACGAGCGCGGCGGCGCCGAGGAGTGCCGCGGGGCGTCCGAGCCGGCGTCGGGCCTCGGACGGCGGTCTGGGTTCGTCGGTCATGGGGGGTCCTCACTGGTCGGGTGCGCCCGGCACCCCGGGGATACCGAGGGCCGGGCCCGACGGTGTGGGCCCGGCCTGACGGGCGCTTACTGGAAGGCGATCGGGACGTGGACGTCGTACTTGCGGTCCTCGCTGTCGAAGTGGTCCGCCCGCGTCACCACGGCGCACTCGACGGTCTGGCCGCAGACGCTGCCGTCGTCGAGGGTGGCCTTGACGTAGATCTGCACGCTGAAGGTGCCGCCCGTGCCGAACTTGGAGCTGTTGGCGAACAGGCCGCCGAAGGTGTTGTTGACCCAGTGCGAGGCACCGGTGGAGCCGTCCTCGTCCTGGCCGCCCAGACACGGGGTGGGCTTGTTGGCGCCCTGCGCCCCGTCGACCACGCACAGGCCGACGTAGATGCCCTGGCCGGTGTTGTAGCCGGAGCCGGAGACGGTGACGACCTGGCCCGCTGCGGTGGCCGTGGCGGGGGAGGTCAGCGACAGGTTGTAGGTCGTGCCGCCGTCGGTGACCGTGCGGGTCGAGGTGGCTGCGGAGGCCGAGGTGGCCAGGCCCAGGGTCAGGGCGGCGGAGGCGGTCACGGCGAGAGCGGCGCGGGCGGCGGTACGGGCGGAGGGAACGGGTCTCATGGTGAGCTGTTCACCTTTCTCGGTGTGGCGTCTCGATGTGGGCGAGACGCCAGCGGGGGGTTAGGTAAGGCAAACCTAAGTACGAACTTCGAGTGTTTGTCAACGGAGCGCAAAGGCCCAACATCCGTACGTCGCAAGGGATTTGGGCATGCCGAGGAGCGGGCCGTGCCGCCCGCTCCTCGTTACGCATGTGCTACGCCCGCGCTCGCACGCCGAAGTCCGCGACAGCCCTGCGTTCCCCGGTCACCGTGGAGAGCTCGACGGTGTGCGCGCCCTCGGTGGCGGTGTCGTACACCGGGAACGTGCGGGAGATCCGCCCCGCCTCGTCGGCCACTGCCTGGTACCGGGTGTCGTCGTCGATCGCGACCAGGACGACCTCGCCGGGCTCGAATCCCGCGCCGGTGACCCGCTGTTCGGTGCCGGGGGCGAGGGTGGTGCGAGTGACGGCGGCGGAAGGGGGCGTCGACGCCTGTCGGGGCGTGGCCGCCGCGGGTTTCTCCTTCGGGGCGGTGGGGGTCGGGCGCGGTGTCTCTTCCGGTGCGGCTTCGGCCGTTTCGCCGCCGGTCCCCACCGTCAGGTCCAGCACCCCGAACGCGTCCCCTGCCGTGAAATCCGCTCCGCTCCACTCGGACAGCAGTGCCGCCCCGTCCTGTGTGAGCGATGCCCGCAGGCCGGTCCAGGTCACACCACTCGTCCGTACGACGGGTGCGGCGCCGGACCGTACGTCGGCCAGGGCGAGTTCGCGGGACCTGCCGTCGACGGCCGTACGTGCGTAGAGGGCGCCCGCGTCGCCGTCGAGGTGCAGCCGCAGCCCGCCGAGGGGCAGTGGCCGGGTGGCGGCGGAGGAGGCCAACAAGGCCGAGCCGCCCAACTCGACGTCCGCGTCGCCGGTTTCGGGGGCCGCGCCGCCGCCGGTCGCCGGGAACCAGGCGCGGTCCGCGGAACCTCGTACGGCGGGTTCGGCCAGGTCGAGCGCGACGCCCCGGTCGTCGAGCTCGGCGGACGCGATGTTCCAGCTCGCGTATCCGCCGGACACCTCGCGCGCGAACGCGTCCCCGTCCTGTGCGGTCGCGACGCCCGGACACAGCAGCGCGAGGAGCGCGCCGCCCGTCACGGAGGCGGCGCCGGGTCTCTTCGCCATCTTCAGGTCTCCTTCCGGAGTGTGAGGTCGGGTGCGGGTCAGGCCGCGTTCGCCGCTCGCCGCCTGCGGGCCCACAGCCAGGCTCCGGTTCCGGCCGCGACCAGTCCCGCCGCCGTCGCTCCGGCCGTCAGGGCGATGGAGCCGGTGGTGGCGAGCGGCCCGTCGGACGCCTTCTCGGTGCCGTCGCCCGAACTGCCCGTGCCGCCACCGCCGGTCGTGCTCGCGCCGGCCGTCGCGGCAGGCGTGGCCGTGGCGCCGTCGCCGCTCGACGTGCCCGCGCCGCTGCCGCCGAAGGTCACCGGGATCCTGACGGTCTGGCTCTGGTCGCCGCCCCGGGTGTGGTCGTTGCGGGTGATGACGGCGCATTTCACGCCGGACTTGGTGCAGTCGGTGTTCGCGTCCTTGGCGCGCACGGTGAGCCGCACGCTGAACGAGCCCTTGTGGCCGCTGCCCTTGTACGGTTTCGCCAACCCCTCGCCGTACGACGGCGGGTTGGAGGAGATCCACGCGGACGCCCCGGACTCGCCGGACATGTCCACTCCGCCCACGCAGGGCGTGGGGGTCTTTCCGGCACCGTTGTCCACGCAGAAGGCGACGTAGATGCCCTTCTCGGTGTTGTAGCCCGAGCCGGTCACGGTCACCGTCTCGCCGCCCGCGTCGAGTCCCGAGGACTTGGAGACGGTGAGTTTCTGGCCCTCGGGGCCCGTCGCCGAGCCGCCCGCCGCCGAGGCGGGGCCGGCGGCCGAAAGCAGCAGGGCTGCCGCGCCCGCGAACCCGAGTATCGGTCCAACTCCCTTACGGTGCAGGCCACTTGCCCACGCCATGGAACACCCCCACCAGAAGCAACTAAGGGAAGCCTAACCTAAAGTATTGCCCCAGCTGTATGCCAGGAGAGACGAAAGGAAACCCATGCGCGTATCCCGGAGACGCCTCGCCGTCCTTGGTCTGACGCTCGCGCTGCTCACGGGCGCCTGTGGTGGGGGCGGGAGCGCGTCGGACGGCTCGGCCCCGGCCGCCGCCTCCGCGAGCCAACGCGCCGCCGCGGCCGAGAAGCAGCTCGCGAAGAACACCCTCGTGCCGCTCCAAGGCGAGTCGCCCACCCCGGAGTTGCCGGTCACCGTCGACTCCTCCGACGGCCGCGAGGTGACCGTCGAGGACGCCTCCCGCATCCTGCCGCTCAACGGCGGTGTCGCCGAGATCGTGTTCACGCTGGGCCTCGGCGACCATGTCGTCGGCCGGGACATCACCGCCACCTTCGCCGAGGCGGAGAAGCTACCGCAGGTCACCAAGGCGCACGACGTGAGCGCGGAGAGCGTGCTCTCGCTGCGTCCGACGGTCGTCCTGGCCGACACCGACACCGGGCCCAAGGAGGCCATCGACCAGATCCGTGACGCCGGCGTCCCCGTCGTCGTCCTCGACCCGGCCGCCGAACTCGCCGATGTCACCACCCGCACCACGCGCATCGCCGAGGCGCTCGGCGTCCCCGAGGCGGGCAAGGCCCTCAACGAGCGCATGAACGACGAACTCGCCGCCGCCCGCGCCGCCGTGCCCAAGGGCAGCAAGCCCAAGGTCGCCTTCCTGTACATGCGCGGCAGCGCGGCCGTCTATCTGATCGGCGGCAAGGGCTCGGGCGCCGACTCGCTCATCGAGGCCGCGGGGGCGGTGGACGCGGGCAAGGAGGCCGGGCTGGACAAGCCGTTCACGCCGATCACCAGTGAGGCCCTGGTGCGGGCGCAGCCGGACGTGATCCTGATGATGACCAAGGGGCTGGAGTCGGTCGGCGGTGTCGACGGCCTGGTCGGCATTCCCGGGATCGGTCAGACGCCGGCGGGGATGAACCGCCGGGTCGTCGACATGGAGGACGGGGTGCTGCTGGGGTACGGGCCGCGGACGTCGTTGGTGATCGACATCCTGGTGGATCGCATCCATCAAACGTGAGAAAAGTTCACAGTTGCAGCATCTGGCGACCCCGACTCCCCCTGGGCTACCGTCGGTAACCCCCGCTCTCGCAGCGGCAACTCTTGCGTCTCCCGTCCCTTGCGCACCAACCCCGGAGCGCATTTCCCCGGAAGGCAGCCCATGGAGAACCCGTCGCCCCCGGACGCGATCACCCGCCGCCGTGCCCTGACCGTCGCCGGCGGCGTGCTCGCGGCCGGCGAGGTCGCCGGGTTCGGCGGAGGCGGCGTCCACGGCTACCGCTCCCTGGAGGGCACCTTCCTCGGTGGCTGCCTCTTCTCCGGCCGCGTGGCCGGGAAGGCGGCGGCAGCCGCGACGGCGACCTGAACCGGCCGGGGGCGGCCCGCACTTCGGCCCGCCCCCCGGCCGGCCGTCGGTCAGGACGGGGACAGCTCGCCGCGCACCGTACGGGCCGCGGCGACCAGGTTCTCCAGCGAGGCGCGGGTCTCGGGCCAGCCACGGGTCTTCAGACCGCAGTCGGGGTTGACCCACAGCCGCTCGGCGGGGATGGCCCTCAGCCCGGTGCGCAGCAGCTCGGCCGCCTCCTCCCGGCCCGGCACGCGCGGCGAGTGGATGTCGTAGACACCCGGCCCCGCCTCGCGCGGATAGCCGTGGGCGGCCAGCTCGCGGGCGACCTGCATATGGGAGCGGGCGGCCTCCAGGCTGATGACGTCGGCGTCGAGATCGTCGATGGCCCGGACGATGTCGCCGAACTCGGCGTAGCACATGTGCGTGTGGACCTGGGTGTCCGGGCGTACCCCGCCGGTCGTGAGCCGGAACGCCTCGGTGGCCCAGGCCAGATAGCCCGGACGGTCCGCGGCGCGCAGGGGCAGGGTCTCCCGCAGGGCGGGCTCGTCGACCTGGATGACCGAGGTCCCGGCCGCCTCAAGGTCGTTGACCTCGTCCCGGAGCGCGAGCGCGACCTGGCGGGCGGTGTCGGCGAGCGGCTGGTCGTCGCGGACGAACGACCAGGCGAGCATGGTGACCGGGCCGGTGAGCATGCCCTTGACCGGGCGGGAGGTCAGGGACTGGGCGTACGACGTCCAGCGCACGGTCATCGGCGCGGGCCGGGAGATGTCGCCGGCCAGGATCGGCGGGCGCACGTAACGGGTGCCGTAGGACTGCACCCAGCCGTGCTGGGTGGCGAGGTAGCCGGTCAGCTGCTCGGCGAAGTACTGGACCATGTCGTTGCGTTCGGCCTCGCCATGCACCAGGACGTCGAGCCCGGCCTTCTCCTGGAAGGCGATCACCTCGCGGATCTCGGCCTTGATCCGCTCCTCGTAGCCGGCCGTGTCGATGCGCCCCGCCCTCAGGTCCGCCCGTGCGGTGCGCAGTTCGCCGGTCTGCGGGAAGGAGCCGATGGTGGTGGTCGGCAGCAGCGGCAGACCGAGGTGGGCGCGCTGCGCGGCGGCCCGCTCGGCGTACGGCTGGGAGCGGCGCGCGTCGGCCCCGGTGACGGCGGTGGCGCGAGCCCGGACGTCCGGATTGCGGGTGACCGGAGAGCCCGCGCGGGAGGCCAGGTCGGCGCGGTTGGCGGCGAGTTCGGCCGCGATGGTGTCGGTGCCCTGGGCGAGGCCCTTGGCGAGGGTCGCGACCTCCCGCGTCTTCTGCTTCGCGAAGGCGAGCCAGCGCAGGATCTGCGGTTCGATGTCCCGCTCGGCGGACGCGTCGAGCGGCACATGGAGCAGCGAGCAGGACGCCGACACGTCGACCCGGTCGGCCAGGCCCAGCAGGGTGCCGAGGGTGGCGAGCGACTTCGACAGGTCGTTGACCCAGATGTTGCGGCCGGACACCACACCGGCGACCAGCCGCTTGCCGGGCAGTCCGCCGACGGCCGCGAGCGCCTCCAGATTGGCGGCCGCGGACTCCGTGAAGTCCAGCGCCAGCCCCTCGACCGGAGCCTTGGCCAGCACCGGCGGCGCCTCGCCGAGCCGGTCGAAGTACGAGGCGACCAGCAGCTTCGGCCGGTCGGTGAGGTCGCCGAGCTCACGGTAGGCGCGGGCGGCGGCGTTCAGCTCGGCCGGGGTGCGGTCCTGGACCAGGGCGGGCTCGTCGAGCTGCACCCACTCGGCGCCGGCCGCGCGCAGGTCGGCGAGGACCTCGGCGTACACCGGCAGGAGGCGGTCCAGCAGAGTGAGCGGCTCGAAGTCCGCGGCGACGCCGGGTGCGGGCTTGGCGAGCAGCAGGTAGGTAACCGGCCCGACCAGGACCGGCCGGGCGGTCAGCCCCAGCCCCAGACCCGCGGCCTCCTCGAACTCGGCGACCTGCTTGGCGGAGTCGGCCGCGAACACCGTCTCCGGGCCCAACTCCGGCACCAGATAGTGATAATTGGTGTCGAACCACTTCGTCATCTCCAGCGGCGCGACGTCCCTGGTGCCGCGTGCCATCGCGAAGTACCCGTCGATCGGGTCGGCGGCGACGGCGTCCCGGTGCCGGTCGGGGACGGCGCCGACCATGACGGTCGTGTCGAGGACGTGGTCGTAGTACGAGAAGTCACCGGTGGGGACCTCGTCGATGCCGGCCTCGGCCAGCTGCCGCCAGTTGGCCCGGCGCAGGCCGGCAGCGGTGGACCGGAGCCCGTCGGCGGTGACGCGGCCCTTCCAGTAGCCCTCGATCGCCTTCTTCAGTTCCCGGTTCGGGCCCTGGCGGGGGTAGCCGTACACGGTGGTCCGTGCTGCCGCGGCTGCGGACTTGCTGGTCACGGAGATCTCCTTCGCGAGATGAATCCCTGAGATCCCGGGGACGGGACGAGAGCGCGAAGGGTGCCGGACCGGACGGCAACGACCCATGGCCGCCCGTTCGGTGCGCACGCCGACCCGCCCTCGAGGTCACCGGGATTCCGCGCGCGGATCCGTCCGCGCACGGGCAGTTGGCAGGTCTTCGGACTCGCGGGCACATCCATGGCGTACGAACTCGTACGGGACACGGACACCTACTGGCCGTCGCTTCCCAGGCCCGGTACATCGGACCCAGTGCGTATGACGGCGGTCGTTCCCACTCACCGCTGCGGGGCAGTCCCGGATTCCCACCGGGTTCCCTCTTACGACGCGTCCCGCCTGGCTGACGGGGCGAACCAGCTGCACCGGCAACTCTAAGTGTCCCGGCTGTACATGTGAAACCCCCGCCCGGTCTTACGGCCCAGCAGCCCTGCCTCCACCATCCGCTGGAGCAGCGGGGGAGGGGCGTAGAGGGGTTCCCGGAACTCGTCGTAGAGCGACTCGGCGATCGAGGCGACGGTGTCGAGGCCGATCAGGTCCGCCAGCTTCAGCGGCCCCATGGGGTGGGCGCAGCCCAGCTCCATGCCGGCGTCGATGTCGGCGGCGGTGGCGAAGCCGGACTCAGCCATGCGGATCGCCGCCAGCAGATACGGGACGAGCAGCGCGTTGACGACGAAACCCGCGCGGTCCCGGGAGCGGACGACCGTCTTGCCGAGTACCCCGGTGGCGAAGGCCTCCACGGCGGTGACCGTCTCCGTCGCCGTGTGGAGGGTGGTCACCACCTCCACCAGCGGCAGCACGGGCACCGGGTTGAAGAAGTGCAGGCCCACGACCCGGTCGGCGCGGTTCGTGGCCATGCCGAGCCGCATCACGGGAAGGGAGGAGGTGTTCGTCGCCAGCACGGCCGCCGGATCCTCGACGATCTTGTCCAGCGTGGCGAACACCTCCAGCTTGGCGTCGGCGTTCTCGATGACGGCCTCGACGACCAGCTGCCGGTCGGCCAGATCCGCCAACTCACCCGTGAAGACCAGCCGTTCCAAGGCGTCCCGCGCTGCGGCCGCTTCCAGCTTGCCCCGCCGCACGGCACGGTCCAGCGAGGCGGCCACGCGCTCACCGGCGGCGCGGGCGGCGGTGGCGTCGGCCTCGCACACGACCGTGTCGAGCCCGGCCCGCGCACAGACCTCGGCGATGCCGGCGCCCATCTGCCCGCCTCCGACGACCCCCACCCGCCTGATGCCCCCGCTCATGCCCCGGCCTCCGTCCGCCGCACGAGGTGCCGGGTGTACGCGTCCGGCGTGAAGAACAGCGGCAACTCGCCCACCAGGGCGTTGCGTTCGAAGAGCGCACGGATGTCATCGAGGGGCGCCCACGGGTACTCGGCGCCCAGCGCCACGAGTTCGTCGTCGAGCAGCCGCAGCACCGTCTCCCGGTCGATCACCCGGTGCCGCAGCCACTGCCAGAGCTGCACCCGGGCGATCTCGGCGGTGGCCGCGTCCTCCATCAGGCCGTACAGAGCCACGGCGCCCTGCCCGCGCAGCCATGCCGCGAAGTAGCGCAGGGCGACGGCGATGCCGGCGCGCACGCCCTCGGGCGACGGCGGACCGCCGATCCGGCGCACCGACAGCAGGTCGGCGGCGCTGACGTCCACGTCGTCGCGCGTACGGTCGATCTGGTGCGGTCGCTCGCCGAGGACACCGTCGAACACCTCGCGGCACACGGGCACCAGCCCGGGGTGGGCCACCCACGATCCGTCGAAGCCGTCCTCCGCCTCCCGCTCCTTGTCCAGCCGCACCTTGGCCAGCGCCGCCTCCTGCGCGTCCGGCTCCCGGCTCGGCACCTGCGCGGCCATACCGCCGATCGCGTGGGCGCCCCGCTTGTGGCAGGTACGGACGAGCAGTTCGGTGTACGCCCGCATGAAGGGGGCGGTCATCGTCACCTTCGCCCGGTCCGGCAGCAGGAAGTCGGTGCGGTGGCCGAAGGTCTTGATCAGGCTGAACAGGTAGTCCCAGCGGCCCGCGTTGAGACCGGAGCTGTGCTCGCGCAGCTCGTAGAGGATCTCCTCCATCTCGAACGCGGCGGTGATCGTCTCGATGAGGACGGTCGCGCGGACCGTGCCGCGCGGGAGGCCGAGGAGTTCCTGCGCGGTGACGAAGATGTCGTTCCACAGCCGGGCCTCGTAGCGGTTCTCCAGCTTCGGCAGGTAGAAGTACGGGCCGCGGCCGGCGTCGATCTGGCGCCGGGCACAGTGGAAGAAGTACAGCCCGAAGTCGACGAGGGCGGCGGGCACGGGCCGCCCGTCGAACTCCAGGTGCTCCTCGTCGAGATGCCAGCCGCGGGGGCGGACGACGACGGTCGCGAGCCGGTCGGGGTCACCGAGCCGGTACTCCTTGCCTTCGGGGGTGGTGAAGTCGATCCGGCGCTCGATGGCGTCGAGCAGATTGAGCTGACCGGAGACGATGTTGTCCCAAGTGGGCGCGGTGGCGTCCTCGAAGTCCGCCAGCCAGACCTTGGCGCCCGAGTTGAGGGCGTTGACGGTCATACGGCGCTCGGGCGGGCCGGTGATCTCCACCCGCCGGTCGGCGAGACCGGGCGCCGGCGGCGCCACTCGCCACGTCGGGTCGGCGCGCATGGCCGAGGTGACCATGGGGAAGTCGAGCGGGGAGCCACTGGCCAGGCGCAGGGCCTGTCGGCGACGCTCCTTGAGGAGTTCCCGACGACGTTCCCCGAAGGCGGCGGCCAGTCGGCCGACGAAGTCCAGGGCAGCGGAGGTGAGGATCTCGTCGTGCCGGTGCCCGGGGGCGGCGAGGACGCGGACGTGGTGGGTCAGAGCAGTGGTGGACATCGGCTTCTCCTGACTGGGACGTTCAGGGCATCGCCCTCAAGGGGCGCGGGGCTGTGTCGAATGTTCGGCCACCGCCGGGTGGTCGCGATCAGCCCCCACGCACCCGCAGACAACGAACCGGACCTAGTGGAACTGCTCTTCCTCGGTGGACCCGGCGAGCGCGGTCGTCGAGGAGGCGGGGTTGACAGCGGTCGACACCAGGTCGAAGTACCCTGTACCAACCTCCCGCTGATGCCGCACCGCAGTGAACCCCTGCGCCTGCGCGGCGAACTCCCGCTCCTGCAGATCGACATACGCGGTCATCCCGTGCTCGGCATAGCCACGCGCAAGGTCGAACATGCCGTGGTTCAGGGAGTGGAACCCGGCCAGCGTGATGAACTGGAACCGATACCCCATCGCCCCCAACTCCCGCTGGAACTTGGCGATCTGGTCGTCGTCCAGCGCGGCCTTCCAGTTGAAGGACGGCGAGCAGTTGTACGCCAGCATCTGGTCCGGATGCTCGGCATGGATCGCCTCGGCGAACTCCCGCGCCTGCGCGAGATCCGGCGTCCCGGTCTCGACCCAGATGAGGTCGGCGTAGGGCGCGTACGCAAGGCCCCGGGCGATCACCGGCGCCATCCCGTTCCGCACCCGGTAGAAGCCCTCGGCCGTCCGCTCGCCGGTGACGAACTCGGCGTCGCGCTCGTCGACATCACTGGTCAGCAGGTTGGCGGCGAGGGCGTCCGTACGGGCGATGACCACCGTCGGCACATCGGCGATGTCGGCCGCGAGCCGGGCCGCGTTGAGGGTCCGGATGTGCTGCGAGGTCGGCACCAGGACCTTGCCGCCGAGGTGACCGCACTTCTTCTCCGAGGCGAGCTGGTCCTCGTAGTGGATGCCGGCGGCCCCCGCCGCGATCATCGCCTTGGTCAGCTCGAAGGCGTTCAGCGGGCCGCCGAACCCGGCCTCGGCGTCGGCGACGATCGGCGCGAGCCAGTCCGTGGTGTCACCCGCGCCCTCGGCGGTGGCGATCTGGTCGGCGCGCAGCAGCGCGTTGTTGATCCGACGGACCACCTGGGGAACGGAGTTGGCCGGGTACAGGCTCTGGTCGGGGTAGGTGTGCCCGGCCTGGTTGGCGTCGGCGGCGACCTGCCAGCCGGACAGGTAGATGGCCTGGAGCCCGGCCTTGACCTGCTGGACGGCCTGGCCGCCGGTGAGCGCCCCGAGGGCGTGGACGTAGTCCCGCTCATGGAGTTGCCGCCACAGCCGCTCGGCGCCGCGCCGGGCCAGGGTGTGCTCCTCGCGGACGCTGCCGGAGAGCCGTACGACGTCCTCGGCGGTGTACGTGCGCTCGATGCCCTGCCAGCGCGGGTCGGTGGCCCAGCGCCGGGCGAGTTCCTCGGCCGCCTGCGTGCTCGCTTCTGCCATGACTGTCATCGTCTCCTCAGAGATGGCACTGCGTGTCTGCCTGTGGGCGCGGCCCGCCCGCCACCCAGGGGGAGCGTGGCGGTGTTTGCCGGTAATCGCCGGTGTTCGGCGGGCTGCACCGAAACTCTGGCACTGGCACTGAGTGCCATCAACCATGGCCGCTTGCCAACTTCTGCGAATCTTCCGCCCGCCTTTTGCCAACTTTGCGAAGGGTGCGCGGCGGATCGGTTCGCGTACGCTGATCGGCACCCGGACAGGAGGAGCACGCGGTGAGCAAGACGTACGCGGGGCCCCGCCTGCGGCGGCTGCGCGAGGAACGCCGGATGAGCCAGGCCGAGCTGGCCCGCGTCCTCGGCATCTCGCCCAGCTATCTGAACCAGATGGAGCACGACTCCCGCCCGCTCACCGTCCCGGTCCTGCTGCGCCTGACCGAGGCCTTCGGCGTCGACCCCGGCTTCTTCTCCGAGCGCGACACGACGCGCCTGGTCGCCGACCTGCGCGAGGCGCTCGCGGGGGAGCTCGCCGAATCCCGGGTGGCGCTGTCCGACCTGGCCGAACTGGCCTCGCGTATGCCCGCCGTGGCACAGGTCCTGCTCGAACTGGGCCGCCGTAACCAGCGGTTGTCCGAGCGGCTCGCCGGAGCGGCGGACGGCCGCGAAGGCGATCCGGGCTCCGCGTCCTCACCGCACGAGGAGATCCGGGACTTCTTCTACCGTCGCCAGAACTACCTGCACGAGACCGACCTCGCGGCCGAACGCCTCGCCGGCGAGATCGGCATCCGCCCGGGCGAGGTCGTCGGCGCCCTCGCGACGAGACTGGCCGACGCCCACGACGTCCGCCTCGCCACCGGAACCGGCGACCACCTCCACCCCGCCGGACTCCGACCGCACCCCCGCGACGCGGGCGCCCGACCCGACCCCCACGACACCGGCGCCCGCCCGCACCCCCAGGACGCCGACGCCCGCCTCCACCACTACGACGCGACGACCCGCACCCTCCACCTGTCCACCCGCCTGCGCCCCGGCCAGAGAGCCTTCCGCATGGCGACCCAACTGGCCCTGCTCGAATACGGCGACGACCTCGACCGCCAGGCCGCCGAGGACTTCCCGCCCGGCTCGACCGCCCACGCCCTGGCCCGCATCGGCATCGCCCACTACTTCGCCGCCGCGCTGATCCTGCCGTACACCGCCTTCCACACGGCGGCCGAGGAGGTGCGCTACGACATCGACCGCCTCACCGACCGCTACGGCCTCGGCTACGAGACCGTCTGCCACCGCCTGAGCACCCTGCAGCGGCCCCGGCTGCGCGGTGTGCCCTTCTCCTTCGTGCGGGTGGACCGGGCCGGGAACATGTCCAAGCGGCAGTCGGCCACCGGGTTCCACTTCTCCCGGGCGGGCGGCACCTGCCCGCTGTGGAACGTCTACGAGGCGTTCGCGGCGCCCGGCCGGATCCACGTCCAGATCGCCGAAATGCCGGACGGGCAGCGGTACTTGTGGACGGCCCGCGCGGTCACCCGGCACCGCGGCGGCTGGGGCGAGCCCGGCCGGACGTACGCCATCGGGCTGGGCTGCGAGGTCCGCCACGCCCATCGCCTCGTCTACTCCGAGGGCCTGGACCTCGCCAACGCCTCCGCGGCCACCCCGATCGGCATGGGCTGCCGGGTCTGCGAGCGCCTCGACTGCCCCCAGCGGGCCGCACCACCGCTCGGGCGTCCACTGCGGATCGACCAGAACAGCAGTACGTTCGTGCCCTATCCGGTGGAGCACGACGGGCCCGGATGACCGGGCAGGTTCCCGCGGGTGGCGTGTACGAGTCCTTGGGCCGGATTCTGGACGCTGGTTGGACGCGAGGATTCAGAAGTGCTGCCCAGGGACCTTCGAGTAGGCGGCTCTGCCCGGTCGGCCGCTGGGTACGGGGGCCGCCCGAATGGGGTGCGGTCCGAGCTGGGACGCGAAAACGGCCCGTACCGGATACGGTCCGGAAAGGACCGACAGACATGGCGGGACGGTCCGGACTGGGCGGGTCATGCGTGACGTGATCCGGTGTGCACGAGCGGGCGGGCTTGGTTCTACCGACGGGACCTGGCACCAGAACCGGCAGGGCTCGGCGGCGGCCGCACACCCCTCAAGAGAGGCATGCTCGCCCGCCGCCGATCCCTGCCCGTCGGGCCGATCATGGACTATCCGGCAGAAGGCTGCCGTGTCCCTGCCGAGTGGTGGGTGCTACCCCGCCGTGTGGCTGGAGCTGCCGCTCGCCGGGCCGCAAGAGCTCTACGTGGCTTTAGGGTCTAGTCGACATGGGCCGGACGGCATGAACGAAGGTGAGGCGGAGCGCGTGATCCGGGTAGTGGTGGTCGACGACGAGGCACTGGTCCGCTCGGGCTTCGAACTCATTCTGGGCGCGTCCGAGGACATCGAGGTCGTCGCGACCGCGAGCGGCGGCCACGCGGTGGAGGCCGTCCGGCGGGAGCGGCCGGACGTGGTGCTGCTGGACATCCGGATGCCGGACGTCGACGGGCTCACCGTCCTGCGCGAGCTGCGGACGATGCCGGATCCGCCGGTGGTGGCGATGCTGACCACGTTCGACGCCGACGAGTACATCCTGACCGCGCTGAACTCCGGCGCGGCCGGCTTCCTGCTCAAGGACACGGAGCCGGAGCAGCTTGCCCACCTGGTGCGGACCCTGGTCGCGGGCGGTGTGGTGCTGTCGCCCAAGGCGTCGCGGACGCTGCTGCACAGCCACCCCGGCACCGAGGCGGCCGTCGACGAGGAGGCCGCGCGGGTCCGGCTGCTCACCGCGCGGGAGCGCGACGTCCTCGTCCTGGTGGCGGAGGGACTGTCGAACGCCGACATCGGGGCGCGCATCCATCTGGGGGCGGGCACGGTGAAGGACCACGTCAGCGCGATCCTCACGAAGCTGCGGGTGACGAGCCGGGTGCAGGCCGCGCTGCTGGCGCAGCGGGCCGGGCTGCTCGACGAGCGCCCGCGGTCGGAGGCCGGCCGATGAGCCGTGCACGTGCCGTGTGGCAGCGGGTTCCCGCGCCGGTCGTCGACATCGTCCTGGTGGCGGTGGCGGCCGTGGATGTGCTGGTGGTGGACATGTGGGAGCACACGCGTCTTGAGGTCACGCTGGCCGCGGTCGGCTGCGCCGCGTTGGCGTTCCGGCGCAGGTTCCCACTCGGCGTCTTCCTGCTCACCCTGCCCATCGCGCTGATGCAGGATGTCGCCGTCGCTGTGCTCGCGGCGCTGTTCACGCTGGCCGAACGCTCCCGCAACCGCCGTCTCCTCGCGGTGTGCGTCGTCCTGGCCGCCGTCGCGAGCAGTACTCCGTGGCCCCTGGCCGCGGAGTACCGGACCATGACGCTGGTTTTCTTCGTGTACAGCCTGGCAACCAGCGTCGCCCCGGTCCTGTTCGGACAGCTTCTCCAGGCACGACGGGACCTGGCGCGGCGGCTGGCCGAGGTCGAGGAGGCCAGGGAGCACGAGCGGACCCTGCACGCCCAGGCCGTGCTCGCCCGTGAACGCGCCCAGCTGGCCCGCGAGATGCACGACGTGGTCTCCCACCAGGTCAGCCTGATCGCCGTACGGGCCGGGGCGTTGCAGGTCGCCGCCAAGGACGCGGACGCCAAGGAGGCCGCCCGCACGATCCGTTCGCTGAGCGTCACCACCCTCGACGAGCTGCGCACCATGGTCACGCTGCTGCGTGCCTCCGGCGGCAAATCCACCGAGCTGACGCCGCAGCCCACCTTGGCCGACCTGCGCAAACTGGTCGAATCCAGCGGCACTCACACGGAGCTGACGGGTGAGCTGCCGCCCACCGTGGGCACACCCGCCCAACGCGCCCTTTACCGCACGGTTCAGGAGGCGCTGACCAACGTCCGCAAGCACGCCCCCGGCGCCAATGCTCGCGTCGAGCTGTGGCAGGACGGGGACGGTATCGGAGTGACCGTCACCAACACCCCTCCCACGCGCCCCTCCCTCTCCTTGCCCGGTTCGCAGCAGGGCTTGGTCGGCCTGCGGGAACGGGCCGAGATCCTGCACGGCACTCTGGACGCGGGCCCGACTGCTCAGGGCGGCTACCGGGTGCGGCTGTGGGTTCCCCTGAGCGCGGACTGACATGCTGTTCTGTCGGCTTGCGGCTCACGCGGCTCACACGTGAGCCTCGGCCGGCAGCGGGCGGCGACGCCCCTGGACCGTGCTCCGCCGGCTTGCCTCTTGTCCAGCTCCCCATCCTGAGCGTGTCCGGTGCCGCGTCAGCCCGTTGAGGATCCCGCAGGCCCCAGCCCAGGAGCAGGACGGTGTTGATTCCGAAGGCGACGTACTCGATGCCTGTGGAGTGCCACCAGCCAAGGCCCGCCCCCCCACAGCAGCAGTGTGGTGGGCAACGCCGCTACTACCAGCGGCCATTCGGCGAGGACCGCGCGCACCACTCCCCTCGACACC
Source organism: Streptomyces shaanxiensis (assembly GCF_039537145.1). Classification (NCBI taxonomy): domain Bacteria; kingdom Bacillati; phylum Actinomycetota; class Actinomycetes; order Kitasatosporales; family Streptomycetaceae; genus Streptomyces; species Streptomyces shaanxiensis. The sequence goes on from NZ_BAAAZY010000010.1 coordinate 226,926, forward strand.
AGGAGCCCGTACACGCCGCCGAACAGCGCAGTCGGCTGGGTCAGCCAGTCCCATAGCCCACGTCTGCAACGGATGGCCGACTCGGTGCGCATAGGGGGACTTTCGCGGTCTTGGTTCCCTTGGGTGTCGGTGCGTGAGGTTGTCCGGCCGGGACTGGGGCAGTGGACGACCGGACAACCCCGCGTGTGGTGGGTCACCGCGCGGGGGCCAGGAGCTGGGTGGCCGCCAGCCGCGCGTACAGCCGGTCCTGGTCCACCAGTTCCTCATGGGTGCCCACGGCCCGGACCCGGCCGGCGTCCATGACGACGATCCGGTCGGCGCCTGTCACCGTCGACAGGCGGTGGGCCACCACCAGCACAGTGGTCTCCCGGGCCACGTCCGCGATGACGTCCCGCAGCGCGAGCTCGTTGACGGCGTCGAGTTGCGAGGTCGCCTCGTCCAACAGCAGCAGGCGGGGCTTGCGCAGTACGGCGCGGGCGATGGCGATGCGCTGCCGCTCACCGCCCGACAGCTTCGAGCCGCGGTGGCCGACCGGGGTGTCCAGGCCGTGAGGCAGACGCTCGACGAGGGTGTCGAGCTTCGTGCGGGCCAGGACGTCGCGGAGGGCGTCGTCCGTCGCGCCGGGCGCCGCGAAGACCAGGTTCTCCCGTAGCGTGCCGGCCAGTACCGGAGCGTCCTGCTCCACGTACCCGATGGCGGACCGCAGCTCGCCGAGGCACCAGTCCCGTACGTCCTCGCCGTCCACCAGGACCCGGCCGCCGGTGGCTTCGTAGAACCGCTCGATGAGCGCGAAGACCGTCGACTTGCCCGCGCCGGAAGGACCGACGAAGGCCGTCATCCCGGCACCGGGCACCTCGAAACTCACCTGCTGGTGGGTGTACGGCAGGCCCGGGCGGTAGCGGAAGGACACGTCCTCGAAACGGACCGACGCCGGACCCGGCGCGGCTGTCCCCTGCCGGGGCAGGGCGTCCGCCTGCCGAGCGGGCGATTCCGTCGAGAGGCGTTCCACGGCCGCGATGCGGGAGATCGCGGCCGCCCCCTCCTGGTAGGAGGTCACGGCGTCGACCAGCTTGGACACCGGCTCGATCAGATAGAAGAGGTACAGCAGGAAGGCGATGAGGGTGGACACGGGGATCTCCCCGGACGCCACCCGCGCCCCGCCGACGGCGAGCACCGCGAGGAAGGCCAGCTGTACGGCGAGTTCGTCGGCCGAGCCGGCCACGGCCTCCCACTTCGCGCTCTTCACACCGTGCCGCCAGGCCCGCCGTGCCGCCGCCTCCACCCGGGCGGTCTCCCGCTCCTCGGCACCGGACGCCTTCACCGTGCGAAACGCCCCGAGAGACCGCTCCAATCCGACGGAGATCTCCCCGACCGCCTCCTGCGACCGCTCGGTGGCCCGCGCGATCTGTGGCATCACCAACGCGGCGGCCCCACCGACCAACACGATCACACCGAGCGTCACACCCAGCAGCACGACGTCCAGGAACGCCATCACCACGACCGCCGCGACGAAGGCCACCGCGCCGGTGGCCGCGGAGACGACCGCGTGGGTGCTGACCGCCCGCAGCAGCGTCGTGTCCGAAGTGACCCGGGACATCAGATCACCCGGCGGGATCCGCTCCCACTCCGAGATCCGCAACCGCAACAGCCGCCCCACAAGGGTGCGTCGCGCGGCCAGGACCACCGACTCCGCCGTCCGCTCCAGCACGTACGCGCCGAACGCCTCGACCGCCGTGCCCAGCACCACCAGCACGGTGAGCGCGATCAGGATCCCGGCGATGGTCTCGCCGGAGGCCAGCCGGTCCACCAGCGCCTTCGTGGCCAGCGGCTGCAGCAGTCCCCCGGCGGCCCCGACCAGGGCGCACAACAGACCGAGGGCGACCGCCCACCGGTGCGGCCGCACATACGCGCCCAGTGCCTTGATCGTCTCCCGGGCGGACAGGGACGGCTCATCCGTCATCGGAGCGGATGCGGTGTTCACGAAGTTCCCTTCTTCTGCGGTGTCGCGGCGTCACAACCCGGTACGCGGGCCGAAGTGCCGGGGCAGTCCTCGCGCTCCTTGTGTCGGCGCGGTCTGTCATGCCTGCAGCCTTCAAGCCCGGCCGCCACGCGCCCATCCGGCAACCGTCGGGTCCACCCCCGCCAAGTGGCTGAACAACACCGCCCGTCCGGTCGCACCGGACCGACCGGTCAGGACGAGACTCCGCCGATCGGCAGGGCGGTACCCGCCGATCGGCGGGGGAGAGCCCGAAGACTGCCGGATGGTCCGCCCCCGGACTCCCACGCGAGATTCGCCCCATGACACAGACACAGCCGCCGCAGGAGACGTCAGCTCCGCAGGAGAACTCGCCTCCGCCGCCCCAGACCTCCCCCGATTCCCCGGCCTCGCCCGGTCCTTCGATGGGACGCCTCGTCGGGGTGGACCTGGCCCGCGCGCTGGCGGTGTTCGGCATGTACGTCGTGCACATCGGCCCCCCGCTGTCCGCCACGACTGGCGTCGCCAGCTGGATCCGATACATGTCGGACGGCCACTCGTCGGTCCTGTTCGCCACCCTCGCCGGGTTCTCCCTGATGCTGCTCGCCGGCCGCCGCGAGCCCAAGACCGGCCTGGCGGGCCGGCAGGCGAGGGCCCGCATCGCGATCCGCGCCGTGATCCTGCTGGCGCTGGGCACCGTGATGGCGATGGAGTACGGGGGCGTGATCATCCTCGGCTTCTACGGCGTCTACTTCCTCCTCGCCCTGCCCCTGGTGCGACTGAGCGCCAGGACCCTCGCGATCATCGCGGCCGCGTTCGCCCTCGTCACACCGCAGCTGGCGTTCGTCCTCACCTCGCTGCTGACCCCGTCGGTCCAGCAGAGCATCAACACCTACGACCCGCTCCGCCACCTCAGCGAGGTCGGCGTCCTCGATCTGCTGCTCACCGGCTTCTACCCGGCGCTCACCTGGATGTCGTTCGTCATCGCGGGCATGGCGCTGGGCCGCCTCGACCTCTCCTGCGGCACCATCCAGAAGCGCCTGGCCGCGCTCGGCGCCACCCTCACCGCGGCCGCCTACGGCATGTCCCTGCTGCTCGCCGGCAAGGGCGCGTTGCGGAGCCTCGCGGAAGACGGGCCGTCGTCCGGCGGCTCCGGGTCGATGCCCACCGGCAGCGGGTCGATGCCCACTGACGCAGGGTCGTTCCCCGACATGCCCGCGTCGTTTCTCCTGAAGGCCGGGCCGCACAGCGGCACCACGTTCGACATCATCGGCAGCGTCGGAATCGCGATCCTCGTGATCGTGGGCGCGACGGTGGCGATGGACCGTCTGCCGCGACTGCGCCGCCTGGCCAAGCCGGTCATTGCCGTGGGCACCATGTCCCTGACCGCCTACGTCGGCCACTTCCTCGCACAGTCCGCACTGTCCACGCCCGCCGGAACCGGCACCCAGCAGTCCTGGCTGCCCCTGATCATGTACGTCCTCGGAGCCATCCTGTTCGCCGCGATCTGGTCCCGCTTCTTCCGCCGCGGCCCCCTGGAGTACCTGCTCAACGCCGCCACCAAGCCGGCGAAGCACATCCGATGAGACCCGGGCCGGGGTGTGAACCTCCACACTCCACCCCGGCCGGGCCGCTCATGGATCCAGCATCTGCCGCACTGCCGACCCAACGCCCATCCGGGTCAGGACTCCGTGGGCACGCACAGCACCGGGGTGGGCGACAGGTGGAGCAGTTTGTGCGGCGTGGAGCCCAGCAGGGCACCGCGAAGAGGGCTCTCGCCCCAGCTGCCGACCACGATGCATCTCGCCGCATGGCGTGCCGCGGCGTTGATCAGCGCCTCGGCGGGTTTCGCGTCGATGATCTCCACGGTGGTCCGCACGCCGGCCTCCTCGGCGGCCTCGACCGCGTGACCGAGCGCGGCGCGTCCGGCCTCGTGGAGGGCATCGCGGTGAGCCGCGTACTCCTCACCGACGGAGCCCGGTGCCGCGGCGCCGTAGACCAGCACCAGCGGCTCACCGAACGCGGCCGATACCTCGATGGCGACGCGCAGTGCGCGGACCGCGCCGGGGGACTCGTCGTATCCGAGAACGACCGACATGTTCAGCGCTCCTTGTCGCCGTGGCCGTGGCCGTGGTCCTGGCCGTGGACGAGATCGGGGTCGGCGACCTCTGGCCGCTCCGACCAGAAGACAGGAGCCATCAGGCGCCACACGACCATGAGGACCACACCCACGAGGGCGATACCGATGCCGATGACCAGCGGCGGACCGAGCCCGAACCACGAGACACCGCTGTAGGAGTTCGCGGGGTCGGACATGTCGCCGACCGACTCGACCAGCAGCCAGACCAGCAGTCCGGCGCCGACCAGGGGGCCGAGGCCGATGAGGACGAAGTGGTGCAGGCTCTCGGTGAGGTGGCGGCGGTAGTAGACCGCGCACGCGATGCCCGTGAGCGCGTAGTAGAACGCGATCAGCAGGGACAGCGCGGTCAGCGAGTCGAAGAGGGCGTTCTCGCTGATCTGGCGAACGACCAGGTACCAGGCGATGGCGATGCCGGCGACCCACCACGTACTCACGTCGGGGGTGCGGAACCGGGAGTGGATGTGGGCGAAGTGGTCCGGCAGCGCGTGCCGGCGTGCCATGGACAGCGCCGTGCGGGAGGCGGGGATGATCGTCGTCTGCGTCGATGCCAGGCCGGAGGTCGAGACCGCCAGCAGCACGACCCAGTCCCAGCCGCCCATCGCCTCGTCGGCGAGCAGGGCGAAGATGAACTCCTCCTCCTCGGCGTTCTCGGCCAGGAACGCCGGTCCGGCGTAGGCCACGACGGCGTAGGCGACCGACACATAGGTCACCAGCAGGATGACCGTCGACCATACGGCCGCCTTGCCGGGGGCGGTGGCGGAGTCCTCGACCTCCTCGGTGAGGTTGACCGCCGACTCCCAGCCCCAGTAGATGAACACGCCCAGCAGCAGGCCCGCGGTCAGCTCGGCGCCTCCGGCCCCGAACGGGTCCAGCCAGCTGATCGACGGGTCGGTGGAGTCGAGCGTGCCGGTGTCGGCGTAGACCCGGTACAGCGCCACCACGGCGAACGCGATCAGGCAGACGACCTGCGCCAGGATGAGGATGTTCTGCACCCGGGCCGAAACCTCCGTGCCGATGACGCACACGGCCGTCATCACCAGGATGAGCAGCACCGTGAGCAGTTGGCGCACGAACTCGTTCTCGACCCAGCTGTCGAGCCCGAAGGCCAGCAGGGCGAACGTCACCGCGACGTCCGCCAGCGAACCGACCACCAGGACCCCGGTCATCGTGATGGCCCAACCGCCGAGCCACCCCGCCCACGGACCCATCGCCCGGGTGACCCACGAGAAGGTCGTCCCGCAGTCCTGGTCGACCCTGTTGAGGTAGTAGAACGCCGACGCGATCAGCAGCATCGGCACGAACGACGCGAGCATGACGCCGGGCGCGTAGACACCCACGAGGGCCACGACCGGGCCGATCGCCGCGGCCAGCGAGTACGCGGGCGAGGTGGCGTTCAGACCGATGACGAGCGCGTCGACGAACCCGATCGCGTTGGCCTTCAGCCCGTCGGGCGGGCGGGTGTCCGTGGTGCCGTCGGCCATGCTCCCTCGCTTCGGTCGTGGGTGACCTCATCAAACAGGGAGGCATGGGATCTGCCGGGGCTTTGCCGTCCGGTCGCGGGGTGTATCACCCGTGTGCCCACCCCACGACGGACGGCCGCTCACAGCCGCGGGCTCAGCCCGTCGCGGCGCCGAACCACCGCGGCAGCGTGCCGAGCAGCTCCTCCTGGTCCTCGCCCACCCACGCCACATGGCCGTCCGGCCGCAGCAGCACCGCGGGGACGTCCAGCTCCTCGCTGACGTCGACGACGTGGTCGACCCGGTCCGTCCAGCCCGCCACCGAGAGCCGGCCGGTCTGGTCGAGCAGCAGCCCGCGCCCGCCGTGCATCAGCGCGTAGAGGTGTCCCCGCTTCAGCTCCACGTCCCGCAGCCGCCTGCCGAGCAGTCGGTGTCCCTCACCGAAGTCGTAGCGGACCCCGATCGCCGTGATCTTCTCGATCAGATACCGGTTCACCTCGTCGAAGTCCATCAGCTCCGACACCAGTCGGCGCACGGCCTGGGGACCCGGCTCGGTGGACATCAGCTGCATCTGCGCGCGTGTGTTGTCCAGCACGTCGGCGGCCACCGGGTGCCGCTCGGTGTGGTAGCTGTCCAGCAGCCCTCCCGGTGCCCAGCCGTTCACCTCGGCGGCCAGCTTCCAGCCGAGGTTGAACGCGTCCTGGATGCCCAGGTTGAGGCCCTGCCCGCCGGTCGGCGGGTGGATGTGCGCCGCGTCGCCCGCCAGCAGCACCCGGTCGACCCGGTAGCGCTCCGCCTGCCGGGTGGCGTCGCCGAAGCGGGACAGCCAGCGCGGTGAGTGCACGCCGAAGTCGGTGCCGGCGACGTTCCGCAGCTGCTGCTTGACCTCGTCGAGGGTCGGCGCGAGCGTGCGGTCCTCGGCCACCCCCTCGGCGGGCACGACGACGCGGAACACTCCCTCCCCGAACGGCACCAGACCGAACCGCTTGTGGGTCTTGCGGACTTCGGCGACCACGGCCGCCACCGTCTCCGGCTCCTCGGCCACCGCCATCTCGCCGATCAGCGTCTCGACCCTGCTCGGCTCGCCGGGGAACCCGACGCCGAGCAGCTTGCGCACCGTACTGCGACCGCCGTCGCAGCCGACGAGGTGGCGCGAGCGCAGCCGGGTGCCGTCGGCCAGCTCGACACTCACTCCCTCGTCGTCCTGGCTCAGCCCGATCAGTTCGCAGCCGCGCCGGATCTCGGCCCCGAGCTCAGTGGCGCGCTCGGCGAGCAGGCGATCGACAACGGGCTGCGGGATGCCGAGGACGTACGAGTGCGCGGTGTCCAGCCGGTCGGGCCATCCCTTGGTGATGCCGGCGAAGAACCCGCCCACCGCGATCTGCCGGCCATGCGCGAGGAACTGCTCCAGCAGACCGCGCTGGGCCATGACTTCGATGCTGCGCACATGCAGACCGAGCGCGCGGACCACCTTGGTCGGCTCCGCCTCCTTCTCCAGCACGACCACCTGCACACCATGCAGCCGAAGCTCGCAGGCCAGCATCAAACCGGTCGGTCCGCCACCGGCAACGATCACGTCGATCATCAGAACCCCCTGTCGTCGAGCGGAGATTCTGCAGTACGAGCAGGGCCTTGCCGCAAGGCCCCCAGTGCGCTATATGTTGAGAGTGGCAAGGAGTCGGTGACCTCCTTGCCTTTCCCTTTTTGCGGACGTCTGCCGAAGACTGTCGATGTGTCAGCCGTCGGCAGGCATCGCGGGAGCGGCGTGGGCCGCCGCCAGTGCGGCCAGTTCCTCCGCGTCGCGTGGACCGGGTGCCGTGTCCTCCAACAGCCCGTGCGCGCGCAGCAGTTGTGTTGCCGCGATGCCCCACGGCAACCGCAGCCCCGCCTGCCGGAGGAGTTCGGTGCGGGACAGCATCGTGGCCGCGGGGCCGGTGCGTACCCCGGACGGGGTGAGGAGGGCCGTCTCGTCGGCCCAGCGCAGGGCCAGGTCGACGTCGTGGGTGGCCATCACGACCGTGGTGCCGGACGCGCGCAGCCCGCCGAGGGTGGCGAGCAGGCGTTCCTGGCCGTCGGGGTCGAGCCCGGCGGTCGGCTCGTCCAGGATCAGCACACGGGGCCGCATCGCCACGGCGCCGGCGATGGCGGTGCGCTTGCGCTGGCCGTACGACAGCAGGTGCGTGGGCCGGTCGGCCAGCGCCGTGATGTCCAGGGCGGCGAGCGCCTCGTCGACCCGCGCCCGTACCTCGGCGTCGGGCAGGCCCAGGTTCAGCGGGCCGAAGGAGACGTCCTGGGCGACGGACGCGGCGAAGAGCTGGTCGTCGGGGTCCTGCACCACCAGCTGGACGGTCGTCCGCAGCCGGGTCAGCCCCTTGCGGTCGTACGCGACCCGCTCACCCTCCACCGTCAGCCGGCCGGAGTCCGGGCGCAGACCGCCACTGAGCAGCCGCATCAGCGTGGTCTTGCCGGTGCCGTTGCGCCCGAGCAGCGCAAGCGCGCGCCCCTCGTGCACGTCGAAGTCGAGGTCGCTGAGGACGAGGGGCCCGTCCTCGTAGGCGTAGGACGCGCCCCGCAGGGCGACCAGGGCGGTGGGCTCGCTCATGGCAGGGCCCTTTCCAGTACGAGGGTGAGGGCGGCCAGCGCTGCGAGGAGGGCGCAACTAGCGGCCGTGAAGCGGACGGAGACGCGGGCCTCGGGCACCAGGACGCGCAGGGTGCCGTCGTAGCCGCGCCCGGCGAGCCCGGCCTGGAGCCGGGTGGCCCGGTCGAAGGCCCGTATGAAGGCGGTGGCGCCGAGGCCGGCCAGTGAACGCCACTCCGCGGCCCGGTCGGTGTGCCCGAGCCGGGCTGCCTGTGCCTCCCGGATGCGGCGGACGGAGTCCAGCAGCAGGAAGCTCATGCGATACGTGACCAGGGCGACGTCCACGACGGGCGCGGGCACCCCGGCCTTCACCAGACGGGGCAGCAGGTCGGACATCGGGGTGGTGAACGCGAACAGCAGCACCCCGAGCGAGGCGGCCGAGGTGCGCAGCAGCAGCTCTCCGGCCCGCAGCCCGCCGTCCTCGGCGAGGGACACGAAGCCCTCGGGCCCGCCGACCTGGACGAGCAGAGTCAGCGCACCGGTCACGCAGAAGCCCAACGGCACACGGTAGGCACGCCACAGCCGCCGCGCGGGCACGCCCGCCGGACCCAGGAGCACGGTCAGGGCGGTGACCAGGATCAGCGCGGCTCCCGGCCAGGGCGGCAGCGAGACGGCGAGCACGGTGAGGCCGAGCCCGAGCACGGCCTTGTCCACGGGGTGACGGCGGCGCCAGCGACTGCTGTGCGCCGCCGCGTCGATCGGCAGCACGCGGGCTCAGGCCCGTTCGGCGGGGGACTCGTCCGGTGTGGCCTCGGTCTCCCGCTGGGCGAGCGCCCGCTGTTCTCCCTGCCGCCGCCCGCGGTGCAGCCCGAAGTAGTAGGCGAGGACACCGGCGCCGAGCGCTGCCTGGAGGGAGAACAGGGCCGACTCGATCTCACCCGACGGCGGCTCGTACAGCGGCGAGAACCAGGGCTCGTAGTCCGGCTTGATCTCGGTGATCGCCGTCTCCGCCTCGCCGTCGGCGCCCGTGAACGGCTCCTCCTTGTGGTCGCCGAGGCCCAGGGCCAGCGGCAGCACGGCGAGGGCGGCCACGACGAGCAGCAGCAGGACGTTGATCTTCGTGTTCTTGCTCATCGGGCCACCGCCTCGGTCTGGGTCGCGGACTGCTTCTTGGTGAGGAGCACGCCCAGCCGGGTCAGTTCCCCCTTGCTGGACTGCACCAGCAGCCGCATCACGAGCACCGTGAGCAGTCCCTCGCTGACCGCGAGCGGGATCTGGGTGATGGCGAAGATGGACCCGAACTTGCCGAGCGCGCCCAGGAATCCGCTGCTCGGGTCGGGGAAGGCGAGCGCCAGCTGGACGCTGGTGACGCAGTAGGTGGACAGGTCGGCGAGGAACGCCCCGAAGAAGACGGCGACCATCAGCGGCACGTCGTAGCGGCGCAGCAGTTTGTAGATCGCGTATCCGGCCCAGGGGCCGACGATCGCCATCGAGAAGACGTTGGCGCCGAGCGTGGTCAGACCGCCGTGCGCGAGCAGCAGCGCCTGGAAGAGCAGGGTGATGGTGCCCAGGACCGCCATGATCGGTGGCCGGAACAGGATGGCGCCGAGCCCCGTGCCGGTGGGATGCGAGCAGCTGCCGGTCACCGAGGGCAGCTTCAGCGCGGACAGGACGAAGGTGAAGGCTCCGGAGGCGCCGAGGAGCAGTGTGCTCTCCGGGTGCTCCCTGACCTCACGGGTGAGTGACCGGACTCCGTGGACTACGAACGGCGCGGACGCGACGCCCCAGGCGACCGCGTGCGCCGGCGGGAGGAAACCCTCGGCTATGTGCATGGCTCAGCAGACCCTCTCCAGCACCTCGTGGATGGTTGACGCGCCTTGGCCGGTCTCCTGGCTGACGGGTACCACCGCCCGTGCTCCGCCTTCCCGGGTCCTAGGACCCAGTGGCTGCCCGTGAGGGCTGGAGCCGGACTTCCCGATTCACAGTGGCGAGGGCCGCACCGGCATCACACCGGATTTCCCGTTCACCAAGGCGTGGTGACAGTAGTGCCCGCACAGGGTGGCTGACAAGCGCGCCTGGGGGGCGTGAAAGTGGCGTTCGTCCCCTTCATGGCGGGTTCCCTCGTCGGCGCGTAACGTGACGGAACATGAAGATCCTCATCAGCGCCGACATGGAGGGCGCCACCGGCGTGACCTGGCCGGGCGACGTGCTGCCGGGGACGCCGCAGTGGGAGCGGTGCCGGGGGATGTTCACCTCGGACGTCGACGCCGCCGTGCTGGGCTTCTTCGACGGGGGCGCCGACTCCGTCCTCATCAACGAGGCCCACTGGAGCATGCGCAATCTGCTGCTCGAACGGCTCGACGAGCGGGCCGAGATGCTCACCGGCCGGCACAAGGCGCTGTCCATGGTCGAGGGCGTGCAGCACGGCGACGTGGACGGCATCGCCTTCGTCGGTTACCACGCGGGCGCCGGGATGGAGGGTGTCCTCGCGCACACCTACCTCGCGAACCAGATCACAGGGGTGTGGCTGAACGACGTACGGGCGAGCGAGGGGCTGCTGAACGCGCACGTCGTCGCCGAGTACGGCGTCCCCGTCGTCCTCGTCACCGGCGACGACGTGGCCTGCGAGGACGCGCTCGGGTACGCGCCCGAGGCGCTGAAGGTCGCCGTCAAGGACCATGTGTCGCGGTACGCGGCCGTGTGCCGAACGCCGGCCAGGACCGCCGCCGACATCCGTGCCGCGGCCAAGGAGGCGGCCGCGCTGGCGGTCCGTCAGCAGCCGGTGAGCGCCGGTCCGTTCACCGTGGCCGTCGAGTTCGACGCCGAGCATCTCGCGATGGCCGCCACCGTGGTCCCCGGCGTCGACCGGATCGGGGAGCGAAAGGTGGCGTACACCAGCGAGCGCATGTACGAGGGAATCCGTACCTTCAAGGCGGTCACCACGATCGTCTCGGCCGCGGTGGAGGAGCAGTATGGCTGACGGGCAGGCGCTGGACGAGGTCGTGACGTTCACCTCCGACCTCATCCGCATCGACACCACCAACCGGGGTGGCGGTGACTGCCGGGAGCGCCCCGCCGCCGAGTACGCCGCCGCACGGCTGGCCGAGGCGGGTCTGGAACCCACCCTGCTGGAGCGCACCGAGGGCCGTACGAACGTCGTCGCCCGCATCGAGGGCACCGACCCGTCGGCGGACGCGCTGCTCGTCCACGGTCACCTGGACGTGGTGCCCGCCCAGGCCGACGAGTGGAGCGTGCACCCCTTCTCCGGGGAGATCCGCGACGGGGTCGTGTGGGGCCGGGGCGCGGTCGACATGAAGAACATGGACGCGATGATCCTGGCCGTCGTCCGGGCCTGGGCCCGCGAGGGCGTCCGGCCCCGCCGGGACGTCGTGATCGCGTTCACCGCCGACGAGGAGGCAAGCGCCGAGGACGGCTCCGGGTTCCTCGCGGACCGGCACGCCGGGCTGTTCGAGGGCTGCACCGAGGGCATCAGCGAGTCCGGCGCGTTCACCTTCCACGACGGCGGCGGGCGGCAGATCTACCCCCTCGCGGCCGGGGAACGCGGCACCGGCTGGCTCAAGCTCACGGCACACGGGCGGGCCGCGCACGGCTCCCGGCCCAACCGGGAGAACGCGGTGACCCGCCTCGCCGCGGCCGTCACGCGGATCGGCGCCCACGAGTGGCCGCTGCGGCTGACGCCGACGGTCCGCGCCGCCCTGACCGAACTCGCCGCGCTGTACGGCCTCGACGCCGGCCTGGACGACGTGGACGGCCTGCTGGAGAAGCTCGGCCCCGCGGCCAAGCTGGTCGAGGCGACCGTCCGCAACAGCGCCAACCCGACCATGCTGGAAGCCGGTTACAAGATCAACGTGATCCCGGGGGAGGCCGTGGCATACGTCGACGGCCGGTATCTGCCTGGCTTCGAGGACGAGTTCCGCGCGACCATCGATGAACTCACCGGGCCGGACGTGGACTGGGAGTTCCACCACCACGAGGTGGCCCTCCAGTCGCCGGTGGACTCGCCGACGTACGCCCGTATGCGGGCCGCCGTCGAGGAGTTCGCGCCCGAGGGGATCGTGGTGCCGTACTGCATGCCGGGCGGCACGGACGCCAAGCAGTTCTCCCGGCTCGGCATCACCGGCTACGGCTTCTCGCCGCTGAGGCTGCCGGAGGGCTACGACTACGGGGCCATGTTCCACGGCGTCGACGAGCGGGTGCCCATCGAGGCACTGCACTTCGGCGTCCGCGTTCTCGACCGTTTTCTGCGCACGGCCTAGGAGAGTTGGGGGAGACAGTGCGGACGCTGGCGTACGGTTCCTGGCCCTCGCCCATCGACGCGGCCATCGCCGCCGCGCACGACGGGCGCCCCGAGTATGTGGGCTTCGTGGGCGACGAGGCGTGGTGGACCGAGCCGCGGCCCACGCAGGGCGGGCGGCGCACGCTGGTGCGGCGGCGGGCCGACCGCTGCGAGGAGTCGGTGCTGCCCGCCGAGTGGAATGTGCGCAGCCGGGTCGTCGAGTACGGCGGACAGCCCTGGGCGGGCGCGATGGTGGACGGCCGGTGGCTCGTCGTCTTCGTCAACTTCGCCGACCAGCGGCTCTACCGGTACGAGGAGGGCGGCGAGCCGCGTCCGCTCACTCCCGTGTCGCCGGTGGGCGGCGGACTGCGCTGGGTGGAGCCGCAGGTGCGGCTCGGACTCGGTGAAGTGTGGTGCGTGCTTGAGGAGTTCACGGGGGCGGGGCCGACCGATGTGCGGCGCGTCCTGGCCGCGGTCCCGCTGGACGGCTCGGCGGCCGAGGACCGGGATGCCGTACGCGAACTCATCGACGACCGGCACCGGTTCGTCACCGGCCCCCGGATCTCGCCCGACGGGCGGCGCGCGGTGTGGCTCGCCTGGGACCATCCGCGGATGCCGTGGGACGGTACGGAACTGCTCGTCGCCGATGTCGGCCCCGACGGCACTTTCGGGCGCCCGCAGACCGTTGCCGGGGGCCCGGAGGAGTCGATCGCGCAGGTCGACTGGTCGGCCGACGGCCGGCTGCTGTACGCGAGCGACCGCAGCGGCTGGTGGAACCTCTACCGGGACGGCGAACCGCTCTGTCCGCGCGAGGAGGAGTTCGGCGGACCGCTGTGGAAGCTCGGCCTGCGCTGGTTCGCGCCGCTGGCGGGCGGGCTGATCGCCGTCGTGCACGGACGTGGCTCGACCGCCCTCGGTGTACTGGATCCCGAGACCGGCGAGATCGTCGACGCGGCCGGCCCCTGGACCGAGTTCGCGCCCACGCTCGCGGTGAACGGGGAGCGTGTGGTGGCCGTGGGCGCGAGCCCCCGCAGCGCCTACGAGGTGGTCGAACTCGACACACGGACCGGCCGGTCCCGGGTGATCGGGGCCGAGCACGACGACGCGGTGGACCCCGCCCACTACCCCGAGCCGCAGATCCGCACCTTCACCGGCCCCGCCGGGCAGAACGTCCACGCGCACATCTACCCGCCCCACAACCCCGGCTGCACGGCCCCCAGCGGTACGCCGCCGCCGTACGTCGTGTGGGCGCACGGCGGCCCCACCGACCGGGCGCCCCTCGTGCTCGACCTGGCCATCGCCTACTTCACCTCGCGTGGCATCGGTGTCGCCGAGGTCAACTACGGCGGCTCCAGCGGGTACGGGCGGGAGTACCGCAACCGGCTGCGCGAGCAGTGGGGCGTGGTGGACGTCGAGGACTGTGCGGCCGTCGCGCTGGCCCTCGCCGACGAGGGCACCGCCGACCGCGACCGGCTCGCCGTCCGGGGCGGCAGCGCGGGCGGCTGGACCGCGGCGGCGTCGCTCACCACGACCGACGTCTACGCCTGCGGCACGATCGTCTATCCCATCCTCGACCTGGCCGGCTGGGGCTCGGGCGAGACCCATGACTTCGAGTCCCGTTACCTGGAGACCCTCGTCGGCCCGCTCGCCGAGGTGCCCGGACGGTACGCGGAGCGCTCGCCCGCCGCGCACGCCGACCGCCTCACCGTGCCCTTCCTGCTGCTGCAGGGCCTGGACGACGTGATCTGCCCGCCCGCGCAGTGCGAGCGGTTCCTTGCCCGCATGGTGGGGCGCCCGGTACCGCACGCCTACATCGCCTTCGAGGGGGAGGGCCACGGGTTCAGGCGGGCGGAGACGATGATCTGCGTCCTGGAGTCCGAACTCTCCCTGTACGCCCAGGTCTTCGGGCTGAACCCGCCCGGGATCCCGAAGCTGGAGCTCACCAAGTGACCGAGCCGGTACGGCCACTCGCGCAGCCGCTCGTACGGCCCCTCGTACGACCGTCCCGGCTCGCCCCCGGCGCCCGCGTGGCCGTCGTCGCGCCCAGCGGGCCCGTGCCCGAGGAGCGGCTCCAGGCCGGGCTCGACGTGCTGCGCGGCTGGGATCTCGACCCGGTGGTGGCCCCGCATGTGCTCGACCGCCACGGCGAGTTGGACTATCTCGCGGGCACGGACGCCGACCGGGCCGCCGACCTCCAGCGCGCCTGGTGCGATCCGTCCGTCGACGCGGTGCTGTGCGCCCGGGGCGGATACGGCGTCCAGCGCATGGTCGACCTGCTCGACTGGGAGGCGATGCGGGCGGCCGGGCCCAAGGTGTTCGTCGGCTTCAGCGACATCACCGTGCTGCACGAGGCGTTCGCCACGCGGCTGGGCCTGGCCACGCTGCACGGGCCGATGGCGGCGGGCATCGACTTCATCAAGAGCGCGCGGGCACAGGAGCACCTGAGAGCCACGCTGTTCGAGCCCGAGTCGGTGCGCACGATCACCTCCGCCGGGTCCGCCCTGGTCCCGGGCAGGGCGCGGGGTGTCACCCTCGGCGGCTGCCTCTGTCTGCTCGCCGCCGAGCTGGGCACCCCGCACGCCCGGACCTCCGCACGCGGCGGCCTGCTGTGCCTGGAGGACGTCGGCGAGGAGACGTATCGGCTCGACCGCTACCTCACCCAACTCCTGCGCGCCGGCTTCCTCGACGGCGTGCGGGGCGTGCTGCTCGGCTCGTGGCAGGAGTGCGAGCCGTACGAGCGGATGCGTGCGCTGCTCCTGGACCGGTTGGGTGGCCTCGGTGTGCCCGTTGTGGAGGAGTTCGGGTTCGGGCACTGTGAAGGTGCGCTGACGATTCCGTTCGGTGTGGGTGCCGAACTCGACGCCGAGGCGGGCACCTTGACTCTCGACGAGCCCGCCCTCGCCTGACCGGCGTTCACTGAATTTCCGTCAAGAAACCTCCGTCACGTCGATTGACCACGCCTGACACGTGTCACACCATGACAACCGGCCAGTACTTACTGGTCGGTATGCAGGGCTGCCCTCAGTGTGGAGGTCTTTGTGTCCCGTCGTGTGCCCAGATCCCGAGCCCCACTCGCTCTCGTCCTCGGCGCCACGCTCACCATCCCCCTCGCCCTCACCGCCCCGGCCGCCGCGGTCGGCCCGTACACCGTCACCGCGCTGAAGTTCACCGTCCAGGCCGGCGGCCGCACCTGCACCGTGGACGCGGACCTGTACCGGCCTGCCGGTGTCGACCGCGCTCACCGCGCACCCGCCGTCCTCGCCACCAACGGCTTCGGCGGCAGCAAGTCCGACGGCTCGACCGACGCCATCGGCAAGGCCTTCGCACAGCGCGGATACGTCTCCCTCATCTACTCCGGGCTCGGCTTCGGCAGGTCCGGCTGCCTGATCTCCCTCGACGACCCCACCATCGACGGCGTCGCCGCCTCACGGCTGATCGACTTCCTCGGCGGAGGGCGCGCCGCCGACGACGGCACGAAGGCCGACTTCGTCACCCTCGACGCCCCCGGCGACCCGCGTGTCGGCATGGCGGGCGGCTCCTACGGCGGGGCGATTCAGCTGGCCACGGCCGCCATCGACCAGCGGGTCGACGCGCTCGTCCCGATGATCACCTGGAACGACCTCGTCCACTCCCTCGACCCGAACAACGCCGCCGGCAGCACGGGCGTGCCCGGCGCCTTCAAATGGCAGTGGGCCAACGGCTTCTACCTCATAGGGGAGGGCCAGCCCCTGCTGGCACCGAACCTCGACCCGTCCCGCATCAACTCCCTCGCCTGCCTGCACTTCGTCACCAAGGCCTGCGACACGATCCGCACCCTCAACTCCGGCCGCTATCCGGCGAAACAGACGGCCGAACTGCTCGCCTACGCCCGCAGTGTCTCGCCGGTGTCGTACCTGAACCGCGTCAAGGCACCCACCCTCCTCGTCCAGGGCCAGGCCGACAGCCTCTTCAACCTCAACGAGGCGACGGCGACGTACAAGACGCTCAAGGCCCAGGGGACGCCGACGAAGATGATCTGGCAGTCCTGGGGCCACAGCGGCGGACTCACCGACCCGGCCACCGGTGAACTCAACCTCGGCCAGGGCAACTTGGAGACCAGCTACGTCGGCCGGCGCATCCTCGCCTGGTTCGACCGCTACCTGCGCAAGCAGAACGTCGACACCGGACCGGCCTTCGCCTACTACCGCGACTGGATCACCGACCCGGGCGGCACCTACGCCACCGCCGACCGGGTCCCCGAGCCCTCCCGGACGCTCTACCTCTCAGGCGACGGCAAACTCGTCGACAACCGGCGGAAGGTGGCGCGCGGCAGCCGCACTTACACCAACTGGCTCGTCCCCACGAGCCATTCGGAGAGCTCGCTGGCCGGGGCCATAGGGATCCCCGACCCGGCGCCGTACGACACCAAGGGCACCTACCTCGGCTGGACCAGCGAGCCGCTCGCCCGCACCACCGACGTGGTGGGGGCGCCCCGGGCCACCCTGAAGGTCGTCTCCCCGAAGGCCGAGCGGACCCAGCACTCCGGGGACGCCGCCGACAAGCTCGTGCTGTTCGCCAAGCTGTACGACGTCGCGCCCGACGGCAGCCAGACGCTGGTGCACCGGCTGGTCGCGCCGGTGCGTGTACCGGACGTCACGCGGTCCTTCACCGTGACGCTGCCGGGGATCGTGCACCGGTACGAGAAGGGGCACCGGCTGCGGTTCGTGATCGCGGCGAGTGACGACGCGTACTTCGGGAACCGGGGGATCAAGCCGGTGACCGTGGCCGGCACACCCGAGGACACGGGGGTGCTGCGGCTCCCGGTGATCGACTGAGGGGCCGCGAGGCCGGCACACCGACCGCTCACCGTGCGTGATCGCGGCTTCGGGAGCATCCTTGTCGTATGACCGCGAAGACGTCGGAGAGCCGCACGAGGGCCGGCGAGAAGCGGGGTGGCCTGGCCGGGGCGATGACCCCTGCCAGGATCACCGTGCTGGTGCTCGTCGCCCTCGCGCTGGTCTTCATCTTCGAGAACACCCGTGAGACCGAGATCCGGCTGCTGGTCCCGCTGGTGACGATGCCGCTGTGGCTGGCGCTGCTGGGCATGGGTGTCATCGGCGCGCTGTTCGGGGCGTACTTCATGCGACGGCGCCGTTAGCGGGTCGTAGGCTGGCGCAATGCCTCACCCCGCGTCCCGTTACCTCGCTGAAGGCCCTCGCGTGGGCATACGTCACTTCACCTACCAGGACGCCGCCGAGTTCACCGCGCGCGCCCGGGACAGCAAGGCACTGCACCACCCGTGGCTCTTCCCGCCGGACAGCGCCGCGGCCTACTCCGCCTACGCCGGGCGGCTGATCGAGGACCCCACCAAGGCGGGGTTCCTGGTCTGCGAGAAGGACGACGGCGGGGACATCGCCGGGTTCATCAACATCAACAACATCGTCGAGGGCGCCTTCCAGAGCGGCGCCCTCGGCTACGGCGCCTTCGCCCACGCTGCCGGGCGCGGCCTGATGCGGGAAGGGCTCGACCTCGTGATCGGCCACGCCTTCGGGCCGCTGCGGCTGCACCGGCTGGAGATCAACGTCCAGCCCGCCAACACCGCCTCGATCGCCCTGGCCCGTGCCTGCGGCTTCCGTCTGGAGGGCTTCTCGCCGAGCATGCTCTTCATCGACGGGGCATGGCGGGACCACGAGCGATGGGCCATCACCGCCGAGATGCGGACTTCCGGTTGATCTTCATCGTGTCGAGGTCGGTGACCGTCGACCTCAGCTCGCCGAAGCCGTAGCCCAGCTCCCGGAGCGCCGTCTCGGCCCGGTCCTCCGCGATCGCGCCGGCCATATCCTCGCCGTCGGCCGCGTCCGAGACCACCACGTAGCGCATCGAGAAGTGCTTGAGCGGGGAGGGCTCGTAGGAGAGCGACCCCTCCTCGGTGAAGCGCATGCTGGTCATGCCGTGCTCGGGGGCCTCGGCGAGCAACCGCGCCCGGGCCTCGTCGGTGAGGCCGTCCCAGGTGCCCCGGACGATCACCCGGTAGGTGTGCTGCTCGCTCATGCTCCCGCTCCCTCGTAATGGCGTTGAGGGCCGACTGTACGTCGGAGAGGATGACTCGCATGCGGAATTTCGTCGTGCTCGACGCCCCTTCCAACCTGGGCCTGCGCCCGCCCGCCCCGGGCACCGTGCCCGGCTGCCACAAGCTCGCCGGTGCGCTGCGTGAGCAGCGGATCGTGCAGCGGCTGCGGGCGCTGGAGGGCGGGGTGGTGGTGCCGCCGCGGTACGACCGAGGGGACTGGAGGGAGGGCGACGGCGTCTTCAACGCCGCCGCTCTCGCCTCCTACACCCGCAAGCTCGCCGACCGCATCGAGCACCATGTGCGCGCCGGGGACTTCCCGGTAGTGCTGGGCGGCGACTGCTCCATCAACCTCGGCGCCGCTCTCGCGCTGCGCCGCATGGGCCGGTACGGGCTCGCCGTGCTGGACGCCTCGCCCGACTTCCGGCATCCGGGGAACTCCGAGCGAAGCGAGATGGGGGTCCCCCCGCCCGAAGGGTGGGGGAGGGTCGGCGCGGCGGGCGGTGAGGAGGTCGCCCTCGCCACCGGGCGGGGGCAGGAGGACCTGACGAACCTGGAGGGACTGAAGCCCTACCTGCGGGACGAGGACGTGCGGTACTTCGGTATCCGGGACTACTTCGAGGAGGACCGGGCCGAGCTCGCCGACCTGAAGATTCCCGTGGTGACCGTGGGGGACCTGCGGGAGTGGGGTGCGGAGGCACTCGCGAGCGTCACCCGGCAGGCCTTCGAGATCCCCCAGCTGGACGGCTTCTGGGTGCATCTGGACGCCGACGTCCTCGACCCGTCCGTCATGCCCGCCGTCGACAGCCCGGACCCGGACGGTCTCACCCCCGACGAACTCGTGGCGCTGCTACGGCCGTTGCTCGCGTCGGGACACTGCGTCGGGCTCAACATCACGATCTACGACCCCGATCTGGACCCGGAGGGAACGGCGGGGGCGCTGCTCACGGACATCGTGGTGTCGGCCCTCGACACCACGAACGACGCGGCCTGACGGATCACGCCTGACGGATCACGCCTGACGGTCCGCGTACTCGTAGATCGTGCCGTCCGGATGCATCGCGATCAGATTGCGGCCCACCGGCGTCGGCAACGGACCCGCGACGATGTGCGCGCCCAGCTCGCTGAGCACCTGGTGGGTCTCCTCGACGTCCTTGACGGCGATCGTCGCCGCGACCTTGCGCAGCACCTCCAGCTCGGCCTCCGGGCCGCTCATCAGCAGGAAGCAGCCGACGGCCGCCACCTGGACACCGCCGCGTTCGAAGCGCAGGGCGGTGGCGCCGGAGAGTCGTTCGTAGAAGGGGACCGCGGTCTCCAGGTCGTCGACGCATACGCGCAGCGTGGCTCCCAGAATGTCCATGCGGAGAGCCTAGTTGGAGGCGGCCGGGCAGGGAGATCGTTTCACGCGATCCCCTCACTCCCCGTTACGCGTACCCCTGTACGGGTACTCGGCGGGCATGGACCGCTTGGATCACCTTGATCATCTCGACAAGCACTTGGTCGAAGAGCTGGCGCAGGTGGCGCGCGAGACCGTGCGTGACGAACTGCGCGAGCAGACGCGCAGGCAGCGCCGCCGGGCCATGCTGTACGCGGGCTCGGGCGCCGTCGCCCTGTACGCGGGTGCGGCCCTCGCTCTCGCCCTGGGGCTGGCCCTCGCGGCCGGGCTGCCGGACTGGGCCGCCGCGCTGATCACCGCGGTGATCCTGGGCGCGGTGGCGTATGCGCTGCGGAGCGCGGCACACCCCTCGGCGTCCCGGCCGACGCCGGAGCACCGGGCCGAGGCCGCCGCAGCCCATGGGCGCAGCGTCGGTGACACGGCTGCGGCCGCTCCGCCGAGCGGGCTCGGCACGCCGTACCCTCCGATGCCGCCCGGCCCGCCCGAGGCGGGGGCGCCGGACATGCCCGACGCGCGGCCGCCGCACCCGGACGACATCGACCCCGAGCAGCCGCACCACCGGGCCTGACGGCGTTCACGCCACCCGGTACTCCCGCACCTCCTCCGTCCGCAGCGTCAACCCGTGGCCGATGCCCCGCGCCGGGGTGACCGTGCCGCCCGTCGGGTCCAGGGCACCGTCGAAGAACATGTCCTCCATGCGGACGTGGTCGTGGAACCAGTCGATGTGGCGGAGGTTGGGGATCGCGGCGGACACCGCGGCGTGGGCGTGCGGGGCGCGGTGTGCCGAGACCTCCAGGCCATGGGCCTGGGCGAGGGCGGCGGCGCGGAGGAACTCCGTCAGCCCGCCGCAGCGTGTGGCGTCGATCTGGAGGCAGTCGACCGAGCCCGCGGTGATCATGCGGGCGAAGTACGGGAGGTCGTAGCCGTATTCGCCGGCCGTGACGTCGCACGGCAGGGTGTCGCGGATCAGTCGCAGGCCGGTGAGGTCGTCCGAGGGCACGGGCTCCTCGAACCACCCGACGCCGTGCTCGGCGAGGGCGTGGCCGACCCGGATCGCCTGTTTGCGGGTGTAGGCGCCGCCCGCGTCCACGTACAACTCGGCCTCGGAGCCGATCACTTGGCGTGCCGCCTGCACGCGGGACATGTCGCGCAGGATCGCGCGGCCCCGGTCCTCGCCGATCCTGATCTTCACGCGCGGGATGTGCTGACCGTGCACCCAGCCGTTCAACTGCGCCGCCAGGTGGGTGTCGTGGTACGTCGTGAAGCCGCCGCTGCCGTACACGGGGACGCGCTCGCGGCAGGTGCCCAGCAGCCGGGCCAGCGGCAGTTCCAGGAGGCGTGCCTTGAGGTCCCACAGGGCGATGTCCAGCGCCGAGATCGCACACGCGGCGATGCCCGGCCGACCCGCGTCACGGATCGCGCGGGACATCGCGTCGTGCACGGCCGGGATGTCCAGGGCGCTGCGGTGCACGACGAGCGGCGCCAGGTGATCGCGCAGGAAGTCGCCGATCGCCGCCGGGCCGTACGTCCAGCCCGTGCCGGTCGCATCGCCCGCCGTGACCTCGACGATCACCACGGTCGTGGAGTTCCAGGCCAGCGTGCCGTCGGCCTCGGGGGCGTCGGTGGGCACCGTGTAGACGGAGACTACGGGGAGATTCAGCTTCATCGCGCGAAACCGTCCCTCGTCACCGTCGAGGCACACCGCTCGGCGACCGCACGAAAGAAGGAGCCGTACTGGGGCATGGGGGGACACCTCCGGGGCTGCCGCGTCGGCGGCGGGGCGGGTCGCCGTTCCGGGTACCCGGAGGTCCGGCCGGAAACCCGGGGCGGCGGGTTGACGTCCGGAAAGGGGGGGGGGCGGGGGCTGGATCGGCCGGCCTGCTGGATGCCGGGCTGGGTCGGTCGGCGTGTCCGAAACGCGGGCCGGGCGGGGTCCGTGTGCCGGAAACCCCGGCCGGGCGGGTCCGTGTGCCGGAGGCCCAGGGCGTCCTGGTCGACGTTTGGCCGCCTTGGCCAGGGGGACGCGGAAGGCTCCCGAGGTACGCGACAGCCCCGGAGGCTAACCGTGAGTCGACCCCGCATCGTGATCGTCGGCGCCGGATTCGCCGGGTACCGGGCGGCCCGCACGCTGTCCCGGATCGCCCGTGGCAAGGCCGACATCACCCTGCTGAACCCGACCGACTACTTCCTGTATCTGCCCCTGCTGCCCCAGGTCGCCGCCGGCATCCTGGAACCACGACGGGTGACCGTGTCGCTCTCCGGCACCCTGCCCCACGTACGGCTCGTGCTGGGCGAAGCCGACGCCCTGGACCTGGACGCCCACACCGTGCACTACACCGGACCCGAGGGCGACGCCGGGACCCTGTCCTTCGACCGGCTGATCCTCGCCGCGGGCAGCGTCAACAAGCTGTTGCCCATTCCCGGTGTCGCCGAGCACGCGCACGGCTTCCGGGGCCTTCCCGAGGCGCTCTATCTGCGCGATCACGTGACCCGGCAGGTGGAGCTGGCGGCTGGCGCCGACGACCCCGAGAGCTGCGCGGCACGGTGCACGTTCGTCGTCGTGGGCGCCGGATACACCGGCACCGAGGTCGCCGCGCAGGGGAAGCTGTTCACCGACGCCCAGGTGCGCAAACACCCGCTGCGAGCACGTATGCGGCCGCGCTGGCTGCTGCTCGACATCGCCGAACGCGTCCTGCCCGAGCTGGGCGAGCACCTGTCGCGCACCGCCGACCGGGTGCTGCGGCAGCGGGGCGTGGAGGTGCGGATGGGCACCTCCGTGAAGGAGGCCACGCACAGCGGGGTCCTGCTGACCGACGGCGAGTTCGTCGACACCCGCACGCTGGTGTGGTGCGTCGGCGTACGGCCCGATCCGCTCGCCGAGTCCCTCGGGCTGCCCCTGGAGCGGGGCCGCCTGCTCGTCGACCCGTACCTCCAAGTGCCGGGCCGGCCCGAGCTGTTCGCCGCGGGGGACGGGGCCGCCGTGCCCGACCTGGAGCGGCCCGGCCAGTACACGCCGATGACCGCCCAGCACGCCTGGCGGCACGGCAAGACCGTGGCCCACAACGTCGCCGCGTCCCTGGGCATCGGCGAGCGGCGTCCCTACCGCCACCGCGACATGGGCTTCGTCGTGGACCTGGGCGGCGTCAAGGCGGCCGCCAACCCGCTCGGTGTCCCGCTGTCCGGCGTGGCGGCGGGCGCGGTCACCCGCGGCTACCACCTCGCCGCGATGCCCGGCAACCGCATCCGCGTCGCCGCCGACTGGCTCCTGGACGCCGTACTGCCGCGCCAGGCCGTGCAGTTGGGACTCGTACGGTCGTGGTCGGTGCCGCTGGACACCGCGTCGCCGGAGCTGGTCCGGGGGCCGGGAGCCGCTGATTCCGCAAAGACCGCGACGACGGACGAGCCCAAGACGGACGAGCTCAAGACGGACAAGCCCAAGACGGACAAGCCCGCGAAGACAGATCAGGCCGAGAGGGCAGAGCAGGCCGCGAAAACAGACCAGGCCGAGTTGACACACGAGGCCGAGATCCGAGAAGGCTGAGATGACCGAGAAGAGTCGGGCGGTCGGCGAGCCCCCGAGGAAACGACCCGAAGACACACCCGCTTCCGCCGGGCGTCCCGACCCTGTTCAGGACCCCGACGCCGCCAGGCACCCCGAACCCCCCGGCCCCGTCACGCGCTCCGATCTGCGAGCCGCGCACGAGCCGCCCGCCGACGCCCCCGCAGTCCACAAGCCGCACCCCGGCGAGCCCGCACACCACTCTCACCACCCCTCGGAAGGAGCCTCATGAACACCTCCGAACTCGTCGAGCTGGCCCAGCAGTTGCGCGTGGACAGTGTGCGGGCCTCCGCCGCCGCGGGGTCGGGGCATCCGACGTCGTCGATGTCCGCGGCCGATCTGACGGCCGTACTCCTCGCGAACCACCTGCGCTACGACTTCGACCGGCCGGCCCACCCCGGAAACGACCGCTTCGTCCTCTCCAAGGGGCACGCCTCGCCCCTGCTGTACGCCGCCTACAAGGCGGCCGGCGCCATCGAGGACGGTGAGCTGCTCACCTTCCGCAAGCTCGGCAGCCGGCTCGAAGGGCACCCCACCCCGCGCCAGGTGCCGTGGGTGGAGACCGCGACCGGTTCGCTGGGGCAGGGGCTGCCGATCGGGGTGGGGATCGCACTGGCCGGCAAGCGGCTCGACCGGGTCGGGTACCGGGTGTGGGTGCTGTGCGGGGACAGCGAGCTCGCCGAAGGGTCCGTGTGGGAGGCCGCCGAGCACGCGGCGTACGAGCATCTGGACAATCTCACCGCGATCGTCGACGTGAACCGGCTGGGCCAGCGCGGCCCGACCCGGCACGGCCATGACCTGGACGCCTACGCCCGTCGCTTCCAGGCGTTCGGCTGGCACACCGTCGAGGTGGACGGGCATGACGTGGACGCCGTCGACCGGGCGTACGCGGAGGCCAGGTCGACCGCCGGGCAGCCCACCGTGATCCTCGCCCGCACCCTCAAGGGCAAGGGTGTCGAGGCCGTCCAGGACCGGGAGGGACTGCACGGAAAGCCCCTGCCGGAGCCCGACGAGGCCGTCGCCGAACTCGGCGGGGAGCGTGACATCCGCATCCACGTCCATGAGCCGCCCGCCGCCCGCGTGCTGCACGCCGTGCGCGCCGGGCACCTCGACCTGCCCCGCTGGGAGAAGGGGGAGGAGGTCGCCACGCGCAACGCCTACGGCGAGGCGCTTGCCGCTCTGGGCACCGGGCGCGGTGACATCGTCGCCCTCGACGGCGAGGTCGGCGACTCCACCCGCGCCGAGTTCTTCGCCAAGGAACACCCGGAGCGCTACTTCGAGTGCTACATCGCCGAGCAGCAGATGGTCGCCGCCGCGGTGGGGCTCGCGGCGCGCGGCTGGGTGCCGTACGCCGCCACCTTCGCCGCCTTCCTCACCCGCGCCCACGATTTCGTGCGCATGGCGGCGGTCAGCGGTGCCGGCATCAACCTCGTCGGCTCGCACGCCGGCGTCGCGATCGGGCAGGACGGGCCGAGCCAGATGGGCCTGGAGGACCTGGCGATGATGCGGGCCGTGCACGGTTCGACCGTGCTGTACCCGTGCGACGCCAACCAGACCGCGCAGCTCGTCGCCGCCATGGCCGGCCTGGAGGGCGTCCGCTATCTGCGCACCTCGCGCGGCGACAGCCCGGTCATCTACGGCCCCGACGAGGAGTTCCCCGTCGGCGGCAGCAAGGTGCTGCGCGCGAGTGACCGGGACCGGCTGACCGTGGTCGCCGCCGGCGTCACCGTGCACGAGGCGCTCGCCGCGGCCGACGCCCTGGACCGTGACGGGATCCAGGTGCGGGTCGTGGATCTGTACTCGGTCAAGCCCGTCGACCGGTCCACGCTGCGCCGGGCCGCCGAGGACACCGGCTGTCTGCTCACCGTGGAGGACCACCGTGAGGAGGGTGGCATAGGCGACGCCGTCCTCGACGCGTTCCTCGACGGGCGCCCGGTGCCCCGGCTGGTGCGCCTGGCCGTCCGCCGGATGCCGGGATCCGCCTCGCCGGACCAGCAGCTGCACACCGCGGGCATCGACGCCGCGTCCATCGCCGCCGCGGGGAAGCTGCTGGTGGAGGAGGCGGTCGTGCGGTGAGCGGCGACGACGATACGAAGAAGGTGCGGGCGGGGCGCCGCAGCGTCGAGGTCAAACGCGTCGGCAAGGTGCTCTTTCCCGGCGGCGGGGGCGCGAAGGAGTACACCAAGGGCGACCTCGTCGAGTACTACCGGTCCGTCGCCGCCTTCATGCTGCCGCATCTGCGCGGCCGCCCGCTGATGCTGGAGCGGTACCCGGACGGTCTCGACGGCCCCCGGTTCATGCAGAAGAACACGCCGGACCACTACCCGGACTGGATCACCCGCTTCGAGGTGCCCAAGGAGGACGGCACCGTCTGTCACACGGTCTGCGACGACACCGCGGGCCTCGTCTTCCTCACCGACCAGGCCTGCCTCACCCTGCACCGCTGGCTCTCCCGCACCAATGACATCAACCGCCCCGACCGGATGGTCTTCGACCTCGACCCGGCCGATGACTCCTTCGTGCAGGTCAGAGAGGCCGCCGAGCTGCTCGGCGAGCTGCTCGACGAACTGAGGCTGCCCTCGGCCCCGATGACCACCGGCTCGCGCGGGCTGCACATCGTCGTACCGCTGAACGGGCACCACGACTTCGACGAGGTCCGGGACTTCGCCAAGGACGTCGCCGGGGTGCTGGAGGCCGCCCACCCGGACCGGTTCACCACGGCCGCCCGCAAGAAGGACCGCGGCGACCGTCTCTACCTTGACGTGCAGCGCAACGCCTACGCCCAGACCGCCGTCGTGCCCTACACCGTCCGGGCCCGGCCCGGCGCCTCCGTCGCCACGCCGCTGACCTGGGCAGAACTGGACGACCCGGAGCTGGACGCCCGCCGCTGGAGCATCGCCGACGCCGTGGAGCAGGCCCGCACCGACCCCTGGTCCGGGCTGCTGGACCGGGGCCGCGCCCTGGGCCCGGCCAGGCGCAGGCTCGACGCACTGCGCGGCTGAAGAAACCGAGCAGCGTGTTTGACCGGCGCCTTCCAGGTCACTCGGCGCGGGTGGCGCCCATGAATGATTCACAGAACACACCCAAGTCATCCAGACGGGACTCGGGCGGGGCGGAAGAACAGCCGGCCCCGATGGAGGTGCTGCGTCAGGCGCGGGCCCAGCTCGCCGAACTCACCGGCATGAACGCGGAGACAGTGACGTCCTTCGAGCACACGGAGGACGGCTGGACGCTCGAGATAGAGGTCCTGGAGCTGGCCCGCGTCCCCGACACGATGAGTCTGATGGCGAGCTACCAGGTCGATCTCGACCCCCAAGGACAGCTCGCGGGGTACCGGCGCGTACGCCGCTACGAACGAGGGCGTTCCGACGCACGAAGGCCCGGCGGCCGGTAGGCCGCCCGCCCACGCCCGGCACACCGTCCCGAGAAAAGGAGGAAGGTCCGGCATGACCGTTGTACCGGCACAGCAGACCGGCGGCGGAGGCGGCAGCAGCGGCCTCTACGACGTTCTGGAGCTCGTCCTCGACAGGGGACTCGTCATCGACGCATTCATCCGGGTTTCCCTGGTCGGCATCGAGATCCTGAAGATCGACATCCGTGTCGTCGTGGCCAGCGTCGACACCTATCTGCGCTTCGCCGAGGCGTGCAACCGGCTCGACCTGGAGGCCGGGCCGCGCAAGGCGCCAGGCCTGCCCGACCTGGTCGGCGAGATCACCGAGTCCGGCGCGCGCGGCAAGTCCAAGGGGGCCCTGTCAGGCGCCGCCGAGACCATCTCCGGCGCCTTCAAGCAGGCACGTGAGGAAGGCAGCGAGGAGGAGCGGCCCAGGCAGCGCACCCGCAAGTCCACCACGTCGCGCAGGAAGGAGGAGCAGGAGTGAGTACGTACGTGTACGGCATCACCGCGAGCTCGCATCCCGCCCTTTCGAAGGACGTCGGCGGTGTGGGCGAGCCGCCGCGCCCCGTGCGTGTCCTGAAGGCGGGGCCGCTGGCCGCCCTGGTCAGCGACGCCCCCGAGGACCTGCGTCCCAAGCGCAGGGAACTGCTCGCCCACTCGAACGTGCTCGCCGAGGCGGGTGCCACCGGCTGCGTACTGCCCATGAGGTTCGGCAGCGTCGCCCCCGACGACGACACGGTCACCGGCGTACTCGCCGAGCGCGCCGAGCACTACCGGGAGCGGCTCTCCGCCCTGGACGGCAAGGTCGAGTACAACGTGAAGGCCACGCACGCCGAGGAGGCCGTGCTGCACCACGTGCTGGCCTCGAACCCGGAGATCCGGGCCATGACGGAGGCCAACCGGCAGGCCGGCGGCGGCACCTACGACGACCGGCTCCGGCTCGGCGAGATGGTGGCCGCCGCGGTCAAGGCCCAGGAGGCCGAGGACGCGACCGATGTGCAGCACACCCTGGAACCGGCCGCGCACGCGGTCAGTGTGGGCCCCGACTCCACCGGCTGGCTCGCCAACGTGTCGTTCCTGGTCGGCCGCGACGAGGTCGAGACGTTCCTGACCGCCGTCGACCAGCTCCGCGAGGGCCATCCGCACCTCGAAGTGCGGGTCAACGGCCCGCTGCCGCCGTACAGCTTCGTCGAGCCCGGCCCCGCCGAGCCCGCGGACAGTATGTCCGGCGGCGAAACAGCGAAGGAGTGAGGTGGCGGCGGTGGGACTGATCGGAGAGGTGCTGCTGCTGCCGTTCGCCCCGGTGCGCGGCAGCGGATGGGTGATGAGACAGGTGCTGCGCGAGGCGGAGCGCATCTACTACGACCCGGCCGCCGTGCGGGCCGAACTGGCGCTGCTGGAGGAGCAGTTGACGGCGGGCGAGATCGACGAGGAGGAGTTCGACCGCCGTGAGGACGAACTCCTCGACCGGCTGGAGATCGGCCTGCGCGCAGACTACGGGAACAGCGACGGGACGGCATGATGAACCGAGTGGGACTGGGCCTCGCGATAGGGGCCGGATACGTCCTCGGACGGACGAAGAAACTGAAACTGGCGTTGGCCATCGGCAGTGCCGTGGCCGGCAAGCGGATGCATCTGAGTCCGCGGGCCGTCACGGACCTGGTGTCCCAACAGCTCCTGAAGAACCCTCAGTTCAAGGAGATCGGGGACCAGCTGCGCGAGGACCTGCGCGGTGTCGGCGAGGCGGCCTCCGGCGCCTTGGTCGAGCGTCAGCTCGACGCGCTCTCCGACCGGCTGCACGGACGCACCGCAGAGGTGCGCGAGCAGCTGTCGGGCGCGGTGCCGACGCCGGATCTCGACGCGGAGGACGAGGAAGCCGAAGCCGAGGAGGAGCCCGAGGACGAGGAGCCGCGCGCGGAGGACGAGGACGGCGACGAGCCGGAGGAGTCCGAGGGACGCGAGGAGGCCGAGGAGGCCGAGGAGGACGAGGAGCCCGAGGAGCCCGAGGAGCCCGAGGAGCCCGAGGCCGAGGAGCCGTCCCGGAAGGCGACGGCTAAGCGGGCCGCGCCGAAGAAGACCGCCAAGAAGGCGGCCAAGAAGGCGCCCGCGAAGAAGACGGCGGCGAAGAAGACCACCGCCGGCAGGACAGCGCCCAAGAAGGCGGCGGCGAAGCGGAGCGGGACCGGCAAGTCGACCACCAGGAAGACGCCCGGGGCTCGCGGATCCGCCGGCGGCGGCCGGGCGCGCCAGTCGAAGGGCGGTGACGGTCGATGACCGAGACGCTCGGATCCGCGAGTTCCGCTGCCGGCGGAGCCGCGAAGCAACCACTCGCCGGCGTGGCCCACAGCGAGGCCGCCGACCGGCTCAAGGCCGAGCTGCAGGAGTACCTCGCCGCGCAGACCCAGCGGCTGCTGGTCGGCGCGGGGCGCAAGCTCGGCGAGGCCACGGTCAAGCTGAACGACGTCGCCGAGGGCAACAGCCCGGGTCTGGCCAAGCTCGCGCTCGAGGGTGGCCGCAAGCTCGCCGGCGGCAAGAGCCCGCTGCGCAGCGCCTTGGAGGTCGGCGCCGGCCAGGTCAAGGACAAGGTGGTCGGCGCGTTCAAGAACCTCGGCGGCGGCAAGGGCAAACGCAAGGGCTCGGTCGGCAAGAAGCCCACCGTCATCATCGAGTACGTCGACGTCGGCGTGCCGCTGCGCACCGCGTACGACCAGTGGACCCAGTACCAGGACTTCAGCACCTTCGCGAAGGGCGTGAAGAGCGCGAACCGCGCCGACGACACGACCTCCGACTGGCAGCTCAAGGTCTTCTGGTCCAACCGCAGCTGGAAGGCGCACACCACCGAGCAGGTGCCGGACGACCGGATCGCCTGGAAGTCGGAGGGCGCGAAGGGCACCACGAAGGGCGTCGTCTCCTTCCACCGGCTCGACGACAACCTCACCCGTGTCCTGGTGGTCGTCGAGTACTACCCCTCGGGCCTGTTCGAGAAGACCGGCAACATCTGGCGTTCGCAGGGCCGCCGGTTGCGCCTCGACCTGAAGAACTACGTCCGCTTCATCACCCTCAAGGGAGAGGCCGAGGACGGCTGGCGCGGCGAGATCCGCGACGGCGAGGTCGTGCGCAGCCATGAGGACGCGGTCGCGGAGGAGGAAGAGGAGGAGTACGACGAGGACGAGGAGAAGGGCGAGAACGGTGAGTACGCCGAGGACGAGGAGCCCGAGGGCGAGGAGCCCGAGGGCGAGGAGCCCGAGGACGAGGAGCCCGAGGGCGAGTACGAGGAAGAGGAAGAGGAAGAGGAAGACGAAGATGTCGAGGGCGGGGACGCGGGGCGAGGGGGCGAAGAGGAACCCGAGGACGCGTACGAGGAGGAGCCCGAGAACGAGGACGAGGATGAACCCGAGTACGCCGGTGGCGGGAGCCGACGATGACGATGCCCAGCCGGCTGCCCGAGCCCTACGGCCAGGGCAGCGGCGCCAACCTCGCCGACATCCTGGAAAGGGTGCTCGACAAGGGCATAGTCATCGCGGGCGACATCCGCATCAATCTGCTCGACATCGAACTCCTCACCATCAAGCTGCGTCTCATCGTCGCCTCGGTCGACAAGGCGAAGGAGATGGGCATCGACTGGTGGGAGGACGACCCGGCGCTGTCCTCCGGCGCCCGCCGCAAGGAACTCGCCCGGGAGAACGCCGAGTTGCGCGAGCGCCTGGCCCAGCTGGAGCCCGCCCGGGAGCAGGAGGAGGCCCCATGACCGCACTGCGCTACGTCTACGCCGTCTGCCACCCCTTTCGCTCCGCGCTCCAGGCCCAGCTGACGGGGGTGGCAGGGGCGCCGCCGAAACAGCTCACGCACCACGGCCTGGTCGCCGTCGTCAGTACGGTGCCGGAGGCGGACTTCGCCGAGGAGCCGCTCCGTGCCCATCTGGAGGACCTCGACTGGCTCACCGCCACGGCCCGCGCGCACCAGCAGGTCATCGACGCGCTCACCGTCGTCACGACCCCGCTGCCGCTGCGGCTCGCCACCGTCTTCCGGGACGACAGTGGCGTACGGACCATGATGGAGGCCCGCGAGGAGGCCTTCCGGCGCGTGCTCGACCGGCTGGAGGGACGGGTCGAGTGGGGCGTCAAGGTGTACGCCGAGCCGGAGGCCGCGGAGCCTGCGAGGACCGGCCGGGCGGGGGCCGAGGTCGCGTCCGGCCGTGACTATCTGCGACAGCGCCGAATGCAGACACGGGCCCATGAGGACCTATGGCAGAAGGCCGCCGCATTCGCCGGCCGACTGCACGAAAAGCTCTCCGCTTTCGGCGAGGATTCCCGGCTGCACGCCCCGCAGAACACCGCGCTTTCCGGGGCCTCCGGGCAGAATGTGCTCAACGCCGCCTATCTGGTCCCGCGCGCGGATTCCGAGGAATTCGTGGAGCTTGTGGACCGGGAGAAGGACGATTCCCCGGGTATTCGGGTGGAACTCACCGGGCCCTGGGCGGCCTATTCCTTCACGGGGGAGTTCACGGAGGAGCCGGAGGTGGAGCCGTGACCGTCGTCGAACGTCGCGAGATCGCCCTCGTGGACCTGCTCGACCGGCTGCTCGCCGGGGGAGTCGTCGTCACGGGAGACATCACTCTGCGCATCGCCGACGTCGACCTCGTCCGCATCGACCTGAACGCGCTGATCAGCTCCGTCAACGAGCAGGTCCCGTCGCCCTGGAGAGAGTTGACATGACGTCACAGCGAGGCCGACTGGACCTCGAACCCGACACCGTGGAACGCGACCTGGTGAAACTCGTCCTGACGGTCGTGGAGTTGCTGCGCCAGCTCATGGAACGACAGGCGCTGCGCCGCTTCGACGAGGGCGACCTGAGCGAGGAGCAGGAGGAGCGGATCGGTCTCACCCTGATGCTGCTCGACGAGCGCATGACCGAGCTGCGTGAGCGCTACGGCCTGCGGCCCGAGGACCTGAATCTGGACCTCGGGCCGCTCGGGCCGCTGCTTCCCCGGGAGTGAGTCATCGCCGGTACCGGGACCGATTTACCACCGGTACCAGCGGCCCCTGCTCCCGGCCGCGGTGGTGCCGCGCAGCAGGAATCCCAGCAACCACAGCACAAGCACTGCGATCGCGATATACCAAAGCAGCTCGACTGCGAATCCAGCACCGAAGAGAAGCAGTGCAAGGAGCAGGACAAGAAGGATGGGAACCATAATGTGAACCTCCTGCACTCCGGGTAACCCGAATTCGGAGATTCAGGCGTCCTTACGGCACAGAATCTCTCCGTGCAGCACGCTGAACCAGCCGTCCTCCCGCTGCCCCCATTCCCGCCAGGCCTCCGACACGGCCCGCAACTGCTCCGCGCTCGCGTGCCCGCCCTCCGTGGCCCGCTCGGCATACGCCGAGGCCAGCGTCCGGTCCGCCCACAGACCGCTCCACCAGGCCCGCTCGTCGGGCGCCGAGAAGGTCCAGGTGCTCGACGTGGCCGTGATGTCGGTGAGCCCCGCGTGCAGTGCCCAGGACTTCAGCCGGCGCCCGGCGTCCGGCTCGCCGCCGTTGGCGCGGGCGACCCGGCGGTACAGATCCAGCCAGTCGTCCATCCCTGGGGACGCCGGATACCAGGTCATGGCCGCGTAGTCCGAGTCGCGCACCGCGATGAGGCCGCCCGGCCTGGTCACCCGTCGCATCTCGCGCAGGGCGGCCACCGGATCACCGACGTGCTGCAGCACCTGGTGGGCGTGGACGACGCAGAACGTGTCGTCCGGGAAGTCCAGGGCGTGCACGTCCGCGACGCGAACTCGACGTTCGCCAGGCCGCGTCCGGCGGCCGTGTCCCCGGCCTGCTCCAGGATCCCCGGTGCCCGGTCGACACCGGTGACGTGCCCGTCGGGGACCAGGGCCGCCAGGTCGGCGGTGATCGTGCCCGGGCCGCAGCCGACATCCAGGATCCGCATGTGCGGCTGCAGCGAACCGAGCAGGTAGGCCGCGGAGTTGGCCGCGGTGCGCCAGGTGTGCGAACGCAGCACGGACTCGTGGTGCCCGTGCGTGTAGACGGCGGTTTCCCGTGGTTTCGACATGGCTGCACGGTACGCGCGTATGTCGAATGATGAGACCTACGTTTTGCTATGTGGACTGATGGATGATCAGTTTCCGGGCAACGGGCGGTAGACCGTCAGCGCCTCCGGCAGCTTCTCCAGCGTCACCTCGCCCCCCACCTCGGTGACTTCCCCGTCGTAGGCGAGGAGCGCGCCCGGCGTGACCCCCGACAGGCGCAGCCGGGCCACCTGGACCGCCGCATGGGCCGGCGAGCGGGTCAGCGGGCCCGCGAGGGCGGCCGCGAGAAGGCGCAGGGCGGGCCTGCGCCCGCCGTGCACGACCCGCACGTCGAGCACGCCGTCCGCGAGGTCCAGGCGCCGGGCGGGGGCGAGGCCCACCCGGTGGTAGGTGCCGTTCCCGGCGAACAGCAGCCACAACGGGTGGCTGCGGCCCGCGACTTCGGCGTGCAGGGGGTGGCGTTCGGCGCGCAGCACGCGCAGGGCCGCCAGCACTCCGGCCGGCCAGGCGCCGATGCGGGGCGAGAAGTGGTCCCGCCGGCGCACCAGTTCCGGATACACGCCCAGGCTGCAGGTGTTGAGGAACAGGCCCTGCCGTCCGTCGCAGGTGAACCGGCCCACGTCCACGCGTACGGCCTGGCCGCGCTGGACGGCCCGGCTCAGATCGCGTTCGTCCTCCACGCCCAGGTCCTGCGCGAAGTGGTTCAGGGTGCCGCCGGGCAGCACCGCGAGGGGCAGACCGTGCCGCAGGGCCACCTCGGCGGCCGTGTTCACCGTGCCGTCGCCGCCGCACACGCCGAGCACCCGGGCGCGGGCCGCCGCCTTCTGCAACTCGGCGCGGGTGTCGGCCGGTTCGCACTCGACGACCTCGGCGCGCGGCAGCGAGTCCAGCAGGGCGTGCACCCGGTCGGAGGTGCCCGACCCCTTGTTGGCCACCATGACCAGGCCGTCTCCGTCCGGCAGCGCCGGCACGTCCGTACGCGGCCGGGCCGGCGGGATCAGCCGGTCGCGGGTGGGCACCATGCCCCGTACGGCGAACGCGGCACCCGCGCCCAGGGCCGCGCCCGCCAGCACGTCGCTCGGGAAGTGGACGCCCGTATACACCCGGGACAGCGCGACCGACCAGGCGATCGGGGCCACGACCAGGCCCCACGTGGGCGACTCCAGGGCGACACCGGTCGCGAACGCGGCCGCCGACGCGGCGTGCCCGGAAGGGAACGAGGTGGTGATCGGCTGCCGCTTCAGCTGCCGGACCAGCGGTACGGGGTCCAGGACGGGCCGGGGGCGACGTACCGACCGCTTGCCGAGCGTGTTGATGGTCAGCGAGGCCAAGCTCAGCGAGGCTAGGCCGCGCGCCGCGGCCCGACGGCCCCGTGGAGTCCGGCCGGCGGCGATGGCGGCGGCCACCGCGAACCACAGCACCCCGTGGTTCGCGCTCCGGCTCAGCCGGGGCAGCACCCGCTCGGCATACGGCCAGTGCTGCTCGGCGGCGAACTCGAACAGCCGGGAGTCGAGGGCGAGGAGCCGGTCGCGCAGGGCGTGCCGGCCGGGCTTGGGGACGGTGAGGTCGACGTCTGGGCTCATACAGGGCTGGGTACCCTGATGTGGCCGATTGCTGTCCGGCCGACGGTGACCGACACACGAAGGAACCTCTGCATGCGCCTGCTCCTCATACGCCACGGCCAGACCCCGTCGAACCTGGACCACCTGCTCGACACGGCCGTCCCCGGCCCGGGCCTGACCGACCTCGGCGAACGGCAGGCCGCCACCCTCCCCGAGGCCCTCGCCGACGAGGACATCGAGGCGATCTACGTCTCCACCCTGACCCGCACCCAGCGCACCGCGGCCCCGCTGGCCGCCGCCCGCGGCCTCGACGTGATCGTGCGCGACGGCATCCGCGAGCTGTCCGCCGGCGACCTGGAGATGCTGCCCGGTGACACCGAGCAGGGCGCGCTCTACATGAAGACCGCGTTCGCCTGGGCGGCCGGCGACACGGAGCTGCGGATGCCGGGCGGTGAGAGCGGGGCGGAGGCGCTGGCGCGGTATGACGCGGTGGTGGCGGAGGCCGCGGACAGCGGCGCTCGGGTCGTCGCCATGGTCAGCCACGGTGCCGCGATCCGTGTGTGGACGGCGGCCAGGGCGGTCAATGTCGACGTCCCGTTCGCCGCGGCGCATCCGCTGGAGAACACGGGAGTGGTGATCCTCGAAGGGTCGCCCGCGGATGGATGGAAGGCGCTGGCGTGGGCCGGGGCGGTCGTGACTCCCGCGGGGGAGGGTGGGCCTGCGGGGTGGCCCGTGGTCGGGGACGCGCCGTAGGGGTGCGGCTTTGACGCCGGGTGCGGGTCGAGTGGGGCTGGTCCTGGGATAAGGGTTTGCTCGGGCTCCGCGGCAGCCCGCAGAATGCGGCCCCATGGGACATCTGGAAGCCGCGCACCTCGAGTACTACCTCCCCGACGGGAGGGCGTTGCTCGGCGACGTGTCCTTCCGGGTGGGGGAAGGGGCCGTCGTGGCGCTGGTCGGGCCCAACGGTGCCGGGAAGACGACCCTGCTGCGGCTGATCTCCGGGGAGCTGAAACCGCACGGCGGCACCGTCACCGTCAGTGGCGGTCTCGGCGTGATGCGGCAGTTCGTGGGGTCCGTACGGGACGAGACGACCGTACGTGACCTGCTGGTGTCGGTCGCGCCGCCCCGTATCCGCGAGGCCGCGAAGGCCGTCGACGCCGCCGAGCACGCCATCATGACCGTCGACGACGAGGCCGCCCAGCTGAAGTACGCGCAGGCGCTCGCCGACTGGGCCGAGGCGCGTGGCTACGAGGCCGAGACGCTGTGGGACATGTGCACGACCGCCGCGCTCGGGGTGCCGTACGACAAGGCGCAGTGGCGGCAGGTGCGCACCCTGTCGGGCGGCGAGCAGAAGCGGCTGGTGCTGGAGGCACTGCTGCGCGGCACCGACGAGGTGCTGCTGCTCGACGAGCCGGACAACTACCTCGACGTGCCCGGCAAGCGCTGGCTGGAGGAGCGGCTGAAGGAGACCCGTAAGACGGTCCTCTTCGTCTCCCACGACCGCGAACTCCTCGCCCGTGCCGCCGAGAAGATCGTGTCGGTGGAGCCTTCCCCCGCCGGCGCGGACGCCTGGGTGCACGGCGGCGGCTTCGCCACCTACCACGAGGCCAGGCAGGCCCGCTTCGCCCGCTTCGAGGAGTTGCGCAAGCGCTGGGACGAGAAGCACGCCCAGCTGAAGAAGCTGGTGCTGACACTCCGTCAGGCCGCCGAGAACAGCCCCGACATGGCGTCCCGCTACCGGGCCGCCCAGACCCGGCTGCGCAAGTACGAGGAGGCCGGACCGCCGCCGGAGCCGCCGCGCGAGCAGGACATCCGGATGCGGTTGAAGGGCGGCCGCACCGGGGTGAGGGCCGTCACCTGCGAGGGGCTGGAGCTCACGGGCCTGATGAAGCCGTTCTCCCTGGAGGTCTTCTACGGCGAACGCGTCGCCGTCCTCGGCTCCAACGGCTCCGGCAAGTCGCACTTCCTGCGGCTGCTGGCGGGGGAGGACGTGGCGCACACGGGGGCGTGGAAACTGGGCGCGCGCGTGGTGCCCGGCCACTTCGCCCAGACGCACGCGCACCCCGAGCTGGTCGGACGCACGCTCCTCGACATTCTGTGGAAGGAGCACGCCCAGGACCGGGGCGCGGCGATGTCCCGTCTGCGCCGCTACGAGCTCACCCAGCAGGCCGAGCAGGCGTTCGACCGGCTCTCCGGCGGCCAGCAGGCCCGCTTCCAGATCCTCCTGCTGGAGCTGGAGGGCGTCACGGCCCTGCTCCTCGACGAGCCGACCGACAACCTCGACCTGGAATCCGCCGAGGCGCTCCAGGAGGGGCTGGAGGCGTTCGAGGGCACGGTGCTGGCGGTCACCCACGACCGCTGGTTCGCGCGCTCCTTCGACCGGTACCTGGTCTTCGGCAGTGACGGGAAGGTCCGCGAGACGCCGGAGCCGGTGTGGGATGAGCGGAGGGTGGAGCGGGCGCGGTAGGTTCTCGCCCCCGCCACCAGCCAAATTCAGCGCCTCCGGCGTTTGAGGAGCGGGGGTCCAGGGGGCAGAGCCCAGGACCACTCACCCGCGCGGGCGAAGATCACGAGGCCGTAGGCGCCGTGCGGCTCGGAGGCGGGCACCCGTTCCCCCGGCGCGTCCTGTACGGCCCGGCAGGTCGCGTGGTCGCGGCCCAAGCTCGCCCAGCTCGGACCATGCCGCCGGGAGGCGCCGACGCACACGGAGCCCAGGGGCCGGGCTGTTCGTACAGTGGATGCAGGAAGGCGAGATCCATGGCTCTCTCCCGCTCGACGGGCGGGTACCCGGACCGCATGACCGACCACGACGAGCGGGGCACCACCATGACCGGAGTCGACCCCGGCCGGCTGGACGACCAGCAGCTCATGAAGGAGCTGGAGACCATCCACCGGACGCGCCACGACACGCTTCTCTACGGCTCGAACGACGCGCTGCGGGCCCACAACGAACGCATGGCGCAGCTGGAGGGCGAGTACCTCCGCCGCAACCCGCGCCGCACCGTGGCCTCGGGCCGTACCCGCGAGGGCGCCCGAGACCGCACCACGGGCAGCCCGGCATGACCTGAGCGGTCGGCGAAGGGCGGGGCGGGGCGGCAGGCTGCGCTCGTCGGGGTCGAGTGGCATGCCGTCGGCGGGCCCGTCCTGGGCTCGTGCGCCGAGAAGGCGCGCCGGGCGGCATGGCACCCGCTGGTCCTTCGACCCGCTCCCTCGGCCCCGGCGCCCCCGGCCTCGCAGTCCCCGCGGCCCGGCGCCCGCGGCCTCAGTGCCGCACCGGCGGCCGCCCCCAGTGCCGGTGGGCCGACAGGGCGGCGGTGAAGGCGTGCAGGAAGTCCTCGCTCGCCGGGCCCGGTGAGGTGTCCGTCACCACTCCCTGGTCGGCCACCGTGTGATGGAACTCGGCGGACAGCCGTACGCCCTCCGGCTCCAGGGCGGACAGGACGCCCACCCCGGACCCGAGCGCGCCGACC
The DNA here is from genome assembly GCF_039537145.1 of Streptomyces shaanxiensis. Taxonomy (NCBI): domain Bacteria; kingdom Bacillati; phylum Actinomycetota; class Actinomycetes; order Kitasatosporales; family Streptomycetaceae; genus Streptomyces; species Streptomyces shaanxiensis. Next base: position 264,833 of record NZ_BAAAZY010000010.1, read on the forward strand.
GGCTTGCCGTGCCGGTAGGCGTCCCGGACGAAGCGCATCGCGTCCTGGTCCGCGGCCGTGGCCGGGGTGCCCACGGGCCCGCCGGGCAGCAGCACGGCGTCGTAGAGCACGGAGGCGACGGTCGGCAGCGCGCGGTCGACCGCGAACCGGTCACCGTCGGCGCCCGTCACCGAACCGTCCGTGGGCGCCAGGGCCTCGACGATCGCGCCCTGGGCCGCAAGGGACTCACGCACCGACGTGACCTGTGCGGTGTCGACACCGTCGGCGACGAGAACGGCGATCTGCCGGGTGCGGACCGAGCCGTCGCCGCCCAGGGAATCCAGGCTCAGCGCGGGGGAGGAGAGCTTGTCCGCCGCCTCCGTCCCCGACGGCTCCGGCACCCCGACTCCGCGCGCCACCTGGGCGGCCAGGTCGCCGTTGACCTTGGCGAGATGCTCGACCGTCCGGGCCCGCACCGCCATCGTGCCGACCTTGCCGAGCTCGAACCGGAAAGCCGCGACGATGTGCCGCTTCTCCCAGTCCGCCATGCTGTTCCAGAACATCGCGGGCTGGGTGTAGTGGTCCTCGAAACTCGGGCTGCGGCGCCGGATCTTGGCGCCGTCGACGCGCTCGGCGTAGTGCGTGTACGCGTTTGCACCGGCGCCGGCGTGCGCGGGGCAGCCGCCGCCGAGGGAGTTGGGGAAGTAGTTCGTGCCGCTGTGCAGCGCGCTCTGGTGGTAGCCGTCGCGTTGATTCGTGCGTACGGGGGCCACCGGACGGTTCACCGGCAGCTGGGCGAAGTTGGGGCCGCCGAGTCGGATCAACTGTGTGTCCAGGTAGGAGAAGTTGCGGGCCTGGAGCAGCGGGTCGTTGGTGAAGTCGACACCGGGGACGACGTTCGCGGTGTGGAAGGCGACCTGTTCGGTCTCCGCGAAGAAATTCTCCGGGTTGCGATTCAGCACCATGCGGCCGACCGGCCGTACCGGCACCTGCTCCTCGGGAATGATCTTCGTGGCGTCGAGCAGATCGAAGTCGAAGGCGAACTCGTCCTCCTCCGGTACGAGCTGGACGCCGAGTTCCCACTCGGGGTACTCGCCCGCCTCGATGGCGTCCCACAGGTCCCGCCGGTTGAAGTCCGGGTCACGGCCCTGGCACTCCTGCGCCTCGTCCCACACCAGCGAGTGCACGCCCAGCTTCGGCTTCCAGTGGAACTTCACGAACGTGCCCTTCCCGTCCGCGTTCACGAACCGGAAGGTGTGCACGCCGAAGCCCTGCATCATGCGGTAGCTGCGCGGGATCGCCCGGTCCGACATCAGCCACATGATCGCGTGCAGGGTCTCCGGCTGGAGCGACACGAAGTCCCAGAGCGTGTCGTGCGCGGAGGCACCCGTCGGGATGTCGTTGTGCGGCTCCGGCTTCACCGCGTGCACGAAGTCGGGAAACTTGATGCCGTCCTGGATGAAGAAGACCGGGAAGTTGTTCCCGACCAGGTCGTAATTGCCCTCCGACGTATAGAACTTGGTAGCGAATCCGCGCACGTCCCGCACGGTGTCGGCCGAGCCGCGCGGCCCCTGCACGGTGGAGAACCGCACGAAGACCGGCGTCTGCACGGACGGGTCCTGGAGAAAGGCGGCACGCGTGAACTCCGCGCAGGACTCGTACGGTTCGAAGTAGCCGTACGCCCCCGCGCCCCGCGCGTGCACCACCCGTTCCGGGATCCGCTCGTGGTCGAAGTGGGTGAGCTTCTCCCGGAAGTGGAAGTCCTCCATCAGCGTCGGCCCGCGTTCGCCGGCGGCCAGCGAGTCGTCGGTGTGGTCGACCTCCACACCCTGGTCGGTGGTCAGCGGCCCGGCGGCCGGGTCGTCCGCGCGGAAGGCCTCCCGTTGCTCCTGCTTGCGGTCACCCATCAGACGGCCTCCTCGGACTTCCTGGACTCCCGGGCGAACACCTCGAGGAACGTCTCGCAGAAAGCCTTCAGATCGTCCGGCTTACGACTGGTGACCAGCTTGTTCGGGCCGTGGTCGCAGATCCGTACCTGCTCGTCGACCCATGTGCCGCCCGCGTTGCGGATGTCGGTCCGCACACTGGGCCAGGACGTCAGCACCCGGCCGCGTACGACGTCCGCCTCCACCAGCGTCCACGCGGCATGACAGATCGCGGCGACCGGCCTGCCCTGCTCGAAGAAGTCCCGCACGAACGCGACGGCCTTGCGGTTCGTCCGCAGGTAGTCCGGGTTGGCGACGCCGCCGGGCAGCACCAGCGCACCGAAGGAGTCCGCCGACGTCTCGCCCACGACCTCCTGGACCGGGAACTTGTCCGCCTTGTCGAGATGGTGGAACGCCTGGATCGTGCCGGGCTTCGTGGACACGAGCACCGGCTCGTGGCCGGCGTCCACCGCCGCCCGCCAGGGATCCGTGAGCTCGACCTCCTCGACGCCCTCAGGTGCGGTCAGAAAAGCGATACGCATGATTTCTCAATGTCCTTTCGTGGTCCCGAAACGGGCCTCGTGGTGCTTCGCGCGCTTCCTGTCCCGCCGGCCCGTGCGCACGCACCGCAGCAGTTCCTCGCCGTAGGGCAGCACGACGCAGGTGCCGACCGCGGCCGCGATGCCCGCCAGGTAGCCGCGGGACAGCGGCGGCCGGCGCGGTACCAGACGCCACGCGTCGGGGGTGCCGCGCCCGCCACGCAGCAGGGACGCCACCTGGTCGGCGTGCAGACACATCAGTGAGGCCAGCGCGCCGAACGGCAACGACTCCAGGAAGCTGTGGATGTGCTGCTCGACGGGTTTGACCTCGCGGTCGCTGTGGACGGCCGTGCGTACGTCCCACAACGCGGTCGCCTCGTGCGCCGCGGTCGCGCCCAGCTGCACGGTCAGCAGCAGCGGGTTGACCTCGTAGCGCAGGGTCAGCGCGATGGGGATGCCGACCTCGGTCATCATCAACGCGTGGATGAGCGACTCCTTGGTGCCGGTCGTCTCCTCGATCCGGGTCCGCCGGTGCATCCACCAGTCGGCCACGCCCGGTACGAACCAGCTCGGCAGGAGCCCGTACAGCAGGTAGCGGGCCGTGGCCTCGCCGACGTCGACGGTGACACCGGGAGGGCTGATCCGGGCGGCCTGGTCGCGGCTCATGGCAGGTCACCGAGGCTGATGACGCCGACCGGCAGACCGTCCTCGACGACGGGCAGCCGCCGTACGGCGTGCTCGCGCATCAGCGAGACCGCTGCGGACACCCGCTCGCCCGGGCCGATCACCACCGGGTCCCGGGTGCACGCCGACCGGACGCTCAGCGCGAGCGGATCGGCGCTGTCCGCGACCGCCCGCACCGTGATGTCACGGTCGGTGAGCACGCCCACGATCTGTTGACCGTCGGCCACCACCACATCGCCGATGTCCTGCGTGCCCAGGAGCCGCGCCGCCTCGACGAGCGAGGCGTCCGGGCGGACGGCGACCACGCCCGGAGTCATCACGTCCCTCACGAAGTCAGCCATCACCGGCCCCTCCTGCACTCACCCGGCCGGTGCGGGTACCACGTACGTGTCGGTGCGATGTCGCCCGCCGTACCCGCCCGGCCGAGCCCTTCACGTGTTCCTTCGCCGGGCGGACCGCCCGGACCCGGTCAGGTCCTCGGCCAGCTCCTGGACGTTGGCGTAGCGCGTGGAACGCGGCAGGCGCTCCAGCGACTCGACAAGGGCGTCGGGCGCGTACCCGCGGCGCAGCTCACCCATCAGCTCCCGGGGGCTCGCCGGGAAGGTACCGCGGCGCAGGATCCGCGCCAGTTCGAGCCGGACCGCCTCCATGGACGCCGACGTCCCCGGTGCCACCGGCCCGCCCGCGACCTGCGGATCGTCCTCCGCGGACGGCTCGGGGTCGTGCCACTCCTCGGTCCGCGTGGGGTGCCCGGACCGCAGCAGACCCTGCAGTTCGTGCTTCATCTCGTCGTCACGGTGAACGCTCAGCCGGTCACTGCCTCGCTGCATGACTCCCTCCAGATCTTCGGGGCTGCGCACCGCGTACCCGATGACAGGGGGCCGACACAGGGTTTGCACCCCGGAACCCGGGTGACCCGGCGTTCACCACCCCCCACGCACGTTCCGGGGAAGGACCGGTCCCATGGCACTGATCGCTGTGCTCCTCCCGCTTCTCATGCTCGGCGTGGTGCTGGCTCTGGGCCGCTACGAGGAACTGCTCCTGCCCAAGGAACAGGAAGACGACGGGCCGGAGGGGGCGGCGCTGGGGCGCTGAGGAGCGGTCGGTCCACCCGCACGGTGTTTGCGGCGCGGGCAGGGGGGCAGGCGAACCATCAGTGCTTCGGACAGGAGGCACGTCCGTGGGAGCGGCGATTCCCCGCCACGGGTGTGTCCGGTTCCGGTACGCGCCCTCAACTCCCGCGGTGACCGTCCAACCCAGAGCACATTCTAGGGAGTTGCGACGCACCATGCCCACTTCAGTGAGCGCGAAGCACCACCCGCACGACGACGCCCCCGACACCGCGGAGGACTTCCGCAGGCTCGCCACGCTGCCCGAGGGGCAGCAGCGCGACACCGTCCGAGACCGGATCGTCGAATCGTGGCTGCCCATGGCCGACCGGCTCGCCGGACGGTTCCGCAGCCGCGGCGAGAGCTTCGAGGATCTGCGGCAGGTCGCCGCCCTCGGGCTGGTCAAGGCCGTCGACCGATACGACCCGGAGCGCGGCAACGCCTTCGAGAGCTATGCCGTGCCCACCATCACCGGCGAGATCAAGCGGCACTTCCGCGACCACATGTGGACGCTGCACGTGCCGCGCCGGGTGCAGGACCTGCGCAACCGGGTCCGGTTCGCCGTCCAGGACCTGCAGACCGTCTCCGGTCGCCGGCCGACCGCCGCCGAGATCGCCGAGCACGCGGACATGACCGAGGCCGACGTCCGGACCGGCCTCGAGGCGCTGGAGAGTTTCACCGCCCTGTCGCTGGACGCGGAGCTGCCCGGCAGCGATGACGGGTACTCGTTGAGCGATGCGCTGGGCTCCGCCGACCCGGCGCTGGACACGGTCGTCGACCGGGAGGCCGTCAAGCCACGGCTTGCCGCGCTGCCCGAGCGTGAGCGGGCGATTCTGTACATGCGGTTCTTCGGGGACATGACCCAGAGCCGCATCGCCGAGCAGTTGGGAATCTCGCAGATGCATGTGTCCCGGCTGATCAGCCGGTGCTGCAGTCGGGTGCGGGAGCAGGTACTGAGTGACGTGGCCTGAGGGTCGGGTCTCGCCGTAGGGGTGCGGGCTGTCCGCGCACTGCCGGTCCGCTGTGGCCGGCCGCGCGGACAGCCCGCGCCGCTTCAGGGCGTTGCCGTCACCGCGAGTGCCATGTGGCGGGACATCGTGTCCATGGCCTTCGCCTCCGCCATGGAGAACGGCGGGCGGGCTCCGCATCTGAAGAGGGTGAGTACGCCCTGGACGGTGCCGTCGACACTCAGGGGCACGCAGAGCAGTGACGTCACGTTCGTCTGCACGAGGACGGGGGCGCCTTCCGTGGTTCTGCCGAAGGAGTCCGGGTCCTCGGGGCGTACCTGGAGGGACGGGGATCCGGTGCGGGTGGTCTCCGTGACCAGGGGGCAGGTGGCCGGGTCCTGTTCCGTGAGCGCGGCCGCCTCCTTCTCCGAGGGGGCCAGCACCGCCGTACGGGACATCCGGGGGGTACCCGTGTCGGCGATCACCCAGTCGGCGAAGCGGCCGTGCAGGACCTTGGCCGCCTGTCGGACGACTGCCTCGCGGTCGCCGCGCGGTGCCGTGAGGAGGGCCGTGGTCATCTCGTCCTGGAGGTCCGTCAGGGCCGCGTGCCGGGTCGTCTCGGTGAGGTCGGGAACCTGGGCCGTCGGCGTGGCGGCCGGGGTCGGTCCGCCGGGTTGCAGCACCACCAGGACCGTGGTGTGCGGCTCGCCGCTCGGGCGTACGGCGGTCAGGGTGGCGTGGACCGGTGCGGACGGATGCTGTTGGAGGTGCACGGTGAGGCTGCGGTCCCCCTCGCCGCGGGCCACCGCCGCGGCCTGGGAACGGAACGCCACCCGGTCGGCGTGGGCGAGGAAACCGGTCAGCGGGCGGCCCGTCGCATAGCCCGCCCGGACGCCCGTGAAGGACGTCGCCGCGAAGTTCAGCCGACGCACCACCGTCTCCCGGTCCACCAGCGCCACCGGCAGCGGAAACCGCTGGAAGACCGCGCGCAGCAGGTGCTGTTCCTGGCGGTCGGCGGACGTCGTACGGGGCTGCCCGCCCGAGGACAGCCGCTCGTACCACGGCCACAACTGGTCGGCGACGTGGTCGAGTTCGAAGATGGCCGCGTCGAGGACGGTCGGCAGATCCCCCTCCGACACGGATCGCGCCGCCTTGAGCTCCGCGACGCGGCGCACGAAGTCCACGAGCTCCTCACCGAATTCGTCCGTCTGCGCCATGGGACGAACCTAGCTGGTGACAAGGCGTTTCGGGGCGCCGAGGAGCAACTGGCCTGCTCTGTTCGCCCGTTGTTTTCCCCGCCCGGGACGGGGCACGCGCACAAAAGAGGAGGAGTTGAGAATGCCCGCTCATGAACAAATGGATCGCTGGGGTGACGAGTCGGCCGAAGCCGCCCTTCCCGGGCGCAGGCTGTCCGAGTTGGTCGAGCAGGCCGTGCGCTGCACCGCCGACTGCTGCGGGGCGAGCAGCATGGTGTGCGAGGCGGGAGCCGAACGGCCCGCCGCCGTCACCCATCCCGACCTCGCCGGGCTCGTCGCCGTGCAGTTGCGCTCCGGGGACGGACCCATTCCGGACGCGCTGGAACGTGGCGAGGCCGTCGACTCGGCCGACCTGCTGCGCGACGAGCGCTGGCCGGAGTACCGCGCCATGGCGCTCGACTCGGGCGTGCGCTCCAGCGTCACGCTGCCGTTCCGCCGCTCCGGGCTCACGGTGACGCTCAGTCTCTACAGCTTCCGGCCGGGCGCCCTGGAGAACGCCTCGCACGGGCCTGTGCAGGCCCTCGGCGACCTCGCCGCGAGCTGCCTGGTCCGAGACCGCTCCTACCGTGCCGCGCTCACCGAGCTCGGCCACCTCGGCACCGCTCTGCGCTCCCGGCCCGTCGTCGACCAGGCGTGCGGCATCGTCATGCACGTCCTCGGCTGCGACGCCGACGCCGCCTTCGGCGTACTGCGCCGCATCTCCCAGGGCACCAACCGCAAGCTGGCGGACGTCGCGTCCGGCGTCGTCAGCAGGCGGGGGCGGGGCTTGGAGCGGGACTTGGCGGCGTTGATGAACTGACGGGTGAGGTGGGGCGGAACAGCGGGCTTGGTTCGGGGGCCGGCTCGTGGTGGCGGACTCGGTTCGGGAACTGGACTCGCTGCGGCGGACTCGGTTCGGAAACCGGACTCGCTGCGGCGGTGTCGGTACGGAAGCCGGACCTGCCCGTGGTCGCAACGGTTTGGAAACCCAACTCGCCGGGAGCGGCTCGGCCCGTCTCCCGGCGTCACCCGCTCGGCCGCCCCCGTCCCGCGAATGGTGTCCGGCCGCGCGCGCCCGGGCGCCGGGCGGGCTGTCATGGCTGCGGGGGCACGACCGCCGTACCCCCGCAGCCGTCGGCCGAAGGAGTCCACCCCATGCGCCGCACCGCCCGTGCCCTGTCCGTCGCCGCTCTGATCGGTGTCGTCCTGGGTTTCGCCGCCTCGGCCGCCTTGGCGGACCCGGCCGCGGAGGTCAGCCCCGGCACCGTCTCCCCGGGCGGGAGCGTCACCGTATCCGTCTCCTGCGACCCCCTCGAGGGGAACGCGCCCGCCACCATCGACGCCACCTCGCAGGCGTTCGAGGAGGGCACCGTCCAGCTGAAGCGGGTCTCAGGGAGCGAGGAGAAGGCGGCGGGGGCCGCCTACAGCGGCACCGCCCGGGTCCCCCCGGCCGAGAACTTCGAGGGTGACCCGGACGCGGTCGGATCCGACTCCGCGTGGACGGTCGACGGAACCTGCCCGGCGGCGTCCGGAGGGGAGGGCAAGCCGTGGAGCGCGACGTTCATGGTGACCCGCGACAGCGGTGGTGGCAAGGACAGCGGTGGTGGCGGCAAGGACGGCGCGGAGGGCGGCAAGGACGGCGCCGAGGGCGGCGTTGGGGGCGGCAAGGACGGCGCTGGTGGCAAGGACGGCGGCGAGGGCGGCAAGGAGGGCGCGGAGGGCGGCAAGGACGGCGCGGAGGGAGGCTCTCAGGGAGGTACGGACGGCAGCGAGGCCGGTGAGGAGGGCACCGAGGGCGGCACGGACGACACAGGCACCGGCCCCGAAACCGGCCCTGACGCCGACACTGGCACCGGCCTCGACACCGGCCCCGGCAACCGTCGTCCCTGCGCCGAATCCCGTCCGGACGGGTCCGCGCCCCATCTGACCGAGCCCTACGAGGAGGAGACCGAGGCCCTCTGGGACAAGGGCGAGGGACACTCGGAAGACTGTGACAGCGAGGCCGTGCAGCAGGGTGTGCGGGCCGGTGCGGGCGGTGCCTTCACCGACTCCGTGCCCGCCCTGGTCGCCGGCGGCGTCCTGATCGCGGGTGCCCTGGGTGGCGCGGTGTACCGGCTGCGCCGCAAGACGCCCGCCACGGAGGACTGATCCTCACGGCCACGCGTCTGGCCGACCGCGTCGACCCGGGACGTCCGACAGCGCGACAGCCGACAGCGCGACAGCCGACACCGCGACGGGCGAAACCCCGGCGGGCGCCCATGGCGTCGCGCGACGATGGGTACGCAGAGCGCGAGGAGCACACGGCACACCGTGCGGCCCCCGCACCGTAGGAACCTCAGAGCCCGTACCACGCGCGGCACGGCACACCGACCCGCACGGAGCGGCCGACCACGACGAACCACCCAGGCACCAGGCACAGCGCGGAGGCACCGATGCGCCGGACGGACCCCGAAGGCCACGGCCCCGTCCGTTACGGGCCGCCGCTCCCGGACGACGGGCTGCCCGTGCTGCCCGAGTCGGCCGCCGTGCTCGCCGCGGCCGCGGGGCGGTCCGAGAGCGAACCGATCGGGGGCGGCCCCGCACTCCTGGAGGCCGCGTGCGGCTACTGGGCACGGCGTGGCCTGCCGACCGAGCCCGAGCGGGCCGTGGCCGGCCCCGGCGCCCCCGCCCTGCTGCTCGCGCTGACCTTTGCGATCGGCGGCGACGTGCTGGTGCCGCGGCCCTGTGCCGCCTGGTGGGCGCCGTACGCACGCCTGTTGGGCAGACCCGTCTTCCATGTGCCGACACCGGCCGAGTGCGGCGGTGTCCCGGACCCGTACGCCCTGCTGGAGACCGTCCGCCGGGTCCGTGCCGAGGGCGGTGACCCGCGGCTGCTCGTGCTGTCCGTCGCGGACGACCCCACGGCCACGGTTGCCCCGCCCGAGACCCTGCACGAAACCCTGGAGGCGGCCACCGGGGAAGGGCTGCACCTGGTCAGCGACGAGACATGGCGCGACACCGTGCACTCCCCGCACGACACCGTGCTGCTCAGCCCCGCCGAGATGCTGCCCGAGCAGGTCACCGTCGTCACGGACCTGGCCGGCGCTCACCTCCCGCCGGGCTGGCCGGCCGCGGTCGCCCGGTTCCCCGCGGGCGAGGACGGCGACGGCATCCACGCGCGCGTGCTGGACGTGCTCACCGCGCTCGGCGCCCGCGTCGCCGGCCCCGTCGCCCTCGCGGCCGGGTACGCGCTCACGGAACCCGAGCCGGTCACGGCGCGGGTCACCGCCGCCGTACGCCTGCACGCGCGCGTGGCCGCCGCCGCGCACGCCGCGGCCGTGGGTGCGGGGGCTCTCGCGCGGCCCCCGCAGGCCGGGCGGCACCTGTACGTCGACCTCGCCCCCCTGCGCGCCGGGCTGTCCTCGCACGGCGTGGGGGACGCGCAGGACCTGGAGGACTTCCTCGCCGCCCGGCTCGGCATGCCGGCACCGGGCGGGCACCGCTTCGGCGACGACCTCCAGGCGCTGCGCGTGCGGCTGTCCACCGGACCGCTGCTCGCGGGCACCGAAGGCGAACGCGCGGAATGCATCACCTCGCCCGCGCCGTTGGAACTGCCACACGTGCAGCGCGCGTTGATCCACTTGAAGTCGGTCTTCGACGATCTCCGTGACGACGCTCAGCGATGGGAGCCTCCTCGATGACGCAGCAGTCCGAGTCGACCACCACGCGTACGACTGACCCGAGCACCACCACGCAGGACGCCGACACTCCGGCGGACCCATCGGCCTTCGCGCCCCCGTACCCGCCGCTCGCCGCACCCCGCCCGCTGGGCGAACTCCGGGCGTGGCCGCGCACCTTCCACGACCGTCTCACCGCCCCGCTCCCCGGCATCAAGACCCTCGCCCGCTTCGCCCGCGAGGGCGCCGTACGCCCCGGCCGCGAGGGCCTCGCCGACATCCCGCGGCTGCCCTTCGAGCCGGGCCCGCTGCCACGTGTCGACGCGCGCACGATCGCCGTCTCCTGGGCGGGGCACGCCAGTTGGGTCGTCCGGATCGGCGGGCTGACCGTCCTGACCGACCCGGTCTGGTCGCGCCGCATCCTCGGCACCCCGGCCCGTATCACCCCCGTGGGCATCGCGTGGAGCGCCCTGCCGCGTGTGGACGCGGTCGTCATCAGCCACAACCACTACGACCACCTGGACGCGCCCACGCTGCGCCGACTCCCGCGCGACACCCCCGTGTTCGCGCCGGCCGGCCTGGCCTCCTGGTTCCGTCGCCGCCGGTTCACGCGGGTCACCGACCTGGACTGGTGGGAGGCGGCCGAACTGTCCGGCGTCCGCTTCGACTTCGTGCCCGCCCACCACTGGTCCAAGCGCACCCTCATCGACACCTGCCGCAGCCTGTGGGGCGGCTGGGTGCTCACCGCCCCCGACGGACAGCGCGTGTACTTCGCCGGCGACACCGGCTACGGCCACTGGTTCACCCGCATCGGCGAGCGCTACCCCGGCATCGACCTCGCCCTGCTCCCCATCGGCGCCTACGACCCCCGCTGGTGGCTCAGCGACGTCCACTGCGACCCGGAGGAGGCGGTGCGTGCCGCCCAGGATCTGGGCGCGCTGAGGATGGCGCCGATGCACTGGGCGACGTTCGTCCTGTCGGCGGAGCCGGTCCTGGAACCGCTCACGCGCGTGCGTGCGGCGTGGGAGAGGGCGGGACTGGCACGGGAGCACCTGTGGGATCTGCCGGTCGGCGGGTCACGTGTGCTTGAGGTCGCCGGGTGAGGATCGCAACCTCAGACATCACCTGGCAGATCGAACCCGTCTCCACACACTCGGTGCCACACTGATCGCAACGGTGAGTACGACCGCCGCTACCACGCCCTCCCAGGGCTCCGCGAACAGCGAGCCCCCGAGGATCCCGATCAACTGGTACGTCACGGCCCAGGCCAGGCAAGCCGGAAGGTTCCCGCGGACGAAGCGCCGCACCGGCCACTTCGCCAGCAGACACGCCAGCATCACCGGCAGCCGCCCCGCCGGCACCAGCCGCGACAGCACCAGCACGGCCACACCGTGCTCGGCGAGCTTCTCCTGGGCCTGAGTGAGCCGCTCCTCCGGCGCGCGCGAGCGGATCGCCTCCAGCCAGCGCGAGCCGTTCTTCGAACCCATGCCGCGCCTGCCCAGCCAGTACAGCGTCGCGTCGCCCAGGAACGCGGCCGTCGACGCCGTCACGAACACCAGGGCCAGCGAGAACGGCGCCGTCTGGTGAAACGCCACCACCGCCGCCGAACTCACCAGCGCCCCCGTCGGCACGATGGGCACCAGGGCCCCGATCAGCACCAGCAGGAACAGCGTCGGATAGCCGATCGCCTGCTGTGTCGACTCGGTCGGCACCACCGTCGCGGTGGTGGCCAACACCGTCACCGGGCCACCTCCAGGCGCACGCTCTCCCCGTGCGCGAGCCGGTGCACCGACACGCCGGGCGCGCGCTCGGCCGCGAGCCGCGCGAACTCGTCGCCGGGCGCGTGGAATTCATGGGGGCGTACGGCGTCCATGCCGATCGGCCAGTACGTGCCGTAGTGCACGGGCACCGCACTGCGCGGGACGAGCCGCGCCAGTGCCTCGGCCGCCCGCCCGGCGTCCAGATGGCCTTCCCCGAGATACGGCCCCCAGCCGCCCACCGGCAGCAGTGTCACGTCGACCGGACCGACCTCCTTCGCCATCGACTCGAACAGGCCGGTGTCCCCGGCGAAGTAGGTGCGTCCCTCGCCCTCGATGACGTAGCCGAGGGCGGGGGAACGGTGCGGGCCGACGGGCAGTCGCCGCCCGTCGTGCAGCGCGGGCACGGCCCTTACGGTCACCCTGCCCACCGACGTGACGTCCCCGGGCGCCATCTCGGTCACCCGCAGCTGCGTGAGGCGGCGCAGCCCCGGCACCGCGCGGGACGCGCCTGCGGGCACGAGCAGGCGGGTGCCCTGCGCCAGCCTGGCCAGGGACGGGACGTGCAGGTGGTCGGCGTGCAGGTGGGAGACCACGGCGACGTCCGCGCGCCAGGCGTCGGGTGGTGGCAGGTCGCCCCGGCGGCGGCGCAGGTGTGCGAGCCGGCGCGCGAACAAGGGATCGGTGAGCACGCGCACGTTCGAATCCTCGACCGTGCAGGTGGCGTGACCCCACCAGGTGACCTCCACCGGCACCTTCTTTGCCTCCTTCGCGCGACTCCCCGAAGCGTACGGGCTGGAGTAGGGTCGGCGGCGAAACCCGGAGGTGAGGGGGACGCCATGGGGTCATCCATAGTGCGCGTCACGGCGATCGCCAGTCTGACGCCGCTCGAAGAGCTGGACGCCGACCCCTTCCTGGTGGACTCCCGCAGCCAGCACGCGATGTGCGCGCACTGGGCCGCCGAGCACGGGTACGTCGTCGCGCGCGAGCTCCTCGTACGACGGCTGCGGGCCGACCACAGCGTGCTGTGGGAAGGCGTCCGGCCCGGCCTCGACCTGTTCGTGGCGCCCAGCCGGAGGGTGCTGGAGAGCGCCTTGTCGTCCGTCGAGGAGTTCACCGCGGAGTGCGCCCGGCGCGGGGTGCGGGTGGAGACGGTGGGGCGCGCGGAGCCGTTGTACGACGCCCAGATGAAGGCCCGGGTGCACCGCAGGCTGTCGATGCCGACGGCCGGCTACGACGGCCGCTGAGGATCACGACCGACGGTGGACCGTGGTCCCCCGGGAACCGGGGTCGTGCACCGTGCGTTGTCGGAGGCGTGTGCCAGGCTGGGGCGTAGGGGCCCGTGCCTCGACGCGGGTCGGGAACTGAGGTGGGCTGGGCGTGCGTGGTAGGCGTTGGCGGCGGGTTGCCAGTCAGGTCGGGCGGAGCGTTGCCGTGTGGGCCGTGTCCACCGTCACGATGCTCGTGCTCGCCGGGATCCTGCCCGACTTCCAGCTGCAGTCGGCGGACGGCGACAGCGCCACCCGTATCGCCGTCACCGCGGCCCTGGGCGCCGGTGCGTTCGGTCTGCTCTCGGCGATCTTCTGGCCTCTGCTCGTACGGCTCCTGCTCCTCGTGCCCGCCCTCGTGCTCGGCCTGCTGGTGTTCTTCCTCAATGGCTCGCTGCTGATCATCGCGCTGCGCCTGGTCCCCTCCGGCGACAGCGAGGCCGCTCCCGAGACCGCCGTCATCGTCGCCGCCGTGATGTCCGCGGTCGCCTCCGCCACCGGCGCCGCCCTGGCCGTACGGGACGACGACGCGTACCGGCGCCGTCTGTACCGTCTCGCCGACCGCCGCCGCGGCGCCCTGCCCCCCGGCCCGGCGAGCCCCGGCACCGTCTTCCTGCAGCTCGACGGCGTCGGCCACGACGTCCTCCTCGACGCCGTCGGCAAGGACCTGATGCCCACCATCGCCCGCTGGCTGGGCGACGGCGACAGCGACGACACAGCCGAGGCCGGCGCCCCGCCCACCCACCGGCTCACCCCCTGGCGCACCGACTGGTCCAGCCAGACCGGCGCCAGCCAGCTCGGCATCCTGCACGGCAGCAACCATGACGTCCCCGCGTTCCGCTGGTACGAGAAGGCCGGCCGCGAGGTGATGGTCTGCAACCGCCCGACCAGCGCCGCCGAACTCCAGCGCCGCGCCATCGACCGCACCGGCGACGGCGGGCTCCTCAGCGCCGACGGCGCCAGCCGCGGCAACCTCTTCAGCGGCGGCGCCGACGAACAGGCCCTCGTGCTGTCCATCGCGACCAGACGGCGCGGCCGGGAGAACCGCTCCCGGGCCGGCTACTTCGCCTACTTCTCCGATCCGGCCAACGCCGTGCGCACCGCCCTGTCCTTCATCGCCGAGGTCGGCCGTGAGATCGGCCAGTCGATCCGGGCCCGGGTCCGAAAGGTCCGGCCGAGGGTCTCCCGCGGCGGCCTCTACCCCTTCGTCCGCGCCTTCGCGACCGTCGTGGAACGGGACGTCGTCGTCGCCGCGGTGATGGGCGACATGTTCGCCGGCCGCACCGCCGTCTACGCCGACCTCGTGGCGTACGACGAAGTGGCCCACCACTCCGGCCCCTCGAGCCGCGACGCCGAGAAGGTCCTCGAACGCCTGGACCGCGCGCTCGCGTTGATCGAGAAGGTCGCCGAGCACGCCCCGCGGCCGTACCGCATCGTCGTGCTGTCGGACCACGGACAGAGCCCCGGGGAGACCTTCCGCTCGCGCTACGGCCTGGGCCTCGGCGACCTGGTGCGGGCCGGCTGCGGACTGCCCGTGCCGCGCAGGGCGCAGCGCACCCACAGCGGCGCCGAGGCCCGCGCGGCGGTACGCGCGGCACTGCGCCGGCCCGTCGAGGAGGGCGGCGAGCAGCACCGCCCCTCGCGCCGCCGCTCCGAGCCGATCGTGCTGGCCTCCGGCAACCTCGGCCTGGTCTCCTTCCCGGACGTGCCGCACCGCATGACCAGGGAGGAGATCGACGCCCGCCACCCGGCGCTGCTCACCACGCTCGCCAACCACCCCGGCATCGGCTTCCTGCTCGTCCGCAGCGAGGAGCACGGCGGGGTCGTGCTCGGCGCGTACGGCGCCGAGATCCCGCTGGACCGACTGGACGACGATCCCGGGCCGTTGGAGGCCTTCGGGCCGGGCGCCGCCGACGCCGTGCGCCGTACGCACTCGTTCCCGAACACCGCCGACATCATGGTCAACTCCGCGTACGACCCCGCCGACGGCGAGGTGCTCGCCTTCGAGGAGCAGATCGGCTCGCACGGCGGACTCGGCGGGGCGCAGGGCAGGCCGTTCCTGCTGTCGCCGCTGGCCTTCTCCGCGCCGGTCGACGACGGGGAGGACCTCGCCGGCGCCGAGCACGTCCACCGCGTACTGCGCCGCTGGCTGCGCGAAACCAACGGCCCTCAGGTGCCCTTGGAAACGCAGCCGGAGGAACGGGCCGCCTGAAAATCGGCTGCGTCCGAGAGTCCGTGGGCACACACTGTTCGAGTCGCAAACCAGTCGAACACCCCCAAGGAGCCCCTGCTTTGCAGGCAGCCGTCACCGTCACGCCCGCCCGTATCCCCGAACTCCTGCTCGGCCTCGCCACCGTGCGGCCGGTCTTCATCTGGGGCGCCCCCGGCATCGGAAAGTCCTCCCTCGTCAGGGACTTCGCCGCGTCCCTGGGGCTGGAGTGCGTGAGCCTGCTCGGTACGCAACTCGCGCCGGAGGACCTGATCGGCGTGCCGCAGATCCGGGACGGGCGCTCGGTGTTCTGCCCGCCGGAGGCGATCGCCCGCGACGAGCCGTACTGCCTGTTCCTGGACGAGCTGAACGCGGCCACACCGGATGTGCAGAAGGCGTTCTACTCGCTGATCCTGGACCGCCGTATCGGCAACTACGAGCTGCCCAAGGGCTCGATCGTCATCGGCGCCGGCAACCGTGCCACCGACAACGCCCTCGCCCGCCCCATCGCCTCCGCCCTCGTCAACCGCCTCACCCACGTCCACCTGGAGGCCTCCGCCAAGGACTGGCTGACCTGGGCGGCGAACAACGGCATCCACCCGTGGATCCTGGACCACCTCACCGACCGCCCCGACCACCTGTGGTCCAAGCCGCCGAAGACCGAGGAGCCGTTCTCCACGCCCCGCTCCTGGCACATGCTCTCCGACGCGCTGCACTCCTTCGGCCGTGACCTCGACGAGGAGACCCTGAAGGTGCTGGCGCACGGCACGCTGACGCCCGTGCACGCCACCGCGTTCTGCGGCTACGTCAAGATCGTGCGCAGCCAGTTCGGCATCGAGGCCATCATCAAGGGCGACGCCCGCTGGCCGCACCGCACGGAGGACCGCGACCTGCTCTACTACCTCGCGGAGTCCTTCCGCGGGCGCCTGGTCAAGGAGCTGCCCGTCAGCAAGGAGCACATGTCGGCGACCGGGCGGCAGACCGCCTACCGCGCGAAGTCGCTGCTGGTGCAGCTCGCGGAGATCTCCGTCGAGGTCGCCCAGAGCGTCATCGCCTCCGACGCGGACGGCAACCCGGTGCTGCCGTCCTGGTTCCTGGTGGAGGCGGCGCGGGACATGCCGCGGCTGGTGGAGGCGCGGCGATGAGCCCTGCCCGTGACAAGGGCAAGGGGAAGAAGAAGCGGGATCTCGCGGCGGAGGCATTCGCCGAGGGGATGGCGCTGGTGAAGGCCAACCCGGCGCTGGCGGCGGTCGAGTTCGTGGTCTGCCGTCTGGAGGACTGCGAGCAGGCACCCCACGACGGCCTCGTCCGCGTCGACTCCGACGGCGACCTGCACGCCCACCCGCACCGGCTCGCCGAACCCGAAGCCTGGGCCTGGGCCATCGCGCACGCCGTCCTGCACCTCGGTTTCGGTCACGTCCCTTCGGCGAAGGGCCCGCCCGTGCAGCCCGACCGTGCCGAGCTGGCCGCCCGCTGCGTCGTCGTCAACCGCTTCCTGCTCACCTTCCCCGTGGGGAGGACACCGGACCACCTGCCCCTGTCCTATCCGGACGGCGACGAGGAACAGCTCGCCGCGCGCTGGCGGCGCGACGGCATCCCGGCCGCCTACGAGCGGTGCGGCACGGCGGGCGCCGAGCCCGACCTGCTGCTCGTGGAGTGGACGGGCTGGTTCGGGCAACCCCCGGACCACCAACTGGCCTTCGCCACCGCGCTGACCCGCACCGTCTCCACCGCGATGGACATGGCGGGCGGCCGCCGTGACTCCATGGACGGCGAACCCGTCAAGAAGCGGCCCTGGCAGTGGGCGCTGGAGTGGTTCATCACCTCCTACCCGCTGCTCGGCGGCATCGCGGCCGGCATCAAGCTGGTCGCCGACGCCGAACTCGCCCGCGCGCACGGCATCGCCGTCGCCGCCGTCAACGCCGAGGCCGGCGAGATCTACATCAACCCGCTGCGGACCTTCGAGTCCGAGGAATGGCGGTTCATCCTCGCCCACGAGATGCTGCATGCCGCCCTGCGCCACGGCGACCGCTGCGGCACCCGCGACCCGTACCTGTTCAACGTCGCCTGCGACTACGTCATCAACGGCTGGCTGCGCGAGATGCAGGTCGGGGAGATGCCCCAAGGGCTGCTGTACGACGCGCAGTTCAGCGGTCTGTCCGCCGAGGAGGTGTACGACCGCATCGCCGGCGACCTGCGCCGGATGCGCCGGCTGGCCACCCTGCGCGGCAAGGGCGTCGGCGATGTTCTCGGCGCCCCGCTCGGCCCGCCCGGCGACTATGTCGACCTCGACGAGTTCTACCGCCGGGGACTGTGCCAGGGGCTCGACCTGCACCAGCAGCAGGAGCGCGGTTTCCTGCCCGGCGGCCTGGTCCAGGAGATCCGCGCGCTCAGCCATCCGCCGCTGCCGTGGGACGCCCGACTCGCCCGCTGGTTCGACGAGTTCGTGCCACGCCCGGAGCCCGTGCGGACGTACGCCCGTCCCGCGCGCCGTCAGGCGTCCACGCCCGACATTCCGCGCGCGGGCCGCTACTTCCCGCCCGAGGAGATCGCCCGCTGCACCTTCGGCGTCGTCCTGGACACCTCCGGCTCCATGGACCGCGTGCTCCTCGGCAAGGCGCTCGGCGCCATCGCCTCCTACGCCGCGGCACGGGACGTACCGGCGGCACGGGTGGTGTTCTGCGACGCGGCGCCGCACGACGCGGGGTATGTGCCGGTGACGGACATCGCCGGGCGGGTGCGGGTGCACGGCCGGGGCGGCACGGTCCTGCAGCCCGGGATCGACCTGCTGCAGCGCGCGGACGACTTCCCGCCGGGCGCTCCCGTTCTGGTCATCACGGACGGCTGGTGCGACGTGCTGCGGGTTCGGCGCGAGCACGCGTACCTGATTCCGCCGGGCCGGCGACTGCCGTTCAGCCCTCGTGGGCCGGTCTTCCGGGTGCAATGACGACGAGTGTGGTCGGATGGGGGACACGGACCCGGAACACGGGACCTCATCGTAAGAATTCGAAGGGATTCATCGTGGCAACCACGCGCTCCGCACACACCGTGTGGGAAGGCAACCTGTTCAAGGGCAACGGCGTCGTGTCCTTCGACTCCTCGGGCAGCATCGCCGAGCAGCCGGTGACGTGGGCGTCGCGCGCCGAGGACGCGAACGGCAAGACCAGCCCCGAGGAGCTGATCGCCGCCGCCCACTCCAGCTGCTACTCCATGGCCTTCTCCAACATCCTCGACAAGGCCGGCACCCCGCCGACCAAGCTGGTCACCTCCGCCGACGTGACCTTCCAGCCGGGGGAGGGCATCACCGGCATCCACATCACCGTCGAGGGCACCGTCCCCGGCATCGACGAGGAGGCCTTCCTCGCCGCGGCCGAGGACGCCAAGGTCAACTGCCCGGTCAGCCAGGCCCTGAGGGCCACGCCGATCACCCTGTCGGCCAAGCTCACCTGAGCCGACCACTACCGCATCACCTGACGCAGGCCGTCCACCGGGGCGGCCTGCGCGATGTCCGGGAGCCGGGTGAGGACGGGTTCGTGGACGGTCGACGAGGACCGGTGGATGCGGGACTTTCCGGCCGACTCTCGCGTCGACGTCCTGATCACCGACCGGCCCCGCCGTGCCCTGGCCCTCCGGGAAGCCCCTGAGCGCCCGCTCAGCCCTCGTTTGGTACCCGGCTCCTAGGTCACCCGTCCCATTGACAAGAACCCACTCAAGTTTTGTGCTGGAGTTCAAAGGGGTGCCTGGGCGGAAGGGGACAGCGATGGCACGCGCGGTCGGGATCGATCTCGGGACCACGAACTCGGTGGTGGCCGTCCTGGAGGGCGGCGAACCCACTGTTGTCGCCAATGCGGAGGGGGCCAGGACCACACCGTCGGTCGTCGCCTTCGCCAAGAACGGCGAGGTGCTCGTGGGTGAGGTGGCCAAGCGGCAGGCGGTGACGAACGTCGAGCGCACCGCCCGCTCCGTGAAGCGGCACATGGGCGACGGGAACTGGCGCTTCCCCGATCAGGGTGACATCGACGGCACCCGCTACCGGGCGCAGGAGCTGTCCTCCCGGGTGCTGCAGAAGCTGAAGCGGGACGCCGAGTCCTATCTCGGCGAGGACGTCACCGACGCGGTGATCACCGTCCCCGCGTATTTCGACGACGCCCAGCGGCAGGCCACGAAGGAGGCCGGGGAGATCGCGGGCCTGAAGGTCCTGCGGATCATCAACGAGCCCACCGCGGCCGCCCTCGCCTACGGCCTCGACCGGGGCGAGGAGCAGACCGTCCTCGTCTTCGACCTCGGCGGCGGCACCTTCGACGTCTCCCTGCTGGAGATCGGCGACGGCGTCATCGAGGTCAAGGCCACCAACGGCGACACGCACCTCGGTGGCGACGACTGGGACCAGCGGGTCGTCGAATACCTCGTGAAGAAGTTCAAGGGGCAGTACGGCATCGACCTCGGCAACGACAAGATGGCGCTGCAACGACTGCGCGAGGGGGCCGAGAAGGCCAAGATCGAGCTGTCCAGCTCCTCCGAGACGACGATCAACCTGCCCTACATCACCGCCTCCGCCGAGGGCCCCCTCCACCTCGACGAGAAGCTCACCCGCGCCCAGTTCCAGGAACTCACCGCCGACCTCCTCGACCGCTGCAAGACCCCCTTCCACCAGGCGGTCAAGGACGCCGGCATCAAGCTCTCCGTGGTCGACCACGTCATCCTCGTCGGCGGCTCCACGCGCATGCCCGCCGTCACCGACCTCGTCAAGGAGCTCACCGGCAAGGACCCGCACAAGGGCGTCAACCCCGACGAGGTCGTGGCCGTCGGCGCGACCCTCCAGGCCGGCGTCATCCGCGGCGACGTCAAGGACGTCCTGCTGCTCGACGTCACCCCGCTGTCCCTCGGCATCGAGACCAAGGGCGGCATCATGACGAAGCTCATCGAACGCAACACGACCATCCCCACCCGGCGTTCGGAGATCTTCACGACGGCCACCGACAACCAGCCCTCCGTCGGCATCCAGGTCTACCAGGGCGAACGCGAGATCGCCGCGTACAACAAGAAGCTCGGCGTCTTCGACCTCACCGGGCTGCCGCCGGCACCGCGCGGGGTGCCGCAGATCGAGGTCGCGTTCGACATCGACGCGAACGGGATCATGCACGTCTCCGCGAAGGACCTCGCCACCGGCCGCGAACAGAAGATGACGGTCACCGGCGGCTCGGCCCTCCCCAAGGACGACATCGACCGCATGATGCGGGACGCCGAGCAGTACGCCGAGGAGGACCACAAGCGCCGCGAGGCGGCGGAGACGCGGAACCAGGCCGAACAACTCGTCTACCAGACCGAGAAGTTCCTCCGCGACAACGAGGACAAGGTCCCCACGGACACCAGGTCGGAGGTCGAGTCGGCGATCACGGACCTCAAGCAGCAACTGGAGCAGAACGCCGAGACGAACGCCCTGCGCACCGGCATCGAGAAACTCGCCACCGTCAGCCAGAAGATGGGGCAGGCGATGTACGCGTCCGCCTCCGCAGCAGGGTCGGCCGACGAGCCGACGGCGAGCGAGCCCGAGGAAGAGGGCGTGGTGGACGCGGAGATCGTCGACGACGAGAAGGACCAGCGGGACCAGAAGGGCGGGGCGGCCTAGGAGCCGGCCTTCTCCCAGCCCCGCTTCTCCGGCCGCGGCCCCAGCTGCTCGGGGTCGCGGCTCCGGTAGACCACGTACGGCCGGAACAGATACTGCACCGGTGCGCTGAACATGTGCACCAGCCGGGTGTACGGCACCAGCGCGATCAGCGCCATGCCGATCACCGCGTGCACCTCGTACAGCACCGGCACGCCCGCCATGAGGTCGATGTCCGGCTGCAGGGTGAACAGGCTGCGGGCCCAGGGAGCGATGGACCGGCGGTAGTCGTAGCCGTCGCCGCCGGCGTGGGACAGCTTGGCGACCATGCCCATCACGATCGCCGCGAGCAGGACGACGTACATGACCTTGTCGTTCGCGGTCGTCGCCCGGAACACGGGCGCGTTGGTGCGCCGGCGGTAGACCAGCAGCACGATCCCGGCGACCGCGAGCAGGCCGGCCGCGGTGCCGCCGTAGAGGGAGAACAGGTGGTAGGTGTGCTCGCTCACGCCGACGGCCTCCGTCCACGACTCGGGGACGAACAGCCCGACGATGTGGCCGACCAGCACGAACAGGATGCCGTAGTGGAAGGCGGGCGAGGCGATGTTCAGCAGCTTCGACTCGTAGACCTGCGACGAGCGCGTGGTCCAGCCGAACCGGTCGTAGCGATGACGCCAGAAGAGACCGGCGACGAGCAGGGCGAAGGTGACGTACGGCAGGACGCCCCAGAGGAACGTGGTCATGAGCGTGCCCCCGTGGGTGCGGTCGGCAGTGTGGCGCATACGGAGTCCAGGACGGACGCGTACGGTGTCCCGAAGTCGGTGAGCCGGGAGCGCAGCTGCTCCAGGGCGTCCCGGTGTTCCAGCAGCAGTTCGGTGTTGCCGGTGCGGGCCGCGAACTCCAGTACCGCGGGCAGGAAGTCGGGCAGCTCCTCGCCGGTGAACTCCAGGCCGTGCGCACGGTAGAGGTCCTTGAAGTGCAGCAGCGACATGCCGCGCCGCCGGGTGTCCCCGTCGTGCCACCAGCTCAGGTACAGGCTGTGACGGTTCTTGAAGTCGAAGACCTCGACGTAGTGCGCGGCCAGCTCCTGCGGGGGCGTGACCGCCGCGTGGTCGGTGAACTCCCGTAGCTGAGGGGCGGCTTCGCGCAGGAGTGGCAGGCGTGCGCGGAAGTCGTCGTCGGGGTAGGTCAGGCAGAGCGCGGCCGCCTGGTAGAGCACCTCGAAGGAAGGCATCAGGCCTCCTCTGGGTCGGCCGGGCCGACCGGTTGCGTCGGGTGGTCCGCGGTCTGCCGTCCGCGCAGGGCGTGGAAGTTCTCCACCGACACCAGCGGCAGCAGCTTGCGCCCGGAGTCCTGGCCGAAGGGGCCGTCCCCGCCCATCCCGGGCCCGCCGGCGTAGTCGAGGCTGCACCCCTGCGGGAGCGCCGACTCCTCCAGGCGCCGGGCGTCCCCGACGGCGGCCGTCGGAATCACGTACCGGTCCTCGTACTTGGCGATCGCCAGCAGCCGGTACATCTCCTCGATCTCGTAGGTACCCATGCCCACGGCGGCCGGCACCGAAGGGTCCGGGTCCTCCCCGAGGTTGATCGCCCGCATGTACGAGCGCATCGCCGCGAGCTTCTCCAGCGAGGACCGCACCGGGCCGATGTCACCGGCGGTGAACAGCTCCGCCAGGTACTCCAGCGGGATGCGCAGGCTGTCGATCGCGCCGAACAGGTTCCCGGCGTCCTCACCGTCGTGACCGGTCTCCGACAGCGCGTCCACCACCGGGGAGAGCGGCGGGATGTACCAGACCATCGGCATCGTCCGGTACTCCGGATGCAGCGGGAGCGCCACCCGGTACTTGCTGATCAACGCGTGCACGGGGGAGCGGCGGGCCGCCTCCAGCCAGTCGTGCGGGATCCCCGCCTCCTCGCAGGCCTGCCGCACCCGGGAGTCCTCGGGGTCGAGGAACACGTCCAACTGCGCCTCGTACAGGGCGCGTTCGTCCCGGACCGAGGCAGCCGCCGTCACCTTGTCGGCGTCGTACAGCATCACCCCGAGGTAGCGCAGCCGGCCCACGCACGTCTCCGAGCAGACCGTCGGCTGACCGACCTCGATGCGCGGATAGCACATCGTGCACTTCTCGGCCTTGCCGGTGCGGTGGTTGAAGTAGACCTTCTTGTACGGGCATCCCGTGACGCACATCCGCCAGCCCCGGCAACGGTCCTGGTCGACGAGGACGATGCCGTCCTCCGCCCGCTTGTACATCGCCCCCGACGGGCACGAGGCCACGCAGGACGGGTTGAGGCAGTGCTCGCAGATGCGCGGCAGATAGAACATGAAGCTCTGCTCGAACTCGAACCGCACCTTGTCGGAGGCCTGTTTGCGGGCCCGCTCGACCATCGGGTCGAAGTCGCCGTGGGCGGGCGCTCCGGCGAGGTTGTCGTCCCAGTTCGCCGACCACTCGATCTTCATCGGCTTGCCGTCGAGCTGCGAGATCGGCTGGGCCACCGGGAAGTCGTCGCCCAGCGGGGCGTCGGTGAGGTTCTTGTAGTCGTACGTCCAGGGCTCGTAGTAGTCCTTGATCTCCGGGAGTTCGGGGTTGGAGAAGATCCCGGCGAGCTTGCGGATCCGGCCGCCCGCCTTCAGCTTCAGCGCGCCCCGGCGGTTCAGCTCCCAGCCTCCGCGCCACCGTTCCTGGTCCTCGTAGCGGCGGGGATAGCCCTGTCCGGGGCGGGTCTCGACGTTGTTGAACCAGACGTACTCCATGCCGCGCCGGTTGGTCCACGCCTGTTTGCAGGTGACCGAGCAGGTGTGGCAGCCGATGCACTTGTCGAGGTTCATCACCATCGCTATCTGGGCCATCGGGCGCATCAGTACTCGACCTCCTGGCTGCGGCGGCGGATCACCGTCACCTCGTCGCGCTGGTTGCCCGTCGGGCCCAGGTAGTTGAACGCCCAGGACAGCTGGGCGTAGCCGCCGATGAGATGGGACGGCTTGAGGATGAGCCGGGTGAGCGAGTTGTGGATGCCGCCGCGCTTGCCGGTGGTCTCCGTCTTCGGGACGGCGACCGTCCGCTCCTGCGCGTGGTGCATGTAGACGGTGCCCGGCGGCATACGGTGCGAGACGACGGCCCGGGCGACCACCACGCCGTTGCGGTTGACCGCCTCGATCCAGTCGTTGTCCACGACGCCGATCGCGTCCGCGTCCTGCGGGGACATCCAGATGTTCTGGCCGCCTCGGGAGAGGGCCAGCATGAACAGGTTGTCCTGGTACTCGGAGTGGATGGACCACTTGTTGTGCGGGGTGAGGTATCGGACCGTCACCTCCCGCTGGCCGTCCGGTCCGAGGCGCGGTTCGCCGAACAGCTTGTTCATGTCCAGCGGCGGCCGGTACACGGGGAGCGCCTCGCCGAGTTCGTGGATCCAGTCGTGGTCCAGGAAGAAGTGCTGGCGGCCGGTGAGGGTGTGCCAGGGCTTGAGATGCTCGGTGTTGAGGGTGAAGGCGGTGTAGCGTCGGCCGCCCGCCTCGCTGCCCGACCACTCCGGTGAGGTGATGACCGGCACCGGGGCGGCCTGCGTGTCCGCGTACGTGACCCGCTTGCCCTCGTGCTCGGCCGCGAGATGCGCCATGTCCTGCCCCGTACGGGCCTCCAGTGTGCGGAAACCCTGGGTGGCGAGGCGGCCGTTGGTCGTGCCGGACAGGGCGAGGATGGTGTTCGCCGCCTTCACGGCCGTGTCGAGGGAGGGGCGGCCGTCGGGCGTGACGCCGTTCAGGTGCCGGAGGTCCTCGACCTCCTCGTCAGGCTTCAGCGTGATGCCCTTGGCGGGCAGGCCGAGTTGCTCCACCAGCGGTCCGAGTGCGGCGAACTTGGCGCCGATCGCCGTGTAGTCCCGCTCCACCACGGTCAGGTTCGGCATGGTCCGCCCGGGCACGGGAGCGCATTCCCCGCGCTTCCAGTCCAGGACGACCCCGCCCGGCTGGGCGATCTCGCCCGGGGTGTCGTGCTGGAGCGGGGTCGCCACCAGATCCTTGCGTACGCCGAGATGGTCGGCGGCCAGCTCGCTGAGCCGCTCGGCCAGCGCCTTGAACGTGTCGAAGTCGGTGCGGGCCTGCCACGGCGGATCCACGGCCGGGGTGAAGGAGTGCACGTAGGGGTGCATGTCCGTGCTGGACAGGTCGTGCTTCTCGTACCAGGTCGCGGCGGGCAGGACGACGTCCGACAGCAGCGTGGACGACGTCTGCCGGAAGTCCAGCGACAGCAGCAGGTCGAGCTTGCCCTCGGGTGCCTCCTCGCGCCAGGTCACCTCGCGCGGCCGTACGTCCTCGGGCGCCTCCTCGGCCTGGAGCGAGGAGTGCGTGCCCAGCAGGTGCCGGGTGAAGTACTCCGCGCCCTTCGCCGACGAGCCCAGCAGGTTGGCCCGCCACAGCGTCAGCACCCGCGGCCAGTTCTCCGGCGCGTCAGGGTCCTCGCAGGCGAACTTGAGGGTGCCCGCCCGCAGTTCGGCCACCGCCCGTGCCACGGGATCGCCGAACACCTCGCCCAGCTCCAGTGGATTGCGGTCGAAGGTCGGATACGACGGCATCCACCCCGCCCGCGCCGACAGCGCCAGACAGTCCGCGCTCGTCATCCCCCGGAACCGGCCCGCACCGAGCGGCGAGGCGAGCACGTCGGCCCTGAACCGGTCGTAGCGCCACTGGTCGGTGTTGAGGAACCAGTACGCCGTGCCGATCATCTGGCGCGGCGGACGCGACCAGTCCGACGCGGCCGCGAGCGTAGCCCAGCCGGTCACCGGACGGCACTTCTCCTGGCCGACGTAGTGCGCCCAGCCACCGCCGTTGCGGCCCTGGCAGCCGGTGAGCTGAAGCAGGGCGAGGAAGGCGCGGTAGATCGTCTCGGAGTGGAACCAGTGATTGGTGCCGGCGCCCATCAGGATCATGCAGCGGCCCTTGGACCGCTCGGCCGTCCGCGCGAACTCCCGCGCGATCCGCACGCACTTGGCCGCCGGGACGGAGGTGTGCGCCTCCTGCCAGGCGGGCGTGCCGGGCGCGGCGGCATCGTCGTACGACGTGGGCCAGCGGCCCGGCAGCCCGGGCCGCGCCACCCCGTACTGCGCGAGCAGCAGATCGAAGACCGTCGTCACCAGCGGGCCGTGCGCACCGCCGAGCTTCGTCGCCGGGACACCACGCCGTACGACGTCCCCGCGCCCCTGCCCGTGCGCCCCGCCCTCGGTGTCGAAGCGGGGCAGCAGCACCGGGACACCTGCGGAGACCTCGCTCCCGTAGAGGCTCAACTGCGGCCGTATGTCGCCGAGTTCCAGGTTCCACCGGCCCTTCCCCGAGTCGGCCCAGCGAAAGCCGAGTGAGCCGTTCGGGGCGACCGCGCGGCCCGACACCTCGTCCAGCACCACCGTCTTCCACTCGGCGCCCTCACCCTCCTGCCCCAGATCCGAGGCGCGCAGGAACTTCGCGGGGACGTAGGCACCGTCGCGTTCCTCCAGGGTGACCAGGAAGGGCAGGTCGGTGAACTGCCGTACGTAGTCCGCGAAGAACGGTGTCTGGCGGTCGACGAAGAACTCCTTGAGGACGACGTGGCCCATGGCCAGGGCCAGCGCGCCGTCCGTGCCGGGGTGCGGGTGGAGCCACTCGTCGGCGAACTTGGCGTTGTCGGCGTAGTCGGGGGCCACGACCACGACCTTCTGGCCCCGGTAGCGGGCCTCCGCCATCCAGTGCGCGTCGGGCGTGCGGGTCACCGGGACGTTCGAGCCCCACATCATCAGATACGCCGCGTCCCACCAGTCGCCTGACTCCGGTACGTCGGTCTGGTCGCCGAAGACCTGCGGGGAGGCCACGGGCAGGTCGGCGTACCAGTCGTAGAAGGAGAGCATCGGGGCGCCGATGAGGGAGTGGAAGCGGGCGCCCGCCGCGTGCGACACCATCGACATCGCGGGGATGGGGGAGAAGCCGGCGATGCGATCGGGCCCGTACGTCTTGATGGTGTGCACATGAGCGGCGGCGACCAGCTCGACCGCCTCGTCCCAACTCGCCCGCACCAGGCCGCCCTTGCCGCGGGCCCGCTGGTAGCGGCGGCGGCGCTCGGGGTCGTTCTGGATGTCCGCCCAGGCCAGGACGGGATCCCCCAGATGCCGTTTGGCCTCCCGGTACATCTCCAGGAGCACCCCGCGGACGTACGGGTAGCGGACCCGGGTGGGGGAGTAGGTGTACCAGGAGAAGGCCGCGCCGCGGGGACAGCCGCGGGGCTCGTACTCGGGGCGGTCGGGGCCGACGCTCGGGTAGTCGGTCTGCTGGGTCTCCCAGGTGATGATGCCGTCCTTGACGTACACCTTCCAGCGGCAGGAGCCGGTGCAGTTCACGCCGTGCGTGGAGTTCACGACCTTGTCGTGGCTCCAGCGGTCCCGGTAGAAGGCGTCCGCCTCGCGCCCGCCCGTCAGCGCGACGCTGTGCAGATCGGGCGCGGCCGTGCCCGGCCGGAAGAACCTCCCGGCCTTCAGCAGCGCCGCGCCCGGTTCCGCGGGCGCGGCGGGCGGTATCTGCGTGTCGGTCACAGGCGCTCCCTTGGCTTGCCCTGGTCCCGAACCTAGGGCGGAGCGCGGGAACGCACCTGTTCACGGCACCCGTACGGGTAACCGACGCACGGCACCCGGGTGGGTCAGGGCTTGCGGGCGACCCCCGCGTACACCGGCACGATGCCCTCGGCCTGAGCCGCCACGTCCACCTGCTCCGGACGCCAGCCGTACACGGGGATGACACCGGGGCCGAGCAGCTCCAGCCCTTCGAAGAAGCGGGAGAACTCGGCCAGCGACCGGGGGAAGAAGGGGGTGCCGCTGCGCCGGAAGTGGTTCGCCGCCTGCTCGATGGCCTCGGGGCTGAGGTCCGGGGTGACCTGGGACAGGATCAGGTAGCTGCCCGGGGCGAGCGCGGCGACGTACTTCTCCAGCAGGCCGTACACGTCGTCGCCGTCGGGGTCCTCCCCCAGGTAGTGGGTGAGCGCGACCAGCGACAGCGCGACCGGTTCGGCGAAGTCCAGGGACTCGCCGGCCCGGTCCAGCAGGGTGCCGACGTCACGGACGTCGGCATGCACGTACGTGGTGCTGCCCTCGGCGGAGCCGTGCAGCAGGGCCTCCGCGTGCCGCAGCACGATCGGGTCGTTGTCCGCGTACACGACCTTGGCCTCCGGAGCGACGCCCTGCGCGACCTGGTGCAGGTTGGGCTCGGTGGGGATGCCCGTGCCGATGTCCAGGAACTGGCGTATCCCGGCCTCGGCGACGGTGCGGACGGCCCGGTGCATGAACCGGCGGTTGGCGCGCGCCCCGCGCAGGACCGTGCCGTCCACGGCGAGGATCTTCCGGGCCAGCTCCTCGTCCACCGGGTAGTTGTCCTTGCCGCCCAGCCACCAGTCGTAGACGCGGGCCGGGTGCGGCCGGCTGGTGTCGACGCGAGTGGGCGCGGACTCGGATCCGGTCATGCGGTGTGTCCTCCTCGGGGCTCGTCTGTGGTCGTGGACAGGTCGTCGGCCGGGGCCGGAAGGTTGCCGTGCGCCGGTCAGACGTCCTCGCGGCACTCCCGCAGAATCGTTTTCGTGCGCTCGGCCGACGCGGCGGCCGTCGACATGTGGTCCAGGACCTCCAGGTGCGCGGCGACCTCCTTGCGGGAGTCCAGGTACAGGGCGCCGGTGAGGTACTCGGTGTAGACCATGTCGGGCAGCTCCGGCTCGGCGAACCGGAACAGGGAGAAGGGGGCGTACGTCCCCGGGTGCGGGCCGGAGGCGAACTCGGCGATCTGTAGCGTGACGCGGTCGCGCTCGGCGAACTCCAGGAGCTTGTCCACCTGGTCGCGCATCACCGCGCCGTCGGCGCTCACCGGACGCCGCAGCACCGTCTCGTCCATGATCACCCACAGGTGGGGCGGGTCGGGGCGCTCCAGCAGTCCCTGCCGTGCCATGCGCAGCGACACATGCCGCTCGATGGTCTCCGGACCCGCCTGCCCGATCGTCCCGGCGGCCATCACCGCACGCGCGTAGCCCTCGGTCTGCAGCAGACCGGGCACGAAGTGCGGCTCGTAGGAGCGGATGATGCGGGCGGCGCCCTCCAGACTCACGTACAGGCTGAACCAGTCCGGCAGCACGTCGTGGAACCGCTGCCACCAGCCCGGCTGGTTGGCCTCTTCGGCCAGTGCGACGAAGGCGGCCGTCTCGTCCTCCGCGACGCCGTACGTCTCCAGCAGCACCTGTACGTACGGGATCTTCAGCGCGACCTCGGCCGTCTCCATCCGGCGTACGGTCGCCGCGGCCACGCGCAGCACGCGGGCTGCCTCGTCGCGCCCGAGGCCGGCTGCCTCCCGCAGTTCCTGGAGGCGCTTGCCGAGCACCACCTGGCCCACGGTGGGAGCGGGTCGCCGCTCACTCACGCCACGCCTCCCCTACGCGCCGAAAGTACGGGCGCCATGTTACGGGGAAGCGGTGGGGTGGTCACTGTTGTGTGCCGGGTGCGGGATGGTGGGGGCTGGTCGCGCAGTTCCCCGCGCCCCTTGGGGCGTTGCCCGCGGCCCCGGTTGAATCGCCAGGTCCGCATTACCTTGCGGGTAATCGACCCCGTCGCCGCCCCGCGGGATCGTGGAGGCACCGGGTCCCGGGCCGGCGCACTCCGTCCCGGGATCCGGGTCGGCCACCTCAACCCAACCCCGACGGAGGGTGATTCACCATGTCCGCCACCTCGCTCGCCGCGCTCGCCCGGACCTCCGACCCGCAGACCGTGCTGCGCCGTTTCCTGGCCCTGGACGCGGTGGTGACCGGGGCGAACGGGCTGGCCTACCTTGCCGTGTCCGGACCGCTCGGCCGCTTCCTCGGTGTCGACTCGGGGCTGCTCCTCGCCCTCGGCGCGTTCCTCACCGTGTATGCGGCCGCCGTGGGCCTGCTCGCCTCGCGTGCCCGGCCTGCCGCGCTGCCGGTACGGGCCGTCATCGAGGCCAACCTCGGCTGGACCGCGCTGAGCCTGGTCGCCCTCGCGGTGTGGCTGTCGCCGACCGCGGCGGGCGCGGTGTGGACCGTGCTGCAGGCGCTCACCGTCGCCGGGTTCGCCGGGTTGCAGTACGCGGCGCTGAAGGCCCGTCAGGGCATCAGCGACTGAAGGTACTTGACCGTCGCCGGGTCGGCCGGGAGGAGCGTCTCGATGGCCAGCTCGGCGACGGTCACGTCCATGGGGGTGTTGAAGGTGGAGATGGAGGAGATGAAGGACAGGACGCGGCCCTCGTGCTCGATCTGCATCGGCAGCGCGAAGTACGGGACGGGCTCGGCCGGTTCGGCGCCGGGCGTCTCCTCCGGTACCGGGTACGCCGCCACCTCCTCGTACAGCCGGCGCAGCGGCTCGGAGCGGCGCAGCGCGATCTGCCGGTCCATCTGGGCGAGCAGATGCCCGCGCCACTCACGCAGGTTGCGGATGCGCGGCGCGAGGCCCTCCGGGTGCAGGGTCAGGCGCATCGCGTTCAGCGGGGGCGTGAGGAGGTGTTCGGGGATGCCGTCGAGCAGCGTCAGGATGCCCCGGTTGGCGGCGTGGACGTTGTACATCGCGTCGACCACCAGGGCCGGGTAGGGCTCGTAGCCCTGGATGAGCCGCTCCATGCCCGCGCGCAGCGCGTCCAGTGCCGGGTCGTCCAGCGGGGTCTCGGGGTAGCGCGGGGCGTAGCCGGCGGCCAGCAGCAGCGCGTTGCGCTCCCGTACCGGAACGTCCAGGTGCTCGGCCAGCCGCAGCACCATCTCCTCGCTCGGTCGCGAACGGCCCGTCTCGATGAAGCTGATGTGCCGCGCCGAGGAGTCCGCCCGCAGCGCCAACTCCAGCTGGCTGACCCGCCGTTGCTCGCGCCAGGCCCGCAGCAGGGGGCCGACGCCGTGGTCGGCGGGGGCGGTGGCGGGTGCGGCGGCGCCGGGCGGGACAATGGTCATGAGTACGACCGTAGTCGAGGAGCGCGTGCAATGAACGAGCCGTGGATGTCGACCCTGGCGGGCGAGGCCGTGTACCGCGCCCGGGTGCGTGGCTGCCTGCTCGGCGGGGCCCTCGGTGACGCCCTCGGCTACCCGGTCGAGTTCAGTTCGCTGGACCGGATCCGCGCCGCCAACGGAGAGCGCGGAGTGACCGGATTCCTCTTCGCCGGCGACAGCGACGTGGCCCGGATCAGCGACGACACCCAGATGTCCCTCTTCACAGCCGAGGCCCTCATCCAGGCCCACCGGCGGGAGCGGCTCAAGGGCATCGGCGGCGGCTGGGCCCTGCTGGTGCGCTGGGCGTACGAGCGCTGGCTGGAGACCCAGCGCCACCCCGGCCCGGAGCACGCCGCGCCCCCGCAGAGCGGCGCCCCCGACGGCGGTCTGATCACCCAGGCCTGGCTGTACGCGCGCCGCGCCCCCGGCAACGCCTGCGTCTCCGGGATCACCCAGATGTACGCCCCCGACCCGTCGCTCGCCCTCGACGGCAGGCCCGGCGAGGTCAACCCCGACTCCAAGGGCTGCGGCGCGGTGATGCGCTCGGCCCCCTTCGGCCTGGTGAACACCGCCGACGCGGCCTTCGCGATGGCCGCCCGCGCCGCCCAGATCACCCACGGTCACCCCACCGGCTACTACGCGGCGGGCGCCTTCGCCGCGATCGTGGCACACCTCGTCGCGGGCGACTCCCTGGAGGGCGCGGTCCTGCGCACGCTACGGCTGCTGCGGCGCCATCCCGGCCACGAGGAGACCTCGGCCGCGCTCACCGAGGCCGTCGACCTGGCCGAACAGGGCTCGCCGACCGCGGAGAAGGTCGAGTCCCTGGGGGAGGGCTGGATCGCCGAGCAGGCCCTCGCCATCGGCGTGTACTGCGCGCTCGTCGCGCCCTCCGTGCGGGACGCGCTGCTGCTGTCCGTCAACCACTCGGGCGACAGCGACTCCACCGGCTCCGTCTGCGGCAACCTGCTGGGCGTCCGGTACGGCGACCACGGCCTGCCGCACGAGTGGCTGGAGCAGGTCGAGGGCCGGGCGCAGATCGCCGCGCTGGCCGACGACCTGGCGGCCGAAGGCGTGCGGCGCTGACCTTCGGGGAACCCGTCTGACCAGGGCCGCCGCGTCCAGGCTGTGGCACGCTGAAGACGAACCCGCCGGTGCAGGAAGGAGCGAGGCCATGCCCCTCGAACCGCTGTCGCAGAAGGAGATCGAGGACCGGCTCGCGGAGCTGCCGGGCTGGTCGCAGGAGGGCGACCGCATCGCCCGCTCCTACCGGCTCCCCTCGCACTTCGCGGCCACGGCGATGGTCGTGCACATCGCCCAGGTCCAGGAGGAGCTCGACCACCACACCGACCTGACCCTCGGCTACAACACGGTCTCCCTCACCGTGAACACCCACACGGTGGGCGCCGTGACGAAGCGGGACTTCCTGCTCGCCCGGAAAATCGAGGAGCTCGCCCCTGGTCACGGGGCACACTGACGCGCGTGCTGGACTACGACAAGGAAGCGGAGCGGTACGACGCCTCGCGCGGCGGCGAGCCCAGGGCGGCGGCCGCGGCGGAGGCCGTGCTGGGACTTCTGCCGGACGGGACCCGGCGCCTGCTCGACGTCGCCTGCGGCACCGGCATCGTGACGCGGCGGCTCGCCGCCGGACGGGACGGCCTGTGCGTGACCGGCGTCGATCTCGCGCCCGGCATGGCTCGCCAGGCCGCCGCCCGTATGCCCGGTGCCGTCGTGCTCGCCGACAGCCGTCGGCTGCCGTTCCCGGGCGGCCGGTTCGACGCCGTCAGCAGTGTGTGGCTGCTGCACCTGGCCCGCACGGACGAGGACGTGCGGGCCACCGTCGGGGAGTGCGCGCGGATGCTGCGGCCCGGCGGGGTCTACGTCACCACGGTCGACAAGGCCGCCGCGCACAACGTGGGCAGCGACATCGACGCCGTCATGGCCTCCCGCCCGCAACGCCCCGCCCGGGACGAGGCGGCGCGCGTCGAGTCGTACGCCCTCGACCACGGCCTCCTGCCGGCCGGGCAGTCCGGCTTCACGGGCCGAGGCCAGGGCCGCAGCCCCCGCCGCACGGTCGCCGACCTGCGCCGGGGCTGGTTCGTCACCCTCCCGCCCGGCGACGCGCGCGCCGACGACTTCGCCGCCAGGCTGGCCCGCCTCCCGGACCAGGACCGACCCCGGCCGGACCCGGTGTTCACGCTCCGGGCGTTCCGGAAGCCCGGGTGAACTCCATGACCCAGTTCGACACCCAGGTGTCCCCGCCGTCCACGGAGAACGCCTGCTCCCAGCGGGCCGTGGTGGCCGAGATGCCCGACCAGACGAACCGCACCCGTACGTCCTTGCCGTCGTAGGTGTCGTCGCCGTGGAACTCGCCGCGTTCGCCTTCGAAGCGCCCGGACACCGGTGGGAACAGCTTGCCGGTGCGGCTGGAGGACCAGGTCAGCGACCACTGCTCGGTCTCCAGGTCGAACAGGCGCAGCGTCAGCCCCTTCGAGCCGAGGTGCGGCATGTCGATCTCGTCGATGTTGGCGGCGCCGTCGAACAGCGGCCAACAGCGGCTGGTCGCCGGGAACTCCACCCAGTCGCTGTCCGGGTCGAGGAAGTCGGTGCGGCTACGGTTGACGACGTCCCACTCGCCGTGGAAGAAGTCGAAGTCGTGCGGGCTGCTCATATGCGGTCTCCAGTGGTTCCTTCGGGCAGCGAGTCGGCCAAGTAGGCCTTCAGATCGGGGACTTCGGGCGCGAGCAGGTGCCGTACCCAGGCGTCCCGTTCGTGCAGGATCGGCGGGAGTTCCCAGACGCAGCCGATCCACGGCAGGTCGGGCGTGACGAAGTGCGTCGGGTCGTCGTCCGGGCAGCCGAGCACCGGCTGGCCCGCCGCCGCGCCCTTGAAGTGCAGGACGTTGTCCCACACCCAGCTGTAGGCGTTGAGGTAGGCGCCGTCGTCCCCGCCCCGGTGCAGGACCACGAACGTCGCCGGGGGCGTGCCGTCCGGCTCCGGCAGCAGGTCCGGCAGGATCGCGTACGCCGCCTTCTCGACCTCCGGCGCGATGCCCGCCGGGTCGGCGGTGACGTGGTAGCGCTTGATGTGCCGCCCGGCCACCTCGATCGGCGGCGGCACCGTCAGCAGTTTCTCGGTGAAGCTCATGCCAGGACGTTAGGACCGCTTCACTGACACCATGTGTCAGTGAAGTCCAGCCGACTCGTCTCGATCCTGCTCCTTCTCCAGACCCGGGGCCGGATGACCGCCGCCCAGCTCGCCGAGGAGCTGGAGGTGTCCGTCCGCACCGTCTACCGTGACGTGGAGGCCCTGAGCGCGGCCGGCGTGCCGCTGTACGGCGACGCCGGTCACGCCGGGGGCTATCGCCTCCTGGACGGCTATCGCACCCGGCTCACCGGCCTGACCGCCGACGAGGCCGAGGCGCTGTTCCTCGCGGGCGTCCCGGGACCGGCCGCCGAGCTCGGTCTCGGCTCCGTCCTGGCCGCCGCCCAGCTCAAGGTCCGCGCCGCCCTCCCCGCGGAGCTCCGCGTCCACGCCGACCGGATCAGCGGCCGCTTCCACCTGGACGCCCCCGGCTGGTACGCGGACGGCGAAGAGACCCCGTTCCTCCCGGCGGTCGCCGACGCGGTGTGGAACAGCCGGGTGCTGCACGTCGTCTACCGGCGCTGGCGCGAGCCCACCGACGTGGAGCGCCGCCTGGAGCCGTACGGCCTGGTCCTCAAGGCGGGCCGCTGGTACGTGGTCGCCGGCCCCGGACCGCGCACCTTCCGCGTCGACCAGATCCTCGAACTCGCCGCGTCCGACGAGGAGTTCACACGCCCCGAGGCCTTCGACCTCGCCGCGTACTGGGAGGCGTACCAGCGGGACTTCCACGACCGCCTGTACCGCGCGGAGGCGGTGGTACGTCTGGCCCCGGGGGCCGCGCTCTCCGGGCCGCTCGCCCGTGCCGTCACCGCGAACGGCCGTACCGACGACGACGGCTGGATCCGGGCCACCGTCCCCATCGAGTCCGTCGACCACGCACACGGCGAGTTCCTGCGCCTGGGCACGCACGTAGAGGTACTGGCGCCGCCGGAGCTGCGCGAGCGGATCGCCCGTACGACTGCCGAACTGGCCGAAAGATACGGCAACTTCGCGGTGCGCGGCGACCACTGAGGATTCGGAATCCGTCCGTCCTCCCAGGAGGTACGTCTCGTGCAGCACCCGCACAAGCACCGCAGACGAAGGGCCGTCATCTCCGCGCTGGGCGCCACCGTCGCGCTCGTCGCCGCAGGACTCACCACCCTGAACGGCGTCGGCACCGCGGAGGCCGCCACCGCCCGCCAGGTCGAGAAGCTGGACCGGGGCGTGGTCAGCGTCCACACGGCCAGTGGCAACCTGGTCAGCTGGCGCTGGCTGGGCACCGACCCGAACGACGTCTCCTTCAACGTCTACCGCGCCGGTACGAAGGTCAACTCGACCCCGATCACCGGCTCCACCAACTACTTCCACTCCGGCGCCCCCGAACAGGCCGACTACACGGTCCGCGCGATCGTGGGCGGCGTGGAGCAGGGCGACTCGGTCCACGCCGTCCAGTTCCGCCCGGGCTACAAGGACGTCCCGATCAGCCCACCGGCCGGCGGCACGACCCCCGACGGAGTGGCGTACACCTACGAGGCCAACGACGCCTCCGTCGCCGACCTCGACGGCGACGGCGCCCTCGACATCGTCCTCAAGTGGCAGCCCACCAACGCCAAGGACAACTCCCAGTCCGGCTACACCGGCAACACGTTCGTCGACGGCGTCAAGCTCGACGGCACCCGGCTGTGGCGCATCGACCTGGGCCGCAACATCCGCTCCGGCGCGCACTACACGCAGTTCCAGGCGTACGACTACGACGGCGACGGCAAGGCCGAGATCGCCATGAAGACGGCCGACGGCACGGTGGACGGCACGGGCGCGGTGATCGGCAGCTCGTCGGCCGACCACCGGAACTCGTCCGGCTACATCCTGTCCGGCCCCGAGTACCTGACCATGTTCAACGGCCAGACCGGCAAGGCGATGCAGACGGTGGACTACGTCCCGGCTCGCGGCTCGGTCGCGTCGTGGGGCGACTCGTACGGCAACCGGGTCGACCGGTTCCTCGCCGGAACCGCCTACCTGGACGGCGCCCGCCCCTCCCTCATCATGGCGCGCGGCTACTACACCCGTACGGTCATCGCCGCCTGGGACTGGCGAGGCGGCAGCTTCACCCGCCGCTGGACCTTCGACACCAACTCCTCCACCAACACCGGCAAGGGGTTCGACGGCCAGGGCTCGCACAGTCTGTCCGTGGGGGACGTCGACAACGACGGCAAGGACGAGATCGTCTACGGTGCGATGGCCGTCGACGACAACGGCTACGGCCTGTGGACGACGAAGGCCGGCCACGGCGACGCCCAGCACCTCGGCGACCTCGATCCCGCACGCGCGGGCCTGGAGTACTTCAAGGTCTCGGAGTCCACGTCCCAGCCGGCCGAGCTGTACATCAACCCGGCCAACGGGACCGTGATCTGGTCCCTCGCCGCCTGCTGCGACAACGGCCGCGGAGTCGCCGGCGACATCTGGGCGGGCAACGACGGCGCCGAGGTCTGGTCCGCCTCCGACACCTCGATCCGCGACGAGGCCGGCGCCACCAAGGGCCGCGAGCCGTCCTCCGTCAACTTCCTGTCCTGGTGGGACGGCGACACCGTCCGCGAACTCCTCGACGGCACCCGCATCGACATGTACGGCACGTCCTCCGACACCCGCCTGCTGACCGGCTCCGGCGTCTCCTCCAACAACGGCACCAAGGCCACGCCGGTCCTCTCCGGCGACATCCTCGGCGACTGGCGCGAAGAGGTCATCTGGCGCACGAGCGGCAACACGGCGCTGCGGATCTACTCCACGCCGCACGAGACGAACACGAAGATCACGACCCTGCTCCACGACACGATGTACCGCACGGGCCTCGCCTGGCAGAACACCGCATACAACCAGCCCCCGCACCCGAGCTTCTTCATCGGCAACGGCATGGCCACGGCGCCCCGGCCGACCGTGTACACGCCCTGAGCAAGGGGAAGCGGTCCTCTCCGGCGCTACGCAACGGCGGCCGTCCGAACCCCCTCGGCGGTCGCCGTTGTTGACCTCAACCAAACTTGAGGTTCTACGGTGAACGCGTTCTGGTGATCGCTTGAGGGAGGGACGACAAGTGAGCGTGGCGCTCAGGGAGTATGCGCAGGAAGAGCTGGCCGCCCAGCCGATCGGTGCGTGGAGCGGCGAGGCGTACCGGCTGGTGGTCGGAGCCATCCGTGCGCAGTTGGCGGTGGAGGACCTCACGCAGCCGCACTGGTGGACGCTCAATCACGTCGCCGGGGATCCGGGCAGGTGGACCCGTGCAACGTTGATCGAGCGGCTGACGAAGTACGACGACCTGGGGATCGACTTCAACGGAGTCTTCGACGACCTGGTCGCCCGCGGTTGGCTCACCGAGAACGCAGGAGCCATGACGTTGACCGAGGCTGGGGAGTCCGGGCGCGTTCGGGCCAGGGAGCGCAACCTGCGCGTGCATCAGCAGACACACGAAGGCATCGACACGGCCGACTTCGTGACCACCATCAACGTCCTGCGTCGCATGGTCGCCAACCTGGGCGGCGACGGCAACCTGCCCGACTGACGGGCGTCGCGGGCAGTCGCGCACCGGCGGACGGTGTAACGGGTCGCCAGGTTGCTTCACGGGGCCGTTTTTTCGGTGATCCGTACAACCATGCAAGTTCTCCACGGGTCCTTCACATGCGTACTACCGAGAACCTGGGGAGAACATGTTCCACCGCACCCGCACCCGCATTCGCCTCGCCGCCACCGCGGCCGTCGCCGTCGCCGCGATCGGTCTGACCGCCTGTGGCACCGGCTCCGGCGACGAGATCGTCGACAAGCCGAAGGCGAACGCCTCCGCCAAGGCCGACAGCGGCGACGAGAAGGAGCCCGCCGTCGAGAAGAGCAGTGCCGCGCCCGAGGTCGCCAAGGTCGGTGACACGCTCGCCCTCAAGGGCATGGAGAGCGGCACCGGACTGGACGCCACCGTCGTCAAGGTCGTCGACAACGCCAAGTCCAGTGACGAGTTCTTCGCCCCCGAAGACGGCAGCCGGTGGATCGGTGTCCAGTTCCAGCTCGTCAACACCGGCTCCAAGGTCTACTCCGACGCCCCCGCGAACGGCGCGAAGATAGCCGACGACCAGGGCCAGCAGTTCGGGACCGTCATCGCCGACATCACGGCCGGACCGTCGATGTCGTCGGACGTCCGGCTGAAGCCCGGCGCGAAGGCGCTGGGCTGGGTCGTGTTCGAGGTGCCGAAGGCCTCGAAGGCGGCCACCGTCACGTTCGGGATGGACTCGGGCTTCGCGGAGCAGGTCGGGGAGTGGAAGCTGTAGGAGAGCACAGAGGGCGCGTGCCGACGGCCGGCA